>DINW01000025.1:8717-40932 GCA_002423705.1 Clostridium sp. UBA5530
GCATTAAGTGAGTTTTTCCAAGTCCAACACCACCATATATAAAAAGAGGGTTATAGGCTTTAGCAGGAGACTCAGATACTGCTAAAGAGGCTGCATGAGCAAATCTATTACTGTTACCAATGACAAAAGAATCAAAAGTATATTTTGGATTTAATATAGCAGACATTTCATCATTAGGTTTTACAGAAGATGATGTAGATGTAATATTAGAACTATTATCTAATGGTATATCTTTATCTGCAGAATCTTCTATCATAGTAGTAAATTCGATATCATAGCTTTTAGAAGAAATAAGCTTAATAGCATTTTTCAGTAAATCTTTGTATCTTTTCTCTAATATATCTTTAGTAAATTCGTTGGGTACACCTAAACGAATAGAATTATTAACTATACATATGGGTTCAGCACTTTTAATCCAGGTATTAAAGCTCACTTCAGTAAGTTCACCTTTTAAGATGTTTAAAGTTTTTTCCCATAATTCTTTAAGTTGGGTATCCATCTTATATCCTCCAGTCAAATTTATAATAAATTTTTTTTGCTAAAAAATAAAAATCAACATAATAATAACAGAATAATTAACACTATCTAAACTTATAGACAAATGTATATAAAATTATTCACATGTTTATAATTATGTATATAAAAAAACAATAATATGGTTATTAACATCTGTTGATAAATTTAAATAAACATTATTAACATAAAATAATGGCACATTTTATTAGGATTAAAAAACAAAAATACTAAAGAATCCTCATAAAGCAAAAAGTTATGCACAAAGTTATCAACAGGTGTGGATAACTTTCCTTGTTTTAAAAGTTATTCACAACTAAATTTATCATATCATAAAAAAATAGAAGTATTCAATAAGTTATCCACAAAAAAATAAATTCATTGTGAATTTTATCAACAAATTTAGCATTCTTGACATAATGTTGAGTAAAATATATAATTATAAAGTAAAACTTAAAATAAAAAAGATTTAAGGTAGTAAGTAAAATTGCTATACACAATACAAATTGAAGGGGGTGTAGCCAATATGTTTATGACTTATCAACCAAAAACAAAGCAAAGATCAAAAGAGCATGGCTTCAGAAAAAGAATGAAGACTAAGTCTGGAAGAAACGTTCTTAAAAGAAGAAGACAAAAAGGAAGAAAAAGATTGACAGCATAAGGGCCGCTTTAGTGGCCTTTTTCTGCAATAGCAGGAAAAAGGAGAATAGTTTTTTCAATGAAAAAAATGAAGTTAAGAAAGAATGCTGAATTTAGAGCAGTTTATAGAAGAGGTAGATCTTTTGCAAACAATCTTTTAGTGTTGTATGTATACAAAAATAATAGAAATAGAGATGAAAACAATTGTATATATAATAAGGTAGGAATATCAGTAAGTAAAAAAGTCGGAAAAAGCGTAGTTCGTAGCAAAGTAAAGAGATTGATAAAGGAAAGCTACAGATTAAATAATAAAAACTTAAAATTAGGATATGATTTTGTATTTGTAGCAAGAACAGCTTTAAAGGACAAAAGTTATAGAGATGTAGAGGTTGCCATGATAAATCTATTTAAAAGGGCAGGCTTATATAATAATGAAGAAAATACTAATTAATATGATTAATTTTTATAGAAAGTATATATCGCCTTTAAAGAAACCTTGTTGTAGATTTTATCCAACATGCTCTCAATATGCATTAGAAGCTATTGAAAAGTATGGTGCTCTTAAAGGTAGCTTTTTAGCTATAAAAAGGATCCTTAAGTGCCACCCATTTCATGAAGGTGGATATGATCCAGTTAAATAAATTTTATAGGAGGATAAGTCTTTGAATTTTTTGACAAGTTTATTGACTCAATTTTTTGAATTCATTGAAGGCGGAGTTCAGCTTGTATTTAGTAATCCAGGAACAGCATATGGACTAACTATAATAATTATTACAATACTAATAAGGATTTTGTTAATACCATTAAGTTTTAAACAAACTAGATCACAGATAAAAATGCAAGAAGTACAGCCTAAGCTTACTAAATTACAAGAAAAATATAAGAACGATCCAGCTAAAGCTCAACAAGAGATGATGAAGCTTTATAAAGAAAATAACATAAGTCCTATGAGTGGTTGTCTTCCAATGCTTATACAAATGCCAATATTTATTGCACTATACTCTGTATTTTATAATTTACAGGGACTAGAGGGTGCTAGTTTTTTATGGGTAAAGGACTTATCACAACCAGACCAATTTATGATTTTGCCTATACTTTCAGTTATAACACAATTTATTTCAATGAAGATTGCTGGAGCTCAAGGTGATAGTGCACAAGCTAAACAAATGAATACCATGAATATAGTTATGTCTGGTATGATTGGTTTTATGTCTTTAAAGTTTAAGGCAGCATTGGTTTTATATTGGGTTGCAAACAACTTAATGTCTATGGCTCAAACTTACTTAACTAAGAAACTTGACCCGGCATTAAGAAAAAGTTCTGATACAAATTCAAATACCAAAATGGTAGAAGATAAAGCAAAAAGTAAAAATGCTAACCAGAATAAAAATAAAAAGTAAAAGGTCTTAAAACAGTATGGTTGGGGAATTTCACAGAAGGTGGGTGAAAAGGGTATGAAGACTATAGAAGTTTTTGGAAAGAATGTTGATGAAGCAAAGAAAAGTGCTTTAAAACAATTAAATGTAACAGAAGATAAAATAGAAGTAGTTGTGTTAGATGAAGGAAATAAAGGTATATTAGGATTTATAGGAACTAAACCAGCTAAGATAAAAGTAACACTAAAAAGAGACTATATAGGTGAAGCTAAGAATTTTTTAAGAGATATGCTAAATGCTATGGGTGTTATGGCTGAAATTAAAATAAAAGAAGAAGAAAATGTATTAAATATCAGTCTTACAGGACCTCGTATGGGAATAATAATAGGATATAGGGGGGAAACCCTAGATGCTATTCAATATTTAGTTAGTCTTGTAGTTAACAAGGGTCATGAGACAGACTATAAGAGAGTTATACTTGATACAGAGGACTATAGATCAAAGCGAGAAGAGACCTTAAAAAGATTAGCAGATAAAACTGCTTATAAGGTAAGAAGAAATGGAAGAAGCTTTAAGCTAGAACCAATGAACCCATATGAAAGAAGAATAATACATTCAGCACTTCAAAATAATCCCTATATATATACCTATAGTGAAGGTGAGGAACCTTATAGAAGAGTTATCGTAGATTTAAAGAAAGCCTAGGATTTAAGCCTTACGGCTTTCTTTTTCTATAGAAAACCATAAATAAATATATAATTTGAAAATAAGAGGAATAAATCCCTTTAAATAAATATTAAATTCATTTGAAAATGATAAAAATTTTTGTATACTGTATAAGTACCATTAATTTTAACAACATAAAGGAGGAAAGTTCTAATGAAGGACTTTGATACTATAGCAGCTATAGCTACTGTTTTAGGAGAAGGTGGTATTTCAATAATAAGAGTATCAGGCAGTGATGCTTTAAATATAGTTTCTTCAATATTTATAGGCAAGAATCAAAGAAAATTAAATGATATAAAACCTTACTCAATGAGGTATGGTCACATAATAGATAAAAATAATGAAGAAGTAATAGATGAGGTTCTAGTATCATACATGAAGGGCCCAAGAAGTTTTACTGGAGAAGATTGTGTTGAAATAAACTGCCATGGTGGATATATATGCACTAATAGAGTATTAGATCAGGTTACTAAATCAGGGGCTAGGATAGCAGATCCAGGGGAATTTTCTAAAAGAGCTTTTTTAAATGGAAGAATAGACTTAAGTCAAGCAGAAGCAGTTATGGATTTAATAACTTCAAAAACAGAACTATCACAAAGGTCAGCCTTAGCACAAAGTGAAGGCAGAATTTCCAGGGAAATAAATAACTTAAGACAACAATTATTAGGGACTATAGCCCACATAGAAGCTACTGTTGATTATCCAGAAGATGATTTAGAGGAAGCCACAGGAGAAAATGTTGCTAAATCATTAAAGAAAATTATAGAAAACATAGATTACCTATTGAGTACTGCTGAAGAAGGAAAAATACTAAGAGAAGGATTAAATATGGTCATAATAGGAAAACCTAATGTTGGAAAATCTTCTCTCCTTAATGCCTTACTTATGGATAATAGAGCTATAGTTACTGATATTCCTGGTACTACCAGAGATGTTATAGAGGAATATATAAGTCTAGATGGAATACCAATAAAGCTTGTAGATACTGCTGGTATAAGAGACACTGAAGATATAGTTGAAAAAATAGGGGTAGAAAAAAGTAAGGAAAAAATAAATGAAGCAGACTTAATAGTACTAATACTAGATTTAAGCAGACCAATAGAAGAAGAAGATAGAGAGATAATAAATCAAGTTAAAAACAAAAAACATATAGTTCTTTTGAATAAATCAGACTTGGAAAAGAAACTTGATATTAATGAAATAAAAGGCTTAAATAACATCATAGAAATATCTGCTAAAAATAGCTACGGTTTAGATAAATTAAAGGAAAAAATAAAGGATATGTTTTTCTCAGGTAAAATAAAAGCTTCTGAAGTTATGATAACCAATAATAGACATAAGGAAGCTCTATATAGGGCAAGAGAAAGATGTACTTCGGCTTTAGAAACCTTAAATTTAGGAATATCTATTGATTTGGCAGTTATAGATATAAGAAATGCTTGGATGAATTTAGGAGAAATAACAGGAGAAACAGTAGAAGAGGATTTGATAGACAAGATATTTTCTGAATTCTGTTTAGGGAAGTAGGTGCAATATGAGAAAATACAATAGAGGACAATATGAGGTAATAGTTATAGGTGGTGGGCATGCAGGATGTGAAGCAGCTTTAGCTCCGGCAAGGATGGGTTTAAAAACATTAATGCTTACTATTAATTTGGATAGTATAGCCTTTATGCCGTGTAATCCCAACATAGGTGGCACAGCTAAAGGACACTTAGTAAGAGAAATTGATGCCCTAGGCGGAGAAATGGGAGTTAATATAGATAGAACTTTTATTCAATCGAGAATGCTTAATACTTCTAAAGGTCCTGCAGTCCATTCTTTAAGGGTTCAAGCGGATAAAAGAAGCTATCAAGATAAGATGAAATATGTTCTTGAAAATCAGAAAAATCTAGATGTGGTTCAAGGAGAAGTTATAGAATTAATAGAGGAAGAGGGCAGTGTAAAGGGAGTAGTATTAAGGACAGGTGCTTGCTATTATGGAAAAGCAGTTATAATAGCTTCTGGAACTTATTTGAAATCTAGAATAATAATAGGTGAAGTTAATTATAATAGTGGTCCTAACGGATTTCAGCCATCTAATGAACTATCTGACTCAATAAAAAGCTTAGATATTGATATGAAGAGATTTAAAACTGGAACTCCAGCTAGAGTAAATAAGAATTCTATAGATTTTACTAAGATGGTAGAACAAAAAGGTGATGATAATATAGTTCCTTTTTCTTTTATGACGGATTCTTTAAAGAGGGAGCAAATATCTTGCTGGCTAACTTATACTAATGAGGAGACTAAAAAAATAATAATAGATAATATAAATAGGTCTCCTTTATATAATGGAGAGATAGAAGGTATTGGTCCAAGATATTGTCCATCTATAGAAGATAAAATAATGAGATTTCCAGATAAACTTCAACACCAAATATTTATAGAACCTGAGGGAGAAAATACTGAAGAGATGTATGTTCAAGGAATGTCTAGCTCTTTACCAGAAGAAATTCAAATTAAAATGTTAAAAACCATACCAGGTTTAGAAAATGTAGAGGTTATGAGAACAGGATATGCTATAGAATATGACTGTATAAACCCCTTAGAACTTAAACCTACATTGGAGTTAAAAAAAGTTAGTGGGTTATATGGAGCGGGACAAATAAATGGAACATCAGGATATGAGGAAGCTGCATGCCAAGGACTAATAGCAGGAATTAATGCATCTTTAAAAATAAAGAATAGGGAATCATTGATGTTAACTAGATCAGATGGTTATATAGGAGTACTGATTGATGACTTAGTAACAAAGGGAACTAATGAACCATATAGAATGATGACTTCTAGAGCGGAATATAGATTGCTACTTAGACAAGATAATGCGGATTTGAGGCTTACTCAAATTGGAAGAGATGTAGGCCTTGTTAATGAAGAGAGATATAATAGATTTATAGAGAGAAAAAAT
The DNA here is from genome assembly GCA_002423705.1 of Clostridium sp. UBA5530. GTDB lineage: Bacteria > Bacillota > Clostridia > Clostridiales > Clostridiaceae > Clostridium_X. Next base: position 14,922 of record DINW01000025.1, read on the forward strand.
CATATAGAAAAAGAAATAGAAAGGATAAGAAATGTTAGTATTACAAACAAAAGAGAGGTTAATGAGTTTTTAATATCTATAGGATCTGTGGAACTTAGAAAGCCTATAACCTTGTATGAACTCATAATGAGGCCAGAATTAGATTACTTTAAAGTAGCACCCTTAGATACAGAAAGACCAGAACTAAGTAACAGTGTTAAAGAACAAGTAAATATAATGGCTAAATATGAAGGATATATAACAAAACAATTAGAGCAGGTTCAACAGTTTAAAAAGCTTGAAAATAAGAGGATACCGGAAGATATAGATTATAAAGAGGTTAAAAGCTTGAGAATAGAGGCTGTACAAAAACTAAGTAATATTAGACCTATAAGTATAGGGCAAGCTTCAAGAATATCGGGGGTATCTCCTGCTGACATATCAGTTTTATTGATATACTTAGATCATCAATATAAAAAACAAAATATAGAGAAAAAATTAAGTGAAACTTAGTTTGGGTTCAACCCAAATTGTTAGTTGAACTTATCTAGGGTCATAGCTGGTGTTAACTCCAGGTAGACATCAGATAAATTGTGATTTTGAATGGAAGTAATGAATGAAAAGATTTCACCAAACCTTGAGATGATTTACAATTCATCTCAAGGTAATATTTATGCACACATAGATTGGAGGAATTATATGGAATACTTTGATATAATGAGTAGAGCTTCAAAGGACGTAGAAATGGAATTTAATGAAGAAAGTTATAAAAAATTTATAGAATATAAAACTTTATTACAGGAATGGAACGAAAAAATGAATCTGACAGCAATCAAGGATGATGAAGGAATTATAAAAAAGCATTTTATAGATTGCATTAAAGCGTTTAAGTTTCAGCCACTAAAAGAAAAAGTTAAAATAATAGATGTAGGCACTGGAGCTGGATTTCCAGGACTACCTATAGGAATCATTAATCAAAATGCGGAAGTACTATTATTAGATTCATTAAATAAAAGATTAAATTTTCTTAATGAAGTAATAGATAAATTAGAGTTAAAAAACTTTACTACCCTCCATGGCAGAGCAGAAGAATTAAGTAGAAAAAAGGAATATAGAGAGAAATTTAACATAGCTACATCGAGGGCTGTAGCCAACCTTTGTGTTCTAAGCGAATTTTGTATTCCTTATGTAAAGGTTGGAGGATACTTTATAGCTTTGAAGGGACCAAGTGTAGATGAGGAAATAGAAAATGCTAAAAAAATCATATCCATATTAGGTGGGAAGTTAGAAGAAATTATAGAAGTGGAAGTAGAAGATACAGACTTAAAACATAATCTAGTAATTATAAAAAAAATCAAGTCTACTCCTAGTACCTATCCTAGAAAATCTAGTAGCATTATGAAAAAAACAACAAAATAATCAAAGTTTATGTTAATATAAAAAGGAAAATGTCACTAACTTTTTCTACTATAAATAAAGGAATATTTTATTTTGTGTAGAATTGTAAATATAAGGAAAAAGATAAGGGATGGTAGTGTTATGCAAAATAATGTAACTTTCATAGATCCAGGTTTAATTGTTCCAAATTTATATCAACCAAGAAAATTTTTTGATGATGATGCTATTGAAGAATTAGCACAATCAATAAAGGCTTATGGAATAATTCAACCTTTATCTGTAAGAAAAATGAGTGGTAATAGTTATGAATTAGTAGCAGGGGAAAGAAGATTAAGAGCAGCTAAATTAATTGGATTAAAAGAAGTGCCTGCAGTTATAGTAGATGTTACAGATAAAGACTCAGCAGCTATTGCTCTATTAGAGAATATACAAAGAGAAGATTTAAATTTTATGGAAGAAGCAGAAGCTTACTATAATTTAATTAAGGAGCATTCATATACTCAGGAGCAATTGTCAGAGATAATAGGAAAGAAACAATCAACTATTGCCAACAAGTTAAGAATCCTTAAATTATCGGAAAATGTAAGAAAAAAATTATTAGATAATAAGCTTACAGAACGTCATGGAAGGGCATTGTTAAAATTACCAGATGAACAAGTACAAAATAAAATTATAGATATAGTTATTAAAAAAGGTTTAAATGTAAAGGCTACAGAGGAATTAATTGAAAAGGAATTAGATAAAATAAATGGTAAAGAAATAGCGGCTGACGGTAAGAAAAGGATAAAAGGTGTGTTTTCTTCTAAAATATATATAAATACAATAAAGCAGGTTTTCGATAAGTATGGAATAGCTGCTAATTATAATTCTAAAGAATTAGATGATTATATTGAAGTCACCGTTAGAATACCAAAAAAGTAGAATGTTTCACGTGAAACATTCTACTTTTTTTATTTTTCTACTTTCAATATGTAACTAATAAATATATAATATATTGTAAGGGAAGGAGGTGGATTCTCTAAATTTAGAGAAATACTATGAAGACAATATGTATTTTCAATCAAAAAGGTGGAGTTGGAAAAACAACAACAACAATAAATCTATGCACTTATTTAGCTATGGAAGGACATAAAGTATTAATAATAGATATAGATCCTCAAGGTAATAGTACTAGTGGACTAGGAATAGATAAAAGAAAACTTGAGGCATCAGTTTATGATTTAATTACAGGAGATGCTAATATAGATGATATTATAGTAGAAAGTCAAATTGTAGAAAATTTATTTATAGCTCCTTCTACCATGGAACTAGCTGGGGCAGAAGTTGAATTAATAAAAAAAGAGGCAAGAGAGAGTATATTAAAGGATAAACTAAAAAATATTCAAGAAAAGTTTGAATTTATATTTATCGATTGTCCACCATCCTTAGGATTTTTAACTATAAATGCATTAACTGCAGCTAATTCAGTGATAATCCCTATACAGTGTGAGTTTTATGCTTTAGAAGGAGTGGGACAATTAGTTAGTACTATTCAAAGAATAAAAAAGTCATTAAATAAATCTCTAGAAGTAGAGGGCATAGTAATGAGCATGTACGATGGTAGAACCAATCTAAGTAACGAAGTAGTAGAAGAAGTTAAAAAATATTTTGGAGATAGAGTATATGAATCATATATACCAAGAAATATAAGATTAGCTGAGGCACCTAGCTTTGGGTTACCTATCTGTCTATATGATGATAAGTGCAGAGGTGCAGAAGCTTATGAAGAGTTAACTAAAGAATTTTTAAAAAGACAGGAGGACTAACTCTTGAATAAAAAGTATGGTTTAGGAAAAGGTTTGGGAGCACTAATTCCTGAAGAAGAAATAGATACAGAAAAAAATAGTTCTATTACTAAAATATCTATTAATTTAATAAAAGCAAATGAACAACAACCTAGAAAATATTTTGACCAGCAAAAAATTTCAGAATTAAGTCAATCTATTAAAGATCATGGAATAATACAACCATTAGTTCTAAAACAAGAAGGTAATAAATATATAATAATAGCAGGGGAAAGAAGATGGAGAGCTGCTAAACTAGCGGGGATACAAGAAATTCCTGCAATTATTATGGATGTATCTAATAGAGAAGTTATGGAAATTTCTTTAATAGAAAATATTCAAAGACAAGATTTAAACCCTATTGAAGAAGCAAAGGCATTTAATAGATTAATTAAAGAGTTTAACCTAACCCATGAAGAACTATCTCTAAAGATTGGAAAGTCTAGAACAGCTATAACGAATACTATGAGATTGCTGAATTTAGATGAGAGAGTGCAACAATATCTAATGGAAAGTGTTATCTCGGAGGGTCATGGTAGAGCATTGTTAGCAATATTAGATAAAGAATTACAATACAAAATTGCTCAAAAAGTAATAGATGAAGATTTATCTGTAAGAGTACTTGAAAAGTACATAAAAGATATATTAGAAAATAAAAATAAGGATGAGAAAAAAGAAAAAATTATAAATCCTTATTATCGAGATATAGAGGATAGATTAGAAGTTTTTTTTGGAACTAAGGTTAATATTAATAACAAGAAAAATAAGGGCAAAATAGAAATAGAATATTATTCAGAGGAAGATCTTCAAAGAATATTAGATATGATAAATTTATAATGTTTCACGTGAAACATTAAGGAGGATTAGCAAGTGGAAGAAGTAATAAAATTTATAACGGATTTTACACCTTATATACTTATAGGGTTAGTAGTTATAATTATAATATTATTTGTAATAACAATAGTTTTATTTAAATCCTTAAACAAATTAGAAGTTAAATATAGAAAACTTATGAGGGGAGTAAATAACAAGAACTTAGAAGAGCTAATTGTAAGTTACTTAGATAATGTTGAGGAAGCTAAAAAAATATCAGAAGATATAAAATCTTTATACCAAGATATGGACACCAGAATTAAAGGATGTGTTCAAAATGTTGCTATAACCAGATATAAAGCTTTTGAAGATGTGGGTAGTGATTTAAGTTATTCCATAGCCTTACTTGATAATAATAACAATGGAATAATTCTTACAGGAATATTTGGAAGAAATGAAAGCACTACTTATGCTAAGCCAATAGATAAAGGGATATCTAGATATGATTTATCAGAAGAAGAACAACAAGTTCTTAATGATGCTATGGGAAAGAGTCAACAGTAATACAACATTTGTAATGGTAAGAATAAAAAAACCTCTATAAGGTAAAAATAACCTAAAGGAGGTTTTTTATTTATGAAAATTTTTATTGATTCAACATTAATACATATGAAAAATAAATTATTGGCCCAAGGATATGAAGTAGTAGAAACCATGGAGCCAAATATAAATATAATAATTTGCGATTTAAAAAATAGTGATATTTGTTTTGAAAATTTTGTGAGTTCCAGTAATATAAATAATCCTACAATAATAGATATAGGCAAAAAGAATATTTCAGATATTGAGTATATAATAAATAATAAAATTCCTATGTTTCAACAAGAAAATATAGAAAATGAAATTCCACCATCATTAATATAATAATTACGAAAACTAAGATGGGTTCGTAACAATAGAGTTTTCGTCAGGTAATGCTAAAATGCTTATATCAAAATCAGAGGATTTTTTTCCACCTAGGATTTTTACCATACAATGATAAATACCTTGAGAAATCACATCTGCCATTTGCATAACAATATTCAGTCTAGTATTTTGAAGAACCATAAATTCTAAGGCACCAGATAAATTTACTACACCAGTTATACTAATATCACCTACAGAGGGCAGATCTTTATTTAATGCTGCTCCAGGATTAAGAGGGCGATAATCTAAAAAAATTTTTCCGATATTTTGTAAGGTACCTAAAGAGGCATCAATAGCTATTATAAATGGACTTTTATAGCTGCTATGAATAGTGGCTAATGTGTCATTAAGATTTTTAGCATGGATAGGGTTTTCTAAATTTCCATATATAACAATACCTTTTCTAGAAAAAAATTTTAATTTATATCCTACTAAGGGGCCTAGGCTATCCCCAGTAGATCTATCAGTACCGATACATAGAAATATAAGGGGTCTATGGGCTTTTACAACAGGATACAGTTCAGAAAACAAAGCATCTCTTAGTTTAAATATAGAATCTAAATTCATGGCATCAAAAGCTAGTTTTTTAGACATATAAGAAAACCTCCTTTTTTGTAATTATTAACAACAAAAGAGGTTTTTATACGTATTTTAAAGAATATCTACCTTTTTTAATATATTATATGTTACTACTAGAAATATACAAAAAATCATTCCTATAAAGCCATTAGCTTTTAATCCTATAAATATGGCAGCTAATACAGCAATAGGATCCAATCCTAAAGAAGATGATACTATTTTAGGCTCTAAAATTTGACGTCCTATAAAAATGATAACATAAAGTATTGACAATCCAATGGCTGCAGAGTAATTACCATTTGCAAAATTTATGATTATTATGGGAAAGTATACTAGGGGCATTCCAACTACAGGCAAAAGATCTAAGATGGCACAAAGAATACTCAACATTAAAGCATACTTGACTCTAAATACTGAAAATCCTATAAGGGTAATTGTAAATGATAGAAGTATTAAGAAGGCATAGGAACAAATATAATTTGTTATCATTCTCTTAGATTGTCCCAAAATATATGGAATATTATTATACTCATCATGGAAGATTTTTAATGAATTTTTATAATTAAATTTAGTAAATTTTTTAGTGAAGAGATAAGTTGAAATTAAAGTAAACACAAAAACCATTACAATGTATGGGATAGAGCTAATTATACTTAATAGAAATCCAACAATAGATGAACCTAAATTTACGGCACCATTAACTAACTTAGAAGCTGATGAACTTATAGATGCTTCTATATTGTGGATTAATGATGGATCTATATTGTTAAAGTTATCTTGTAAAGTGTTTAGTAAAGAAGTAATATAATCATAATTATTTGTAACCAAAACAGGAATATTTTTTGTGAGATTAATTATTTCTCCAACAATCGAAGAAATAGCTAAAGATAATAATGTAATAATTATTGCAAAAAATATCACAGTAGTTATTAAAGTAGAAATAGATTCTTTAATCTTAAGTTTCTTCATTAAAAATAAAGTTGGTTTCTTTAAAATTAGTGCAAAAATTAATGCTAATACAAAGGGTAATGTATAAGGTAAGGTGTAAAAAAATAAAACAAAAATTATAGAATAGGCTAAGAAAAATATAAGAACTTTACTTAACCTATTAAGGGTTTGTTCCAAACTATCTCCTCCTCAATGTTTTATAAATACTATCTAATGCATAAGCAATATCCTTTTCATCATTAAAATATCCGGGGCTTAGTCTTAAAGTTCCAAAAGGATATGTTCCTATAGTTTTGTGTGCTAAAGGGGCACAGTGTAAGCCTGTTCTCGTCATGATTCCGAATTGGCTATCTAGCAAGTATGCTACCTCGGATATATCTCTATCCTTAAAACCTAAAGAAATAGCAGAGGTTCTTAGAGAACTATCTTTAAAACCATAAAATATAACATCGTCCATATTACAAAGTCCTTCTATGAGCAAGGAATTTAACATTTCTTTTTTGTTTTCTATAGCACTTATGCCCTCTTTTAATATAAATTTAATTCCTGAATATAGTCCAACAATCCCAGGTGTGTTTAATGTGCCACTTTCAAATTTATCAGGCAGAAAATTTGGTTGGATAAGCTCTGAAGAAGCACTACCAGTACCACCACTAAAAATAGAATGACAATGATTATTAAATTCATCTGTTAGTAGAAATCCCCCAATTCCTTGAGGACCTAAAAGAGACTTATGACCAGTAAAAGCTAATGCAGAAAGGTTTAATTTTTCAAAGTCTACATCAATAGCGCCGGCACTTTGAGCCATATCAGCAATAAAGTAAATATGGTTATTTTTACATATCTCTCCTATGGATTCTAAAGGTTCTATAGTACCGACTATGTTAGAACTATGAGTAAACACTGCTAATTTTGTATTAGGTTTAATTAATTTTTTAAAATCTTCTACAGATATTAAACCATCAATATCACATTGCAGTATGTCCAGTTCTATACCTATGGAATTTTTTAGTTCATGAAGGGGTCGCAAAACTGAGTTATGCTCCATAGAAGAGGTTATAACATGATCTCCCTTATTTAAGGAACCTCTTAGTAAAATATTTAATGAATGCGTTATGTTAGAAGTAAATATTACATTTTCACTTTTAGAAAAATTAAATAATTCACATAAGGCTTCACGACACTGTAAGACTAACTTACTACTTTCAATTGCGTTAGTATAGCTTCCTCTTCCAGGACTTGCTCCGTTATCCTTCATAAAAGTAACCATGTCATTGTAAACTGAAGGCGGCTTTGGAAAGCTAGTTGCTGCATTATCAAGATAAAGTTTCATATTAAATCGCTACCAAAATATTATAAAGTATATATAGGGATGTACTTTGCATATAAAAAATTAAATAGAATTGATGATTAAAAATTCTACATAAATGATAATAATATATATGAAAGACAATATATATACATTGGTAACTATCTCCTTCCTGTTGTGTTTTTAAAGTTCGCTGAATAGTATATTCTCTAAGTATATCACTAACATACCAAATAAATGTATATAGTAAAACATATATTTATTTTACATCATAACATATAAAATTTAAATAACCATATCCAAGTGAAACTTAGTTTTAAAAGAAATTTCAATTCCATTACAACCTTAGTTAAATTTGTGTAGGAGTTTGTTGTTATTTTTTTGTTATAATAAAGTAGTTATATATTAGAGAAAACAATGATATATAATTACAAGTATTGACCTATATAATCTTTAAAATACTTACAAAATGATATATACTTATAAAAGTAAAATATAAAAATATTCATGTTTAAAACGGAGGAATTATGGATAGATATTGCTTAATTGTATTTAAAAATACTATGGATGCCATAAAGGGAGAGGAAATTCTAAAGAGAGAAAATTTAAAAATTGTAATTATGCCAACTCCTACGTATATAACTCAAAGTTGTGGTATAAGTATAAAATTTGATGAACAGGACTTAGAAAAAATAAATCAATTAGTTGAAGAAGAAATTCTAAAGCCTAAGAACATATATATTAAAGATGGTGAAAAACTTAAGACTTTAATGTAATTATAAGAGAGAGGTGTAAGATGATTTTAGATACTTCTATATCAAATGCATATGATTTTTTTATAAAAATAATACAGGGATTAAATATAGACAAAATTATATCTAAGATTGTAAGTTTAGTAATAATAATTTTAATAATGGTTATAACAGTAAAAATATCAACCAGATTTGTAGATAAATTTATTGCTAGACAGAAAAAAATTAAAATAGCATTAGATGAAAAGAGAATAAATACTATAACTACTGTATTAAAGAGCTTATTAAGGTATACAATATATTTTTTTGGAATATCAGCTATATTATATCAGTTTATCGGAACTATAAGCTTAACCTTCGCAAGCATTGGGGGTGTTGCTATAGGTCTAGGCACTCAAAATTTAATAAAAGATATAGTTAATGGATTCTTTATAGTTTTTGAGGATCAATTTTCTGTAGGTGACTACATAAATATAGGAGATAAAGGTGGTATAGTAGAGAGCATAGGTCTAAGGCTTACTAAGCTTAAAGATTTTAATGGAGATATTCATGTAATACCTAATGGAAGTATAGCTCAGATAACAAATCATTCTAGAGCAAGTATGAGAGTTTTAGTAGAAGTTGATGTGGCATATGAAGAAGATGTTGATAGAGTGACAGAGGTCCTTCAAGGGGTATGTGAAAAATTTAGAGATAATGAAGATATTGTGGAAGGACCAAAGGTTTTAGGCGTATCAGCATTAAAAGATTCTGGGGTTACTTTTACATTGTGGGCAACAGCTAAGTCTATGACTCAGTGGGAGTGTGAGAGAAATTTAAGAAGAGAAGTAAAAAAGGCATTAGATAGAGAGGGCATAGAGATACCATATCCTAAAAGGGCTATATATCATATAAATGAAAATAGTGAAGATAAAAATTTTGATAATTAGTATAGAGTGATTTTATTTCTATAGGGAGGAAAATATGGATAAAGTTTTTAATTTAGGTGATGTGGTGGAAATGAAAAAACAGCATCCTTGTGGGAGTTACAATTGGGAAATAATAAGACTAGGAGCAGATATCAAAATAAAGTGTGTTAGTTGCAATAGAATAATAATGATTCCTAGAAGTAAATTCGAAAAATCTGTAAAAAAAATAGTACAATCAAAATAAAACTTGAATAATAAGAAGTGTTGTGATAGAATATTTAGATGTAATCCCTGCTGTGATATTTCACAGCCGTAGTCCAAGGGGAGGAGGTGAAATAGATGAGAAAGTATGAAACTATATTCATATTACACCCATCTTTAGACGAGGAGGCAGTAAAAACTGCACAAGATAAGTTTAAAGGTGTAATAGAAAATGGTGGTGGAGTAGTAGAAAACGTTGATTTTTGGGGTAAGAGAAAACTTGCTTACGAAATAAACAAAATTAGCGAAGGCTACTATACACTAATTAACTTTTCTGCTGATTCAGAATTACCAAAAGAGTTAGATAGAATATTCAGAATCACTGATGGTGTTGTAAGACACATAATAGTTAAGGAAGAAAAATAAGGTGGTGTGATAAGTGAACAAAGTTGTTCTAGTAGGTAGGTTAACAAGGGATCCAGAGTTAAAGTTTACTCCTGGGACTGGCATGGCCGTTACCACTGTTACATTAGCTGTTGATAAGTACAATTCATCAACAAAACAAAGAGAAGCTGATTTTATCTCAGTTGTTATCTGGGGAAAACAAGCTGAAAGCACTGCCAATTATATGAGCAAAGGTAGCCTTATGGCTATTAGCGGAAGAATCCAAACTAGGTCTTATGATGCTAAGGACGGCACTAAGAGATATGTCACTGAAGTAGTAGCACAAGAAGTTTCATTCTTGAGTAAGGGTTCAGGCAGACAAGATGGTGGAGCGCCATTTAGTGGCAGTCAAAGCTATGGTTCTCAGAATAATCAATTTGGAGATTCAGGTTTTGATCACTCCAATAATGGTTCTTTCGGTGAGCAACCATTTGATGAAGATATAACTCCTATAGATGATGGAGATATACCTTTCTAATCTAACACTTTAAAGGTAAGGAGGGAGAAGAATGAGCAAGGATAGAGAAGTAAAAAAAGGCGGCGCTAGAATGAGAAGAGCTAAGAAAAAGGTTTGTACATTCTGCGTTGATAATGCTGATACTATAGATTACAAGGATATCACTAAACTTAGAAAGTATGTTACTGAAAGAGGTAAGATACTTCCAAGAAGAATATCTGGAACTTGTGCTAAGCATCAAAGAGAATTAACAACTGCTGTGAAGAGAGCAAGAAACATAGCATTATTACCATTTACAACTGAGTAATATAAGTTAATTACAAAAAACCCTTGTTTTACAAGGGTTTTTTTTGTTTACTTAGAATTATATATAGTAATATTATTGAACTTTAAATATCCAACCATCAGGGCCTTCAATATCACCAAACTGAATGCCGGTTAGAGTATCATATAATTTTTTAATTATAGGACCAACTTCTGTTTCACTGTGGAACACATGAACCTGATTATTGTACTCTATAGCACCAATAGGAGTAATTACTGCAGCGGTTCCACAGGCACCTATTTCCTTAAATTCATCAAGATTATCTATTAAAACATCATCTTCTATAGCTTCAAGATGTAGATAGTTTTCAGCAAGATATAGAAGAGAATATTTTGTAATACTAGGTAGTATAGATGGGGATTTAGGTGTAATAAATTTATCATCTTTAGTTATACCAAAAAAGTTTGCAGCACCAGCCTCTTCAATTTTAGTGTGGGTAGCAGGATCTAGATATATACAGTCAGCAAACCCTTGCTTATTAGCTAGTAAGTGAGGCTGTAGAGAAGCTGNNAGTTTCCTCCTACTTTTTGACCACCAGTACCGTAAGGAGCAGCTCTATCAAAATCAGAAACTGTAAATTTTACAGGAGAAAGACCACCTTTAAAATAAGGACCAACAGGAACACAGAATATACTAAATATATATTCTGAGGCAGGCTTAACCCCTATGTTATCACCAACTCCTATGACAAATGGTCTTAAATATAAGGTACCACCAGTACCGTAAGGAGGAATAAATCTTTCATTAGCCTTAACTACCTGCATGCAAGCATCTATAAATTTTTCTATAGGAATTTCAGGCATTAATAACTTTCTACAGGAGTCATTCAGTCTCATAGCGTTTCTATCCACTCTAAACAGCTGAATGTGACCATCTTTAGTTCTATAGGCCTTTAGGCCCTCAAAACACTGTTGGCCATAGTGTAAGGCTGTAGATGCTTCACTGATCCTAAGGGTATTATCCTCAGTTAAAGTTCCTTGATCCCATTGACCATCTCTCCAGTTTGATACATAACGATAGTCTGTTTTAATATAATTAAAACCTAACTCGTTCCAATTAATATTTGTGTTTTTATCCATTTAAGTACCCCCTACTTATATAATATTATAACTATATTCTACCACTAATTTAAGAATATGAGGAATAAATAGTAAGATGTTTTAAAGGTTAAAAAGTACCTTAATTTAGGTTTCCATCTTGTTATAGATAGTTATATAAGATAGGCTTAAGAAATCATCAAGAATCATTAGTTTATTATAAATATCTTCGAGAATAGTTAATTGAATTAAACTACATAGGAGAATATACTAATTTTCAGAAAGGAGATAAAAATATGATTAAAACCTTTAAAGGAAAGGTTAATGCAATATATTTTACTTTGATAGTAATTTTAATATTATTTTCAATATTTTCTGTATTGAACATATACGATTTAAAAAGAGCCATAAATTCAACTATGGACAATAATTATGGCAGTATAAATTCATCTAATAATATGTGTATAGTAATAGAAAAGCAAAATTTATTAATATCTACTTTTATAAATAGACCAGATGACAATATTTCAGAAGAGTTTTTTGAAAAAAGTAAAGAATTTTGGATATGGTACAACGAGGAACAAAAACATATAAGTGAAGATGGGGAAAAAGAATTAGCAACAAATTTAGGAAATAAATATGTGGAGTATGTAAAAGGATTTTCTGATTTGGATAAGTTGAAGGGAGAGGGAAAAGACAAGGAAGCATTGACCTATTATGATAATCAAATGCTACCTATAATAACAGAAATTGTTAACGACCTACAACAAGTTATAACAGTCAATGAGAATTCAATGATAACGTCACAAGAAAAAATATCTAGATATGCCGACAATTCTATATTTATAATCTTAGGAATTGGAATATTGGTTTCTGGGATAAGTTTAATATTATCTAGAAAATATGTAGACAAAACCCTAAAACCAATAATGATTTTAACTGAAACAATAAAAAAAGTAAGAAAAGGAGAAATAAATCAGGAAGTAGCAGTAGTATCTAAAGATGAAATTGGAATAATGGCTATGGAATTTAATAATATGACCAGAAGACTTCACCAATATGAGAAAAGCACTTTAGGACAACTTATAGAGGAAAGAGATAAAAATTCTGCTATCATCCAGGGATCTACCACTCCTTTGATTATGATTAATGAGGAATTTAAAATTAAGTTATTCAATGATGCTTTTAAACAAATGTTTCATATAGATCATAGTGAAATAATGGATAAGCATATTACAGAGATAATGGACCAAGAAAAATTGTTTATATATATAGATCAAGCATATAAAGAATTATTAGATGGAAGAGATCAAATCCAGAGAATAATGAGANNGATTTCAAATAGAAAATGAAGAATATTTTTATAATATAATCATAACACCTATAAAAAATATAGATTATTTAAAAAATATAAAGGATTTAATAATAGTATTTCAAGATGTTACAGGACTTAAACAAATAGAAAGAATAAAGGGCCAATTCGTATCTAATGTATCCCACGAATTTAAGACACCATTGACATCTATGATGATGGCTACATCTTTGTTAAAGGATAAAAACGTAGGGGTATTAAATGAAAAGCAGAATAAGATAATTTTAGCATTAGAAGAGGATTTAAATATATTATGCAATTTGGTAAATGATTTAATAAAGTTAGCTAAATTAGAGGGTGATAAAGGATATATAAACATGGAAAAAATGGATTTAGCTAAGGTAATAATGTGTTCTATTGAGGAATATAAAGACTTAGCAGAAAATAAAACTATAAATTTAAACTATAAAATTGAAAAAAATATTCCTAGTATATATGGGGATTCAAATAAATTAAAATGGGTTATCAATAACCTATTATCAAATGCAATAAAATTTACCAATTCTAATGGACATATATATATTAGGGCCTATAACAATGACTCTAAGGTATATGTTTCGGTGAAAGATAATGGTATAGGTATACCGGATCAATATATAGATAAAATATTTGATAGATTTATGCAAGCTCCTAATAGAAATAAGGTAGAGGGAACAGGTCTAGGCTTAGCTATAGCTAAAGAAATAATTGACATACACCATGGGCAAATATGGTGCGAAAGTATTGAAAATGAAGGAAGTGAATTTACAATATCGTTGCCAATAGATAGGAGTGATAATAATGTCTAAAATATTAGTTGCAGATGATACTAAAAATATCAGAATGATGATAACCACTTTTTTTGAAATTCAGGGGGATGAAGTTATAGAGGCCACTAATGGAAAAGAGGCTATGGACATATTCCAAAATCAACAATTTCATATTGCATTTTTAGATATAAAGATGCCAGAAATTAGTGGTACTGAGGTATTAAGGCGTATAAGAGCTAAGGGAATAAATACACCAGTAGTTATAATGACAGCCTTTGCTACAGTAAAAAATGCTGTGGAATGCACAAAGTTAGGAGCTGTGGCTTACCTTCAAAAACCCTTTACCACTGATAGATTAAAAACAACTCTAAATGAATTTACAAGTTTAAAGTGCCAAAATAATGATATTAAGAGCTTAGTAAATCAAGCTAAAGAGGAATTAAGCCATGGAAATTTAGAAGACAGTTTAAAAGATTTAAAATATATACTTAGCAAAGATCCTAACAATGGAGAGGTATATTTTCTTTTAGCCAAAGTATATGAGGGTTATGGATTAATAGATGAAAGCAACAGATTTAAGGAGGTATCCAAGATTTTTAACTATGGTAAACCATAAGGAACTCAGTAGGGAGCATGTTGACTCTCAACTCATAAAGTATACTATAGGCAAATATAGAATTTAAAATAATAAGTTGTTTGAGGTATGAGGTGAATTTAATGTATGTAGTAATTGTGGGAAGTGGAAGAACAGGCAGTGCTGTTGCAATGGAATTAGCCAATGAAGGTCATCATGTGGTAGTTGTAGACAGCAATGAAGAAAGATTAAAAAATTTAGGCACAGTATTTAATGGACAGAGATTAAGGGGAATAGAAATAGACAAAGATGTGCTAATAGAGGCAGGAATAAAAGAAGCGGATTTATTTTTAGCGTTAACACCTGATGATAATACAAATATAATGAGTTCTAAAATTGCTAAAAATATATTTGAAGTGAAAAGGGTTATTGCTCGAGTATGCAATTTAGACAAGCTAAAAATATATAGACAAATGGGAATTGAAACCATATGTCCTATACAACAAACTGAAGAAGTTATAAAGAGTAAGATATGTTTAACAAAAGGCACAATAGAGCTTATAGATGAGAATATGGAGATTCTTGAGATAACTGTTAAATCTTCAAACTTAATGTCTGTAAATGAAATAGAAAAGCAATACAAATGTATAGTTAGTGCAATCTTTAAAAATGATAGCTTTAAAATAGCAGAAAAAAATCAAGTTATACAAAAAGGTGATAGGTTTATAGTTACAGTAACCTGTGATTATAAGGAAAAGCTATTAAAGGATTTTGTGATATAAAAGGAGAGAGTGTAATGAAGGCCATAATTGTGGGTGGAGGGAAGGTTGGATATTACCTTATAAACACCCTTAAAGATAAGAAATATGATGTAGTATTGATTGAAAGTAATATAAGTGTATGTGAAAAAATAGCTGAGGAATTCCAAATAGAAGTTATAAATGGAGATGGAACAAATATTGATATACTAAATGAAGCTGGAGCAGACAATGCTGAGGTAGTAGCTGCAGTTACTGGAAAAGATGCAGAAAATTTTGTTATATGTCACATAGTAAATTTAAACTTTGATGTGTCTAAAACTGTAGCAAGAATAAATAATCCTAAAAATAGAGAGGTATTTAAAGCCTTAGGAGTTACAGATACAGTATGCAGTACTGAAGTTATAGCAAATATAATTGATGGAGAACTTAGCAACAATAAGCTGAAACTAATACAAACCTTAGACAGAGGGGAATTTATATTAGTTGAAGCTAACGTAAGTAAAAAAAGCAGTTGGAAAAATAATTTATTAAAAAACATTACCATGCCATCAGGTGGGATAATAGTTTCTATATTTAGAAATGATTCAGTGATTTATCCTAATGGAAATGTAGAAATAAAAGAAAATGATAAATTGTTAATGGTAATACCTCCATCTCAACAAAAAAAATTGGAGGAAGTTATATAAGGGGTGACATTTTATGTTAAATAGAAATAAGGTTATATGGGGAGTACTTGCTGAATGTGGCTTCACAGTAGTTATAATGGCATTAACTCTAGCATTTGGATATTTTATAACTTATTAATG
Organism: Clostridium sp. UBA5530; assembly: GCA_002423705.1. Lineage (GTDB taxonomy): Bacteria > Bacillota > Clostridia > Clostridiales > Clostridiaceae > Clostridium_X. Next base: position 31,123 of record DINW01000025.1, read on the forward strand.
AAATAAAGAGGAAAGAATATGAAAAAGGTAGATATATTAATTGATTTAAAAATAATATGTTATTATACAGGAGTCATTGTACTAGGTACAGCAGGACTTATGATTATACCTATAATAGTAGCCTTAATATTTAATGAATTACCTTCTTTGGTAGATTTCATAATAAGCTTATGTGTTGCCTTAGATATAGGTATGTTATTAATGGTTTTTGGAAAATCTGCAGTTAAGAAAAATAAGGTTCAATGGAAGCATGGCCTTATCATATCAGCCTTATCATGGGTTGTATTGATGTTCTTATGTGCTATACCATATAGATTAAGTGGAAATTCTTTATCATTTTTAGATGCTACTTTTGATGTAATGAGTGGATTTACAACATCAGGACTTCTATTAATACAAGATATAGATCATATTGCATTATCTTTAAATATGTGGAGACATATATTAACCTTCGTTGGTGGACAAGGAATGGTAGTTTTAGCTTTAAGCTTTTTGGTTAAGGACACAGTAGGAGCCTATAAGATGTACGTTGGTGAAGGCAAAGATATAGAGCTAGTACCAAACGTTAGGGGAACAGCTAAGATAATATGGTTTATAAGCATGGTTTACTTAGCTGTAGGAACTTTAGCTCTATGGATAGATGGAATTATAATAGGATTAAAACCAATAAATGCATTTTTCCATGGATTATTTATATTTATGTCTTCATGGAGTACAGGTGGATTTGCGCCAATGTCTCAAAACATGATGTATTATCATAGCTTCAGCTATGAGATATTAACTATAATATTCTTTATAATTGGATCTTTTAACTTTGGATTGCATTATGCCGTATGGAGAGGTGACAAGAAAGAGCTATTTAGAAACATAGAAGCTAAAAGTTTTTTTATAACTTCTACAGTAACCTCATTTTTAGTAATAATAATTCTAAACAAATTAAATATGTATTCAGATGGAATAGCATTGTTTAGAAGAGGAGTATACAATCTCTTATCAGCTCATACAACCACAGGATTTGCTAACATATATGCAAGACAGTTTGCACTAGAATGGGGAGATTTTGGTATATTTGTAATGGTAATAGCTATGCTTATTGGAGGATCAGCTTGTTCAACGGCAGGTGGATTTAAGGGATTAAGAGTAGGAANNCAAAGGCATAATAGCAGAGATTAAAAGACTATTAAGTTCTGAAAGAAGAGTAACGGTAAGTAAAATACATCATATAAAGGATATAGTATTAGATGATGCTATAATAAAAAGTTCAGCGATAATAATAATTTGTTATATAGTACTTTTTGCGGTAGGAGTAGCTATGGGTACATATTATGGATACCCTGTAAGTCAAGCGGCCTTTGAAGCAGCATCTGCTACAGGCAACGTTGGATTAACTATAGGGGTGACAACAGTGACCACTCCAGCTCCATTAAAAATTTATTATATAGTAGCTATGTATTTAGGTAGGTTAGAGTTTTTATCTGTGTTTGCGCTAATAGGATTTATACTAGGAGGATTTAAAAAGGTATGTACAGGATTAAAAAGATCATAGCTTTAATAGGGATTTTAATATTGTTAAGTCCTTCTATAGTAGGATATAGTGAGACTGTAACTATAAATGATTTAATAGAGAATTCTATTAAATTTAATGATAATTATGTTACTATTAAAGGAGAAGCAATAGGAGAAGCTCTTGAAAGAGGACAAAATGGATGGATAAATATAAATGATGGCACTAATGCTATAGGGGTATGGATGACAAAGGATATGATGGAACAGGTAAAGTCATATGGAGATTACAAGACAAAGGGTGATACCTTAGAGATTTACGGAAAATTTAGTAGGGATTGCAGGGAACATGGCGGAGAAATAGACATACATGCAGATAAGATGACTATAACTGCCAAAGGTAAAGTGGATATACCTACTGTTAAAAGTAACAGATTGATAATAGCTAGTATTTTCACAATAATCACCATACCTTTAGCAATATATTTTTTAAAGGATAGACTTAAAGAATAAGTCTATCCTTTTGTCTACCTGTTGTAACACTCCACCTGAATATTAGTTGAACTTGATACATAAACTTTAGTTGCATAAATATTGAAAAAAATTTAAAATAGAATATATATGAGGGGATTGGGGGAAATAATTTGAAAAAGGATAATTTTAATATAATGTCTGATATTAAAATAATTGAGGAGCTTAAGGCTCAACTCCTTTGCATTATAGGGGAGTTTTTTAGACTTTTAGCAAAAGGAAGCAATGTAGCACAGGAAGCTATACAGGATTGTATTTCCGGGGCAATAATTATATTATATGTTTTAGCTGACAGGTTAGGATACTCTCATACTTCTGTAGATGAAAACATGAAGAAAAAGCTTAAATTAGGAATTTTAGAAGGCGATTTAGTTGAAAAGGAAGGTAAAAATCTAAGTAAATTATATAATCATTTAAAGGAAAGGACTTAAGTAAAAGTCTAAAATTGGAGGAATATATGGATAATAAGACATATAGTGCAAAGGCCGTTGTTGAAGCTGGGCTTATGACAGCTTTAGTTGTTGTAATTTTTCTCATGAACAGTTATGTACCCCTATTTGGATATATAGGACTTTTTATACTGCCAATGCCTATAACTATACTTTATACAAGGTACGATTTTAAAATAGCATTAACAGCAGTGTTCGGAAGTGCTATTTTGATTGCTATGACAGGAAGTGTAGTGTCTGCTATTGGCTCAGTTGCTTTATATGGAAGTACTGCAATGGTAATGGGATATTGTATTAAGAATAAAAAGAGTTCTACTATAACCTTGCTTTCATCAGTTGGAGCTATGATATTTGGAATAGTCATAGATGCTATAGTTATGATATATGGACTTTTAAACACTACATTAAATGGTGCAGCAGAAAAATTAGTAGATATGTTTCAGCAGTCGCTAGATACTATGGTTAGTATTTATAATGCAATGGGAGTAGATATGACTCAAATGCAAACCAGCATAGATTTAATAAAGAATTTAGATGCCAGGACTATATTATTATTAATACCATCTATATTAGTTTTATCAGGATTTATGCAAGGTTACATAAACTATATAATAACTAGAAAAATAATGAAAAGAATTAAATATGATATGCCTAAACTTAGGCCTTTTAACCAGTGGTATGTGGATAATAGAATAGGTGCATTATTAATAATATCTGTACTTTTAGGATACTTGCTGTCTTCAAATGGCATGGTAGCAGGGGACTATATAAGCATTACCGCTATGTATATATTAAGATTTACCGCCACTATAATAGGGGTGGCTGTTATATATAGCTGGTTAGCCAAAAGAGGCATTGGAAACAAAGTGCTCTTAATATTTTTATTTATATTTTCAGTATTAAGTCCTTTCATCAGTCAAGTTGTATTTATGTTTGGATTAATGGATTTTATATTTGACTTTAGAAAGCTGGACCCTAACAGTTTAGGTACTGCTATTCAGGCAAAATTAGAAAATAAACTGAAAAAGTAGGAAGGAGTTTTCCTGTGGAAAAGTTAAAAAAATTTTTGCCTAGTACTAATATATATATTATTTTTATTATTATCCTTATTTTAATTTTAGGACTTAAAAAGCAATTTATGGTAGCAGGGATTTCATTAATTTTTTTGATAATAGCAATTATATGTTACAAATATGATACTAAGAATAAAGAAAAACAATGGCAGAACTTTTTAGAGGATTTTTCAAATAGATTAGATGTAGCAACACAAAATACATTAGTAAACTTGCCTTTTCCTATGATCATATTAGACAACGATGGAAAGATAACATGGTATAATAGTAAATTTACTGCTATAGTAGATAATAATAATTTTCTAGGTAAAAGTATAACCGACATATTAAAGGATTGGAAACCATCAGAAATAATAAAAAATAAAAATATTCTATATAAATATGTAAATCTAAATGATGAGGTTTATGACATCTATGGTAGCTGGGTAGACATTGATGAAAAGTACAATAAAAATAAATCCATAATAATCCTTTATTTTTATAATGTAACTTCTTTAAAGAAAGCACTACAAAATAGGGAAAGTATAATGCTTATAGAGGTAGATAATTTAGATGAGGTTCTAAAAGGTGTAGAAGAGAGTAAAAGACCTATATTATCCGCAGAAATAGAGAGCACCATAATGAATTATGCCCATAAACTAAATGCAATGATAAAGAAATATTCTTCCAATAAGTATATACTATCTATACAGGACAATTTTATTTTAGAAGAGATGAAGAAAAAGTTTGATATATTGGACACCGTTAGAGAAATAAGCTTTGGAAATAAAATCGCTGTTACTTTAAGTGTAGGTATTGGAAGACTAGGGGAAAGTCCTATGATTAATAGCAACTATGCCAATTCGGCCAAAGAGCTAGCATTGGGGAGAGGTGGCGACCAGGTAGTTATAAAATCAGGAGAAAAATTGAACTTTTTTGGTGGAAAGACCAAGGAGGTTGAAAAAAGGACTAAGGTAAGAGCTAGAGTAATAGCTCATGCTTTAAGAGATCTTATAAATGAAAGCTCTAAGGTATATATAATGGGACATAGAAATCCCGATATGGATTGCTTTGGGTCAGCAATTGGATTAGCTGGAGTTATAAAATCATTAGGTAAGGAATGTAAAATAATTCTTAAAGAAAAGAATGAAGCTATAAAATGTGTAATGGACAAAATGGAAGATGATGCAACATATAAGGATTGGCTTATTACACCAGACAGATGCTTAGAAGAGCTAGATGATAATAGCTTATTAATTTTAGTTGATGTACATAGCAGAAGCTATGTACAAGATGAAGATATAATAAATAGGGTTGCAAACTTTGTTATAATAGATCATCATAGAAGAACTGTTGATTTTATAGAGGGTGCTATCATAACATATATTGAGATTTATGCTTCATCTACTTCAGAATTAGTCACTGAAATGATACAATATATGATGAATAAGCCTATACTATCCCAGCTTCAAGCAGAGGCTCTTTTGGCAGGTATATGCATAGATACTAAGAATTTTTCACTAAAAACGGGAGTACGAACCTTTGAAGCAGCTTCTTTCTTAAGAAGGCTAGGAGCTGATCCTGTTGATGTTAAAAAGATGTTCGGTCATGATTTAAATAACTATATAAGGAAATCAGATATTATAAGAAATGCTGAAGTAAATGACAATATAGCTATAGCCATGAGTCCTAATGATATGGAAGATACTATTTTAGCTGCCCAGGCAGCAGATGAGTTACTAAATATTACAGGTATTCAAGCATCTTTTGTTCTTGTTAAAATAAAAGAAGATGTATGTATAAGTGGAAGATCCTTTGGGGATATAAACGTTCAACTTATATTAGAGTCCCTTGGTGGAGGAGGACATCTAACCATGGCAGGAACAAAAATAAATGATGTTACAATAGAAGAAGCTAAAATTATGTTAAAGGATGCCATAGGCAAATATTTAAAGGAAGGTGAAAAAAAATGAAGGTAATATTATTATCAGATATAAAGGGATTAGGAAAAAAAGGAGATATTGTTAATGCTTCCGATGGATATGCAAGAAATTTTCTTTTTCCAAGAAAACTAGCAGAACAAGCAAATGATGAAAATCTACATGTTCTAAATGCTAAAAAAGAAAGCGATAGAAGAAAAAAACTTGCAGAAATAGAAGAGGCTCAAGGGTTAGCAGATCAATTGAGAAATAAAGAAATAAAGATAAATGCTAAAACAGGAGAAAATGGAAGGCTTTTTGGTGCCATAACTAGCAAGGATATAGCAGAATTAATAAAGAAACAATATAAAATAGAAGTAGATAAAAAGAAAATAGTCATGGATACCTTAAAGCAAACAGGTACATTTGAAATAGAAGTTAAGCTTTATCCAGAGATATCCACAAAAATGAAGGTTATAATAGCATCAGCATAAGGAGGATATATTTTGAAATCACAACAATATGAGGATAATATATTGCAGCAAGTTTTAGATACTGAGGCCAATATAGAATCTCAGATAAATGTATTATTTGATGTAGCTAAAAACATCTTAGATGATGGAGCTATAAGAGCAAGAACTGTAAAGTTCAAGCTTCAGAAGCATATAAAAAGCAATGATATATATAAGAGAGCCTATGCACTAAATAGGATAGTTAGTGAGGGAAAAGGAATAGATACAGTACCTACTGAGGAAAACATAGATACTGTAATGAAAGACACTGAAAAATGGATTGCAGAAGAAATATCTAGAAGATATATTCAAAGTAAAATAGAGCAGGAAGTAGAAAGAGATTTAGTAGAAAGACAAGATAAGTATGTTGATGAAATAAGGCTTGGAATTATAAGAAAGCAGAAAGGTCCTGAAAATGCTAAAACTTTAAAGAAATATTCAAAGCTAAAAGAATTAGATAATAAAAACCTTACTGAGAATATACAAAGCTTATTAAGGCCAGATAGTTTTGAAGAAATAGTGGGCCAAGAAAGAGCCATAAAGTCTTTAATTTCAAAACTGGCATCTCCTTATCCTCAGCATATAATTTTATATGGACCTCCAGGGGTTGGTAAGACCTCAGCTGCAAGATTAGCGTTAGAAGAAGCTAAAAAATTAGAGTTTACTCCTTATGATGAAAGATCAAAATTTGTAGAAGTAGATGGTACTACATTAAGATGGGATCCTAGAGAGATTACTAATCCATTACTTGGGTCAGTACATGATCCTATCTATCAAGGTAGCAAGAGAGATTTAGCAGATATCGGAGTACCAGAACCTAAGCCCGGATTAGTAACAGAAGCTCACGGTGGTATTTTGTTTATAGATGAGATAGGGGAATTGGATAATATTCTTCAAAATAAGTTGTTAAAGGTTCTAGAGGATAAGAGGGTAGAATTCTCATCTTCATACTATGATCCAGAGGATGAAAGTACTCCTAAATATATAAAGTATTTATTTGACAATGGGGCACCAGCTGATTTTGTTCTTATAGGAGCAACTACCAGGGAACCATCAGATATAAATCCTGCATTAAGGTCTAGATGCGTAGAAGTGTATTTTGAGCCATTAACATCTAAGGATATAGAAAAGATAGTAATAAATGGTGCTCAAAAGTTGAAGGTAAAGCTAGAAGATGGCGTTCCACAGCTAATAAGCAGATATACCATAGAAGGTAGAAAGGCTATAAATATATTATCCGATGCCTATGGATATGTTATATATAAGCAAAAAACTATAGAGGAAGATATATTTATTACAAAGCAGGATGTTCAGGAGGTATTATCCATAGCTAGAATCGTTCCTTATGAAATATTAGATATAAATGAAAACAAGGAGATAGGACATGTATATGGATTGGGGGTAAGCGGATTCATAGGTTCTACTATAGAAATAGAAGCAACGGTATTCCCTGCCAAGGAAAAAGGAAGTGGTAAAGTTAGATTTAACGATACTGCAGGATCAATGGCAAAAGACTCAGTATTTAATGCAGCATCAGTTATAAGGAAGGCTACGGATATAGATATAAAAGATTATGATGTTCATGTAAATGCAATTGGTGGTGGTAAAATAGATGGACCATCAGCAGGAACGGCTATAACTATATGTATAATAAGCGCCTTATTAAATAAACCATTAAGACAAGATGTAGCTATTACAGGAGAAATATCACTAAGAGGAAAGATAAAACCTGTAGGAGGTATATTTGAAAAGATATATGGTGCAAGAAGAAAGGGCATAAAATTAGTTTTAGTTCCTAAGGATAATGAAAATGAGATTCCTTTAGGACTAGATGATATAGAAGTTAAGGCTGTAGAAAATATAGAGGAATTGATGAAAATAGTGTTTTAAACCACTGTCATATGTCAATAAATAATAATAGTATGTATCTTAATAATAAGACTCCAGAGGTTTTGGAGTCTTATAACCTATTTTAAATAAAGATTGTATCAATACATAGTGAAAGGAGCAAAACAGTGGATGCACCGATTATGAGAAGTTTACCTAATAATTTAGAAGCGGAACAATCAGTATTAGGTTCTATGATTATAGATAAAAACGCCATAGTAAGAGCAACAGAATCTTTAAAATCAGATGATTTTTATAGGGATTCTCATAAAGTTATATTTAGCGGTATAATGGAGCTATTTCAAAAAGATATACCTATAGACATGATTACATTAATTGAGCACTTGAAGTCTGTAGAGAAGCTAGATAGTGCAGGTGGAATTAGCTATATTACAGAGATAAGCAACTCAGTTCCCTCTATAGCGAATTTAAACTCTTATGTTAAGATAGTAGAAGAAAAAGCAATACTAAGGCGACTAATTAGGGCTTCTAATGAAATTATAGAAAAGACCTACAGTGGTCAGGATGTAGTTGAAAATGTTATAGATTTTGCTCAGAAAAAAGTTTTTGATATAGCTGAAAAACGATCTACAAATGATTATGAACCTATAAGCTCTGTACTAGAAAGAGGATTTTTAGAAATAGAAAGGCTCTTCAATAACAAAGGAGCTATAACAGGAATTCCAACAGGCTTTAAAGATCTTGATGCAAAAACCTCAGGTTTTCAAAAGGGAGATATGGTTCTTATAGCAGCAAGACCTTCTATGGGTAAAACCACATTTGCTCTAAATATAGCACAACAGGCAGCATTAAGGGCAGGAAAAAGCGTAGTTATATTCTCATTAGAAATGTCAAAGGAGCAGTTAGCATATAAATTATTGTGTGCAGAGGCTAATGTAGATATGCTAAAGTTAAGAACTGGAAACTTAGATGATGAAGACTGGGAAAATATAGCCAGAGCCTCGGGCCCTTTAGCCGCAGCTAAAATTTACATAGATGATACTGCAGGAGTATCTGTTATGGAGATGAGAGCCAAATGTAGAAGAATAAAGATGGAGTATGGAGTAGATCTTATAATGATAGACTATCTTCAACTTATGTCAGGAAGTGGAGAAAGTAGGCAGCAAGAGGTATCTGAGATATCTAGATCTATAAAGGCTTTAGCCAAGGAGATGCAATGTCCTGTTGTAGCCTTATCACAGCTATCCCGTGCCCCAGAACAAAGAGCTGATCATAGACCTATGTTATCAGACCTTAGAGAATCAGGATCTATAGAGCAGGACGCTGACGTGGTTATGTTTCTTTATAGAGATGAATATTATAATAAAGAAACTGAAGAAAAAAATGTAGCAGAATGCATAATAGCAAAACAGAGAAATGGTCCAGTAGGAACTGTAAAGATGGCATGGCTTGGACAATACAGTAAGTTTGGAAATTTAGATACTATACATCAATAAAAGAGAGGCTAATTGAAGCCTCTCTTTTATTATAGTAAATTTATCTCTAAATTAAAGATATTGAAGTGGTACGTTACATATAAATAAGGAAATTAATTGATATCAATTTTTCTTCTATTAAACTTAGATTTGTCTAATTTATTCATAGACACTTGCAATACTCCATTAGTGAAGGAAGCGTTTATACTATTATCATCTATATTATCTACATAGAAGGATCTTCTAAATTGCCCATAGGACCTTTCACGTCTTACGTAGTTTTCCTTCTTATCCTCTATGGAATCTTCTCTTTTGGCGGAAATGGTTAGATAGTTATTTTCATAGTATACATCAACACCATCTTTATTTATGCCAGGTAAATCAGCAACTACTATATATTGATCTTCTGTTTCTTTTAAATCTACTTTGAATGAACTTCCTAAAGAATTTAATCCAGTGAAGAAGTCATCCTCAAAGAATGAATTTAGCATTTCATTGAAAGAATCGCCTCTTTTCAATAA
>DINW01000025.1:41011-41250 GCA_002423705.1 Clostridium sp. UBA5530
AATAAGAAAAAAATACCTAAAATACATGTAAATCATCAAATCTTTAAGAAAAATAAGGAATATATATTTTAATTAATATTCACCTTGATTATTATGAAAAAATATATTATCATAGGAATATAGTAAAAAAATCCATAGTTCATCTGACTATATTTGTGTGTAAAATTTGTAAATCACAAAATAATGTGATAAAATATATAAAGATAGATGGGCTGGGATAGCTCAGTTGGTAGAGCGGT
>DINW01000025.1:41337-62166 GCA_002423705.1 Clostridium sp. UBA5530
CGATTCCCATCACCCGCTCCAAAGAAATAGAAGGACTTCCGATGCATAAAATTGGAGGTCTTTTTTGTTTTTATTAAGAAAAAGATAAATATTATATAATAAAATATATGAATTTAATGTAGCTCTTAAAAGGTGACTTATATCTTTAAAATAAATAATTTAATGTTTATCATTAAATTATAGTTGTTATTCATATAATCATATGATATAATAATTTCATTAAATAACAAAACAAGGAAGGGGTTATCATATGAATAGAATACAAGAAAAAATCCAGAAAAGCAGCAAAATAATGGCTATTATTTTAAAAGTATTAATTATTTCCCTTGTAGTTGGTATTTGTGTACCCATAGGTACTATTATTTGGATTTCTAAGGAATCTAATGTTAACATTGTCTCAATGAAGGGATTAGCTTTTTATTCATCTACAGGACAAATTTTAGGATCAACAGGTGAAGTTATTGCAGAAATGTGTACTATAATTGTATCGGCTATATTTGTACTTTTTATTCTTATAACTGCATATGGAATGTTTAAATCTACAAGCAGGGATATTGGACCATTTAGTAAATCTAATGTTAAAAGACTTAAAAATATAGGAATTACTTTACTAATTTATTCATTGGTTGTACCTATAGCTAGAGCAGGTTTTTATGATTCTTTTGCACCTGAAATTAATATTAAATCCTCTCCTAATATGTCCTTTGTAGTAATTGCTTTGGTATTTTTCTTTATGGCAATAGTGTTTGGATATGGGGCTGAGTTGCAAAGACAATATGATGAAACACTTTAGGAGGATTATATTATGGCAATTATTTTAAGACTTGATCGCGTAATGGCTGATAGAAAAATATCATTAAATGATTTAGCTGAAAAAGTGGGAATTGCTAATGTGAACCTTTCAAAAATAAAAACAGGAAAAATTAGTGCCATCCGATTTTCCACCTTAGAAGCTATTTGTGATGCTTTAGATTGTCAGCCTGGGGACATTTTAGAATTTAAAAAAGAAGATGTACCCAAATAACAAATATTATGAAGGAAAAAATTAAACAAATTTCAACATTAATAAAGCATCCATGATAAATATGGATGCTTTAAAGTTATATGAGGGAAAAAAGTAAAATTTACTGTAAGAAAAGGATTATCAGTGAATCATACTGGGGAGTAGACACAATTATTGAGTATATCAATAAGTACTTGATAATCCTTTTGAAAAGATAGTTTGTAAAAAATATCCGCATTATTAGATATTTTGTCTATCTAATAATATATACGAGTTTAGTGTCGAAAGGTGACTGGAATTTAAAAAAATATAGATGATTAATAAAACAATATATAAATGATATAATTATGAATAGATAGATTTAATTGTAAAGAGTAAGGAGGATGTAGAAAATGGATAAAAATCTTGAATATATAATAAAGAAAAGAGTAGAGGCCCTGATAGAAGCTCTTAATAAAAACAATATGGAAGGATGTTTTGTACAAAACTCAAAGGAACTTTTGGACAAGATATCTGAGTTATGCCCAAAGGGACAAGTAGTAGCAGCTGGAGGATCCGTATCATTAGAGGAAAGTGGAGTAATAAAGCTTTTAAAAAGTGGAGTATATGAATATTTAGATAGAAATAAAGAAGGTCTTACTATGGAAGAAAAGGAATATATCCAAAGAAAAGCATTCTTTGCAGATACCTTTTTTACAGGAACTAATGCCATAACTGAAGAGGGATGGTTATACAATGTAGATGGTAATGGAAATAGAGTGGCAGCTATGATATATGGGCCTAAACAGGTTATAGTTGTAGTGGGAATAAATAAGATAGTAAAGGATGTTAAGGCAGCCATATATAGAGTAGAAAGCATAGCTACACCAGCTAACTGTTTAAGGCTAAAATTAGAGACGCCTTGTGCAAAGGTAGGTTATTGTATGGATTGTTCTTCTAACTCTAGAATATGCAATGATTATACGTTAATAAAAAGGCAAAGGGTAAAGGGAAGAATTAAGGTTATTATAGTCAATGAAAACTTAGGTTATTAAAATAAGATAAAAAAATTTTTATACTGAGAAATGTATAAATATCAATGAAACAAATAAAAAACATTAAGAAAACTAATCACAAAGTGATAAAAGTGATAACTATTTATAATAAAATCCAGACTTAATGAAATTTAGGTTATTTAATAGAGATCATATGAATAAATATGCATAAGGCTAGGCACTTCAAGGCTTAGCAAAAATATTATATAATAGTTAAGGTTGGGTAAATTTCAAATTATATAGGGGGGATTCTATGAAAAAGGTTAAAGATTATATAATAATTACCTTTGGAGTAATATTAGTGTCTGTAGCACTAAACTTTTTAGTTATGCCTAATAATGTTGCTGCTGGGGGCGTAAATGGTGCGGCTATGGTAATAAATTATTATATTCCTAGTGTTCCAGTTGGAGCATTGATGATGGTATTTAACATAGCATTATTTTTATTAGCATTTGTATTGATTGGTAGTAGCTTTGGTGCTAAAACAATATATGCTAGCTTCTTATTGTCTGGAGCTATATGGGTTCTTGAAAAAATATGTCCAGTGACTCAATCACTAACAGGTGATGTACTTTTAGAGTTGATTTTTGGTATAATACTACAGGCAATAGGTATGGCTATTATTTTTAATGCCAATGCATCTACAGGTGGAACAGATATAATTGCTAAAATACTGAATAAGTATTTTCATATAAATCTAGGCAAGGGAGTTTTGCTATCAGACTTGGTAGTTGTAACTGCTGCTATGTTTACCTTTGGACTTAAAGAGGGTATGTATGCACTATTTGTAATAATATTAAATGGATTTGCCATAGATAAGGTAATTGAGGGTTTTAATGCATGCAAGGAAGTAAGAATTATAAGTGAGAAGCAGGAAGAAATAAAGAAGTTTATTTTAGAAGAACTAGGGAGAGGTGCCACTATATATCAAGCAAGGGGAGCATTTAGTGAAGCAACGGTAGATGTACTATGGACTATAGTAGACACTAAAGAATTAATTAAAATTAAGAGTTATATGAAGCAAATAGATCCCTATGCCTTTGTGAGTGTAACAGAAGTTTATGAAACATTAGGAGAAGGATTCAATAATATATTGCAACCATAATATATTTTTCATAAATAGGGATAATAAACTAAGGAGGAAGAAATGATGAAAAAAACAAAGGATTATTTAGTAATAGTAATTGGAGTATTTATGGTAGCTTGTGGTGTATATTTCTTTATGATGCCAAACGATATAGCAGGAGGAGGCATAAGCGGCTTAGCTATAGTAATAAATAATTATTTTCCTATGATTCCTAGGGGGGGAATAATGTTTGTTATAGATATAGTCCTCTTTACTGTGGCATTCTTTGTTATAGGACCTAGCTTTGGTGGTAAGACGGTATTTTCTAGCTTGTTATTATCAAGTACTATTTTTGTATTAGAAAATATATTTCCAATGGGTGGACCATTAACAGATGACATATTTATAGAGATGCTATTTGGGATACTTCTTCAGGCCATAGGTATGGCAGTGATATTTAATAAAAACGCGTCTACAGGTGGAACTGATATAATAGCTAAGATATTAAACAAGTACTTTCATATAAATATGGGAAAAGGGGTGCTTTTAGCAGATTTAGTAGTGGTGCTTTTGGCACTAAATGCCTTTGGACTTAAGAAGGGATTATATGCATTATTTACAGTAATAGTTACAGGCCTTGCAATAGATAGAGCTATTGATGGATTTAATGCCCTTAAGGAGATAAAGATCATAAGTCCTAAAATACGCGAAATAGAAGAATTTATACTTAAAGACTTAGAAAGAGGATCAACCATTTATCATGCCACAGGGTCCTATAGTAAGAATTCTATAGAGGTTTTATGTACTGTAGTTGATAAAAAGGAGTTTATTAAAATTAGAAATTTCATAAAGGAAGTAGATCCAGAGGCCTTTGTTAGTGTAAGCGATATATATGAGACTTTAGGGGAAGGCTTTCAAAAGATCGGATAATAAAAAAAGGTTAGCAAATGATGCTAGCCTTTTTTGTAAAATTAATCTACACCTGCAGCATTAACGCAGTTATCAATACTTAACTTTGCAGTTGGTATTCCTTTTTCAAGTATATCAGGGGTAAAACACTTAATGTCAAAAGAATCCTTTATCAAGGAAGCAGAAAATATGAAAATATAGCCACTGTTAGGTAAGGAGGCAGCTGACAAACATCCCTCCATACTAGGATTTGGATTTAATTGTCCTACTAGCTTTCCAACTTTATTTTGTTGGACAAACTTAGAAAAATTTACTGCTGATGAACCCATAGAAGTTGATACTAAAATATAAATTTTGCCACTAAAATTTATTGGGTTTTTAGAAGCTATATTGGATGTGGATTCAAGAAAGTAATCAAAACCAGGTAATGAGTCTTTAGGAACTGATGGAACACTCTTGGGATCTAACTGAGCAATGCGTTTTTTCTCTTTAATACTATCTATAAATGGACTTAAGTAATCTCCATCTCTATATAAACTATAGGTGGACCATTTCATCTCTTTTTTAAATAAGGTAGGTGCCAGATACTTAATCCAGTATAAGTCGGATCCTTCAGAGGTGTTTCTCAAATCTATTAGTAATTTTGTGCTTTCAGTATTGGCAACAAAGTCTTTAATTTTTTTCATATCATTTTCCGCATTATTTACATCAAACTTAGATATTTTTACATAATCTACATTGAAATTTTGTTTATAGGGGGTAACCTTGTCGGTTAATATATTTTCTGAGGTTTCAGAAATAGTACTGCCTTGAGTTAAGAAGTCTTCACTACTCTTGTACCTGGCCATAACTTTGTCATTTTGAAATTCTTTTCCCCAGAATTCATTATTTTGAAATAGTGGTTTAATACGTGTATAATTTTTATTAGATACCATAAGAGTATTAGAATCATGTAAGGTTTGAAGCATGTTACTAAGAAGAACTCGAAAATCTTCATCGTTCTCTGTTTTTTTAACTCTATCTTTATAATCCTTTTGAAGTTGATCCCAATTAGAAGCTACATTGCTGGCAGATAGTGCAGGATGATTCTCAGAAACTATTTTGCACATGTATTGAAAATCTTCCAATTTTTCTTTTTTAGTTAACCCTTGTGATTTTCCGCAGCTGCATAAAACTAAGGATGATAGCAAAAATAAGGTTATAAGTTTCGTATTCCTTTTCATATTTCACCTCTTAATTACATAAATTTGTAACTTACTTGTAATATATACGAAATTTATGAACTAATAGTTACGGTGGTAATTAATAAATTTATGTAAAATAATATCAATAAAAACCAGCCCTAAACTGTAGTTTAAGGCTGGTTTTTCCTAAAAGGCAGGCACAATGCTACCATTATACTTTTCTTCAATAAATTTTTTAACCTCATCTGAATTTAAGGCTTTTGACAAGGCTTTAATCTTTTCAGAGTTTTTGTCATCCTTTCTAACGGCTAAAATATTAGAATAGGGAGAATCTTTAGTTTCTATAAGTAATGCATCTTTAGTGGGAACTAATTGGGCAGCTAAAGCATAGTTAGTATTTATTACTGCACCATCTATATCTACAAGGATTCTAGGAAGCTGAGCTGCATCGATCTCTGTTATCTTAAGATTTTTAGGATTTTCAGTAATATCAATTACAGTTACTAAATCACCTTCCTTAACTTTTATAAGTCCACTAGATTCAAGAAGTCTTAATGCTCTTGCTTCATTAGTAGGGTCGTTGGGTATAGCAATTTTAGCGCCATCCTTAAGATCTTTTATATTAGTTATTTTCTTAGAGTAAAAGCCTAATGGCTCTAGATGGACTTTAACAGTATAGTCAAGATCATATTTTTTCTCCTTATTTTGACTATCTAAGAATGGAACATGCTGAAAGAAATTAGCATCAAGTTCTTTATTAGCTAAAGCAGCATTGGGAAGCTGATAATCTGTAAATTCTACAATTTCTAATTTAAATCCATCCTTTTCCAAGATGGGAGCAATTTTTTCTAAAATTTCTTTATGAGGTACAGGGGTTGCACCAACTTTTATAATTTTATCAGAGCTAGAGTCCTTTCCACCACAACCAACTATAGCTAGGGCAAGTATAAATGATAATGCAAGGGATAATATTTTTTTCATTTTAAAATCCTCCTTAAAATTATTTTGTTAGATGTTTATAAAATATATTTCCTATGGATTGGAAAAGTTGAACAACTAAAATCAAAAGTATAACAGTATAAATCATCACATCAGTTTGATATCTATAATAACCATATTTCATAGCTACATCTCCTAAACCGCCACCGCCGATGGTTCCCGCCATGGCAGAGTAACCAACAATGCTTATTATGGTAAGGGTTATTCCTTGTACTATGGAAGGTAATGCTTCTTTAAGCATGACCTTAAAAATTATTTGATAAGTACTGCAGCCAAAGGATTTAGCAGCTTCTATAACCCCAGAATCAACTTCCATAAGAGCATTTTCTATAACTCTTGTAGCAAAAGGAGCAGCACCTATACTTAAAGGAACTATGGCCGCTGCAGTACCAATGCTTGTACCAACTATAAATCTAGTCACAGGAATTATAGCAATCATCAGTATAAGAAAAGGAAATGATCTTAAAATATTTACTATAAAATCTAATACCATATAGATAGGTTTATTAGGATGTAGACCTTTAGGGTTAGTTATTACTAAAATTATAGCGGGAACAAAACCTAAGATTATTGCATATATGGTAGACTGAATAACCATAGATAATGTATAGCCCAAAGCTGGGAATAGTACTTTAACAAAGATTTCTTGAAACATAATTTAACACACCTCCCATTGAACATGATTGTATTCAAGATATTCAAAAATCCTATTTTTATGTTTTTCTTCTATGTTTATAGTTAAAGTGCCAAGGACATCATCTCTAAAATTCTCCAATTTGCCGCCTACTATAGAAAAATCTATATTTAGAGATCTTGCCATTGAGGTTATTATAGAATTTTTGCTTATGGCTGCTGGAAAGAAAATCTTTATATTAATGCCACTTAAGGTTATATCGCTTTCTTCTCCCAAGAAGTTTTTCAGGTCTTCATTAGGCTGTAAAAATAAATTTTCCACAGTACCTTTATAAAGAAGTTCACCATGGTCTATTAAGGCTACGCTATGACATATATCCTTTATTACTTCCATTTGATGAGTTACTATGACTATAGTTATGCCAAAGTCTTCATTTATCTGTTTTAAAAGCTTAAGGATATCCTTAGTAGTTCGAGGGTCTAGAGCAGAGGTAGCTTCATCACAAAGGAGAATTTTAGGTTCTAGAGCCAAAGCCCTAGCTATAGCAATTCTTTGTTTTTGGCCACCACTTAAAGCATCAGGTTTTATATTTCTCTTATCTGAAAGTCCAACTATGTCTAGTAGATAATCCACTCTTTTATTAATTTTATCTTTAGGGTATTTCCAAGTTTCTAGAGGTAAAGCGATATTTTCAAATACAGTTTTTCTTTTTAAAAGATTAAAGTTTTGAAAAATCATACCTAAATCTTTACGAAGTTCTCTTATTTTTTTAGAGTTTAGATCTTGTATATTATTGTCCATAACGGTTATAGAGCCTTTTTCAAAAACTTCTAGGTGATTTATGCACCTTAGCAGTGTAGACTTACCAGCACCACTTTGACCTATAATGCCAAATATGGAGCCCTTGTCTATAGAAAACGAAATGTCCTTTAATATTTCTGTGGAGCCGTAACTTTTATACAAATTAACTATTTCAATCATTTTAAATCCTCCTACTACAAATAATAAATATATAATATAGCGATGATGCAAAATAAAAAGCACCAGAGAATAAACTCTGGTGCAAAAAAGCCCTGTTCATCCTCTTATCTCTCAGTATTTTTTAACTGCAGGATTTAGCACCATAGCATTAATGAATGCTGGTTGCCGGGTTTCATAGGGCCAGTCCCTCCACCTCTCGTGATAAGAAATCGATTATTTAATTTTATGTTTATTATAAATACTTAAAATTCATCTGTCAACTGAAATTTTTAGATAATTTTTTTTATAAAGGATGAATATTTATATAAAGAGGGATCTTGAAAATGTTTGCAATGACAATTTATTATAGAAACATACTAAAAATACGATTATAAATAGTAAGAAATATAGAAAAAATAGTTGAGATAATTTTACGAATATATTGACTTATATGAAATAGAGATATATAATTTTATAAAATCAAAGGTTATGAAGAGAGAAGTAAATAGATACATCTTTATTCAGAGAAAGAAATTCATGGGCTGAAAGATTTCTTAAAGATTTTCTATTGAAGACCATCTCTGAACTGAATGCTGAATTAAGTAAGCATCTCCGTTAATCTGCGTTAAAGATGTCAAGGTGACAGAATTTATAATATGAATTTCTGTAATTTGGGTGGAACCACGATGATAACTCGTCCCATTATTGGGTACGGGTTTTTTTGCATATGAAGTGAAACTTAGTTTGGATTTCACTAAAATATTAGTTGAACTTATCTAGGGTGGTAGCTGGTGTCAACTCCAACCTAAAAAGGGTCAAGTGTTACAGTAGGTAGACATTAGGGAAAATAAATTTAAGGAGGAGAAGAATATGAAAATTACTTTAAAAGATGGAAGTATAATTGAAGTAAATATGGGAAGTACACCTTATGAGGTAGCAGCCAAAATTAGCATGGGATTAGCTAAGAAGGCTTTAGGTGCTATAGTGAATGGACAAAGTGTAGATTTAACCAAAGCTATAAATGAAGACTGTACTTTAGAGATAGTAACCTTTGAAGATGAAAAAGGAAGATGGAACTTAAGGCATAGTGCATCTCATATATTAGCTCAAGCAGTAAAGAAATTATATCCTGATGCTAAATTAGCTATAGGACCAGCCATAGATAATGGATTTTATTATGACTTTGATTTAGAAGAGCCATTTACTCCAGAGGCATTAGAGGATATAGAAAAAGAGATGGATAGAATAGTAAAAGATAGTCTGTCTATAGAAAGATTTGAACTGCCTAGGGAAGAGGCTATAGCTTTTATGAAGGAAAAACAAGAGCCTTACAAGGTAGAACTTATAGAAGATTTACCTGAAGGAGAGATAATATCTTTTTATAAGCAGGGTGATTTTGTAGACTTATGTGCAGGGCCCCATGTGCCAACTACAGCATATGTAAAAGCATTTAAGCTTACATCCATAGCAGGGGCATATTGGAGAGGAGACTCTAATAAGAAGATGCTTCAAAGAATATATGGAACAGCTTTTCCAAAGAAGAAAGAACTAGATGAGTATTTAGAAAAAATAGAAGAAGCTAAGAAGAGGGACCATAGAAAGATAGGCAAAGAATTAAGGTTATTCACCATAATGGATGAAGGTCCAGGGTTTCCATTTTTCTTGCCAAAGGGAGTAACATTAAAAAATGAGTTAATAAACTATTGGAGGGAACTTCATAAGAAATATGGATATGTAGAGATTGAAACTCCAATAATATTGAATCAACAGCTATGGGAAACATCAGGGCACTGGTATCATTACAGAGATAATATGTATACATTAAAGATAGATGAAGAAAATTATGCAATAAAACCTATGAACTGTCCAGGAGGAATGCTTGTATATAAGTCAGAGACTCACTCCTATAGAGACCTTCCAATAAGAGCAGCAGAGATGGGAAGGGTTCACAGACATGAACTTTCAGGGGCTCTTCACGGACTTATGAGGGTTAGGGCCTTTACCCAGGATGATGCCCACATATTTATGCTTCCTGAGCAAATTAAGGATGAAATAAAAGGTGTAATAAAATTAGTAAATGAGATTTATACTAGGTTTGGATTTAAGTATAAGGTGGAACTTTCTACTAAGCCAGAAAATTCTATGGGTAGTGAAGAAGAGTGGAAAGTTGCAGAAGATTCTCTCCAGGGAGCATTAGATGAGCTTCAAATGGAATACAAAATAAATGTTGGAGATGGAGCTTTCTATGGGCCTAAGATAGATTTTCACTTAGAGGATAGTATAGGTAGAACATGGCAGTGTGGTACTATTCAGTTAGATTTCCAACTTCCTCAGAGATTTGACCTAAGTTATATAGGTAAAGATGGAGAAAAGCATAAACCTATAGTGATACACAGGGCTATATTAGGTAGTATAGAGAGGTTTATAGGAATATTGACAGAACATTTTGCAGGGAAGTTTCCAACATGGCTTGCCCCAGTTCAAGTTAAAATACTGCCTATATCAGATAAGTTTATGAATTATGCAAAATTAGTTGAGGAACAACTGAATGCTAAAAATATAAGAGTGGAGCTTGATGATAGAGCAGAAAAAATAGGGTATAAGATAAGAGAAGCTAGAAATGAAAGAGTACCTTATATAATGGTAATAGGAGAAAAAGAGGAAAGAGAAAATACAGTATCCCTAAGAAGCAGAAAGAATGGAGAAGAGGGAAGTATAACTTTGGATAACTTTATATCAAAGGTTAAAGATGAGATAGATAATAGACTTTTGGATGAGCAATAAAAATAAAAAATATAATAAGCCTAAATGTAGGCTTATTATATTTTTTGTGTGTCATTTGGAAGATTAAAGTAATATTTATATATTATGTATTAATATATAAATAGGAGAAAACCATGGCTAAGTCAAGAAGAAAAGAAGTTGAAACAGAAGACAAACTCATAGATGTTAACAGGAAAAAGTGTATAGGGTGTTCTGCTTGTGCTATAGCATGCACGGGAATAACTAATATATCTGTATTGCGAACTGTCAATGATATAAAGAGATCTGTAACACCTAAAAAGTGCTCCTTTAAAGAATCTGGTTGTATATACTGCGGACAATGTACAGCTATATGTCCTACAAATGCTATGGAGCCTACCAGTGATATAAATAAAGTTAGGGAAGCATTAAACAATGGAAAATACATCATTGCCATAGCAGCGCCAGCAGTTAAGGTAACTTTAGGAGAGGAATTTAGACTTCCTATAGGTACTGATGTGGAGGGAAAGGTTCAGGCTTCTGCCAGGAAACTTGGGTTCCAGAGGGTTTTTGATAGCGATTTTGGAGGGGATATAACCGCTGTAGAACAAAGTCACGAATTTTTAAGGCGCATGAAAATCAGAGATAATCTACCAATGTTTACATCAGCATGTCCAGCATGGGTTAGATGGGTGGAGGTATTTAAACCTAATATGATAGGATATTTATCTACAGTAAAGTCTCCACAACAAATTATGGGAACAGCTATAAAGACATACTATGCAGAAAACTTCAAAATTTTACCTAAAAATATATTTGTGGTATCAATAGAACCATGTACTGCTAAAAAATATGAAGCTGAAAGAGAAGATATGGGAAGAGATGAATACAGGGATATAGATGCTGTATTAACGGTAAGGCAATATGCAGAGCTGTTAAAAGAAAATAGCATAGATATAACTGCCATTGCATCAGAAAAATCAGACAACTACTTAGGTGATTTTACAGCTTCAGGAACAGCCTTTGGAATGTGCCAAGGTAATGCAAAAGCAATATTAAAAGCTATAAGCTATGCTTTAAATGAAGAAGAGACTAAAATAGATGATTTAGAGTTTAGTCCTATAGAAGGATTAGAAAATAGTTTTAAGCTAAATATTAAAATAGGAAATATGGATATAAAAACAGCAGTTATAACTTCTGTAAGGGATATAGAAGAATTCATAAGTACAGAGCAATGGAAGAAATATGATTTAGTTGAAGTAACAGCATGTCCAGGTGGTTGTATAAATGGAGGAGGAGCGCCTAAAACTATAAAGAAAGCAGTTATTAATACAGATAAATGTGTGGGATGCGGTACTTGTGCAGAAAATTGTCCTAGTTATGCTATACAGATAAGAAGCAGCAATTATGCTGAGTTAAATAAGGATAGGTGTATTGGATGCACTCTATGTAAAGATATATGCAGAACAAGGGCCATAACCGTTGATACCTATAATTATGGTAGCAAAGATCCCTTAGAAGAAAGCTATATAGAACTGAGGACAAAGGCCTTAAAGGAACTCTGCCATAAGAATGTTTTAAAATGCAGCAGAGAAAATAAGGAATTAAATAATATGTATAGAGGATATATGAAGGAACCTTATGGAGACAAAGCAAAGAATCTATTCCATAGTTCCTTTACTGATAGAAGCAATGATATAAATGAAGGTGATAGAAATAAAAAAAGAAGATAATCATGGCAATATGGCTTTGGGTAAAATTTCCTCGAAGAAAACTCTGATTTTGTTTAGTAAAAAATAACTTATTATTTAGGTATTGAAAATTGAAAATGGTTTCAGTAAAATATAGATAAGAATATGATATGAGGCGGAGAAAAAAGAGCCCAACAAATAAAAGGGGAATTTATGTCCTTTTTATTTGTTGAGGCTTTTTAAACTTAATAATAAATTCAGGGGGTTATTATGGCTAAATATATTATGGCATTAGATCAAGGAACAACAAGTTCTAGATGTATTTTATTTAATGAAGATGGGAATATAGTATCCATGGCTCAAAGGGAATTTACTCAGTTATATCCTAAGGGGGGATGGGTGGAACATAACCCTATGGAAATATGGTCATGTCAATTTAGTGTGGCTATAGAAGCAATAGCTAAAATAGGAGCTAGTGCAGAGGAAATAAAGGCTATAGGAATAACTAACCAAAGAGAAACAACGGTGGTGTGGGACAAGAGAACAGGTATACCAGTTTATAATGCTATAGTATGGCAGTGCAGACGAACTTCTGATTTCTGTGATAATTTAAGGAAGCAAGGATTAGATAAAGTAATTAAAGAAAAAACAGGGTTGATACTAGATCCATATTTTTCAGGTACAAAAATAAAATGGATTTTGGATAATGTTGAGGGCGCTAGAAAAGAAGCTGAGGCTGGAAATCTTTTATTTGGAACCATAGACACTTGGTTAATATGGAATTTAACAAAGGGCAAGGTTCATGCTACAGACTATTCCAATGCA
Source organism: Clostridium sp. UBA5530 (assembly GCA_002423705.1). GTDB lineage: Bacteria > Bacillota > Clostridia > Clostridiales > Clostridiaceae > Clostridium_X. Next base: position 54,385 of record DINW01000025.1, read on the forward strand.
TCTAGAACCATGTTGTATAATATATATGATCTAAAATGGGATGAGGAGCTTTTAAAAATATTAGATATACCAGTATCTATGATGCCAACGGTTTTACCATCTAGTAATATTTATGGAGTTGCAGACAAGGTATTATTTGGAGCTGAGATTCCAATAGCGGGGGTAGCTGGAGACCAGCAAGCGGCATTATTTGGGCAGACATGTTATGAACCTGGTACAGCTAAGAATACCTATGGTACAGGATGCTTTATGCTTATGAATACTGGAGAAAAAGCTGTTAAATCTAAGAGAGGATTGCTAACAACTGTGGCTTGGGGAGTAGATGGCAAAGTAGAATATGCATTAGAAGGAAGTGTATTTGTAGCTGGAGCAGCTATTCAATGGTTAAGAGATGAACTTAGAATGATTAAATCAGCCAGCGATACAGAGGAATATTGCTTGGCAGTGGAAGACACCAATGGAGTATATATGGTACCTGCCTTTGTAGGGTTAGGAGCTCCTTACTGGGATCCTTATGCTAGAGGAACAATGGTGGGACTTACTCGAGGAGCTAAAAAGGAACACTTTATAAGAGCTGTGGTAGAATCATTAGCATATCAAAGTTATGATATATTAAAGGTCATGGAAGAGGATTCAGGCATCAATTTAAAATCTTTAAGAGTTGATGGTGGTGCTTGTGCTAATAATTTTCTAATGCAATTTCAGGCGGATATTTTGGATGTAGAGGTACTAAGACCAGAAGTTATAGAAACTACTGCCTTTGGAGCAGCAGCTTTAGCAGCCTTAGCGGTAGGTATGTTTAATAGTAAGGAAGAGATAAAGACAAAGTGGACATTATCTAGACAGTTTTCATCTAAACTAAATCAAGAGGCAAGAAGTAAACTACTAGCAGGATGGCATGAAGCGGTAAAAAGATCTCAAGGCTGGGAAAGGTAATTAAGTTAATAATTTTATTATACGGAATTAAAGTCAATTGAAAGCAAAGATCCTTTCAATTGACTTTTTTCTTTGATTTTATCTCATGGGATGGTGAATTAAAAGAGATTTCATCACTGTAGAAGATAGCAGATGATGTGAATGAAACATAGCCAGAAAAAACTCTATATATTCATACTTTTATACTAAAACTTCGTATATAAAGTAAAAGTTTGTTTATATGTAAAGGAGAAAAAAATGAAGAAGAAAAAATTTGCTTTAGTAATAGCCTGTATATGTATAACATTAGTTGGGTGTAAAAGTCCTGAAGCTGCTAATGAGGAAAAAAAGGAAGAAGATACTTACACCATAGAATCTGCACAGGCAAACCCTGTACAGTTAGGAAAAGGTGGTAAAGTAGGTGATTGGGAAATATGTATCTCATCTGTGCAAGAAACACAAAAAGTCATTTGTCCTAAACATAAACTTCCTGAGGAGGACAAGAAAATATTGAAGGAAAACTATAACATTGACTATGACAAGAAAGACTCTCCTACTTATGTAACAAATGAAAAATTTATAATAGTAGATATGGTTTTGAAAAACATAGGAAGTGATCCAATGACCTATAAACAAGGGGATTTTATGGTTAAAGATACAAAGACACAAAGATATAGCTGGGACCAGACGTTTCTTCTAACCTCTTTAAACGGATTAGACTGGTACGAAACCAAAGACAATCCTATATCACCAGGACAAAGCGTAAAGTTTATATATGCATGTGAAGTGTCTGCAGAGGCAAAGTTAGATGATTTATTGTTAGAAAGCAGCAATAAAACTAGTAAAGATAGATACACCTACTTTAAATTAAAATAATAAGGCTAGGGAGTTAAACAGGCAGATATGAGACAAAAAAAGAACAGATGGATATTTTTAATATACTCTGTTCTTTTTTGTAATATTTATTTTTTAGCTACTCATTAGCAAAATTATCAAAATACCCTTGAATGAATATTATAGGAGTTCCTTTATCTCCGCTTCCTGAAGTTAAGTCACAAAGAGATCCTATTAAGTCAGTAAGACGTCTAGGAGTAGTTCCTTGTGAAACCATGTTACCAGTAAGGTCTGAATCTTTCTTGGTGATGTATTCAGATATAGCAGCCTTTAGTTCCTCCCCCTTTAAGTGAGCAAAATTATTATCTGCTAGATATTTTAATTTTACTTCATTAGGTTGTCCTTCTAATCCCTCAGTGTAACCAGGAGACACTACAGGATCCGCTAATTCCCATATCTTACCTGCAGGATCTTTGAAAGCTCCGTCGCCATACACAAGAACTTCTACTTTCTTACCAGTCTTGTCCATCATTATTTTTTGTACAGATTCAGCAAAGGCTTTAGATTCACGAGGGAAAAGCTTAATAGTTTCTTCAGTAGCTTTATTTGAACCTAAAAGACCATATTCATTGTTAAAACCACTTCCATTAACAGAAGAAGTTAATATATCATCTAATGAAAACACCTTTTCAGCTCCAGCGGCTTTAAGCAATCTTTTAGTTCTTTGTCTTGTGTGAATATCACAATTTAGGACATTCTTAGTATAATTTAATATTGTACGAGGATCATTGGCGAATATTACCTCAACCTCTGCGCCTTCTTCTCTGATTAAAGAGCTATAATATTCTATATAATCTACTCCAGTAAATTGATGTTTTTCATATCCAAAAAGTTCTCTATACTTATTTTCACTAAGAACATCAGTCCAAGGATTTATTCCTTTTTCATCTAATTGATCTAAAGAAATTAGATGATTTCCAACTTCATCAGAAGGGTAACTTAGCATAAGATAAACTTTTTTAACTCCTCTAGCAATACCACGTAAGCATATAGCAAAACGGTTACGACTTAAAATTGGAAATATAACGGCTATTTCATCACTTTGGAACTTATTCTTTATATCATTAGCTATATCATCAACTTTAGCGTAATTTCCTTGGGCTCTAGCCACAACGGCTTCTGTTACGCCAATTATGTCACTATCATTTATGTTGAAATTTTCTGCCTTTGAAGCATCTAAAACAGCATCTACCACCATATTTGCAAGGTCATCACCTTGTCTAATGATTCCTGTTCTAATACCTCTTGAAATTGCACCTACTGTTCTTGACATTTAAATTCCACCTTTACATTGAATTTTACAATATCATTATATGATATAATTAGATATAAGTAAAATTACTATTAATTATCTTAGATATAAGGAGAACTTATATGAATATAAATTTAGATCTTTATAAAATCTTTAGGACTGTTGCAGAGAAGCAATCTTTTTCTGCCGCAGCAAAGGAACTATATATATCTCAGCCAGCCATTAGTCAGGCAATGAACCAGCTAGAAAGTCAGTTGGAAGTGGCACTTTTTATAAGAACTTCTAGAGGGGTTAGACTTACCAACGAAGGTAAGANNTACTTTACGACTATGTAAACTCTGCACTGAGCTTAATTTTAGCAGGAGAAAACAAGCTATTACATATGAGCAAGCTTCTTTATGGAGAGATAAAAATAAGTGCAGGGGATACTATATCAAAACATTATTTACTTCCATTCTTAGAGGAATTTAATAACTTATATCCAGACATAAAGGTTAAGGTTATAAATAGAACAAGCAAAAGTTCTATAGAACTTTTAAAATCAGGTAGTGTTGATATAGCCTTCGCTAATTTACCTGTTGAGGAGGAAAATGTTATAACAAAGCCTTGCGTTACAGTTCATGATATTTTTGTAGCTGGAGATAAATATAAGAATATATTTAATGGGGTTGCGAGTTACCAGGATATAGGAAGTTGCCCATTAATTATGCTAGAAAAGAGGTCAAGGTCAAGGATATTTATAGATAAGTGTTTTTTACAGGAAGGTATAGTCCTAGAACCTGAAATTGAATTAGGCTCCCATGACTTGCTATTAGAGTTTGCTAAGATAGGGTTAGGGGTATCCTGCGTGGTTAGAGAGTTTTCAAAGGAATATTTAAATAGTGGAGAACTTCAAGAACTACAAATAGAAAAGGCTATTCCATCAAGAGATATAGGAATATGCTTTTTAAGGGATGTACCATTATCCTTTGCTGCCCAAAAGTTTATAAATATGATAGATGAAAAATAAAGGAATAATTATCATTATTTAACTTAATAAGTTATAATATTAAATGAAATCTAGTTTGAACTTGATTTAATAAAATTTATTTTTAATTGGGGGCGATATAGATGAATGAGCAAAGCGCTCAGAATAAAAATGCATGGGAATACAGGGCATATGAATTTTGGAATAGTCAGGGGACCCCATCTACAAAGGCTGAGTATATTAAAAATGATCCCATGGCACGGTTGCGATACCATAAAAAGTATTTTCAAAATGTAGATGGGTTGGATATAGCCAATCCATGTGGTTCAGGGGGAATAAAGGCCGTTGCACTTGCTTTGCTGGGTGCGAATGTAACTGTATTTGATATTTCCGAAGAAAATAAGCGGTATGCCATGGAATTAGCTGAAAAAGCTAATGTGAATCTAACTTATGAAGTTGGAGATATATATGATATTGATTTGACAAAATTTAAATCACGGTTTGATATTTTATATTTGGAAGGAGGAATACTACATTTATTTGGAGATATAAACCGATTTATTAACATATTACATACAATACTAAAACCAGGTGGTAAGCTTATTTTAAGTGATTTTCATCCATTTAGAAAAGTAAACCCTATAGGCTCATTAGCTATGAGTGTCCCTAACACCAATGGGGATTACTTTGATTCAAACTTTCACAATGCGGAGGTGGCATTTAAAAGTCATTTTCCTATAGAGGAGCAAACAGAGTTTCCTGACTGTATCTATCGATTTTATACATTAAGTGAAATTATAAATGCTGTGATAAATGCAGGATTTACATTAAAAGAGTTTCTTGAACATCCAAACTGGGAAAATAATAAATTGCCTGGTGAATTCACTATTTTTGCAACCAAAGGAGAAATATGAATAAAATTATTATAAGGACAGAAGAAGAAAAAGATTACCCATTGGTGGAGAAAGTTACACAAGAAACATTTCTTATTCTGAAAAAATAGTATAGAAAAATAAGATTGTCTTAATGGACAATCTTATTTTTTAGAGGTGTCTGAGCAATTATTCTGATTTTTTAATCCCTTATCTACTTTTTCTAAATAATTTCTTTGATTTACTATATTTTCTTCAAAATTTTCTATAGCATGCTTAGTAAAATTCCCTAGGACACCTATAGGTATATTTTTGTTTTTCAAATAAATCACCACCTAAAAGTATAGTATAAGGCTATGAAGTGAAACTTATCTAAAATTAGTATTCTATATTAAAAGTTTTTTTATTCATAGGGAAGTTTACATATAATATGAATGAGTATATAATGAGGATAGAAAATAAATATTTTAAGAAGGGTAAAAGGTATTGCGCGAAATGAGAATGTAATCTATTTTAACTAATTTTCAAACAAAATTGCATTGAGCTTTTTTGTTGTGCTTAAAGTTTGGAGAGAATAGATTACAAATAAATATCCTTTTGCTTTGAAGTGTATTATATAGACTATATAGTCTTTATATGCTTTTCTTTGAGTAATACATTAGAAATTTTCAATGAATAGGATATTACTAGAACATATTCTCTCCTTTAATGAAAGGAGAGTTTTTTTATGGCTATATTAGAGTTGAAAAATGTAAAAAAATATTTTGGGGAAAGGTTATTATTTTATATAGAAGATATAAAAATACACGAAGGAGAGAGAATTGGATTAGTAGGTATAAATGGAAGTGGCAAAACCACCTTGATGAATATAATAACTAATGATGAGCCTATAGACCAGGGAGAAGTTATATGCAGAGAGAAGTATAGTTATATAACCCAGCTTAAGGATGAGGGGAATTATACTAATCAGAGTTATTTTAAATTTGGAGCAGATGCTGAATTTAAGGATTTCTTAAGTGGGGGAGAAAAGCTAAGGTTTAAGATATCCAAGGCATTAAGCGAAAATACAACTTTGCTCTTAGCAGATGAACCTACCACAAATTTAGATATAGAAGGAATAGGCAGGTTAGAGAAAGAACTAAATAATTTTAAGGGAACTATCATTGTCATATCCCATGATAGACAATTTTTAGATAATATATGTAGTAGGATTTTAGAGATAGAGGATGGCGGTATAAAGGATTACTCAGGAAATTTTTCTTACTACATGGAACAAAAAGCTGCTATGCAAAAGAGAATGAAGTTTGAGTACGAACAGTATATTTCTGAGAAAAAACTATTAACAGAAGCCATAGTTGACACTAAAGAAAAAAGTAAAGAAGTAAGGAAAGCACCAAGGCGTATGGGGAATTCTGAAGCTAGATTATGCAAAATGGGAGATCAAAAAGCAAAGAAAAACTTAGATTCTAAAGTTAAAGCTATAAAGTCTAGACTAGATAGGCTTCAGGTAAAAGAAAATCCTAAGGAAACAACTAAGCCCATATTTGATGTAAATATGAGAACCCCTATATATAGTAAAATAGTTATAGAGGGAAAGAATATAAACTTATCCTATGGAAATAAGGAGCTTATAAGACAAGGGAGTTTTAAGATAAAGAGAAATAAGATACTAGGATTTATAGGGAACAATGGCACAGGGAAAACTTCTCTTATAAATGCTATAATGAAAGCCTATGATGACCAGAATTCAAATCACCATGCAGAAATAACTATGTCTAAAGCTGCTAGAATAGGTTATTTTGCACAAGATCTAAGTATCCTAAATGAGCATAAGACTTTATTACAAAACATAATGGACAGTAGTATATATGAAGAAAATATAGTACGAACTTTACTAAGAAGGATGGTTTTTTCAAGAGAGGATTTCAATAAAAAAGTAGAAGTTCTTAGTGGAGGAGAAAGAGTTAAAGCATCCTTGTGTAAGATATTTACTTCAGATTTTAATATGCTAATATTAGATGAGCCTACTAATTACTTGGATGAAAATCATATTAGATGGCTTACAAATTATCTGCAAAACTATGAAAATGCATTCATACTAATTTCGCATGATATACCGTTTATTAATGATGTATGCAATCTTATTTATCATGTGGAAAACTGCAACCTTACACGTTATGTGGGCAACTATGAGGAATTTAAGAGAATTTATGAGTTGAACAAGCAAAAAGAAGAACGTGAATATGAAAAACAACAAAAGGAAATAGAAAAGCTTGAAGATTTTATAGCTAGAAATAAAGCCAGAGTAGCCACAAGAGGAATGGCAAACAGCCGTATGAAGCNNTAGATGAGCCTACTAATTACTTAGATATATACTCTCTAGAGGCACTAGAAGATACACTAAAATCTTTGGATATAACCCTTGTAATAGTATCCCATGATAGAAGGTTTTTGGGGAATATATGCAATGAACTTCTTATAATAGAAGATAAAACCCTAAAAGAGTTTCATGGGACCTATGAGGAGTATTTAAACTATAATACTGTGAAAAAGTCGGAAAAAGTAAATGGAAAAATAAACAATGATGAAGAAATGTTAGTACTAAGCAATAAACTATCTCAGCTTATATCTATTATATCCTTAGAGGCATCTAAAGGAAATCATGATAAAGTAAGAGAGTTAGATGAAGAGTACCAACATATTTTAAAAACAATAAAAAGGTTAAGTTAAAATCTTTCATTTGGAGGTAGCTATATGAGCGAAGAGAGAAATATAAGGGCTGTAAGAACTATAGGAATAGCAATTATAGTAGGACATGTCCTTATGAATGCAGTATTTTACATGAATTCATATGACATATCAATAGAACAAGTAAATGCTAT
>DINW01000010.1 GCA_002423705.1 Clostridium sp. UBA5530
CCTACAGAAACTGCTTTAATATCTGCATACTTTAAAGATATGAAGACTTTAAATGAGTTTAATCTTGGAGCACAAAGAGTTTATGATGTTCCCTTTGATTCTTCAAGAAAAATGATGTCTGTAGTAGTAAAAGAAAGAGGGGGAGAATATTGCTATGTTAAGGGGGCACCTGAGAAGCTAATAAATAGATGCAAATATATTCTCATAAATGACAGTGTAGTGCCTTTTAGTTACGAACTAAAGGAAAGAGTATCTAAAACAATTGAAGACATGTCCTTAAGGGCGTTAAGGTGCATAGGAGCTGCCTATAAAGATAGGGACATAGTTAAAAATGATTCTTTAGAGAAGGATTTGATATTTTTAGGAGTTATAGGAATTATAGATCCTCCTAGAAAAGAAGTTAAGGATGCCATATTAAACTGTAAAATGGCAGGAATAAGGCCTGTTATGATAACTGGGGATCATAAAAATACGGCTTTTGCCATAGCAAAAGAAATAGATTTATGTACATCAATGGAAGAGGTACTAACAGGAGACGATATAGAAAAGCTAAATGATAAGGAACTAGAAAGTAAGGTAATTAAAACTAAAGTCTTTGCTAGGGTTAGTCCTACTCATAAATTAAGGATAGTTAAAGCTTATAAAAATAGAGGTAAAGTAGTGGCTATGACTGGTGATGGGGTTAATGATGCTCCAGCTATTAAAGAAGCAGATATCGGGGTATCTATGGGCATATCAGGAACTGATGTGTCTAAGGAGGCATCTTCCATGATACTTATGGATGATAACTTTTCAACTATAGTGGCAGCTGTAGAAGAAGGAAGGGTCATATATGACAATATAAGAAAATTTATAAGATATTTGCTTTCCTGTAACTTAGGAGAGGTTCTTACAATGTTTTTAGCTTCCTTATTCAGTTTACCAACCCCCTTATCTCCAATACAGATACTTTTTGTAAATTTGGCTACAGATGGATTACCAGCGATAGCTTTAGGTGTTGACCCTCCAGATAGAGATATAATGCATGAAAAACCAAGAAAGAAGAATGAAGACATATTTGCCAGGGGATTGCTAGAAAAGATAGTTATAAGAGGTTGTTTAATTGGGGTATGCACTTTACTATCATTTATAGCAGGAAAATATTATGGATTAGGGTTACGGAGTTGTAGAACTATTGCTTTAAGTACTTTAGTATTGTCCCAACTGATTCATGTTTTTGAGTGCAGATCTGAAAGGCATTCTATATTTGAGATAAAACTGTTTACAAATATGTATCTAGTAGGCGCAGTTTTAATATCAATAATTATGTTGCTAGCCATAATATATGTTCCATTTTTAAGTGCCATATTTCAAACATCCACTTTAAGAATAGGTCAATGGTTAATAGTAATCTTTTTCTCTAGCATAATAGCATTTATAAATAGTTTATATTTATATATGAAAAATTAAAAAAAGGGCTGTATCAAAATAATTTATNNTATAATTTTGATACAGCCCCATGATTTTTAGCGTCGTTGAGTTTGTCTTACTTGTTTTACTTGAGCTGAATCAACAGGCACTAAATCTTTTTTAGTTGTTAGGTTTCTTATGTTCATAATCTCTATGATTTCGCTATTTTCTTTGGCTTTTTTACTCTTTTGCCCCTTAAGTCCTTGAATTATAACTGCATGACCTTGGGAAACTGTTATAAATTCAGGTTTTTTAAACCATTTCTTTTTAGAATATACACATTTTACAACATTTTTACTGCCTTGAGGTCTTATAATAAAAGTAGCTGTTATTTTATGAACAATCCAAAGAATGCGTTTCTCTTCAAGTTTTGCAGATACCACATTTCCTTGCACTTGAGTTAACCTATCACCATATTTATTTAGGTATGCATTAGTATAATGCTTTACAAGTTTATCTTTAAATCCCATCTTAAAAGACTCCTTTACTATATATTATAATTGTGATTTAGCACAATATTACACTAAATAAAGAGCATAACTAACAAATATTATATCATAGTATATTTTTCATTAAAATAGGTTATGAAAAATTTATTTAAAATAGCCTTGAGTATTTATTTTTAATAATATACAATAATACTTGCTAAGTACTATAATTTTAGGAGGGTTTATTATGGAAAACAAAGAAATTGCAAAACTAATCGATCACACTTTATTAAAACCGGAGGCTACGGAAGACATGATAAAGACCCTATGCCAAGAGGCATTAGCATATAAGTTTGCATCTGTTTGTGTCAATCCTACAAATGTAAAGCTATGTAGTGAACTTTTAAAAGGAAGCGAAGTAAAAGTATGTACAGTTATAGGTTTCCCTTTAGGAGCTAATACTACTGAGGTAAAAGTATTTGAAACAAAAAATGCCATAAATAATGGGGCAGAAGAAGTAGATATGGTTATAAATGTAGGAAAACTTAAAGAAAAAAATTATGACTATGTAAAAAAGGATATTGCATCAGTGGTAGAAGAAGCAAGGGGAAAGGCGTTAACTAAAGTAATAATAGAAGCTTGTCTTCTTACTGATGAAGAAAAAATAAAGGTATGTGAACTGGCTAAGGAAGCAGGAGCTGATTTTGTGAAAACCTCAACTGGATTTTCAACAGGGGGTGCTACTGCAAAGGATATTAAGCTTATGAGAGAAACTGTGGGAAAAGAAATGGGTGTTAAGGCCTCTGGTGGAGTAAGAAGCCATGAAGATGCTATAGCAATGATAGAAGCTGGAGCTTCAAGGATAGGAGCATCTGCATCTATAGCTATTTGCCAAGGTAAGAAATCTAATTCAACATACTAAAATTAAAAGTTAAATGCTGTTGCAAAGCTAAATATGTGGCTATGCAACAGCATTTTTATTAGTAAAAAAATCAAAGTCTATTAGCTATATTAAGTTTTTTTGTATTGATAAATTTACGAAAAATACAAATTTTTATTGAATGTTACTAAAAGCCTACTTTATGAATATTATTATAATAGTAATGTTTTGAAGGGAGGACTATCTTTAAATTTTCTTAAAGATAGAATAATATGAAGAGAATATTAAACCCAAAGGAGATAATTTTCAAACTTGATTTTCATGAAGAAGAAGTAAATGAGGAAAGTCATGGTATCTATGAATATAAAAAAGTATATGAGGATATAAAAGAAATATTGATTAATGATGAGGAGGGATTAAATCTATATCTTATAGATGATTTTTCTAAGGGAAAACTAAAGGAGCTTATTAGATATATAGATGATATATTAAAGAATAAAAAAGCTCCTAAAGATCTATGCTACGTGATTTATGATAGCGATAAAAACCCAAAAATTCTTTATTTAGATAATGGCTATGGAGTAAAACTAAAGGAGACTCTTTTGAAGGTACAGGATAAGATTTACAAAGGAGTTCTAAAATTTTATAGTAGTAATGGGGAAAAAGATAAGGATGAACTTATGGATGAGCTCTACAAGAAAAGAAGTGAGCTTATAGAATTTTTAATGGATAAGGCTAAGGAAGAGGGATTTGATATAAAAGCTACTAATCATGGTTTTGCATTTATGCCTTTAAAGGATGAGAGTGAATCTATGACAGTTAAGGAATATGACAACTTAGATTTTAATGAAAAGGAAGATATATTAAATAAAGTATCAAAATTGAAAAGTTCAGCAGAAAGTGTATTAGAATCAATAAAATCTATGGAAGAAAATTATCTAGATAAAGCAAGAGCAATAATGGAAAAATATTTAGAGGAATTTTTAATAGATGTAAAGAAAATTTACAGAGATGATTTAGACAACAATAAAGAAGCTATAGAGTATTTAGAGTATGCCATAGAAAAAATAGTTAAAGATCTTACAGAAATTTTTACAGGGGATTTAGACTCAGATGAGGAATTTGCAGAAGCTATTATATATAAATATATGGTAAATGTTATAGTAGATAATAGTGAAGTTTCATATCCTAGGGTTATATTTGAAGAGAATCCAACAGTAATCAATGTTCTTGGAAAGATAGAGTATGAAAATGATAAAGGAACTTATGTAACTAATCCATCCCTTATATCGGGAGGATCTCTAATAACAGCCAATGAAGGAGTACTTATCTTAAGGCTAATAGATTTAATTGATAACGGAGGGACATATCACTATTTAACTAAAGCTTTGTTTAATAAAAAAATAAGCTATGATTTCTACAGAAGTTATTTAGAATTTTTGTCTCTTAGTACTTTGACTATAGAGGAAATTCCTTTTAATACAAAAGTCATATTAGTAGGCGATTTTGAAAGCTATGATTTGCTTACAGGCTACGATGAAGATTTTAAAAGAATTTTTCCTGTGGTTTTAGAAGCTAATCCCTTGATAGATGTGAGAGAAAATGAGTACGGAAATGTTGAGAGAAGAATAAAAAGAATAATAAAAGAAAATAACCTTCTGCCTCTAACCCATGGTGGATTTAACGAAATAGTAAAACATCTATGTAAAAAGTATGAAGATAGGAATAGAATATATTTTAAAGATGAAGAAATTTCAAATATATTGAAGTTTAGTTGTATAAAAGCCAAGGCAAAGGGCAAGAATGAAATAGATGAAGAATGTATTAGAAAAATTACTGAGTCTAAGAGCATAATAGAAGAAGAAAATCTACGGATGTACGAAAATGGTAAAATTTTATTAAGAGTAGATGACTCTATAGTGGGATCCATAAACGGATTGTCTGTAGTTGGAACTAACAATATAAGTTTTGGTAGACCAGTAAGAATAACTTGCGTTTGTTATAAAGGACAAGGAGACATAATAGATGTTCATAGAGAGAGCAAACTAAGTGGAAAAATCCATGAAAAGTCTATAAATATTCTAAAAGCGTATATAAATACTTTAGGAGATAAATATAATTCTTTACCAGTAGACTTTTATATAAGTTTTGAGCAGGTATATGGAAAGTTAGATGGGGATAGTGCATCGGTGGCAGAGGCAATAGCAATGATATCTGCTATTAGTCAAATAAAAATAAAACAAAGTATAGCAGTTACAGGTTCCATAAATCAGTTTGGAGAAGTACAACCTGTAGGTGGAATCAATGAGAAAATAGAGGGATTTTTTGATCTTTGTCAATTAATTTCTACAGTAGAGGGTAAAGGAGTTTTAATTCCAGAAAGTAATTTAAAGGATATAATTCTAAGCCGTAGAGTTGAAGAAGCCATAAAGGAAGGCAAATTCTTTATATATACTATGGCTACCATAGAGGATGCCATGGAAGTTCTGCTAGAAGGTGATAATATAGGTTGGGATAAGCTATCTACAATAATAAGCAATGAAATAAAAAAATTTAATCCAAAGAAAAAATAGAAATTTTATGGTAAAAGAAGGAAAAAACTTTTTTACAGCGAATAAGACATATTACAGTTAGCTATATTCATGTAAAGGAGGAAGGTTATGTATATAAAATTTGATAAAAGCAATGAAATATTGATTGCAACATTAATAGGGGAGCTTGATCATCATAGTTCTGAAGAAGTAAGAAATAAAATCGATTATAGATTAGATAATGAAGATATAAAGAAACTCATATTAAATTTTTCAGGGGTCACCTTTATGGACAGCTCAGGAATAGGTGTAGTTATAGGAAGATATAAAAAGATTAGTATGAAAAATGGTTCTGTTTCAGTAGTAGCTGTTAATAGTAGAATAAAAAAAATATTTGAACTTTCAGGCATGTATAAAATAATTAATGAATATGACACTTTAGAAGAGGCCATAGGGAACAATTGATGGGGGGATGGAGATATGCTTCATAATAAAATGAAAATCGAATTTTTAAGCAGATCAGAAAATGAAGGATTCGCTAGGGTTGCTGTGGCAGCTTTTGTTTCTCAACTAGATCCAACTATTGAAGAACTTTCAGATCTTAAAACTTCAGTTTCTGAGGCAGTAACAAATGCTATAATACATGGCTATGATGGAAAAGAAGACAAGATTGTAAAGATAGAAACAGAACTTATAGATAATGAAGTTGTAGTTAGTGTAGAGGATGACGGAAAAGGTATAGAAAATATAAAGGAAGCCATGGAACCGTTATATACTTCAAGACCAGACCTAGAGAGATCGGGAATGGGATTTACAGTTATGGAAAGTTTTATGGATAAATTACAAGTGTTTAGTGAAAAAGGAAAAGGCACCAAGATAGTAATGAGAAAAATCTTTAAATCATTGAATTAGGTGAAGAGTTATGGATGAAAGATTACAAAGAAAGGAATCTTACAATTATGATGACAATGAAGAGCTTATAAAAAAAGCTAGGGATGGGGATAAAGAAGCGTTGGATACAGTGATAAAAATGAACCTTCCCTTGGTGTCATCTATAAGCAAGAAGTTCCTGAATAGAGGCTATGACTATGAGGACATATATCAAATTGGTTCCATGGGCCTTATTAAAGCTATAAGAAATTTTGATAACTCCTTTAATGTTAAATTCTCTACCTATGCTGTGCCTATGATAGTAGGGGAAATAAAAAGATTTTTAAGAGATGACGGTATAATAAAGGTTAGTAGAGGAGTAAAAAATACAGCTAAAAAGCTTCACTATGACAGGGAAGCTTTGATGAAAATTTTAAATAGAGATCCCACAGTGGAAGAACTTTCGGAATATTCAGGCATAAAATCCGAGGATATTGTCTTTGCATTGGATTCTGTAAACAATGTAAATTATCTTTATGACACTATTCATCAAGATGAAGGTTCCCCTGTGATGCTTATCGATAAGCTTAGTGAAAATGCAGATGAAGACAAGTCTATGGTGGATAAAATAGCCTTAAAAGAAGCCTTAAGAGATTTAGACCAGAAAGCTAGGCAGGTTATAATGCTTAGATACTTTAAAGATAAAACTCAAGTTCAAGTAGCAAAAATGCTTGGAATAAGCCAAGTTCAGGTATCAAGAATTGAGAAAAAGGTTTTAAAACAGATGAAAGAAATGCTAGGTGATGGAGGTCCTTAATAGGACCTTTTTTCTTTTGCAAAATAGTTGAATATAAAGTTTATATAATTGGAAAAATAGAAGAAACATTATATTAAGGAGGGGTATTTTGGATAAGAATGATAGTAATATTCAGAAAAGGTTTCACAAGCTAGCTAAAGAAGTAGAACCTAAGCCAAATATTTTAAAGCATTGCATATTTGCTTTCTTATTTGGCGGGGTCATATGTGATGTGGGTCAGTTTTTTTTCAATTTGTATACTAATGCAGGGCTGGCTCAAGAAGATGTATCTGTTTTAGTAGCAGTTACCATGGTGTTCTTAGGGGCTTTATTAACAGGGCTAGGTGTGTATGATAAGCTGGCAGATATAGGAGGAGCAGGGACTGTAGTACCTATTACAGGTTTTGCAAATTCAATAGTGTCACCTGCTATAGAATTTAAAGCAGAGGGATATGTCTTTGGGATTGGAGCTAGGATGTTTACCATAGCAGGTCCAGTTTTAGTTTATGGAATATCATCTTCTGTTTTAGTGGGACTTGTTTATTATATAGTTAAATATGTTTTTTAGAAAAAGGAGTTATATAAAATGTATAAGAGAGTTGGAGAACAAACTGTAAAACTTGAAAAAAAGCCTAAAATAATAGCTACCACATCTGTTGTAGGGCCTAAAGAAGGGCAAGGTCCCTTAAATAGTTATTTTGACGTTATTCTAAAGGATGATACCAATG
The DNA here is from genome assembly GCA_002423705.1 of Clostridium sp. UBA5530. Classification (GTDB taxonomy): domain Bacteria; phylum Bacillota; class Clostridia; order Clostridiales; family Clostridiaceae; genus Clostridium_X. The sequence continues at coordinate 7,683 of DINW01000010.1, forward strand.
GACAGGATACCTTTGAGAAGGCAGAAAGTAGCATAATGTATTTAGCTATTAAAGAAACTATAAAAAAGGCAAAGCTACAGGAGACAGATATAAACTATTTATTTGCTGGAGACTTATTAAACCAGACAATATCTTCAAACTATGTAGCCAGAAATTTAAATATACCTTTTTTTGGATTATATGGTGCATGCTCTACCATGGCAGAGTCTTTAAGTTTAGCATCTTTGGTGCTGGATGGAGGTTTTGCAAAATATGCAATAGCTTGCACATCATCTCATTTTAGCACTGCAGAAAGACAATTTAGATATCCCCTTGAATTTGGAAGCCAAAGATCGGAAACGGCTCAATGGACAGTTACAGGGTCAGGGGCCATGCTTTTAGCTATGGAGGGAGATTACCCGGAAGTTACATATATAACTACAGGAAAAGTTAAAGACTATGGGATAACAGATGCTAACAACATGGGGGCAGCTATGGCTCCAGCAGCGGTCTCAACCATAAATCAGCATTTTGAAGATACAAAATTTAAGGTTGAGGATTATGATTTGATAATAAGTGGAGATTTGGGTAAGGTTGGAAAAGAGATAACTGAAACTTTACTTTTAGAGGAACACGGAATAGATATAAGAAAAATATATATGGATAGTGGAGTTGCTATATTTGACTCAGAGGCTCAAAATACAGCTTCAGGTGGAAGTGGTTGTGGGTGCTCTGCTGTAATTGGATGTGGATATGTATATAAGAACCTCCTTAAAGGCAAATATAAAAGGGTGCTTCTAATTTCTACAGGAGCACTTATGAGCCCAATCAGTAGTTACCAAGGGGAAAGCATACCAGGTATAGCCCATGCAGTAACTATAGAATATCATAAGGAGGGATAGGTATGTCTTATGTTAACGCATTTGTAGTAGGAGGACTTATTTGTGTAGTTGCACAGATTTTAATGGATAAAACAAAGCTTACGCCAGCAAGAATATTAGTTGCTTTTGTAACGCTAGGAACCATATTAGGAGGTTTGGGGATTTATGATAAACTAGTTGAATTTGGAAAGGCTGGAGCTACGGTACCATTACCGGGATTTGGGTATTCCTTGGCTAAGGGAGTCATGAAGGAAGTGGATAAAAAGGGACTTATAGGGGTTATTACAGGAGGGGTAAAGGGTACTGCAGGGGGAATAACTGCGGCAATAGTATTTGGATATATTATGGCTATAATATTTAAGCCTAAGACAAAATAATCATGTTAAATATAGTTAGATTGGTAAGAAGGAAGTAATATATACAAGTTACTTCCTTTTATGATATTATAACTTTGAAAGTTATTAATAGTAAGGGACCATTAGCCGATAGTATATATATAGGAATGAAATAAAAATTAGGGGTAGGAATAAATATGTATAGATGGACAAGAACTTCATGGCAAGATATATTGGAAAACTTCAATACTTCCTTGAATAAAGGATTAACGGAAGAACAAGCTAAGGAAAATAAAAAACTATATGGAGAAAACTCCATATATGAGATTAAACCTTCATATTACATAAATATTTTTAAAAAATTATTTTTAAATGGATTTTCATTTATGAGTATATGCTTTATTATATTTACTATATATTTAGGCCATTACATAATGTCAACTATTGGTATAGGAGTTTTTTGGGCTTATATAATTTTCAATATAAACCCATACCTAGGCATGATTAGAGCTCTTATAAATTTAAAAAATAGTAAAGGAAAAAAAGTTTCCGTAATTAGAAATGGAGCTAATAAGACTATAGACTATGCTGAATTGGTAGCAGGAGATATAATATCTTTAAGAAGTGGAGCAATAATTCCAGCAGATATTAGAGTTATTGAAGACGAAGATTTATGGGTAGGAGAAGGAAATATCACTGGCTTTGATGGATTAATAAAAAAGCAGCCTGTTAGGATAGAAGACGACAACATAGAGTTAAAGGCTATGACCAATATGCTTTTTGATGGCACTTATATAGAAAAGGGCTACTCCTTAGGTGTGGTTGTTGCAGTGGGAAAGTCTACCCATTTAGGAAAAAGTTTGTTAGCTCTTGAATCTCAATGGAGTTATGAAAATTCAGTAGATTCCATGAGTAAGTTTTACTGGTTAATCTTTATTATGAATGTAGCCACAATTCTTGTATTTTATAAGGATAATTTTTCAGCTTTACCTATTGTTTTAATTAGTATAACAAATCTTAGTTTTATATTAATTATGCTGGGTAATATACTGTGGAGCATATTTTACAAGTTAAGATTAAAGAAAAAAAGTATATTTATAAAGGGAATGAGCTGGGTAAAAAAACTCATAGAATGTAATACGATTGTAATGGACAAACCAGGGTCAATTAGTGAGGATATTTGCTATATAGATGGATTTTATACTGATGGAAATTATATAGAAGCTTTTAATAAAGTAGATTTTAAAAACGAAAATTTAAATAGACTTATGTCCATACTGTATTTAACTATTCAAAACAATAATATGTCACCAGAGGATGTGGCTATTAATAAATTCATGGAAAATAAGCAAATAGAGGACTATTTTATAGAGAAAGCTTTTCCTAGAGTTTTTGAGATACCTTGGAGCAATGAAGGAAATATGATAACTAGGGTTAACAGGATAGATTCAAATTACAGAGCTCATATTCGCGGAGAAGCTCAAGAAATTTTATCAAAATGCACTCATATAATGAAAAATGGAGCCGAAATAGAAATAAAGGCTGAAGATATTTCAGCCATAAAAGAAAAAGATATGGAAATGATAAAAAAAGGTCATAAAGTGATGGTCCTCGCCTATAGAAATTTCACATATCAGCCTAGCTTAAAAGAGAATATATTGAGCAACCTAGTATTTGTGGGACTAATTGAATTTAATATACCTCTAAAGGATAATATAGAGGAGGACATAAACTCTTGCTATAGATATCATATGACTCCTGTTATATTTTGTGATGACAACAAATTGGGTGCTGTAAACCTAGGTAAAAGTCTTGGGATAGTTAGCAATCATGAAACTGTTCTGGCTGGATCAGAATTAAATTATATGATTCATGAGGAATTTGAAAACAATGTTGACAAAATGAGGATTTTCTGCAGATTATCTAAAATGCAAAGGGAAGGTACAATTGAAAAATTAAAAGAAAAGGGATTCAAAATATTGGGAGGCGTAACAGACAGGGCTTTATTTCCATCATTAAAAAATTATGAGGTACCTGTATACCTTGGAAATCAGCATAAAGGAGCCATAGAAAGATTTTTACATATTTCTATAGAAGATAATTATTTAAAAAATATATTAGAACTTTTAAACAGATCACTGTATAGCGATAAGGCAGAAAAGTGGAGATGCAAATTCTCAATATGTTATGGTATACTAAGTTTTTTAGCTTTAGCAATGATTTATAAAAATCCATTTAGTAATTATATGATTATATTGGCACTAGGTAATCTTATACAAGTTCCCTTGCTCATATTTGCTATAGATGATAATGGAGAAAATGAAAAAGTATGTAAGGTAATTATATGGTTTTATGTTGGCATTGCATTAGCATTATCTTTATATGGATACTTTAGTTTTGGAATATCTAAAGCATTAATTATGCTAGTGTGGCAGATTTTGATTTTTGCCATATATCTGAAGACTAAGTTATGATTTAAAAACTATAATTTATATAAGGTATGGATGTGATAGGAAGACTTTTAAAAAGTTAGCTACGTCACATCTTTTAATTTTAGGATAAAAAATAAAATAGGCAACAGAATTTGGAGTTAATTTCCTGTAAAAAAATCATTACAATTTTCT
>DINW01000012.1 GCA_002423705.1 Clostridium sp. UBA5530
CTTTTTTTCACAGTCTCATTTATTATTTTTATAGAATTTATCCATTAAGTGTAGTTATCTTTTATTTACCATAATATTTTTCAAAGTAATTACTTTTCAATATCTTATCTGCGATTTCAAACCCCTTAAGGGCATGGTCCTTTTCTTTTTCATCTCCCATAAGTGTTCTACTAGTCAAAACTGCAAAACTCTTATTAGTCTTAAGAAGGTTTCTACCCATGGCAGAATTTATATATTTATCTTCATCTATCCCCATAAGATAAGCTAAAGTAGGCATAGTATCTATCTGTCCTCCAATAGTATCTAAAGTAGTTCCTTTATCACTATTTTTATCATAAATCATAAGAGGAATATTCCAATTAATATCCATCCAGGAATCCTTAGGATTAGATAGAGTAGCTAATTTATCAGTATAGTATTTATGAACACCTGTATGATCACCTGTAATGACAACAATAGAATCATCTAAAATCCCTGCTTTGTCCAGTTCATCAATGAACATGCCTATTTGTTTATCAGTATAATGAACACTTTGGAAGTAGTCACCTAAAATATTATTTCCAAGGTCTCCAGTAATATTCATTTCGCGATATTCCTTTGGAAGATCAAAAGGGCCGTGGCTAGTTAGTGTAACCATAAAGCTATAAAAAGGTTTTTTCATGTCTTTAAGCATTGGAACTATTTGTTGAAGATAAGTTCTATCACTTATACCTAGGCCTATAGTTTCATCTGCATTAAAACTATAATAATCTACTAGTTTCTCAAAGCCTACACCTTTTAACCCTTCCATCCAGTTCCAAAAAGGCCCCTTATCAGGATGAATAGCCATGGTTTTGTAACCATTTTGTTGAAGAAGTTTTGGCAAAGACATATATGTATTGCCAGGATAACTAAAGAAGGTACTACCTTGTCTTAAAGGAAATACGGAGGTATTTACCATTAAATCTGAGTCAGAGCTTGTTCCTTCATTAACTTGCTCTTTTATATTAGGAAAATATATACTCTTAGATAGAAGCTTATTTAAATTAGGAGTTACTTCCTCGTCTCCAACTTTCTCTCCTATTACAAAGCTTTCTAAGGATTCTACTTGAACAAGTATCAAGTTCTTGCCTTTATATTTGCCCTTATATTCGTTGTCAGGAAGATTTTCCTTTTTATCTTCAAACCATTGTTTAATTTCCGAAACTTCTTCATCTTTCAATTCATAAGGTTTAGAATCCCTATATACTTGATAGGCATTAAAAACATGATATCCTATTGGTGAAAAATATCTAGCAGTATTATTAGGATCATATATGCTATATAAATAGCTCTTAGGATGCTCCTTATCCAATACTTTAGTAACAAATGGGACATATCCTATAAATCCAACACAGATAGCTAAAATTACTGCAAAAACACCTATGTTTCTAGGTACTGTAGAATATATTTTTTTTAGTTTTCTCCAAAAGATGCACATTAAAATTATATCCACAAATAACAGTATATCTAAAGGTGACATCATAGAGAATACTGATCCGGATAGATTGTCCAAATTAGCGGTTTGCTTAACAATGATTAAAGAGGGAACTGTTCTAAAGCCTCTATAATACCACAAGTCTACTGCTATTAATAAAGTCAAAAATATGTTCATGCCAAATAAAAATCTTATTTTACCTTTATTTTTAAATAAAAAGTAGAAAGATAAAAAAGCTAGAATGAAGGCTAAATAATACTTTACAAAGTAAGAGCCCTCAGAAACCCCTAAAGAGAAATTTAAGGAGTAAATGTTCTCGTTTAAAGAAAATCCTAAAAATATAAATGATTTTAGGATCAATCCTATAATAATTACTGCAAGTAATGAACTTCTAAGTATTTGTTCTTTAGACAAATTGGAGAATTTTTCTCCAATAAATTTTTTAAAATTCATAATAATCCATCCCTTATATTGTAATTTGACTACTAAGATTATATTATAACTAATCTTATAAATCAAATATAAATAAAATCCAAAAGGGGAATAATATCTTTTCTATAGATTATATCAATAGGAAAGAAGAAACTTATTTAAAAAACAAATAAACAGTATTTGAATATGTGATATAATTTAAGAAGACAATGACTAAATAGTTTTAATAAAATATAAATAAGTTTTAGAGGTGATAGTGTATGAATATAATAGATTGTAAGGGACTTAAATGTCCAGCTCCTGTTATAAATACTAAAAAATACTTTGATGGTATTGAGGAGGGAAAGGCTTCTGTAATAGTGGACAATGAAGTTGCTAAAAACAATATATCAAAGTTTGCTGAAAGCAATGGATTTAAACATGAAGTTAAGGAGGAAAATGGGATTTTCACAATAACTATAGATAAAGAAGCTTCATGCTGTGAAGTTATGAATTTTCATAAAAATACAGTGATAGTAGTATCATCAGATAAGCTTGGACAAGGTGATGATGTACTAGGATCAGCATTGATGAAAAGTTATCTTTTTGCTCTTTCAGAAAGTGATAACCTTCCAAGTGATGTTTTGTTTTTAAATGGTGGAGTAAAGCTTACTGTAGAGGGGTCACCAGTTCTTGAAAATATAGAAAAACTTCATAAATCAGGTGTTAATATATTAAGTTGTGGAACTTGTTTAGATTTTTACAATATTAAAGATAAACTAGCTATAGGTGAAATAACTAATATGTACACTATAGTAGAGCTTATGAATAAGGCTGATAATACAATTAAGCTATAATAAACTTGTAGGATAAGATTTATCTGATATATGCCTGCTGTTATCTCCACCCTCTTTAGGTTGGAGATAACAGTACTACCACACTAAATAAGGTTTACGGAGGCTACTTTAAAGGACATTAACTTTAAAGTAGCCTTATTTAAATTTATAGTAGTAAATCAATAAAAAGCATAGTATAATATCATATATAATGTAGCATATATATTAAATAATGATTATATATAATGTCGGAGGTATGTTATGGGCATTTTAGGAGAAAACTGTGTAGAGGCTATAAATGATGATATAAGATATTTAAATTTACTAGCTAATCAGTATCCTACAATTAGTACAGCTACTACAGAGATAGTAAATCTTCAGGCTATTTTAAACTTACCAAAGGGTACAGAACATTTTTTGACAGATATACATGGAGAGTATGAACCCTTTATCCATGTATTGAAAAATGCTTCAGGAGTAATAAAGAGAAAAATAGATGATGTATTTGGAAATTCATTAAGAGAAAGCGAAAAAAAGAGCTTAGCCACGTTGATATATTATCCTGAACAAAAATTAGATATAGTGTTGAAGGAAGAGGAAAATATAGAAGATTGGTATAGAATAACCCTTTATAGGCTTATTGCTATATGTAGACATGTTTCATCAAAATATACTCGCTCAAAGGTAAGAAAGGCTCTTCCAAAGGATTTTGCTTATATAATCGAGGAACTTTTACATGAGCAGCCAGGACGACAGGATAAAGAGGCATATTATGAAGAGATTATTCAAACAATAATAAATGTGGATAGAGCTAAAGAGTTTATTATTGCTATTTCTAAGCTTATACAGCGTTTAGTAATAGATAGGCTGCATATTTTAGGAGATATATACGACAGAGGACCAGGGCCACATATAATTTTAGACACTTTGATAGAGTACCATTCTGTGGATGTACAATGGGGAAATCATGATATACTATGGATGGGGGCAGCAGCAGGCTCAGAAGTATGTATGGCAAATGTAGTGAGGATATGTTGCAGATATGCGAATTTAGACACCTTAGAGGATGGATATGGTATAAATATGCTTCCTTTAGCAACCTTTGCATTAGAAACCTATAAAAATGATCCTTGTGAACACTTTAAGCCTATATTTGATTGCGAACAGCAGTACACAATGAAAGAAATACAATTGATTTCTAAAATGCATAAGGCCATAGCCATAATACAATTTAAGCTAGAGGGAGAAGTAATAAAAAGAAGACAAGAATTTCAAATGGATCATAGACTCCTTCTAAATAATATAAACTATGAAAATGGAACAATAGAACTAGATGGTAAGACCTATAAGTTAAATGATTGTAATTTTCCAACTATAGATCCTAAGTTACCTTATAAGTTAACTACGGATGAAAGGGAGCTTGTAGATAGAATAAGATCTTCATTTGTGAACAGTGAGAAATTACAAAGACATATAAGCTTTCTTTTTGCTAAAGGAAGCATGTATCTAAAATATAATTCCAATTTAATGCTTCATGGCTGTGTTCCTTTAAATGATGATGGTTCTTTTAGAGAAGTGAAAATAAAGAATAAGAAATTTAAGGGAAGAGCTCTATTAGATGAGTTTGAGAGATTAGCAAGGGAAGGGTATTTTTATCACAATAATCCTAATGCTAAGCTTCGAGGAATGGACTATATATGGTATTTGTGGACAGGTCCTAATTCACCTTTATTCGGAAAGGATAAAATGACCACCTTTGAAAGATATTTTATCGATGATAAAGGAACCCATAAAGAAGAAAAAAATGCTTATTATAAACTTAGAGATGACGAAAAAATGTGTAATATGGTTATGGAAGAGTTTGAACTAGATATAAATCATTCCCATATTGTAAACGGTCACATACCTGTGGAAAAGAAAAATGGTGAAAGTCCTATAAAAGCAAATGGAAAACTACTAGTTATAGACGGAGGATTTTCTAGGGCATATCAAGGGAAAACAGGAATGGCCGGATATACCTTAATATATAATTCCTTTGGACTTCAACTTATAACCCATGAACCATTTAAATCAACAGAGTCTGCAATAAAGGAAGAAAGTGATATCTTGTCTACTACTATGATTTTAGAAAACGTAGTAGAAAGAAAAAGAGTTGGTGATACAGATGTGGGAAATGAGCTTGAAAGACAAATAAAAGATTTAAAGATGCTTTTAATGGCATATAGAAAAGGAATAATAAAGGAAAAAAGATAAGTAGGTTGTCCATGTATATGGACAACCTACTTATTTTTTAAAGAAGCATATAAAATATATACACCAAATAAGATTAAAGCTATTGGAAATAATAATTGAGTATTAATCCAATAAAATTGATGCTTTAATAAGGAAAGAATGGAAAAGATAAAAAGTATTATGGAAATTAATAAAATTCCGCTTTCTTTCTTTTCAAAAATATACAATTGAAAGAATCCTATTGAAAGACCCAAAGAAAATTCACGTATATAGGAAAGAGTAAAAGGCAGTACAAAGGGTAAGTCTCCTATAAGTTTTATTATTCCCATTGTTAAGAAAAGACCACCTAAAACTAAGTTCTCCCCACCAGTTTTATATTTAAAGTATCTACACTGAAAAAATAGACCTATGACTAAAAAAATTAAAGTAGAGAAGTTTATCAGGCTTAAATTAAAGCTTTGACTTAATAGTAGATATAGTCCTAAAAGTATTAATATTAAACCTATGCCGTAATTATTTTTGTTCAATTATATTACCTCCTAAAATTTTATTAACATATAAATAACAATTATCAAGTAAATCTTAGTTGAACTTGTCTGGGCATTGCCTGCTATTGTATTCAATCTAAATAATATAGATTATTATAACAGGTATACATGATGCAAAAAGTGGTTGAATGATGATGTTTACCTAAGTTTCCCTTTATATAATATTCATAAAATGATATTATATAAAATATAAGGCTGTGTGAGGTAAATTTATGGATATTAGGGGAAGAAAAACACTAAAAATTAACCATATATCAATGAAATTTATATTTTGCATTGTGGTATCCATATTACAATGTGTTATATTCTATTTTATAAGGTTTATTTCATTTAGGGAAGTAGAAAAATATGTAGTCATAGTGTTAATAGATTCATTATCTATATTTTTAATATTGGAAGTGTTTAATAAATTCAAATGCGAACATAAAGATGATGACTATAAAAAAATAAAGAAAGAAAATGAATATATAAAAAACCGATTATGTTCTCATTTCACTTTTAATTGTCTTAATACAATACTATATTATTGCAAAAGAGACAGTGATATGTCAAGACAGCTAATACTAGAATTTTCTAATTATATAAGAAAATCTTGTAGCTATGAGGAGAAAATATGTGAGATTCAATGGGAAATAGGTTATATTGAATCCTATTTATTTCTACAGAGGGCTAGGTTTAAGGATAAATTTACATATAATATAAATAAATGTGAACAAGATTATAATATTATAAAATATTCTTTATTCAATTTTACAGAGATATGTATAAAATACTTTTTAAATAATGTAAAAAAAGAAGGGGTTTTTGACGTTAACATAGAATTTATAAAATCAATACTATATATACAGATAACTTTTCCCTTATTAGNNCAGGATTCCTTAGGTTATCTTAAAGAAAATCTTTTAAAGGAGAGTGGCCTTTTAAACATAGAAATTTGTAAAGAGAACACTTTTGTAAGGATAATAGGTAAAGAGCCTATAATTAATAAGGATTTAAAGGGGGACAGGAATGCATAATATACTTATAGTTGAGGATGAGTACGCCAACCGAATGCTTTTAAAAGATATATTGGAAGATATAGATGAATATGACTTAAAGATTTATGAGTCTGAAACAGGTGGCGATGCTATAAATATAATGAAGAATAATAACATAGAACTAGTATTTGTAGACATGAAGCTCCCGGATATGAATGGCAAAGATATAGGACAAGTTGCTAAAGGGATTGTAGTTTTAATAACAGGGATGGAAATGAATGAAGATTTATATAGTCATTGGGCAGATGAATATATCCAGAAGCCTTATGATGAGAAGGACATATTAAATATAATAAAAAAGTATTTTTAATGATTTTATTTACATTTTGATAAAAAGTATTTTAAATAAAATTAAATAACTATTTAGTGAGATGAGGGGCTCATTAGAAGTTTTACTTTATTTTATTAAGTGAAACTTAGTTTCAGATGGAGATTAGACTTCAACTGAATATTAGTTGAACTTATATAAAATTGTAGCTACTGTTATCTCTAGCCTAAAGAGGGTGGAGTGTTATAGCAGGTAGACATGAGATAATTTATTGAGTTATATGGGTTGGAGGGTAGAACAATGATTAATGGAATTATAGTAGACGATGAAGAAATAGCAATAGAAGAGCTAAAGCCTCTATTGGGAAAAACTTCATATATACATTTGAAAAATACCTTTGATGATGTATCTGAAGCTATAAAATATGTATCTAATAATGAAGTAGATGTAATATTTTTAGATATACAGATGCCAGGAATTAATGGATTTGATGCCTATAAGGCTTTTAAAGACATAGACAAAAACATAGATATAATTTTTACAACAGCTTTTGAAGAGCATGCATTAAAGGCATTTGAGGTAGAAGCCTTCGATTATATATTGAAGCCTTTTTCAGAGGACAGAATATTAAAATCTATAGAAAAGCTTAAAAATTACAAGGCTTTAGGAGAAAAAAACTCTGCCAATGAAAATTTAAATACAAATGTAGACAAGATAACTGTTTGGAAAAATGATAAATTAATTCTGCTTAATGTGGAAGATATCATATATTGTAAAGTAAAGGGTGGGGAAATAGACATAGTAACAAAAAAGAAGGTATATAAAAGTGAAGATACTATGATAGAGATGGAAGAAAAATTATCTTCTTATAGCTTTATAAGATGCCATAGAAACTTTATAGTAAATTTAAAATATATAAGCGAAATCATACCATGGTTTAATGGCACCTATATATTAAAATTTGCAGATATTAATGATGAGGTCCCTGTAAGCAGAAAGTATAATAAAGTATTAAAAGGAATATTTAAATTTTAATGAAACATAAGTCCAAGGTCTTTTAAGGCCTTTTTTTTATTTTATAAAGCTTTAATACTTTAGCATAAGTTCTTGGAAGACCGTTATAAAAAATAGTAAAATAAGAATATAAAGAAAATTAAGTGATTTAACTTTAAAATAGAAGGGGTGGTTATATGATAAGTAATGTAGATATCGAAAAGGCTATGGAGATTAAATTAGATAAAAAATTACCTCCTATGCCTAAATTTCAAGAGGGAATTAGAAGAGCACCTGATAGGGGGTTTACTTTAACAAAAGAACAAACTAATACTGCTTTAAAAAATGCGTTAAGGTATGTACCAGAGGAATTACATGATACTTTAGCACCAGAATTTTTAGAAGAATTGATGACTATGGGAAGAATTTATGGTTACAGATTTAGACCAGAAGGAAGGATCTATGGAAAACCAATAGATGAATATAAAGGTAACTGCACAGAGGGAAAAGCATTTCAAGTT
>DINW01000035.1 GCA_002423705.1 Clostridium sp. UBA5530
TCTGTTCAATTTTGAGAGACCTGCAGGTAGCGTACTATTTTAATAGTACGCTATTTTTTTATGCTCTAAATTATTTTAATAAATTTCACAAATTAGCACATACTATGCTATATGAATTTATCTGATGTCTACCTGTTGTAAGACTCCACCCTGTTTAGACTAAGGATCACAGCTGCTGTGATCCTGGATAAGTTCAACCAATAGGTAGTTGGAATTTAAACTCCAACTGAAATTAAGTTTTACTTGATAATCAATAATAAGAAAGGGAGGACTTATATGAAAGGTAAAAAACTAATAGCATCATTGCTAATAGGGGCGCTAATAATGTCAACAGTAGGTTGTGGTGGTAGCACAACAGGAAAGGATGACAAAAAGAAGTATGGAGGAACTATTGTAGTTCCATTAGCTAGTGATCCAGATATAATAAATGGTGCATTTACTAACGTAAGAGAAGCACAAATGGTGACTAATATGGTATTTTCACCTATTTATACCTATAGAAAGGAGAACATCAAAAACTATTTAGCTGAGGATATAAAATTTGAAGACAATAAAACCTTAACCATAAAATTGAGGAAGGATTTAAAGTGGCATGATGAAAAGCCAATCACAGCGGATGATTTGATGTTTACTATCAATACCGTATTAGATGAAAAACAAAACTCACCATCAAGACAGTATTTAATAGTTGATGGTACAGCAGTAACTGTTGAAAAGGTAGATGATTTGACAGTAAAAATCCTTTTACCAAAATCAAGTCCAAGTTTTTTATACAATATGTCTAAAATTTATCCTATCCCAAAACATATATTTGAAGGAGAAGAAATGGTGGCAAAATCTCAAAAGAACAATACTCCTGTGGGATCAGGGCCTTTTAAATTTAAAGAATGGAAAAAGGGAGAAAGCATAGTTCTTGAAAGATATGATAACTATTTTGGAGGAAAGCCAAAGGCAGATATGATAGCATTAAAGATAATTCCTAATGAGGCATCTCAAGAGGCAGCTTTAAATAAGGGAGAAATCACTATTATGAAAGCTAGTCTAGAGGCATTTGAAAAGAGCAAGAGTAACGATAAACTTCAAACCTATACATATAGTGAGGATAGATTAAACTACATAGTATTCAACCAAAACAAAGAATATATGAACAATGCTGATTTTAGGAAGGCTATTAGCTATGCATTAGATAGAAAAGAAATGATAAAAGCAGCATATGGAGAAGAAGGATCTAAAGAGGCAAAATCACTACTAGTACCAGATGCAGATTTTTATGTAGAAGATGTGGAAGGATATGACTATGACATAAAAGAGGCTAAAAAGCTTTTACAAGAAAGTGCAATAACGGTAACAAAGCTTAAGTTGGGATATAATACAGGAAGATTTGCTCATAAAAATTATGCACTAGTGACACAACAACAGCTTAAAGAATTAGGCATAGAGGTTGAAATAATCCCCTATGAGAGCAAGGCTTTCTTTAATACCTTATTTAGCAAAAGCACTGATTGTGATATGTATGTAAATGGATATGCCTGGGGGCTAGAGCCTAATCCATATAGAGGCATGTTTGAAACAGGAACATTCCACAATCAAACCAATTATAGTAATAAAGAAGTAGATGCTCTTTGGAATAAGGGATTTGTGGAAGCTGATAAAGAAGAAAGAAAAGGAATATATAAGGAGATTCAACACTTAGTAGCTGAAGATGCACCTATATATACTATAGATTATGAACAAAACCTCATGGTAGCACAGAAAAACCTTAAAGGAATAGAAGAGGCAAAGCCAATCAGTGTTCTATTATTTCAAGATTGGGATAAATTATATATAGAATAGAAAAAGGGGGATCTCCCCCTTTCCTTATAGGAGATAATCATGGCTAGAATTATATTAAACAGAATTATAACTTTGATACCAATGGTGCTTTTAGTATCCATAATTTCCTTTGGACTTTTAGAATTAGCTCCAGGAGATCCAGCAGATGCGTATATAACTCCTTTAACATCCAAAGAAGATATAGCTATTATTAGAAAAAATATGGGATTAGATAAGCCAGTAGCAACAAGATATTTCAACTGGTTAAAGAGCACTTTAAGAGGAAATTTAGGAGTATCCTATATAAATCATATGGAAGTTAGTACTCAAATAAAGGAGAAGTTGCAGAACACATTAATACTTATGGGAACCTCATTAGGAATTTCCATAATCATATCTATTCCATTGGGAATATTTCTAGCAGTAAAAGAGGGGTCAATATATGATAAAATATTTACTGGAATTTTTTATGTAGGGATATCTTTGCCATCCTTTTGGATTGGAATGATGCTTATAGCTATATTTTCAGTTATACTTAATATGCTGCCTACAGGAGGTATGAGAACCATAGGAAAGGATACTTTTGGGGATTTAGTTTCCCATCTAATCTTACCAGTTATTACTTTAAGTTTATATAATATAGCTGTATTTATAAGCTACATAAGAGCTAGTGTAAGTGGAGAATTAAAAAAACCTTACGTAAGAACTGCTAGGGCAAAAGGCCTATCAGAAAGGACTGTACTTTTTAAACATGTATTAAAAAATTCATTAACTTCTGTTATAACTATACTAGGAGTAAGTATCCAAAGATTAGTTACGGGGGCTTTTATTGTGGAAGTTGTATTTTCATGGCCTGGAATGGGAAGATTCATGATAGATTCTATATTTGCAAGGGACTATCCTGTGATAATGGCCATAACTTTGATTTCCGCTTTATTCTTAATTTTAGGGAACTTAATAGCAGATTTATTATATATACTAGTTAATCCAAGACTTCAGGTAGCTAAAGGAGGATTTTAGCTATGGAAGAGTTGAAAAATAATATAAAAAAGGATAAAGGATTAGCCTTTGCTATAATAATACTATTTATAATAATAACTATGGTTATTTCATCTTTCTTTTTAAATGTAGATCCTAATGCTATAGATTTAAGTGGGAAACTAGAAAAGCCAAGTGCAAACCATATTTTTGGTACAGATGAATTAGGAAGAGATTACTTTTCTAGAGCTTTATATGGAGGAAGAATATCATTAAGCGTAGGTTTAGTATCAATGATAATAGCTATATTCCTAGGAACCACAATAGGAGTTATCAGTGGATATATGGGAGGTGTTGTGGATAACTTTCTAATGCGATTTGTGGATATATTAATGAGTATACCAAGTTTTTTAGTGCTAATAGTACTAAATACTTTTCTAACCCCTAAGGTATCAACCATAATATTAATAATAGGATTTTTGGGTTGGATGGATATAGCAAGAATAGTGAGAGCTGAAACTTTAAATATAAGAGAAAATGAGTATTTTACAGCGGCAAGAGCTTTAGGGATGAAAGATAGCAGCATAATAATACGGTGTGTAATAAGAAATTTAAGAGATGTTATATTAGTGGCAGCTTCCTTAAATGTAGCCAGTGCAATTCTTACAGAATCAGCATTAAGCTTTTTAGGACTAGGAGTTCAGTTACCATTAGCATCTTGGGGAAATATGCTTCAGGATGCACAAAAATATATATTTGATAACTTATATTTAGCCGTATTTCCAGGAATATTGATATTTTTCACTGTAATGTCTTTAACTATAATAAGTAAGAAGATAAAGACTTAGCAAAGCAATCCACTATAAGAAGAGAACATAAGTGAAGGTTACAGAAAAGCACCTTAACTTATGTTCTCTTCTTTTGTTATTTATCTAATGTCTACCTGCTGAAACACTGTACCTCCATGTTAGTTAAATTTCATAGGATATCTTTGAAGTTAAGAATCCTTTTAGATACAATAGAAATATCACATTAAAATAAAGGGAATTTTAGGGGGAATAGCTTATGACCTGGGAACACATTATTTTTATAATAAATTTAGCAAGCATACACATACAATATTATAGCATTCATGATGATATTGTTGGCAGAGCTTTAGTTGAACATCTTACTAACAAGGCTAAGAAGGTGTACAAGTCAAGGTTATGTTTGATGGAATAGGAAGTATAACTACTTCAACTAGGATGTTTTTGCCCTTGATAAAAGAGGGAGGGCTAGTAAAGAGAAAGATCTTGATTTAGAATATGAAGCCATGGAAGAATTATTTCCACATCATAATATTAAGAAGGTACTACCCTGTCAATTTGTAGCTGGAGGGGTAAATACAGATAAGGAATATATTAAGATGAGTTATCTTAAGATGATTTCATCAGCTGCAGACAAGATAATAATTCAATCTCCCTATTTTATACCAGATAGCTCACTTATGGATGCTCTAAAGATGGTAGCAGCCTCTGGAGTAAAAATAGAAATAATGGTTCCTAATATAAAACCTAGTTTTTTTCTACAGCCTGTAGGGGATTATTACATAGACCAACTTTTAGACTATGGAATAAAAGTATATAGGTATAAAGGCTATATCCATGCAAAACCATGTCAATAGACTCTGTGATTACATGTATTGGATCGGTGAATATGGATATTAGAAGTTTACAAGTAGATGATGAGATATGCGCTTTTGTTTACGATGAACAATTTGCTACAGAATATGAACATATATTTAAAAATGATAAGGAAAATTCTTTGGAATTGGATTAAGAGGCTTTTAGAAATAGAAGCTTTGGTAAGAAGATTTTAGAAAGGTTTTTTAGACTTTTTGCACCATTGATGTGAACTATAAGAAGCGTTGGGAAGGTTGATTTTCTCAACGCTTTTTATATTAGATTATTGAAAGAAATTTGTAAGATTTATGATACCTAGATTTTAAAAAGTAGGATATATACTTTAATTATGGGAAGTAAGTGCTCTTAATTGAGTATTTCAAAATTACCTTTGGTAAAACTCTTTAATCCTATATAATATAAGGGAATGAACTTTTAACTTTGGAGGAGAAAATGGATAAGAAAAATATTTTAGTAGTAGATGATGAGGTGGAAATAACAGAAGCCATCGAGATATACCTTAGAAATTCCGGGTATAAGGTATTTAAAGCTTTTGATGGATTAGAAGCTTTAGATATATTAGAAAGAGAGCCTGTAGACCTTATTATAATGGATATAATGATGCCTAAGATGAATGGTATGAGGGCAACTATAAAGATAAGGGAGAGCAAGAATATACCTATAATAATTCTATCAGCAAAATCTGAGGATACTGATAAAATTTTAGGGCTGAATATGGGTGCTGATGATTATATATGCAAGCCATTTAATCCATTGGAACTATTAGCAAGAGTAAATTCCCTTTTAAGAAGATGCACAAGTTTTAGTCTTATAAATGATAATAATAAAGAAAAACTCATAATAGGAGGACTAGAGCTCAATAAAGTTACAAAAGAATTTTTGGTGGAAGGGAAACCAGTAAGACTTACCCCTACAGAGCTAAAAATGGTAACTCTACTCATGGAGAACCCAGGAAGGGTATTTTCCATAGAAGAGATATATGAGAAGGTATGGAATGAGCCAGCTTTCAATGTGGATACAGTAACAGTGCATGTAAGAAGGATTAGAGAAAAGATAGAGATAAATCCAAAGGAACCTAGATATTTAAAGGTGGTGTGGGGAATTGGATACAAAATGGAAAAAATCTAACAAAATAAGAAATGTGGCTTGGGTAATTGTACTTTATTTTATAACATTTATCACTTTTAGTACTATGAATCAATATGGAGAATATAAAATCTTTTATAATCCATATAAGACAGAGGATTTTGTAACTAAGTTAAATTTGTGGGATGAGGCACTAGTATCATCTTTAGAAATCATGGATGAGGAAGGAAATTTTAAGGAAGAGTATATCAACAAACAAATAGAAGAAAAGAAGAAAGAAGCCAAGGAACATTTAGATACGGAATTAAATAATATGGAAAATAGCAGTATCTCAGCAGAGTCAAAGGAGGAAGCGGACAGATTAAGAGAAATGTGGAGAAAAAATCTTGAAGAGGACTATAAGGAGCGATGCGAGACAGAGGAGAAAATTATAAGAGAGGCTGCGGAGGGAAAGTTGCAAATCCTTAAAAGTATAAAAGATAACAATAAAGTAATATCATACTTTGTTATGGACAAAAGTACCAAAAGGGCAGTTACAAATGTTACACGTGCTGATTTAGAAAACTTCATAGAAACAGATAAAAGTAAATATGAATTTTATATTCAACGTGGGGATATACAACATTTTTATGAGGATTATGATGACAATGGTAAGGCCATTAGAGATCTTTTAGCTCCCAATGATGATGTAGTAAGGATATACAAGATAGAAAAAGGTAGTGAACCCAGCAGAGGGGAATTCCTTTATAACCTAAAGCAGGACAGTGAGACGGTTAAAGATAAATTTAGTAAGTTACTTATCATCAATAGCATTTTAGCAGTATTGGTATTAGGATGTATAGTTTATTTATATAGAACAAGAAGCATTTGGAGTGATGATTTTCGCTTACTAGGAAAAGTGTATAAGAAAATTCATATAGAATTTAGGGTACTAGCTATAATTTTACCCATAATTTATATGGGACTTAAAATATCTACAAATTTACATTATTGTACACCGCTTTCTGAAAGAATTCAGATATTGTGTATGCTTCCAAGAGAAATACAAAGGCTATGTCTATGCACAGTGATAGTGGGAGTTTTAATTTATTTACTGGTCATAGATGCAATAAATAACACTAAAGAAGGGGACTTTAAAGGCTATATAAGTGAGGGAAGTTTGTTTCTTAAGGTCAGTAATGCCATAAAGGACATAAAACCCAGAAGATCCTTAGTTAGAAATATAATTTTATCTATAATATGGCTAGGGATTGCAGTATTTTTAGTATGGGGTAGTTTTAGATGGTTTATATCATACTTAATGTTACATAATATTATAGGCTATAGTATGATAATTATATATATATTAGTTTTTATTATAAAACAAATTAGAATTAGAAAATGCATAAATAATATTTATGTAGCTTCTACTAAGATAAGACAAGGAGACTTTAATCATAATATAGAAGAAAAGGGTCCAGAAATCCTGAGAGATACAGCGAAAAATCTGAATAATATCAAAGATGGATTGGAAAAAGCTATAAATGATGCTACAAGAAGTGAAAAGCTTAAGTCAGAGCTTATAACTAATGTGTCCCATGATTTGAAGACCCCATTGACATCTATAATAAATTATATTGATCTTTTGAAGGACGAGGATGCAACAGAGGAAGAGAAGAAAAAGTATATAGAAATTTTAGATCAGAAATCTGCAAGATTAAAGATACTTATTGAGGATTTGTTTGAAGCATCAAAGGCAGTAAGTAAGTCTGTAGAATTAAATATGGAGAGAGTGGATATAGTATCTTTAGTAAGGCAGACCTTAGGAGAGTTTGAAGAAAAGATAGGAAAGTCATCCCTAGAATTTATAACCAGGCTTCCTAAGGAGAAAATTTATGTAAATATAGATGGGAAAAAGACATGGAGGGTACTGGAGAATTTGCTTTCTAATATATTAAAATATTCCATGGAGGGATCTAGAGTTTATATAGATGTAGCTATTGAGGATGATGAGGCCATGGTGGTTATGAAGAATATATCTGCTTTTCAAATGGATTTCACAGGGGAAGATATACTAGAGAGATTT
Organism: Clostridium sp. UBA5530; assembly: GCA_002423705.1. Classification (GTDB taxonomy): domain Bacteria; phylum Bacillota; class Clostridia; order Clostridiales; family Clostridiaceae; genus Clostridium_X. Next base: position 7,624 of record DINW01000035.1, read on the forward strand.
AAAAGAGGAGATCAATCAAGGCATACAGAAGGGTCAGGTCTAGGACTATCTATAGCTAAAAGTCTTACAGAGTTGCAAGGGGGAACCTTCAACGTTGAAATAGATGGAGATTTATTTAAGGCTATAGTGACATTTAAAATATACATGAACAAGTAAATGTAATTTATTAATTAATACTAAAAAATATTTTCATAGGTAGTCATATATCTACTACTTTTAATTCACCGAAATCAAGTGAATCTTAGATTCAAAGTAAGTGTTACAATGGTTAGACATGGGATAGAAATTGGTTTATAATAAAATAATTGAAATAAAGAATTTGATGAGGTGAATTATGGAAATATTAGAATTTATAAAAGCCATAGTCTTTGGAATAGTTCAAGGTATAACTGAATGGCTACCAATAAGTAGTACAGGGCATATGATTCTAGTAGATGAGTTTATGAAGTTAAACTTCTCTGATGTTTTTGTGAGTACTTTCTTGGTGGTAATTCAATTTGGTTCAATTTTGGCAGTATTATTTTTGTTCTTTAAAAAATTGAATCCCTTTGATTCATCAAAGACTAATGTTGAAAGAAATGATACCATAAGCTTATGGTTAAAAGTAATAGTTGCTGTTATACCATCAGGTATAATAGGAGTTTTATTTGATGATAAGATAGAAGAGATGTTTTTTAACCCTATTACAGTGGCAACTACACTTATAATATATGGTGTTATATTTATAATAATAGAAAGAAGAGATAGGACATATTCTACTAGAAGCCTAGAAGGATTAAGCTATAAAACCGCTGTACTTATAGGAATGTTTCAGATGCTAGCGTTGATACCGGGAACATCTAGGTCAGGAGCAACAATAATAGGAGCAACAATTCTTGGTTGTTCTAGATTTGTAGCAGCAGAATTCTCATTCTTTTTAGCAATTCCAACAATGCTTGGAGCTAGCGCTTTAAAGTTGATGAAAGCAGGGTTCGCCTTTAGTGGATTAGAATGGGGAATATTACTCACTGGTTCAGTGGTGGCATTTTTAGTTTCTGTATTTGCTATAAAGTTCCTTATGGATTATATAAAGAGACATGACTTCAAGGTGTTCGGATATTATAGAATAATATTAGGAATAATAGTGCTATTGTATTTTTACCTATTAAAATAATTAAGTCTTATAAAAGTTCTCCTAGGGTGATATTATATATCATATAAGGGGAACTTTTATTTTATCTGGGTCTATCAGCTATACACTTCCACTTATTCAGGTTGGAGGTAACAGTAGCTATGATCCTAGATAAGTTCAACTAATATTCAGGTGGAGCACAAACTCCACCTGAAACTAAGTTTCACTTAATATTAGTTCACGGGGGGAATTTTATGAATAGGAAACAATGGATTAAAGAAAGAAGAAGAGTAGCAGAAGAAAGATATGATAATATATTTTCTTTAGATTATGATGAAAAGTGGGGGAACTTAGAACAAAATCATATAGATAATTTGAACTATTTTCTTAATTTGTTGCCTAAGGAAACTAGAATATTGGATGCTGCTTGTGGAACGGGAAAATATTGGGATATAGTAACAAGTAAAAATTTTAAAGTAATAGGTATGGATCAATCTAGTAATATGCTAAAAAAAGCTCAGATGAAATATCCCAAAATCAGCATTATAAAGGGTGGACTCCAAGAAATAGGGTGCTCAGAAGAATTCTGGGGAATATTGTGCATTGATGCTATGGAAAACATATTTCCAGAACAGTGGCCACTGGTATTAAAGAATTTTTATAGAGCTTTGAAGAAAGAGGGATACTTATACTTTACAGTGGAAACTATTAGTGAGGATGAAACTAAGGAGGCTTTTAAAAAAGCATTGAAACTGGGATTGCCTGTTATAGAGGGAGAATATGCTCATGAAGGTGGATATCATTATTATCCAGCAATAGAAGAAGTAAAAGTATGGATAAAAGACATTGGATTTAATATGATAAAGGAAGGTGTATCCGAAGGATATTATCATTTTATAGTAAAAAAGGTATGACCCAATAAAAAAGTTCTCCAAGGATGCATGTATGCACTGGAGAACTTTTATCAGCTGTATAACCTGCTGCAACATTCCATCCTCTTTAGGATGTAGATAACAGCACCTAAGGATATTAGATAAGTTTATTGTTCATAAAGTATTAGCTTTTCGAATTTCTATACACCATAAATATGCCTGTGGATACTAAGATTAAGGATATTAATATTTTAATATCAAATATATTTTCTCCTAAAAATATACCTGATAGCAATGTGCCAAACACAGGAATTAAGAAATTAAACATGGATATGGTTCCAACCTTATTGTATTTCATAAGCTGTGACCATAGAACAAAGGCTATAGATGATAACAAAGCCATGTATATTAAAAGAGTTGTAGATTTTAGTGTAAACCCTGTTAAGGAACCTCCATAGAAAAAACCTAAAGCAGTTAGAACTAAACCACCTATAGTTAATTGATATCCTGTAATTATAGCAGCATCTTGGTTCTGAGATATTCTTTTGCTATATATTGAGGCTACTGATGCAGAAAAGGCAGAAAGCATAACTAAACCTTCACCTTTTAAGGAAAAGTTGCTTTCTAACAAACTTCCTGAACCACCTAAATTAACTATAACTACTCCCAGAAAGCCAATAATACATCCCAAAATTTTATTGGAATTAATCCTATCATTTTTATATATAAAATGAGCTAATATTATACTGAAAAATGTTCCAGTACCATTTATTATGGAGCCACTAATTCCTGAAGTATTTCCGACTCCTATGTAGAAACAAATATATTGAACAGTTGTCTGAATCACCCCTAATAGGGTTGCTTGTCCTACTAACTGTTTTCCTGAAAGACCAATATGTTTTTTTTCAATCAATTGGAATGCAAGAACTATTAAGCCTGCTAAAGCAAAACGATAGCCAGCAAATACAAATTTAGAAGGGATATCTCCACTAGATATATTAAACAACTCATATCCTATTTTTACAGCGGGGTATGCGCTGCCCCAAAGTGCACAGCATATTGTGGCTAAAATAATAATATTTTTTTTATTTGTATAAAATTTTTTCTTATCCATAAACTAAAAATATCTCACTTTCTTCTTAGGTAATAAATTAATATATGTATTATGATAGCAGATAGATTTTATAATTAAAAGCGGAGGAAGATAATATATCAAGTTATATGAAGTAAAACTTAGTTTCGGGTGGAGATAACATTAGATGCCTATGAGACAATGAATATTATACAAGTGCTACACAGTATTAATAAGGCATAGAGTCTTATATATAAATGATTACAAAAATTCAGAGTGTTAACATAAAGGGGCAGAAATAGAAAATACAAAAAAAATGAATAAAAAGTGTTGACATAAGATACATTAATCTATATAATACTAGTTGTCGCTAAAAAGTGACAAAACAGTTCTTTGAAAATTGCACATAGAAACTATTCTTTGTTGTAAAGCAACAAGAAACCATGATGNNTTTTAAAATATGATTAAGTTATAAAGGGCACATGGTGAATGCCTTGGCATCAGGAGCCGAAGAAGGACGTGATAAGCTGCGAAAAGCTTTGGGTAGTCGCAAATAGACAGAGATCCAAAGATGTCCGAATGAGGAAACTCACATGGGAAACCCCATGTATCCTATGATGAATAAATAGTCATAGGAGGGTAAACCTAGGGAACTGAAACATCTAAGTACCTAGAGGAAGAGAAAGAAAAATCGATTTTCTAAGTAGCGGCGAGCGAAAGGGAAAGAGCCCAAACCAAGAATTTATTCTTGGGGTTGAGGACAGAACATAAAAGGAACAGTAATCCTAGTCGAACACAACTGGAAAGTTGGGCAGTAAAGTGTAACAGCCACGTAGATAAAAGGAAAAAGTTCTAAGTTCTGCTCCAGAGTACCACGAGACACGTGAAACCTTGTGGGAAGCAGGGAGGACCACCTCCCAAGGCTAAATACTACCTGATGACCGATAGTGAAGCAGTACCGTGAGGGAAAGGTGAAAAGAACCCCGGAAGGGGAGTGAAATAGAATCTGAAACCGTGTGCCTACAACCGGTCAAAGCACCTTAAGAGTGTGATGACGTGCTTTTTGTAGAACGAGCCAGCGAGTTACGATATGTAGCGAGGTTAAGGACTTAAGGTCCGGAGCCGAAGGGAAACCGAGTCTTAATAGGGCGACTAGTTGCATGTTGTAGACCCGAAACCAGGTGACCTATCCATGGACAGGTTGAAGCGAAGGTAAAACTTCGTGGAGGACCGAACCACGTTGGTGTTGAAAAACCATGGGATGAGCTGTGGATAGCGGAGAAATTCCAATCGAACTTGGAGATAGCTGGTTCTCCCCGAAATAGCTTTAGGGCTAGCGTTGAGAATGAGTCGTGGAGGTAGAGCACTGAATGGGCTAGGGGGCATAGAGCTTACTGAACCTTATCAAACTCCGAATGCCATGAACTTGAATCTCAGCAGTCAGACTACGAATGATAAGATCCGTGGTCAAAAGGGAAACAGCCCAGACCATCAGCTAAGGTCCCAAAGTGTAGATTAAGTGGAAAAGGATGTGGGATTTCTAAGACAACTAGGATGTTGGCTTAGAAGCAGCCACTCATTAAAAGAGTGCGTAATAGCTCACTAGTC
>DINW01000020.1 GCA_002423705.1 Clostridium sp. UBA5530
ATATGATACAACCTGGAGAAACTATAAAGTTTTTATATGCGTGTGAAGTGGAAAAGGATGCTAAGCTAGAAGATTTATTATTAGGAAGTTGCCATAAAACTAGTAAAAATAGATATACTTATTTTAAATTAAAATAGTAAGGGTAGGCTACCCTTGCTGTTTTTTTCATAANNTAAACAATAAGAAATTACTGATATGAATTCATTGAAAAAGTATTCAGCAGGTAAAATTTCTATTATTGGATCTTTAACAGGGGAAAATAACCAGTATTTGTTTGAAAAAAGTATTGTGTGAAATATGGTAAAGATGTGTTGAAATTTTATTAATGATAATATAAATATAAAAGCAAAAATAATATAGCAGGACCATATACCATATAATAAAAAAGAAAAGTCACCATATTTTTTCATAGTAAATATACAGCATAAAATCATGTAAAGGCTAAGAAAGCATAAAAGTTTATCCTTTAAAAATAGTTCTTTCACTTCTTTAAAATGAATTAGACCTTCTTTAGAACAGGTGAAATTAGGTAGAGAGATAGTGGGAGGATTAGTGTGATTTATATAGTAAATTAAAGTATCATAATTATTTTTAATAGATTCTTTAGATAAACCACTTGTGTGTTCTAAGGATAAACTATCAATATCTTTATAATAATTAGACTTTATGTTTACTGCTAAATATATACTTCCAGTAATTAAAAAAACAGTTACAGCAAGGGCACCTAAAAAAGTAAAATATCTGTAAATATTTATGATGAAATCATCTCCTAGTATAGCTATAATACCTAAATAAGTATTGACTTAATAAGAAATAATTAATCATTTTTCACATATATATTGTAAAAAGGAGAAAAAGTAAGTATAGTATAGATATATTTAAATAATTGGTCTACATTGCCTTAAATGAAATTTTTAGATATTTTGCTAAATTTGAAGAAGTTGTAATAATCATTTATCATTATACTTGTATTAGCACTCAAAGATAATGAGTGCTAACAAAAAGTTAAAAATTAAATTTATCATAAATTTAAGGAGGGGTTTAAATGAGTATTAGACCACTTGGAGACAGAGTAGTTATTAAAAAATTAGAAGCAGAGGAAATGACTAAAGGCGGAATAATCCTAACAGGAAACGCTAAAGAGAGACCACAGGAAGCAGAAGTTGTGGCTGTAGGACCAGGAACTTCCGAAGTAAAGATGGAAGTAAAAATAGGAGACAAGGTTCTATTCTCTAAATATGCAGGAACAGAAGTTAAGCTTGATGGAGAAGAATACACTATTTTAAAACAAGAAGACATATTAGCTATTGTTGAATAAAATAAGGAGGTATTGAGTTATGGCAAAGAGTATAATTTTTGGAGAAGAAGCTAGAAGATCTATGCAAAAAGGAGTGGATACTTTAGCTGATACAGTAAAGGTAACTTTAGGACCAAAGGGAAGAAACGTAGTTTTAGATAAAAAATTTGGATCACCACTAATAACTAACGACGGTGTAACTATAGCTAGAGAAATAGAATTAGAAGATCCATATGAAAATATGGGAGCTCAACTAGTTAAAGAAGTAGCAACAAAGACTAATGATGTTGCAGGAGATGGAACTACAACAGCTACATTGCTTGCACAAGCTATAATAAGAGAAGGATTAAAGAATGTTACAGCTGGTGCAAACCCAATGATGATAAGAAATGGTATAAGAATAGCTGTAGAAAAGGCTGTTGAAGAAATTAGAGGAATTTCTAAACCAGTAGAAGGCAAAGAGGACATAGCTAGAGTTGCTGCTATTTCATCAGCAGATGAAGAAATAGGTAAGCTAATAGCAGATGCTATGGAAAGAGTAGGCAATGAAGGTGTTATCACTGTTGAAGAATCTAAATCCATGGGAACTGAATTAGATGTTGTTGAAGGAATGCAGTTTGATAGGGGTTACTTATCTGCTTATATGGTAACAGACACAGAAAAGATGGAAGCTACATTAGACAATCCATATATATTAATCACAGACAAGAAGATAACCAATATACAAGATTTACTTCCAATCCTTGAGCAAATAGTTCAACAAGGAAGAAAACTTCTTATAATAGCAGAAGATATTGAAGGAGAAGCTTTAGCAACTTTAGTTGTTAATAAGCTAAGAGGAACCTTCACTTGTGTTGCTGTTAAGGCGCCAGGCTTTGGAGATAGAAGAAAAGAAATGCTTCAAGATATAGCTATATTGACTGGTGGAACAGTTATATCAGAAGAATTAGGAAAAGACCTAAAGGATATATCTCTAGACGCTTTAGGAACTGCTGAAAGCATAAAGGTTACTAAAGAAAATACTACTGTAGTTAATGGTAGAGGAGATAAAACTGAAATTAAGAACAGAGTTCATCAAATAAGAGTTCAATTAGAAGAAACAACTTCTGAATTTGATAAAGAAAAGCTACAAGAAAGATTAGCTAAAATAGCTGGTGGAGTAGCTGTTATAAAGGTAGGAGCTGCTACAGAAACAGAACTTAAGGAGAAGAAGCTAAGAATAGAAGATGCTTTAGCGGCAACAAAGGCAGCTGTTGAAGAAGGTATAGTTGCAGGTGGTGGAACTGCTTTCGTAACTGTATTAGATAAAGTACAAAACCTTACAACTGAAAATCAAGATGCTCAACTTGGTATCAATATAATAGCTAAAGCTTTAGAAGAGCCAATGAGACAAATAGCAATAAATGCTGGAGTTGAAGGTTCTGTTATCATAGAAAAGGTAAGAAACAGTGAAGTTGGAGTAGGATATGATGCTTTAAAAGGAACTTATGTAAATATGATAAAAGCAGGAATTGTAGATCCAACTAAGGTTGCAAGATCAGCTCTTCAAAATGCTGCATCAGTAGCATCAACTTTCTTAACTACAGAAGCTGCTGTATGCGATTTACCAGAAAAGAATCCAGCACCAGTTCCAGCACCAGGAATGGGAATGGATGGAATGTACTAAAAACAATAAATGTAGAAATAACTTTTTTAGGCGATCTTACTTATGTAGGACCGCCTAATTTCTTTGTTTTATCTCATGTCTGTCTCCTACAACACGCCACACTTTTTAGACTAAATATTAGTTGAACTTCATATTAAAATAGATTTCAGTATTGAAATATTTGGCACTTAGTTTTTCATAGGTAATTAATAACATCTCACTACAGCTTTTCTACAATTTGGTATTCGAAATGAATTAATTGGCAAAAATAATGTTAAAATATATTACAAATTCAAATAAAGGCATATAATTGCCCTATGATGGTAAATTTTAGAATAAATAATAAAATTAAAACAAAATTTGTTTTAATTAAATTTAAAATTGATTTAGATTTAAAAAGGGAGAAAAAATGTGGTTCTCATTTTTAGCATTAGGTTTAGTCATAGGAAGCTTTATCAATGTATGTATATATAGAATACCTAAAGAACAGTCTATATTGTATCCACCATCCACTTGTCCTAACTGTCACAATGAAATAAAATGGTACGATTTAATACCAGTACTAAGCTATATAATGCTGAAAGGGAAATGTAGGCATTGTAAAGAGAAAATATCTATAAGATATCCATTGATAGAAATTTTCACAGCAACTATTTTTATTTTAATATATATAAAGTTTAATATTTCTTATATAACTATAAAATATTTAGTTTTAATTATATTCCTTGAAATTATAGCTTTTATAGATTTGGAAAATATGGAGTTTTCCAGTATACTCAGCTACTTAGCTATATTTACGGGAATATTGTTGTCTTTAGGTGAAATAATTTTATTAGGAAGCTCTATAAAGGAATATATTTTAGGCGGGATAATACCATCAGGACTTATGTACATCATAGCTAAAATAACTAAGGGTTTTGGAGAAGGAGATGTAGATGCACTGATAATTGTTGGAGTATTTATGGGACTGAAATTAGGACTAATTGCTCTATTTTTATCCATAGTAATAGGTGGAGCAATAGCAGTGGTTATAATCTTAAGAAAAAATCATGAAAAGGCCATGGCCTTTGTACCCTGCATTTTTTTAGGCACATTGGTTGCAGTTTTTTATGGCAGCAGTGTTATTTATCTATTACAGTCTATTCCCCTTATGCTGAATATAGTACAATAATTTAAAATTTAAGGAGATTTCTCTATGAAAATGGGATTAAAAAAACGATTAGGTGATATGCTGCTGGAAGAAAAAAAGATAAATATATCTCAACTAAAGGTAATGCTAGAAAAACAAAGAATTTCGGGAAAGAAGCTAGGAGAAATTCTCATTGAAGAAAAACTTATGACAGAAGAGGAGATAATTGGGGTATTAGAAAAGCAACTAGGTATAGAACGGATTAATCTAGATTTGATAAGTGTAAATGATAAGGTTATAGCTTTATTACCAGAGGCTGTTTGCTCCAAGTATGAGCTTATTCCCTTTTCTATGGAGGAGGGTGTCATAAAGGTTGCCATGTGGGATCCTTTAAATATATTTGCCATAGATGACATAGTAATAGCTACAGGACTCACAGTTGAGCCATATATATGTGCTAGAAGAGATATAAAAAGATCAATAGAAAAACATTACTCCAATCAACAGGTAATAAAGGCTGCAGAGGAACTATCAAAGGAAAAACAGGGAACTGTAAAGATATCAGCTAAATCAATAGAAACAGAATTTGACGATATAAAAAATGCACCAGTGGTAAAGATGGTAGATTATTTGATTAAGAGTGCCATTGATGTAAAAGCCAGTGATATACACATAGAACCCTATGAAAATAACATTAGAATTAGATATAGAATAGATGGAGAGCTTCATCAAGTATCAACCATTTCAATAGATGCTCTTCAGGCTTTGGTTACAAGAATAAAGATTTTATCAAATCTAAATATAGCTGAAAAAAGATTACCTCAGGATGGAAGAATAATCATGACTGTTGGAGATAAGAATGTAGACTTAAGGGTGTCTATTCTTCCTATGATTTCAGGTGAAAAAGTTGTTATAAGAATATTGGACAAAGAATCCTATGATATATCTAAGGAATCTTTGGGATTAAGTCCTATGGAAATGGAAACTGTGAACAGAATAGTTGGAGAACCCTATGGAATAATTTTGGTTACAGGACCTACAGGCAGTGGAAAGTCCACTACATTATATTCTTTATTAAAAGACCTAAACACAGAAAATAAAAACATAATAACCATAGAAGATCCTGTGGAATACACCATGGAAGGAATAAACCAAGTAAATGTAAACAGTAAGATAGGCTTGAATTTTGCCAGTGGACTAAGATCTATATTAAGGCAAGATCCTGATATAGTTATGATTGGCGAGATTAGAGATGGAGAAACAGCAGAGATAGCTATAAGAGCAGCTATAACTGGACATTTAGTCCTAAGCACTCTACATACTAATGATGCACCATCCTCTATGGTAAGACTTACAGATATGGGCATAGAGCCTTATTTGGTGGCTACTGCTATAACGGGAGTCATAGCCCAAAGGCTTGTAAGAAGAATATGCCCCAAATGCAGATATGACTATGAAGCTGAAGAATATGAAAAAAGACTTTTAAACATTGATGAAGAAGAAAAGCTCATATTAGCTAAGGGGAAAGGTTGTCCTTATTGTAATGGTACGGGGTATGTGGGAAGAGTTGGAGTTTATGAAATAATGGAGATAACCCCAGGGCATAGGAAGATTATAGCTAAAAACCCAGGAATAGAAGCCTTAAGGCAGGTAGCTATAAAAAATGGAATGAAGCCATTAGCTTTAAGCTGTAGAGATCATGTTCTAAGTAGAACAACTACCTTAGATGAAATGATGAAAATTGCATATCTAAGAGATTAGAGGGAGAGGGTTATGACAGTTTACAAATATAAAGCCGTAAATGAAAGTGGAGAAAAATTAGAAGGTGTATATAGTGCCTCTTCTAAAGAGGGTGTATTTGAGATGATAAGCTCAAATAAATATTATCCTGTATTGGTTGAGGAAGTTAGAGAGGATGATGTGGCCTTTAGCTTTAAAAACCGTAAAAAGGTAAAATCTAAGGACATAGCAGTCTTTTGTAGGCAATTTTACACCATGTTTGAAGCAGGGCTTTCCATAAATAATTGCCTTAGCATATTAAAGGATCAGATAAGCAATAAGAAACTTAGAGAAGCAGTTGCCTTGGTGGAGGAGAAAGTAAAAAAAGGCGAAACAATGGCAGGGGCTATGGAAGGTATGGAAAAGATTTTTCCACCTTTATTGGTTAATATGATAGCCTCGGGAGAAGCCAGTGGAACCTTAGATCAGATAATGTTCAGAATGTCCGCTTATTATGCAAGAGAAGATAAAATAACCAGTAAAATTAAAAGTGCCATGATATATCCCATAGTTCTTGCAGTGGTATCTATAGTTGTAATAACCTTCCTGCTCATCTTTGTAATGCCAATGTTTGTTTCCATGTTTGAAGAAAGCGGAACAGATTTACCAGGGGTAACTAAATTAGTGTTAGGAATCAGTGGAGCTATAACTAACTATTGGTACACAATAATTTTAGTAGTTGGTACCATAGTATTTTTTATAAAAGCTTATATCAAAAGCCCAAAGGGCAGAGTAAATATAGATGAACTAAAGCTTAAGATGCCTATAATAAAAAGGCTCAATGAAAAACTAGTGGTTTCTAGATTTACTAGGACCTTATCCACCTTACTAGCTAGTGGAATATCTTTAATACAAGGACTTTTTATAGTGTCTTCCGTAGTGAGCAATAAGGTGGCAGAAGAAGCCATATTATCAATAAGAGAGAATATGCTTAAGGGGGGAACCTTAGGAGAAGAAATAAGGGAGAAAAAAATATTTCCTATTATGCTATCTTCTATGGTTTCTATAGGAGAAGAGTCAGGGCAGTTGGATGAAATATTGAATAAAACTGCAGACTTTTACGATGAGGAGCTAGAGCGAGAGATACAGAACGTAACTGCCCTAATAGAACCTCTTATGATAGTTATAATGGGGGTGGTTGTAGGAATATTAATTCTATCAATAATCTTGCCAATGTTTAATATGTATAGCATTGTGCAATAATTATATGTAAAATATTTAAATTTAAGGAGGAATATTAATAATGAACAATACTTTAGTAAAAAAGAAAAGAAAAGGGTTTACATTAATAGAACTTATCATAGTACTAGCAGTAATGGCTATAATAGCAGCCATAGCAATACCAAGCTTTAGTGCAATAAGAGATAATGCAGCGACAAAGGCAGATGATCAGAGTTTGGAAACTGCTAAAAGAACAGCACTAATGTTGGCTGCAGATGGAACAATAACAGAAGGTACATTCACTATTACACCTGGAAAACCAGCTACAGCTGTGAAGGATCCTGTAAATGCTACAGAATCAGGCAAATTAGCTAACTCTATAACATTAGAAAGCTTGAAAGTTTCAACACATACAGGCATTCAAATAGAGGTAGGGGCTGATGGGAAATTGGTAGATGCAGGATGTAAACTGTTACCATAGAACTATAATATTATTATCAGTGTAAAGCCTTTTTAGGCTTTACACTTTACCTATACATAGAAAGGAGAATTAAGGTGAAGACTTTAAGCAAAGAGGGGTTTAAGGACCTTATGAATAAAGACATAGTAAGTCTAAAAAAATCTTCCAAGAGAAAGCACAAAGTATCCAAACTTATAACTAATAAAACTGTTGTAGTCTGTGATATAGGAAGCAAAGACATAAAGGTAGTGGAGGGGAAGATTTCTAGGGGAACTATAAAGATTAATAAGATGTTTTCATTACCTACCCCCAGAGGAAGTGTAAGTGATGGCAGCATAGGAAATGAAATGGCTTTAGCAAAGACCCTCCAAGATATGATCATAAATAAGGGTATAAAAACTTCCGATGTGATAATCGTAAATAATAGCACTTCTATAATAACTAGAGAGCTTTCCATTCCTAAGGTTCAGGAAGAAGACTTAACCACCTTAGTATCCTTTGAAATTCAGAAATTTTTACCTATAAATATGAATGATTATATAGTACAATATTACGACCTTAAGGAAGAAAAAGAAGAGGACAAGCTTAAGGTTTTAGCCATAACCTATCCAAGGAGAATGGCAAAGCAGTACTATGATTTATGTAGCAATTGTAAGCTAAATCCTGTGGCATTAGATATAACCTTCAATTCTATAAGAAAACTTATAGACTATTCTTTAAAGGATGAGATTCTACAGGATGGAACCTATGGTTTCATCGATTTAGGCTATGAAAATATATATGTAAATATATACGATGAAGGAGAGATGAAGTTCACTAGAATAATTAAGGCAGGGGGAAAACAGCTAGATGAGGCCCTTGGAGAAAATTATAATATTACTTTAAAGGAAGCTGAAGAAAAGAAGATTTCGGAGGGTAACTTTGGAGATCAATGTCTAGAAGAAAAAACTAAGGAATCAAATGACATTATGAAAGAAAAGGTCAATGAATGGATAGAAGATATAAGGAAGATACTGGAGTTTTATAGAAATAAAAACATGGGTGGAATCATAAAGAAAATTTACATCTATGGAGGTAGCGCTAGGATAGAAGGACTGGATAGATATATGGAAAGAATTCTGGGAACTGATGTGGAGAACTTAGATTACATGGAAAATGTGATTATTAATAATAATGAGGAAAACCCTATAGGCACATATTTGAATGCTTTAGGGGCACTTCTTAGGTATGAGAAAGGTAGATAACTATGAGAGATTTAAACTTTTTTACTTCTTATATAGGAAAAGAAAAAGAAACCAAAACAAATTTTATATGTCAAGTTATACTTCCATGCCTAGGAGTGCTGTTTGTTGTATGTACCTTTGGATTCAATAAGATATATACCTATAGTTTAAATAAGGCCATAGAAAAGTGTAACAATGAAATATCCTCGAGACAGGAACAAATTGACAAGGTAGAGATTCAGAAAAAAAAGTATGATATATTAAATAAATATTATGGTGAAGCAGAAAAAATAGAAGACAGTTTAAAGGGAAAAGACAGAATTAATTATAAATATGTGGGGGAAATAAAGTCAAGGATACCTAAGGAAGTATCCTTTGGTTCTTTAGTTGTAAATAAAGATGGCATAGAGATAACAGGTGTAGGGAGAAATAGAACTAGCATAGGGGAGTTACAATACAATTTAAGAGCTTTACAGTATGTAAATGATGTTCAACTGATAAATGTAAGTGAAGAGAAGAGCAATGGGAACTATGAATTCTCCATAAAATGTACATTAAAGGATGATGATAAAAATGAAGGTAAGTAATAAGGAAAAAAATATACTCATCATATTAGTAACCATATTAGTTGTAGTTATGTATTATCAAATTCCCTATAGAAAGGAAATTAGCAAATTAAAGGGTGTAAAAGAAAATAAACTAAAGGTAGAAGAAAGATTGACTTCTTACAAAGGTGACATTGACAATATAGAAGAAACAGAAAAGGATATAAAAATATTAAATAACAAGATTCAAGATAGGACTATGAGATTTTATCCATATATAAAGGATGAGAAGATTCTTTTACAATTAGATGAATTGATAAAAAAATCTAAGCTAGAAGTTAAATTAAGCTTTCAACAAGAGGGAAAAGAGGAAAAGGGTGAAGGGAAAGAAACCTCCTATGATTCTATGCTGAAACTAGTTGAAGAATATAAAAAACTTAACAAGGAAGATAAAGATAAAAAAATTGAGTTTGATAAAAATACCCTTAAAGTCAATTTAAGCTTTAATGGAACCTATGATAACTTTGAAACCTTTCTTAATGATATATGTAATGGAGGAAAGACAATATTTGTAGATGATATAAAAATCAATTCTGGCCAAGGGAAAATCAATGGAACTATGAATTTGAACTTTTTAGCTATTCCTAAAATAACTAGAGAGGATGAGGAATATGATAAGTGGCCTTTTAGCAATAGTTATGGCAAATCTAATCCTTTTGATATGCAATCAGGAAATGCTGGAATATCTAATGGAACTATAGAGAGCAATACTTTGGTGCCAAAGGATAACTATGATTTTGTAATGGCTGTAAGACCTTTATCTTCAGACTTGCCTACATTATCTTTAGGAAAAGCTCAAGATAATAGCAGAAAGACTTATATATATTGTGATAGCAATGAAGAGGAAACTGTAGACATTAATATTGAAAAAAAAGAAGACAAGTACTTCTATAAATATAAAAGTAAAAATGGCAGCTATCCAAGAGACTATGATAGCGCTATGGAATTCCAACCTATGGGTAGTGAAATAGTATTGAAAATATTTTCCACTAAGAGGACCGATGATAAGGATAGTAGCTCTGTAAACTTAAGAATATCAAATAACACTGACAAGACAGTGAGAATTATAATAGAAGGAGAAGAAAATACTTCTAGGATAAAGGTCAATAGTCAAGGATCCAATGTGGAAATAACAAAAAAATAGGTGATGAAGATGAAGATAATAAGAAAGAGGAAGGGAATTACCTTAATAGAAACCATCATAGCTACAGCAATTTTTGCAATGATAATGATACCTATTTCAACTGTTATTGTAACTGCGGTAAAGAACAATAAAGAAGGAGAAAACAAGCAGCAAGGATTAAACTATGGACAAAAGCTCATGGAGCAAATAAAGGCTTTAGATGATGAGACTTTTTTAAACTTATCTACACCTTCAAAAAATCCCATAGGGGATATAACTGTTACTGAAGATGGAGCTAATTACAAAATAAATGGCAATGGTGAGGGCTATGAAATAAACGGGACTATAACTCCTTTAGATCAATATAAATTTGATAAGGGTGACACAGCCTATAAAGCCATGCCTAAGGATTTGGTTATAACTATAGATGATAATAAAATAAGTATGAAAGAAAAGGATTCGGAAATTAAAGAGAAAATCATGGAAGGAAATAAGTTAACTTTTCATGTAAAGGAAGACAACATTGAAATTATAGATAAAGATAAAAATATTCTTTTCCACATATCAGGTAATAATAAAGCCTTAGCTTTGGTTTTCAGTAAAACCAGTAAAGTGGAGTATGAACTAAATATAATTAACGAAAAAAAAGACTTTGCTTTATATATAGCCAAGGAAAGAAATAGTGAATCAAAGTACAACTTAACTGTGGAAAAAGATCCTTTTGATCTATATGAAGGCATAATTAAGGATAACATGATAAAAGACAGTGCAGGTAAAGTTTATGATATTAAGATAACTTTGAAAAAGAATGGAATTAGCTACAATATGGAAGAATACAAGAAAATAAGGCAGTAGAGGTGAGAGAAATATGAAAAGAAAAGTTAAAAAGGGGTCCTCTTTGCTTTACGTAGTTATTATCTCAGCTGTATTGATAACCTTAGGCACAGCAATAATTTCTTTAACGGTTGTAGACTATAAAATGAGGATAAGTGAGGAAACAAAAATAAAAAATCTTTATGGATCAGAGTCTGGCATAGAGGAGGCCTACGGTAAGGTGTCCAACCTTATGGACAAGGCCATAGAAGAAGGAAAGAAAAAAGTTAAAGAATATGAAAACACCTTAAGCACTACCATAGAAAATGAAAGAGAAAAGGTGCTGGAAGACTCTAAAAATAAAAGTGACTATATAAAAGATAACGGAGAAGTAAATGAGGAATATATAAAAAACGAAAAAGAAAAAATATTTAAAGATAACTATAAGAAAATAATTGAAGGAAATTTTAAAACTGTTGTAGAAGAAGATTATATAGAAAAAAATGGATATAAACCTATAGTAAGGATAAAATCTCTAGAAGAAAATTTAAAGTTTAATAAAGAAAATAAGTTCCAGACTGTGGTTCAGTCAGAGTTTAAAGAAAAATCCGATATAAAGAAAACTATAGAAACTACAATTAATATATCGGTTCCAGACTATGAAGGTATATCCTCTGTAAAAATAGTGAAGATACCTGTAAATGAAACCTGGAGCAAGGCTATAGTGGCGGATAAAAACTTTATGGTAAATAGCAATACTGATATAAGGGGAAATATATTCATAAGGGGTGAAGAAAAACAAGACTTCACTGGAGGAATAAAAATAGCCACTAATTCCAAGCTATGCACTACAGGAGATGTGATAACTGCAGGTGATATAAAACTGGGTGGGCAAAATGGTGGATTTGTAGTTAAGGAAAAAGATCATAGTACTTTAGGTCAAGTATTTACAGGAACGTTGGCTATAGAAAAAAATTCCGAGGGTTCCGTAATAGATATAAATGGAGACGTCTATAGCAATAATGACTTAGCTTTAAATTCAAATCAATCTAACATATCCATATCCCATGGTTTCTATGGAATCAATGACATAAGAGATGGCAGTAAAGAGGTGAAAAAAAATTCTAGTTCCATATATATAAACAATGAAGATTTGGGGAAGGACTCTAGCATAGTCATAGGACAAGAGGTTGTGTTAATGGGAACTGCTTATATAAACACTAATGACCCATATCAGACAGGAGAATCTTTAGCCATCAAAGGAAACTATAGAGCCTATGGATATGGTCTAAAATCAGGGGAAAATAATGAAGACATTAGCTTAAAAGAAGACAACGTGGTGTTTAAGTATAACGATCCATTGCAACTGGCAACTTCCTTTAAAAATCCTAATAGAGACATGATCTATGGAGATAAAAGTGACTATATAAATCAATATATAAAAGAAAATCCTTCAAGCTCTATAATAAACAATGGTGGATTGGGATTAAAACTACCTTCTAATATAATAAACATAGGTGGTATATTTAATAATGGCACCTTTCAACCATCAAATTATAGTGAAGATAATCTAGATAAGGTGAATAAATTGAAGAATAGCTATAAAAATGCTATAGAAAGTGTGGATATAGGAAAAAATATTAAATTTCAAAGTGAAAAAGTGTTTAAGCTAAATGGATCTGAGATATTATTAATAGATGGAAGTGATAAAAAGATAAATATTTTAGGCAAAGGAACAGTACGAGATGCTGATGCTTACGCCATAAATGTAGATGATAAGGAAAAGGCTAAAGGAATTATAGTAACCAGAGGAGATGTTATCTTAAAGGGCAATATAAAAGAATTTAAAGGTACCATCATAACCACTGGAAATATAATCTGTGATAATAATGGTACAAAAAAAATAACTTATGACGGTAACTATGTAAAGGAAGTTATTGCTTCCAACTATGATTTATTTAAAGACGCTATACCTGAAGGAGCCGATAGCCATACTGTTAAGTTAAGTATAAATAATGCTTTTGTCAATGGAATTCCTACAAAGGAATTACTTACAATGAAAAATTGGAAGATTATTAAATAGATGTGGAGGTGGGATATGGTAAAAAACAAGAAGGGGATGACCCTTCTAGAGATAATAATAGGCCTAGGTATATTTGCAATGATAGTTCCTATAATGTTTTACTTTTTCATGTCCCATAATAAAGCTATAGATGAAACCTCTGTAAGATCTAATCTTCAATTTCAAGGACAGCTTATGCGAGAGGCTATGACCCAGGGATTCATGGAAGGAAAAGCTATAACCAGCATTTATGATGAACATGGAGGGAAAATTGACCTTATAGATTCTGAGGTTTCCATAACAAAAATTCAGCTGAAAAATTATGAAGATACAGAAGAAGAATTTTATACTGAAAATAATAAGCTATATCATGTAAAAGCTTTAGGTAGCAAAGAAGAAGTAGGAAAATTTTTAGAAAGTATAAAAATTTCTAAAGTAGAAGATAAAAAACTTCAGGTCAGTAATATCAAATCCTTAAACTTTACAATAAGCCTTAGGGATAAGGATGTGACCTATGATTTAACTTTTAATGTATATTTAAGAAATAAGGAGTAAAAAGCTATGAAAAAAAATAAAAAGAACCTTATAAAATATATAGTGGTTTTTAGTATTATATTTTTTTCAGCATCTATGTTCAGTGGAAGCAGTAAAGCTGCAACACAAGTGTACAAGCCTAACCTAACTATAACTACCACCATAGATAGAAGTAACTATGTGGTAAATGATGAAATTAAGGTAACCTACAAAATTCAACCAGATCCTCTTGAAATAAAAGACATAAACAAAATTCAGGACAAAGAAATAGTCTTTGTAATGGATGTATCTAACAGTATGGATGAAACCTTGGAAGGCAGAAAAACTCGTATGAATAAACTTAAAGAGGTAAGTAAAAATTTTATAGGTAAGTTTAAAGAGGTTCCTAATACGAAGATAAATTTGCTGCCCTATGGATATAAGGCTATAAATAGCAGCGGGTTTAAAAATACAAGTAATGAAAATGAATTAGAAGAATTAAATACTTTTATTGATAACATGGATACTATGGCTGGAACCAACATAGGGGATGGCCTTAGGGTAGCCATGAGTTTATTTTCTAATAATAAAGCATCAAAAAAATATATAGTATTTATGTCTGATGGTGAGCCTAATGGGGTTACCTACACAGGGGAAGTATATGGCGAAGAATATTCTGGGTATGGCTATTATACATGGGACAGAGACAGAGAACCAGGTAAACAATATAAAGATAGAAATTGGTGGGTAACTTATGAGACACAATGGGATTATTACGATAAGCTAAACAATGATGATGATTTCAAATACACTGCAGCAGATAATTCATATACTCAAAAATATGCTTTAGAATATAGCAAGGTTATGGGAAAGAAGATTAAGGAAAGCAATATAACCAACTTTATAATAAGCTTTGGAACTACTAGCAACACAAATAAATTAAATGAAATATCAGCTGCATCGGGAGGAACCAGATATGAAGGAACTGATTCTACTGCCATAGACAAGGTTTACGGAGATGTAGCAGATGCCATAAAGGCAGATTATATAGTGGACGGAATAAAGTTTAATTTTACATTGCCAGAGAATATAACCTATGCAGGGGATAATGTAGGACTAACCATAGATGGGAAGAACTATTCCAAGGAGATTTCTAAGATAGTTTATAAACTAAATGATGATAAGACTAAATATATTGCAGATCCTATAATAATAGAATTGATTTTAAAAGGCAACAAAAGTGGAAATTACAACATAGGACAAGGGTGGAATATTACCTATAAAGGCATCGATGGGAAGACTATAACAAAGGACATTACTCCTGTTGATGTTGCTATAAGCAATTTGAATCTGCAATATGATCTTTCAAAGAAAATATTAAACCAAGGGAAAATGTACACTTCAAAGGCTGTAACCATGGAGTATGCTATAAATCCTAAAGCTATATCCATTCCTAATGGGATAAGTGATAAATTCCAAGCGGAAAATTGTATAGTTAAAGGTGTAATAAGGGAAACACTGCCAGAGGGTATAGTATTTGCAGATACAGGCCTTAACACCAAGGACATAGAGGTTGCTATTAAATATAAATACGATAGGAATAGAAAGGCTCTTTTAGCAGAAACAGTTCCGACAATGAGTTATGAAATACTACCATGTAAAGAGGGACAATATATATTAAATAGCAGCAAATTTATATATAAGGATTTTGAGGGAGTAACATGTAGTAGAGAATTCAATTCAGTGACTATAAATATACTTGATGAAAATCTATTAAAGCAGGGCTTATTTGAGGAAAATAAAGAGAGTTATCAAATAAATCCTGGGGATAACTATGTAAAGGAGCCTGTTAATAAAAAAGAAAGTGATAAGAACATAAATGTTGTGGGAGATTCCATAAGCAGACTAGGAAGTCATATAAGGACCACAGGTGAAGATATAGGCGTCATCATAAACTTGATGGATAAGGATAATGACACAAAAAATATAAAATCCATAAACAATTTATCCTTTGATGTATATGAAGTAAATCCTAGTACTAATGCTTTAGTTAAAATTCCTTTAAACAAGGAAGAACTAGGAAATGATAAGGTGAAGATAAAAATTCAAGGAAATGGGGATAATAAGTATCACTATTATATTATAAATTATAACTTTAGTATTATACGTGAAAACAAGGAAGAGGACGGCCTTTTAAATATAGGAGCTTATATAGAAGGAACAAATAAAATAAGTAAAATTAAGGTTAATGTTACATCGTTGCCAGACTTGTTTTAATTTAATATTACAGCATAATAAAGCGAAACTTAGGGGTTATGTCCAACCTAAAGAAGGTGGGTATAACAATAGAAAAAGGCTATCTAACAATATCAAAGTGTTAGATGGTCTTTTTTATACTTATATATGAAGTGAAACTTGGACTTATCTAGGGTGGTAGCTAGTGTTAATTTTAGCTTAAAGAGGGTGTAATGTGTAAGTGGTATACATTAGGCAAAAGTGCCTTAAAATGGCCATAATTGAGTTTAAACAGTAAATAGACTATATTAATAATAATATAAGATTTAAACTTCTAATATGCCACAGAAAGCTGAAATACATAATCAATGAGGGGGTTGTCCCAAAGACTTTACATATCCATCAACACTTTATTAAAAAAGAGTGAGATATAGGAAAGAAGAACATTATAACATACTAAAGTACAATGAAAAAATATTTAGGAACTTGCATTGACAAGAAGCAAAAAAACTAATAAAATAGTATAAACCAAATAAATAAAACAAGAAATCCTTCATGAAACGGCAAAAATGAAGGATAAAATTCAAAATTACTCGTATATACCCTGAATAAGGCAGGGAGTATCTACCGGAAACCCTAAATTTCCGACTATGAGTGGAATTAATAGGTTTTCATGTAAAAACCCATTGATTTCACTTAAGTTTTAGGTGAAATTGATGGGTTTTAATTAAAAAAATTATAATATGGAGGTTCTATTATGGGGATAATACTAAAAACTGCTTATACTTTTGATGATGTTCTTTTAATGCCAAACAAATCAGAAATACTACCAAGGGAAGTATCACTAGAGACTAATTTAACTAAAAAGATAAAGCTTAACATACCACTTATGAGTGCTGGTATGGANNCTATAGCTATTGCAAGAGAAGGTGGCATAGGAATAGTTCATAAAAACATGTCTATAGAAGCTCAAGCAGAAGAAGTAGACAGGGTAAAAAGACAGGAGAACGGAGTAATTACAGATCCTTTTTATCTTCATCCAGATAATACTATGGAAGATGCTCAAAAGCTTATGAAAAGATACAGAATATCTGGAGTACCAATAACTGTAGAGGGTAAACTTGTAGGAATATTAACTAATAGAGATATAGTTTATGAAACTGATTATTCTAAAAAGATATCAGAAGCCATGACTAAAGAAAATTTAGTTACTGCTCATGAAAACACAACTTTAGAAGAGGCAAAGGAACTATTAAAGGCACATAAGATAGAGAAGCTTCCTTTAGTAGATGAAAACAATAACCTAAGAGGCCTTATAACTGTAAAAGATATAGAAAAGGCTAGAAAATTCCCAAATGCAGCAAAGGATTCTCAAGGGAGACTTTTATGTGGGGCAGCAGTAGGGGTTACAGGCGACATGATGGAAAGAGTAGAAGCCCTTGTAAAAGCACAGGTTGATGTAATAACCATAGATACAGCCCATGGACATTCTTTTGGAGTTTTAGATGCTGTCAGAAAAATAAAGGAAAGCTATCCAGAACTTCAGATAATTGCAGGAAATATTGCAACAGCTGAAGCTACTAGAGATTTAATTCAAGCTGGGGCAGATTGCGTTAAGGTAGGCATAGGACCTGGATCTATATGTACTACAAGGGTAGTAGCTGGAGTAGGAGTTCCACAGCTTACTGCAGTTATGGATTGTGCAGAGGAAGCGGCTAAATATGGAGTACCTGTAATAGCTGATGGTGGAATAAAATATTCAGGAGATATAGTAAAAGCTTTAGCTGCAGGAGCATCTGTTGCCATGATGGGTTCCCTTTTTGCAGGCTGTGAAGAGTCTCCAGGAGAAATGGAAATATATCAAGGAAGAAGCTATAAAGTCTATAGAGGAATGGGATCATTAAGTGCTATGGCTGCAGGTAGTAAAGATAGATACTTCCAAGAAGGAAACAAAAAATTAGTTCCAGAAGGTGTTGAAGGAAGAATTGCATATAAAGGACATGTGGCAGATACTATATTCCAAATCTGCGGAGGAATAAGATCAGGTATGGGATATCTAGGATCTAGTACAATAAAGATGTTATGTGAAACTGCAAGGTTTGTTGTACAGACTTCAGCAGGATTAAGAGAGAGTCATCCTCATGATATAAACATAACAAAGGAAGCACCTAACTATAGTGTAGACAGATAGAAAATAGTATATACCCAATTATGCAATTTAGGAGGATGTTATGGAAAGAGATTTAGTATTAGTTATAGATTTTGGAGGACAATACAATCAACTTATAGCTAGAAGAGTCAGAGAATGTGGAGTATACTGCGAAATTATTCCATATACCTATACTCTAGAAAAAATTAAAGCTAAAAACCCAAAAGGAATAATATTCACAGGAGGCCCTAACTCTGTTTATGGGGAAGGAGCTCCAAGAATTGATGATGAAGTGTTTAATTTAGGAGTGCCAATACTAGGCATATGCTATGGAGATCAACTTATGGCTCATACCATGGGAGGCAAGGTTAGCAATGCTGAAGTTAGAGAATATGGAAAGACCGAAGTTAATTTATCCACAGAGTCAGAATTGTTTAAAAATATAGATACAAAAAATCAATGTTGGATGAGCCACACCGACTATATATCACAATTACCAAAGGATTTTAAAATAGTTGCCACTACCACTCAATGCCCTATAGCAGCTATGGAAAATAGAGAGAAAAAACTTTATGGGGTTCAATTCCATCCAGAGGTGGAGCATACTTTGTTTGGAAAACAAATGCTTCAGAACTTTTTATATAACATATGTAAATTAGAAGAACAGTGGACTATGTCCTCTTTCGCCAAGACAAAGATTGAAGAAATTAAAGCTGTAGTTGGTGATAAAAAACTTATATGCGCTTTGTCAGGGGGAGTAGATTCTTCTGTGGCAGCGGTAATGATTCATAAAGCTGTTGGAAAGCAACTTACTTGCATTTTTGTGGATCATGGTCTATTAAGAAAAGACGAGGGAGATCAAGTTGAAAAAATATTTAAGAATCAATTTGATATGAACTTAATAAGGGTCAATGCAAAGGATAGATTCTTAGGAAAACTTAAAGGTATAAGTGATCCAGAAAAGAAGAGAAAAATAATTGGAGAAGAGTTTATAAGAGTCTTCGAAGAAGAGGCAAAAAAATTAGGACAGATAGAATACTTAGTTCAAGGAACTATTTATCCTGATGTAGTAGAAAGTGGAACAGGCACATCTGCGGTTATAAAAAGTCACCACAATGTAGGGGGACTTCCAGAGGATATGGAATTTTCTCTTATAGAGCCTCTAAGGGAATTGTTTAAGGATGAAGTTAGAGCTGTGGGAGAAGAGCTGGGAATACCTCATGACTTAGTATGGAGACAGCCATTTCCTGGACCAGGCCTTGCTATAAGGGTTCTTGGGGAAGTCACAGAAGAAAAATTATTTATAACCAGAGAAGCTGATGCTATATTCAGAGAGGAAATAGCAAAAGAAGGGTTACAAGAAAAAATATGGCAGTATTTTGCATGCTTACCTAACATTCAGTCAGTTGGGGTTATGGGAGACGAAAGAACTTATTGCCACACAATTGCATTAAGAGCAGTTACAAGTTCCGATGGAATGACGTCAGACTGGGCTCAGATACCATATGATGTTCTCGATAAAATTTCCAGGAGAATTGTGAATGAAGTTCCAGAAGTTAACAGAATAGTTTATGATATAACTTCCAAACCACCAGCAACTATTGAATGGGAATAAAATCAAAACATACAATGTAATGGAAACCTGTGTAATGAATATATAAAATAAAGCTTATATTTTGATTAAAAAATCAAAATATAAGCTTTTATTTTCACATTAAAACATAAAATCCTAAAAAATAACCCTAAAAAATTACATTACTTAAATTGACAGTAATACGAAAATATGATAATATCAATATATTAATTTTACATAGGTGTAATATATTTCTACAAGAATATTATTGAATATATAGAATAAATTTTATTAAATGGTAAAAATATATTTACAAAATAGAAATAATTAATTATAATATAATTTATNNTGAAGAATAGTTACAATGCTAATTATCAGAAAATTTAAATTTAATAAATTATTCAATAATTTAAACTTAATGACAAATTAATATTCAATTGTTTGGCATATTGCTTTTAATAAGCAATATTCAATATAGAAAAATAAAGAGGGGGAAATATTTTATGAACAGAAAGAAACTTATGGCTACTATGGCCGGAGTTATGGCACTTTCAGTAGGATTGACCGCTTGGNNTTGATAAGCCAGATGGAATATTCAATCCATTATATGCTGATTCAGCTTATGATCTCATGGTTCTTGAAACTATGTTTACACCACTTTTAAATGTTAAAGATGATGGAACTTTAGAAGCTGCGCTAAGTGAACTTCCTAAAGTATCTGATGACAAAAAGACATATACCTATAAATTGAAAGATGGATTAAAGTGGAGTGATGGACAACCAATAACCACTGATGACATCGAGTTTACCTTTAAAATAATTGCTGATGGTGGATATGGTGGACAACAAGACATGCCTACTATGGGGTTAAAAGGTTGGAAAGACTATAAAGAAGGAAAGTCTAAGGATATAGCTGGAATCAAAAAGGTTGATAAACAGACTATAGAATTAACAGTAGATACTCCTTTAGCAACAACTGATAGATACCTTGCTATAACTCCAATTCCAATGCATTATTATGGAAAGGACTATGTTCAAGGAAAAGCTGATAACTCTATGACACCTCTTCATAGAAAACCAGAAGTAGTTTCAGGGGCATATAAGCTTAAAGCTTATAAAGAAGGTGAGGAAGTTGATTTAGTTACTAATGACAACTTCTATTTAGGAAAGACTAAAATTCCTAATTTAATATTTAAAGTTGTTACATCTCAAACTCGTTTGCAACAGCTTCAAACTGGTGAAATAGATATGTCTAACGTTAATATAAGAAAAGAAGACATGGAACAAATTAAGGAAATGGGATTCTGTAATGTTCACTATTGGCCAAATAATGGTTATGGATATGCAGGCTTCAATTTACTTGGAAATGATTCTAAGTTCAAAGATCCTAAGGTTAGACAAGCCTTAGTTTATGGCTTAAATAGAGATAAGATAGTTTCAAATGTATATGGAGAATATGGTAATGTTATAAATATTCCTCAATCTCCACTTTCATGGTCTTACAATGATGAAGGCTGTGAAAAATATGAATATAATAAAGAAAAGGCTGCTAAATTGTTAGAAGAAGCTGGATGGAAGAAGAATGCCAGTGGAAAACTTGAAAAGGATGGAAAGGAATTTAAGATTAGATTCTTAC
>DINW01000070.1 GCA_002423705.1 Clostridium sp. UBA5530
GAAAGTAGGATTTAAATCACAATTTCCGAACTAATATTCTTATTTTTAATATAGACAAGCTTCCGCTATACCCATCAACAGTTTCTTAGAAAAGAGTAAGAAGGAGGAAAACTGTGATTATTTTTTTGCAGGAAATCACTTCCAAGGACATTTGTTTTTTATGCATTCTTTCAATATATCACAGTGTTTATACGTAGCTATTAGTATCCAACATAAAATACTCCTTCTTTATTCCATATAACTTTAAATTCAATATTAAGCCATTGATCGAATGAAAAACCCTTTGTGTTATAGTTCAGTACTATTTTTTCATAATCATTTTTGGCTTTCTTTAATTTTTTAAGAGAGTTCACCTTACTTGAAGAGTTTATTGGATTTACTTGGTTTATTTCAATATTATCTTTATCTAACCAACTTTTTAGTTAATGTACCTATTCCTATTCCCATCATAACAACTCCTATAAGTGTCTCTGTTCCTGATGCTATATAGGCACCTATAGTTGGTTGAGCATTATTCACCCCTACTCCTGCAAACATTCCTATGCTAAGGTCTAAAGCTTCCACATAATCTTTTATAAATTGCCCTGTACTAAAATTTCTATTATACATGCCATATCTTATAATCTGTTCATCTATTTTTATTCCCAAAACTAAGTATAATAAAGAAAATATAAATATTATACCTAGGGAAGAGTACACCGCAAAAATAGGCCTTTCTCCATACCCACAGGTTATCCATTGAATAAAAGATCCTATTTTAGGCAAAGGCTTTAATGTCTTAAATTCAGTAGTTCTTCCTAAATAGTAATATTCTCCAAAGTTGTTGTTTAGAGTGTTTTCCTTAAATTTATTTCCTATGTTTTCATACACCATGTATATGCCTTCATATTCTTCTCTGGTTTTATACCTTATAGGTATCTTATCAATAAAAGTTTTTTCATCTATTTTAGTTTTATATTTATCTCTGAATTCTAGATCTTCTATATAAGTATTCACAATTTTTGCTCCTGATAAATCTACATCTGTGAATATTATTTTATGAAGGTCACAATCCATCATTATTACATTTTCCATATCACTGACTTCAAAATTAGTATTTTTAATATTAGAATTTTTAAATATAGTATATCCTAAAGTACATCCTGAAAATCTTCCATATAAATTGCAGTTATTAAATTCGCAAGAAAAATTATCTCTTCTATTTAAGGAAGGCAATATTTCACTTTCCTCTTTTATAAAGGTGCAATTTTCAAAGGACACTCCACCACCTTGGAAAAAGCAGCTTACAAACTTACACCCTATGAATTTGCAATTGTAGAATTTCAAATTATGAAAATTACATCCAGTAAACATTGAACATACTATATCCTTTTCGCATATATAAGTAAATTCCTCTTCCCCTTTTAAAATCTTCTTTCCAAAATTCCGATCCTTAAAATCTTTATAGCTGTATTCTTCATCCGGATTATACTGTAGGGGTAACTTTTTGGTTTTTCTTATTTCCTCAAATATCTTATTGTTATTCTTCTCCCTTTTATTCAATTGACTTCTGGCTGCTGATTTTTCCTCTTTAAAATTAATATAAGCCATTATTCCACCTCTTAGTTTCATAATGACTTATTATTTCAAATTTTTTCATTTATATTCTTATACATCTCTATTCCTTGATTAATCTTCTAAGCTTTTCACTTTGTTCACCTGTAATCTGCGGATACTCTAATATAACCTTGTTTATTAAGGCAGCCCTCACTTCTTTTGATAAAACTTCACTATTCCTTATAAAATCGCTGCAGTTCCAATAAATTCCACTTGAATTTATTCCATCAACAAAAACCGTTATTTTATTAGCTTCTTTTTGAATAAACTCTCCATTGGTGAGGCCCTGTGCCTTTAGTGCCATAGCTTTAGCTTCATTGAAGTCCTTCATTAGTAATATACTAGCTAGCTGTAAATATACCTTTGACTTATCTTCACTGAACCTTAATTCCTCCTGACAGGTGTTTATGGCCTCATCAATTTGTCCAGTATTTGCATATACAGCAGCTAACTTTCTTAGCAATAATACATCATTAGGTTCCTTTTCTGATGCATCTTTTAATAACATAATAGCCTCATAATTTTCCCCAAGGTTTTCATAGTAACCAGCCAATAAAGCTACTGCATCCACATTAGTATCATTGGTATCTATATATTTTTTTAAACATTGAATTCTAAGATCAGTGTAATCATTTGGTTTCAAAGGATTTATAACCCTAGTATACTCTTTCCATTGGTTTTTAGAATCCTCCATAAGATTTCTTTCATAATCTATTAAAGGTATTCCCATTGCATCTTTAAAGGCTTCATTAAAATCTACTTCCTTAGTTCTGAGTAATATGTTTTCTATGATAGCTTCTCCTTTTAAAACTACCATTTCCTTTACGGCACAATAGCTTGCTAAATAAGGGTTACAGATTTTCATATTGCAATAGTCTATCCATTGTTTGTTAGTGTTAAGTTCACTAATAGGTACCATGGCTATGTCTGTCATAGGAAGTTGTCCATAAATACCTCCAATAGAAGATCCATATTCTGCAATTCCCTCTATAAACCAAGCAGGTATTTTTTCTAAGGGTACCTGCTGTTTATTCATAAAATTAAAAGTTATATGGTGAGTATATTCATGAAGCAGTGCATTTCTAAATTCCCAAAACTTATCATCATTATTACTGTTTAAAACATCATTGAATCCATCTTGGGCATAAAGATGGATAGTTTCATTGTTTTCTACATAGTAACCTTGGGCATCTCCATCTTTAAACCCATTTTTAAAAACTTTATTATTATAATGAAGTTTAATATTAACAGGATTCATAGATACTGCAGAAAAAAGCCTATTGTTTATTTCCTTACCTTCATCTAAAGAAGCAGTAATGAGACCTAGTACACTTTCTGTGGGGTCAGTGTAACAAATATTATTGCCATTATAATCTATGGTCTTAAAGCTTTTCTTATATCCTGGAGGTTGATTTTTATTCATATGGTATATGGTCAATAGGGCTGCATTTTTGTTTTCAGTTCTATAGATGCCTGTTATCACATTATTAGTTATAGTTATAAATAGCAAAAATACTATATTGGTTAATAAAATAGCTGTGGCTTTTCTTCTCTTATCTTCATGTGTCTCATTTTTTATCAATATAAACCCCATGATTGTAATAATTTGAAAACCTATTATTAAAATCCATGAGGCTATCTCATTATATTTAAAATTGTGGGTAAGGGATCCCATGGTATACTCTCCAATAATTAAAACATATAAAGCTACTACTATAACCACCTTAAGTGTCTGCTGAACCCTAGCTTTCATTGTCATATATCCCCCTTTTATCTTATGTCTACCTGCTGTTACTCCCATCCTCTTTAGGCTGTTAAAACAGCAGCTACAGACATAGATAAGTTGAACTTGGTACCATATATTCTATTTGCAATTATTTCTTTCTAACTTTAATAAAAATTCCTTTTTATCTATACCCCCACCATAGCCTATAAGTTTTCCATTTTTTCCAATAACTCTATGACATGGTACTATAATAGATATAGGATTTTTGTTATTTGCCCCACCCACAGCTCTAACAGCTTTGGGATTGCCTATTTTCTCTGCAATATCTTTGTATGATACAGTTGTTCCATAAGGTATTTCTTTTAATGCATTCCACACCCTTATCTGAAACTCTGTTCCTTTATTAAAACATATCTCTACATTAAAACTTTTTCTATTGCCCTGAAAATATTCATCAAGTTGTTTTTTACATTGAACAATTACTGAATTTAATTTTTCTTCTCCTTGTTTCTCTGCAAATTCAATGGCTGTTATAGCTTTTTCTCTTGCTTTTATCCTAATGATCCCTATAGAGCAACTATGATAGCCTATATATTCATTATTATCCATTTTCTTAGCTCCTTATTATATGTAATAATATAACATTATCTTTTTATTTCTTTTATTTAGCATATAAACCCTTTTGTCTTTTCTGCTCATACATTTTAGAATCACATCTTTTAATTAACTGATCAATGGTTTCATTTTTTTTGTCATAAATTCCTATACCATAGCTAAACTCTAAGGTGTATGGTTTCATATTTTCTTTGTTATATATATCCTTTCTTCTTATTAATTCCCCTATGTACTTATCCACTTTTACCTTGTCATTATCCTCAATAAAGATAATAAATTCATCGCCACCAATCCTCATACATTTTTCTTTATTGGTAAAAACCCTTTTAATTATATTGCCAAAACTTTTTATAGCTTCATCCCCTTCATTGTGACCATAATTATCATTAATACTTTTAAAATTGTCCATATCAATATTAATTACAGTTAAAGTCACATTGTTTTTCTGCTGCAATTTAGATATATAACTATAATAAGCTTGTCTATTTTCTAACCCTGTAAGGGGATCCCTTTTAGTTTTTTCATACAAAATAAAAATATACATCATAGTAATTACTAGAGCCCAGCTATTCCAAATAGTTAGAAATATGGAGTATTTCACTTGGATAATGCCCAATATCATAGGTATAAACAAGCTTAGTCCAAAAGTTATCCTTTCATCTTTTTGGATTTCACTTCTATTTTTTAGCATCCATATAAAATTTAATGCGAAATAAAATCCGCTTATAAGTGGGGAAGCAAAAAATAATCTACCTCTTTCATATTCATTGTTAACATCTACGTTAAATATAAAATCATTTCTATAGCTAAGTATAGAGATAATAAGATTTAGTATTATTGGTATAGCTAAAGCTAATACTAATTTTTTATCTATTTTCCTACTAATCCATTGATTTAAAAACATCCACATTAGAAATATAGGGATTGGTGCTAAAGCAAACCCTAAAACATTTATCATTTTATGTATTTCTATACTATTAAATACGTTAGTCTTGTCGTAAAAGACACTAAAAATCTCTAATATAAGAAGTATAAATATTAAAACTTCCATTGTGAAAAATATTCTATTTTCTAATTTATCCATACTAAATTTTAAATAAGAATGAATTAGGGTAACTAAAAGAAGAATGGACATAAATATGCTTAATTGGATTTCTAATAATACATCTGTAATTTTCAATCACCTTCCTAATAGCTTAGATTTTCATCTATATACGAATTGAATATTATTTTTAAGTATAATACAAGTTTTTATTAAAATAGTACATATTATTTATTATATCAGAATTTACATTTTATAGGTATTAAAAAAGCTAATTTTATTATGTCAATAAAATTAGCTTTTTCCTATAAATCAAAATACCTATATTTATTTTAATCTAAATGTTTTAGGTGCCTTTCTATAAGTGACAATAAGAGCTATTGCCATGTATATAGCAGTAATAGCCACAACTACAAATGTGAAATAATAAGACACATTTTTAATTTTAAGGCATCCATATCCAATTATATATACCACAAAATTAACCAAACTAAACAATGGACTTTTTATCTGAAACTCTATTGTATATGGCTGCAATATATAATACATAAATAGATGATGTATTGAGAAAAAACACGCTAAACAAATTATACATAAAAACAATGGAATCATAGCTACTAGGTCTTGTTCATAACCACTAGCTACTACCAATATAATAAATGCTAAGCACAATTCCACTGCAGGTATTAAGTTAACTATAACCACTCTCTTTAACCTAGCAGTAAAATTAGAAAGTATCACTTTTTTTTCTCTGTAATAACTATATCTAAGAAGGCTTACATCACAATTATAAAACATGGCCTTGCAAATTCTTTCTCCTGTAGCTAAAATGTACATTACAAAAACCATTAAAGCTCCACTTCCCTTTAATGCACTGACCAATTCCTCCTTTTTTTCTGGCATAAAGATTATCAATGCAACACCTATTAAAAATAATACAGCTATTATTATAACCCTTATCTGCATAGGCTTTACAATTATCCTTCTATGTCTCAAAAAGAATAAAGCATTTAAATATTCATAGCCTTCCTTATTGTCATAGACTTTAGAATTTAATTCTTCCTTAGTGATTTTCTTGTCATCTAGTTTTACATCGCTGAAGTTTATATCTTTAGAAATTTCATTTTCATTGACCAAGAGCTCTTGTCCTAGTATTTTTCCTGAAATATTTTTGTATTTATCATATTTCAGTATATATACAACGGAATATATACTGAAAACTATCAGTATTCCTATCACACCCCAATTGAATACCACTGGTTTTAGGTCCATATTCATATTAAAAAAAGGTAACCCGTAGGCCAAAGCCATACCTGCAATAGTTCCTATTACTAGGAATGCAGTTTTAGATGTGGGAACATTGTGGAATTTATCATATATCTTTAAATATATAGCTTCTGCTATAAATCTTAATGTGGTAAATTCTATTATAAGGGCAAAACATTCTAAGACCCTTATTCCTGCTATATTACCTACTATTAGAAATCCAGGAACAAAGAATATGAAGTCTGAAAGCTTCTCATATATTATTTTACATTTATAATATTCCTTAGCATCACATCTCATAAGTTTAACCATATGAAAGTCAACTGTTTCCTTGGCAAAAACTTCACTGCTATAAAGGATAGTACCCATAATAAGACTTAAAAAGAAAAATATCTGAAGAAAATTACTTTGAAACATATCTTTATTGATAAAATATGCTGGCAATGCTACTATTACCCCTAAATAAAAGCCCTTGCCTATAAATTTTCCAACTATCGCCATAAGCTCCCCTATCCAACCTAGAGCAATCTTCATTTTAGTTTCTTCATATAGCTTATCTGGAATCTTCTTTCCTAGCCATGGCAATTTTTGCAGACAATATATTATGCCGTTAGCCTTTTTGGCAAATTTCACATTTAAGGTATTTAATAAAATTCTATTCATGGCTCTCATCCTTTAAAATTTCAATAATCTTTTCTTCAAATTCTGGACTTTTCAAAATTTCACTAGGAACTTCCTCTAAAACTCCATTATTTAGAACTACTATTTCATCACATAGGTCTGTAGCTAATTGAAGGATGTGAGTAGAGAATATTATTATATGATCATGTTTTATAGATTTCAAAAGATTTCTAATTTCTAAAGCCACTACTACATCAAAGGACGTTAATGGCTCATCCAGTAAAATTATAGGAGGTCTTGATATTATGAAACATACCATCTGTATTTTATTTTTCATACCATGGGAATAATTTTTTATAAGTCTATGTCTGTCCTCTTTTTCTATGTTTAATATGTCAAAGTATTCATCTATGGTTAAAGGATTTTTAACCTTGTCCTTATTTATATCTATGTAAAACTTTAAAAATTCATATCCCGTTAGAAATTCTGGCAGTATTGGCTGTGAAAACACATATCCTATGTTAGAATAGTCTAAAATTTGCTCTCTTCCCTGCTCATCACATAACATTACAGTTCCGCTACTTTGCTCATCATCTCCACTTATGCAGTTAAACAGGGTGGTCTTTCCTGCTCCATTTCTTCCTAATAGCCCATAAATTTTTCCCTTTTCAAAGGTAAAGGAAGCTCCCTTTAATACTCTCTTTTCTCCAAAGTTCTTTTCTATATCTCTTAATAACAAATTCATTTACATACCTCTACATATATATTTTTTCTCAATTATAATTATAGCAAAATATGATTATAAGTTTCTTAAATACATCTTATATTTCATCAAATTTAACTACTATTCAGGTGGAATTTGAACTCCAACTGAATAGTATGTGTAATTTTTAAGGCCCCCATAAAAAATGTATTATTTTCTATGAAGAGCCTTTATTAATTCATAATCTCTTTATTATTAAATAAATTAAGTGAACAATGGTTTTTAATAAATAATGCTACTATCTTTTAGGCATTATATGAATAGCTTTATTTCCTAATGCCATAACAGCCTCTGCAAAAGCTTCTGATAAGGTTGGATGTGCATGTATTGTTGATGCAATGTCTTTAACTTTCATATTATTAGAAAGGGCTAACGCCCCCTCATGAATAAGGTCAGATCCATGAGGTCCCATAATATGAACACCTATTATAATATCTTCTCCTGGTCTATGAGGATTGTCTATCTGAGATATTACCTTCACAAAGCCTTCTCCTTCTCCTAAAGCAAGGGCTTTTCCATTAGCTCCAAACATAAATTTACTTGTGTTGTAAGGAATACCTTTCTTCTTAGCCTCATCTTCAGTAATTCCCACAGATGCAACTTCAGGAAATAGGAATATGCAGCTAGGTACATTGGCCAAATTGCACTTTTCTTTTATTCCCATTATATTTTGTGCTACTATAATCCCTTCATGGGAAGCTGCATGAGCAAGCATAGATTTACCATTTACATCTCCAATAGCATAAATATTAGAAACATTGGTTCTAAAGTCTTCATCAGTATCTATACCCTTCCTAGTGTAGGTTACCCCTATTTTCTCAAGGTTTAGTCCTTCTACCCTAGGGGCTCTCCCTGTGGATAGCAGTACTTTTTCTGCTTCTATAATTACCTGTCCTTTTTTTCCCACAGCTTCTATGATATATCCATTTTCACTACTTTTTATATTCTGTACTGCTGTTCCAACATGTATTGTTATACCCTTTTTCTTTAAACTAACTACAAGCCTCTTAGTTATATCGCTATCAACTTGAGCTAAAATATTAGGAAGGTACTCTACCACAGTTACTTTAGATCCTAGAGCATTAAAAACACAAGCTAGCTCCATACCTATAACTCCACCGCCCACCACTGCTAAAGTTTCTGGTATTTCATCAAAGTTTAGAATATCTTCACTTGTGTATATTCCATCCAAGTTTGCACCTGGTATGGGAGGGATAGAAGGCTCTGACCCTGATGCTATTATAATATAATCTCCCTTTATTATCCTGCTTTTATTGGAATGATCCTTAACCTCTAGGGTATTTCTATCAATAAATGTAGCTGTTCCA
Organism: Clostridium sp. UBA5530; assembly: GCA_002423705.1. Lineage (GTDB taxonomy): Bacteria > Bacillota > Clostridia > Clostridiales > Clostridiaceae > Clostridium_X. The sequence continues at coordinate 8,958 of DINW01000070.1, forward strand.
TTTATAACTTCTATATTGTTTCCTTTTAATAATTGTTGAACTCCTTCCACTAATTGATTTACTACTTTATTTTTTCTGTTTTGAATCCTTTCTACATTTACACTATAACTTTCAATGTCTATACCAAACTCTTCTATATTTTTTAAAGTATTTAGTACCTCTGCATTCCTATACAGAGCCTTTGTTGGTATGCAACCTCTATTAAGACATGTTCCTCCTAATGTTTTTTCTTCTATAACAGTAACTTCAGCTCCTAGTTCAGCAGCTCTTATTGCTGCTACATATCCTCCAGGGCCACCACCTATAATTATAATTTTCTTACTCATAATACTTCACCACGCCTATTTATTTTTATTGTATTTTAATATAGGGGTTCTTGCTGCTTTCACCTCATCTACTCTTCTTATTATAGTGTTCTTAGGAGCTTCCTTTAAAACCATAGGATTCTCCTTGGCTTCTTCAGAAATCTTAACCATTGCTTCTATGAAGCTATCTAAAGTCTCCTTGCTCTCTGTTTCTGTAGGCTCTATCATAATAGCATTGTCTATAATAAGTGGAAAATATATTGTAGGAGGATGATATCCATAATCTAAAAGTCTCTTAGCTACATCTAAAGTACCCACTTCATCCTTTGGATTTTTTAATCCACCTAATACAAATTCATGCTTACATATCTTATCTATAGGAAGGTTATAACTGTATTTTAGCTTTTCTTTTATATAATTAGCATTTAAAACTGCAGTTTCACTGGCTTTCTTTAGTCCTTTTCCTCCCATGGTAAGTATATAGCTATAAGCCTTTACCATTACTCCAAAATTTCCGTAGAAGTTCTTTACCCTTCCTATGGACTTTGAGTTATTATATTCCAATGTATATTTATCCTTAGTTTTTTTTATTGTTGGAGTAGGAAGAAATTGTTGTAGCTCCTTTTTTACTCCTACTGGACCACTTCCTGGTCCGCCACCTCCGTGGGGAGTTGAAAAGGTCTTGTGAAGATTTAAATGTACCACATCAAAGCCCATATCTCCTGGTCTTGTTATTCCCATGATTGCATTCATATTAGCTCCATCGTAGTATAGTAAGCCACCTGCTTCATGGACTAAATCTGCTATTTCACATATATTTTCTTCAAAAAGCCCTAATGTGCTAGGGTTTGTTAGCATAAGGCCAGCAATATCATCGCCTAAAGCTACCTTTAGATTTTCTATATCTATAGCTCCTATTTCATTAGATTTTATTTCTACTACGTCAAATCCAGCCACTGCTGCACTAGCAGGGTTTGTTCCATGAGCTGAATCTGGCACTATTATCTTCTTTCTTTTAAAGTCTCCCCTATCTTCATGGTATGCTTTTATAATCATCAATCCCGTAAGTTCCCCATGGGCTCCTGCTGCGGGTTGCAATGTTATATGATCCATTCCTGTTATTTCTGCAAGGTTTTTCTCTAAATCATACATCAATTCTAAAGAACCTTGTATCATGTCCTCATCTTCATAGGGATGTGCCATGGTGAAATTTGAAATAGCTGCCATGTCCTCATTGATTTTAGGATTATACTTCATGGTACAGGAACCTAATGGATAAAACCCCGTATNNAATCTACTCCAAAATTTTTATTAGAAAGAAGAGTGTAGTGTCTTACCACATCTACTTCACCAACTTCAGGGAGTTCAAGTTCTTCTTCTCTTAATAAACCCTTAGGTATATAGCTGTCTATACTTTTTTCTTCCTCATCCCAAAGCTCCAAAGAATATCCTACTCTTCCCTTCTTGGATTTTTCAAAGATCAACTGATTATAATCCATCACTACACCTCCTCCATGACTTTACTTAATAAATCAATTTCCTTCTTTGTCCTTTTTTCTGTAACACAAATCAACATGGAATCACTAAGCTCCTTATAGTGTGTTCCTAAATTATAGCCTCCAATTATTCCATTATCCTTTAAAGTCCCATTTACTTTATTTACTGCTGCACTGCTTTCAACTGCAAATTCTTTAAAAAATGGCTTATTGAATAGGGGTTTGTACTTACCACTTTCTATTATTTTGTCAAAAGCATAATGAGACTTCCTTATACATTGTTCTCCTACTTCCTTTAATCCTTGTTTACCCATTAAAGAAAGATATATTGTGGCTGCCAATGCATTTAATCCCTGATTTGAGCAAATATTTGAAGTAGCTTTTTGTCTTCTTATATGCTGCTCTCTAGCTTGAAGAGTAAGAACATAAGCCCTTTTACCCTCTAAATCCTCTGTCTGTCCTACAATTCTTCCTGGAATCTTTCTCATAAGCTTAGAAGTTACTGCCATAAATCCTAAATATGGTCCGCCAAAATTCAAAGGATTTCCTAAACCTTGTCCCTCTCCTACAGCTATATCAGCACCTATTTGTCCTGGGGCTTTTAATACCCCTAAGGATATAGGATCCACATTCATTATTAGCATAGCTTTATTTTCATGAATTATTTTTTCTATATTTTCCATATTTTCTATAATTCCAAAGAAGTTGGGGTTCTGAACTATGACTCCAGCTGTATTTTCTGAAATAACTTCTTGTAGTTTTTCTACATCGGTTTCTCCTTCCTTATAATCGATCTCCACAATTTCTCCACCATGAAATCTCATATAAGTATGAAGTACCTCCCTTATCTCTGGGTGAACAGTTTTGGAAACTAATATTTGATTTTTCTTTTTGCTTCCCATAGCTAACATGGCAGCCTCTGCTGTAGCTGTAGCTCCATCATACATAGATGCATTAGCCACATCCATGGCTGTAAGCTCTGCGATCATGGTTTGAAATTCAAAAATACTTTGTAATGTTCCTTGACTTATTTCAGGCTGATAAGGGGTATATGCAGTATAAAATTCTGACCTTGAAGTTATATGTTTTATAGCAGCTGGAATATAATGATCATATGCACCTGCCCCTAAAAAACATATCATTTCCTCAGCACTTTGATTTTTTTTAGCTATTTCTTTAAGTTTCTTGGATAATTCTATTTCGCTGCAAGGTTCTCCAATATTCAGCTTCCTGTTTAACTTTATTTTTTCTGGAATATCTTGAAACAAATCTTCTATATTTTTTACTCCTATGGTGTCTAGCATAGCTCTTTCATCTTCATTAGTATTTAAAATATAAGGGTTCATAACTAATCCTCCTTGTTGCAGATAGCCTCATACTCCTCTGCTTTTAATAATGATGAAAGTTCATCTTCATTTGATATTTCAATAAGTACCATCCAGTTTTCATAAGGATCCTTATTTACTAAAGATGGATCATCTACAATCTCTTCATTTATAGATAATATCTTTCCACTTATGGGAATATAAATATCTGCTGCGGCTTTTACAGATTCTACAGTTGCAAAATTGTCTCCTGCACTAAATTCTGAGTCTTCCTCTGGTAATTCTACAAAAACTATACTTCCTAAAGATGTTTGAGCATAATCTGTAATTCCGATATATGCTTTGTTTTCTTCCACCTTTATCCATTCATGTTCCTTTGTGTAAAGTAATTCTTTAATTAATTTCATTTTACATTCCTCCTTTAAATATCTTTTTTGTATTTCTTAGTATAGAATTTTTTATTTACAACTTTTGCTTTTAAAGCCTTGTTTCTAATAATTATATTTATTTCTGTGCCTAACTCTGCATATGCTATATCAACCATAGCTACTCCTATATTTTTCTTTAGAGTTGGTGACATATATCCTGTTGTAACAACACCTATTTTTTTATCTCCACTATATACATCATAACCATGCCTTGGTATTCCTCTATCAACCATTTCAAAGCCTACAATTTTCCTTGTTAGTCCTTCACTTTTTTGACCTACCAAAACTTCTTTGCCTATAAAATCCTTTTTGTTAAGCTTTACAAAGAACCCTAGTCCTGCTTCCAGTGGAGTTATATTTTCTGATAGTTCGTTTCCATAAAGGGGAAGAGCTGCTTCAAACCTTAAAGTATCTCTTGCACCTAATCCTGCTGGCTTTGCGCCCATATCCCCTCCTACTTTCAAAATAATATCCCATATAGCCTTTATATTTTTATTTTCTGTGTAAACCTCAAAACCATCTTCTCCTGTGTAGCCAGTTCTAGATACCAAGCATTTTTTCCCATCTATTTTTACATCTTCTTTTAATTCAAAAAATTTAATTTCCTTCAGATTAGTTTCAGTAAGTTTTTGAAGTATTTCTTCTGCTTTAGGTCCTTGAAGAGCTACTTCTGAAACCTTTTCTGAAATATCCACAATGTCCACATTAAATTCGCTACTATTCTTCAATATCCATTGATAATCTTTGTTTATGTTGCTAGCGTTCACTACTAATAAGAATCTTTCATTGCTGAACTTATAAACCAAAAGATCATCAACAACGCCTCCATAGGGATAGCACATAAATGTGTAAACAACTTGATTGTCTTTTAAAATTTCTATGTCATTTGTTATTAGATATTGTATGAAATCAAAGGCTTCAGGTCCTTTAACTTCAATTTCTCCCATATGGGACACATCAAATAGCCCCGCAGCATTTCTTACTGCTTCATGCTCTTCTATTATTCCTCCACCATACTCAACTGGGAGCATCCATCCTGCAAATTCAATAAGCTTTCCTCCCCATTCCTTGTGACTATCATATAGGGCTGTCTTTTTTAAATTTTCCATAGTTTATTCTCCTTTAACCTAAAATTTGGCATTAAAAAAGAGGATATGATGACATAGTTATACCCTATGCCTCATATCCCCTGTATTTTTACCTGAAAGTTTTATAGTCTATGGACCTTTTGCTTCTTCGGTGCTATTAAAGTCTTTCCAGAGTCCCATCAATTAACGATTATTGCGCCTGAAAGTTTCTAAAGCATTGGACTTATGCTTTATTGCGTCTTCGGCCATCTATAAAAGATATCTCTCGTTAACATCATATGGTAATATTCATTTTTCATGTAATATGTGCCTACTATTCAGAATTTTTACTTTTTAATTATACCATATTGAATAATAAAAGTTAACATTATTCAAAAATTTTCTAGAATGACCTTTAATTATTTATTTTTGTAATAATTGATGTTTTTATATTGTTTTTCCTTGAAGTAACTTTTGTTATTTGATATTATTTCCTTGTAATTCTTTATTAAAGAAAGGGATAACTATATGCTTATAATTGATAATAACTGTACCAACCCCTATATGAATTTGGCTACTGAAGAATATATTCTTAAAAATTTTTCTCAGGATATATTTATGTTATGGAGAGACGAGCCTTGTATTGTTGTTGGAAAAAATCAAAACACCTTATCAGAGATAAATATAGATTATATAGAGAAGAACTCTATTCCTGTTGTTAGAAGACTTACTGGTGGAGGTGCTGTTTTTCATGATTTAGGCAATTTAAACTTCACCTTTATATCTAATAAAGCCAAAGATGATTTTAATGATTTTCAAAAGTTCACTAAACCTATCCTTGATTTTTTAGCTACTATATTCATCACTGCTGAATTCTCTGGAAGAAATGATCTTACCATTGAGGGTAAAAAATTTTCTGGTAACGCCCAATGCAATTATAAAGAAAGGGTAATGCACCACGGTACCCTGCTTTTTTCATCTGAAATCAAAGATTTATCTAATGGATTAAAGGTTAATCCTGCAAAGTTCCAGGGTAAGGGTGTGAAGTCTGTAGCTAGCAGAGTTACTAATATTTCTGCTCATCTAAAGAAACCTATGGATGTAATTGAATTTAAAAAACTTCTTATGGATTATGTTGTATCGTCTAGTACTAATAACCTGTTCTACGAATTCACTGAAAATGACTTAAAGGCTATAAAAAAACTGTGCGATGAAAAATACTCTACCTGGCAATGGAATTTTGGAAATTCTCCAAAATACGATTTTCAAAACCATATAAACTATCCTAATGGAAACATAGAGTTTAATCTATGTGTAAAGAACGGAATAATCTCTGATATAAAAATTTATGGTGATTTTTTTAGTAAATCTGATATATGCATACTAGAAGAAAAACTCAGGGGAGTGCCTCACTGTAAAGAAAGCATTGTGGAATCTCTATTAGATATAAATCTTCAAGATTTTTTTTCTGGTATAACCCCAGATATATTTTTCCAAGGACTTTTCTAATACTTTTAGCCTATATAATAAGGTGGAGCCTAGCCCCACCTTATATTACTTTTTATCTACTTTTCCTACTGGTGCCACATATACCACAAACTCATCTTCACCATCTATTCCTAAAAATCTATCTATTTCTTCCTGATTGTAAGAGGCAATAGCACAGGTTCCACAGCCTATAGCTTCACAGGCTAAATAAAGATTTTGGCAAATATGGCCTGCATCCAAAAGCATAGGTTTATGGGCGGATATATTATATCTCCATTCACTTCTGTAGGGAATTACACTCCACATAAAGGTTACAGCGCTTTTTCCCACAAACTTTTGATCTAATGTTAATTCTGATAAAGTTTCTTCCATGTTCTCTTTGTACTCTACAAGGATTAACTTATGGCTCAAAGCTATATATCTGTATATACCGCTTTTTAATCCTTCAACTCTATTTACTGCAATATAAGTTTCAAAGGGGTGTCTTGCCCCTGCTGAAGGTACTGGTCTTAATGTAGCATAATTATTCCCCTTAATGTCCTTTACCCCCTGGGTAGCCCAAAGTAAAAAGGATAGCTCCTTTAAACTTAAGCTTTCCATATTATAAGCTCTATGGCTTTCCCTGTTTTGCAAAATATCTAATAAGCTATTATTTGTTAATGTTTCTATTTCTACCTTAGGCAAGTCTATAATCTTCCCATCCACATCATAAGGTTTTTCAAGAGGTGGTTGTGGTAGTTTAAGGTGTTGATCTGTTTCTACCTCCAACATATCCTGAAAATTAGATTTTAACCATTTTCTTTGTTCATGTACTCTATCCATCTGTACTTCCCCCTTTACAATTATAGTATCAATATATCATATTTCCCTTTCTTAATCACTTAAACATTTGTTATATTTTATTATGTTTTATTATATATTATTATGATTTATATTGAATGTTGATACATGTTGATATATAATTTTTTTAAAGAGGTGAGTTTTATGAATTCAATGAGTGAAAAAATTACTTTAGCTAAAGATTTATTAGATTTACTTAAGAAGAATCCATTAAATGAGTATTGGCAAGGATTCACTATGGTTCCCTTTGCTTTATATGACTCTGCAGAAATAGTTCTATGTAACATTGACCCCCATGATTCCTCCTTTACCTATGTAGATGGTCTATATGTAGGGAAATGGCAGGACAAGTTTCTAGGAAATACTGCTATAGATTTTAATGGAGAATATATAGCAATTTGGAATCTAGAGGATTGTGGAGGGATTTCCCCAGAGTTGAGCAGTCTATATAGTTGTTTAAGTCACGAAATGTTTCACTGTTACCAACTTAAAAATAACTGGACCTTATGGGCAGACGAATTTTTAGCTGTAACTTATCCATATTCTGAGGATTCATTGTCCATTAGGCTTATGGAGATGGACATTCTCCTTGAAGCATTAAAGGAAGATGATCCATGTAAAAAGAAGGACTTAATTTCTAAGTTTATATTTATAAGAGAGGAAAGAAGGAAACTTATAGGAAAGTACTTAGACTATGAACTCGCATTAGAATCCTGTGAGGGTACTGCCACCTATGTAGAATTTAAAGCCTTATCAAGAATTGAAAATTTTTCAACCCTTGATCATATAAATTCCTTCATTGACCGCTCTAAGCTTCATGATTTATCCTGTTTCCGTTCGTCTTGTTACAGCTTTGGATTACTTATGGCATTGCTACTAGACCAATGCTATCCCAGTTGGCATAAAGAATTTACTTTCTCAAAATTACCTCTATATGATTTCTTCAAATCTAAATCTTCCTTTAGTTTAGACCATAATGATTTCATAATAGACAATATCTATAAAGAAAATGCTAAACAGCTTTTAAATACTCATCTTAAAAAAAGTGAAAATATCATCACCAACTTTTTCAATAAAGATTTATACAAGATAATTGTCACAGGAAACCTTAGAATTTCTGGTTTTGACCCAATGAATATAGTTACTTATGATAAATATGTGCTCCACAAAAATTTTCTAAAAGTCAACGATTGGACTATTTTATCTGAGATTTTAACAACACCCAATGAAGATTTTTGGACTATGAATGAAATTGAATTTTATTCAGTAGACAAACCACAGATTTTAGATAAAAATACTATTTGGGTCAATGATGTAAAATTCCAAGGTACTGTTAGTATAGAAGGCACTACCTATTTAATTAAAGTATAATGCTAATTAAGGGAAGTTCAAACTAAGTTTCAGTTTATATATTTTCATTCTTCTTACTCTTTTTTTAAAAAATGTTGATAAAATGATAGACATGCTAGCTTCCATATATTTATCAACATTTCTTTATGTTTTGTATATCCCATTAGACTAGTTTAATCTTACGTCCCTCATAGTTAATATAAAAC
>DINW01000033.1 GCA_002423705.1 Clostridium sp. UBA5530
AGAATCGTTTTGATACAGCCCCATTCTCTAATCATTTAAAAAGTTTTATTCTTTGAATAGAAACTACGCTAGATCCATTTACTGCAGTTATATATAATCTGTAAGTTTTATAATTTCCTGGATTACTTACATTAAAAGATATAGCTGAAGAGTTCCATAAATCTAAGGTTATATTTGAACGTGAATCTAAAGTAGTCCAATTTTTTCCGTCATTAGAGCCTTGAAGTTGAAAAGTTTTTGGTGCTCTATCGGCACAACCTCCCGTTTCCGGAAATATTGAATAACTGCTTACATATTCCTGCTGATTAAATGTATAAGATATCCATTGTGGCATATTACTAGATGATATCCATCTTGAAGCAACTCCGCTTGAATTGTTTCCATCAAAGGCTCTCCATGGTTCATATCCATTGCTTAAAACACTGCTAGCATTGACAGAACCAATTGAAGAAGTGTTCCCTGTCATTATTGGTACTAAATCTGGATTGCTATTTTTGAAAAATTTAAGTTGTTGTATTGACACTACTGTAGATCCATTTACAGCTGTAACATATAATCTATAATTTTTATAACTGCCTGGCTCATTGATGTTGAAAGTTAAAGGGGCCTTGTCCCATGCATCTAATGTGATATTACAACGGTAATCTAGCATCTTCCAATTAACTCCATCATTGGACCCTTGGATTTGAAAGTTTTTAGGTGATCTATCTTTGCAACTTCCTGTTTCCGGCAATATAGAGTAACTTCCTACAAACACTTGTTGAGGAAAACTATAGGATATCCATTGTGGCATATTTCCTGAAGAAATCCACCTAGATGCTATTCCACTAGCATTATTTCCATCAAAGGCCTTCCATGGGGCATATTCATAATTATCATAATTGCTGCTAGATGCTGCTATTCCTGATGGAGCTGTATTGCTAGTCATAGTTGGTATTAAGTCTATATTTGCATTTAATTGTTGAAAACTCTTAAGTAAATTTATCCTTCCCCCAGTAGCAACCTTACCATTCAGTGAAGACACCTTATCAACATTGGACATTATTAAAGATTTAAGTTCACTGGTAGATAAATTAGGCTTATAAGATTTCAATAGGGCAACTGCTCCTGCTACATGAGGTGTTGCCATGGATGTACCACTTTTATATTCGTAACCATTGTTAGGAACGGTGCTGAATATATCTGCTCCTGGTGCTGCTACATCTACTGTTTGAAGACCATAATTGCCAAAGGAAGCTAAATTGTCATTTGCATCTGTAGCTGCCACCCCAAGGATATTGCTACAATCATAGCTTGAAGGATATACTGGGGTTTTATCATTATTATTTCCATAGTTGTTGCCAGCAGCTGCAACAAACAATCCCTGATATGAATTAATAGCATCTCTTAAAGCTTGGCTATAAGCTCCTCCACCCCAACTATTGTTGGTTATAGGAAATTTCATTTGTGCTGCATAGTTTACTGCACTAATAGCATCTGAAGTACTTCCTTTTCCTTCAGCATTTAAAAATTTTAAAGCTGCCATTTTCACAGTCCAGTTTACTCCTACTACCCCAGTATTGTTATTTCCAGTAGCACCAATAGTACCTGCACAATGAGTTCCGTGTCCTTTATCATCCATTGGATTGTTGGTATTGTTACAAAAATTCCATCCATATATATCATCTATATATCCATTATTATCATCATCTATATTATTATTCGGAATCTCTCCTGGATTAATCCACATATTACTATTTAAATCTTGGTGATTATAGTCTATTCCTGTATCTATTATTCCAACTACTACATTATTTCCTCCCGTATAATAATCCCATGTTTTAGTTGCACTTATCTTTGACATTCCATACAACTTGGATAAATGAGGATCGTTAGTAGTTGTATCTGCCTCTGATATTATATAGTCTGGCTCAGCATAAGCCACAGATGGGTCACTCTTTAACTTGTTTATTGTATCTATTACTCCTTCTTTAGAAGTAACTGGCACTGAGTAAAGTCCTACTATGTTATCATTGGCAGATTGTACTGAATTACTCTTGGGCATTAGGCTTCTTATTAAAGATACACCATTGCTATCAAAGTCCATGGCAGAAATTGTACCTGGTTTTAAAGCTATTATGATTCTGTCTGTAGCAAAGGGATAAGTATAGTTATTTTCATTATAAGCTTCATTATATTGACTCATAGCAAAAGCTGTTTTAATTTTCTTCTCAGTCATACCATCTGTGATTCCACTTACAATAAGGCTTGTACAAAGAAATACAGAAATCCACTTCTTTTTAATCATGATAACACACTCCTCAAATATTTATTTATGTAAATATTACCATATTTTAATTATATTGTCACTACCTTTGTAAAAAAATACATCCAACTTTTTTGTTTTATTGTTTGTATTTGTTAACATGATTTATATATTTGTTAACCAAGCATGTATTGATTGTTTTCATAGGACCTTGCTAGTAAAATTAATCATTCTTCACCTTCTTAAAACCATTAGCAAAGCCGTGTCATGGATAACCACGACGCGGCTCTAATTAAGTTGTGAAAACCCCCACTCCATATTAGTTTTAAAAACTTATATACATCCCAAGAATATACAATATCCATATATGTGCTGGATAGAAAACATAAAAAAACTTTTTAGATTTTCTTCCTCTTTCACCATTGTACATAAGAATGAAAAGAAGTGAGAATACCATCATCTATTGGTAATTGGTTACAAACAATCTATTATGCAAGGTGCCCTTCCCTAAAGCCATAGCTAAAGACAATATAACATATAAAATACACATTCTATTTTTATCATCTCTATTATAATAAAAAATTAGAACCATTATAGTTACAAATAATCCCCCTTCTGTAAAGGGAATTATCATCAATAAAGCTACAATAATTAGGATAGCCTTAGTTTTTTTTATGCTTTTCTTCTTTAACTCAATAGTCCTTAGAAGAGCTATATTTAATGCCATTGAAAGAAATATATTATTAGGTATACCAATTGGTCGTTGAAATAAATATGTCAATATTTTAGAACCTAAAAGCATTACTATTCCACCAATAAGTAACCGCTCCATATATTTTTTTCTGCTTTTTGTATTAAAGAATCCTTCCACTAATAAATAAAAAAATATTGGCGCAACTAACCGCCCTACATATCTCGTCCATAAGGGAGCCCCTGGTATAAATTCTCCAATATGATCTATGGTCATAGCAATTACCATTATTATCTTTAATTGAAATCCATTAAAAATTTTCATAAGTTCTCCTATGTATCTACTTTTATTTTCTATTTGTTATTGCATCGTAGAGTTTCTCTTTTAAAATATTAATACTAGTTATGTCTCTTATGTTTCCTAAATTATCCTTAATCATATAGCTTCCAAAATCATGGATCAATAATCCTTTAATACATTGTTCCATAATTTCCACAGGATTTTCTTCTCCAAAATATCCCTTCATAAAAGATTTTTCAAAACAAAAGGTTTCACATACTAAAGGAGGAATTTCATATTCTTTAGGTGCAGTATGTGCGTCTGCAAAATCAATAAGATAAAGCTTTTTATCTTTTGTTATTAAAACATTATCTGGATTAATGTCTCCATGAACATAGACAAGGTTATCTAAGTGCAGTTTCTTTAAATATAATACTCTATCTTCATTAAAACTTTCAGTAAATATATTCCATCTTTTATTGTTTAACTCCCTTTCTATAATGTTTATTCTATTAAAGGGTTCACTAACAGTGTTTAGCTTTTCAGTTATTGTTCTTAGTTCCTCACCAACTTTAAATTTGTCATCATCAGTAAGTTTATCTTCAATGTCCCCCAAGGTATCCCCTTGGATATACTCCATTATTAAATATAAAAATTTATATCTATCTTCAATGATTCCCTTTGCCACCACATTAGGCGTAAGTATATTAAGTTTCTCAGCCCTTTCCATTCCAAAACATTCTGTGAAGTAGTCAGACTCTGTATTCATTCCAGATTCTTTTGGTGCATAAATCTTTACCACATAGTTTCCTACTCTAAACACTGCATTTGTTCCGGGCGTGCATAGTTCAATATGGTTAAAATCAATATTTTCCATAGCAAAAATTTTCTTAATTATATCTGAAAAAGCATCTATTGAGTTGAATACCTTACCCCATGACTTCCAATCACATATATTATTTTTAAATAAATATTTCATTTTCATCTCCCATTTACTTACTAATATATATTAAATTATTGATTACATTTATATTCTTTACTTTCTTTAAAATTCCTCTTTTACTTTTTAATTCATCTAATTTTAGACTTTATTATTATTTTTTCTTTTTTTATCATCAAATTCTTCACTTCCTTTTATATAAATCATAATATGTAGTATAAATAATCTTTTAAACTTGCTATAAGGAGATGAAAGCTTTATGATTGCAATCCTTTCTGATGGCCTTGATGATCTATACTCTACACTCTGCAGGCTTATTTCTATTAAATCTATAAGAAAATTAGAAGACGCTACAATATATATAGGTGAAATAAATGGAGAAGATGTTATGTTTACTGATGTAATGTTAGAAGGATCTCATATTGCTGGAGTCATTGCAGAAATTGCTATATGTTATCCAATAACTATGCTTATAGGGACTACTAATAGAGCATCTATAACCCCATATAAAGCTTCCATTAATTCTTTAGGACTTTATGCAACCCCTCTTCAATACGACATTAATTTTACATTCTTTGGATATCCAGTTGGATATATAAGTGAATTAAAAACTAACATTTTATGCTCCTCAAAATTGCTCTTGAAATTAGCTAAAAAAGCTGCTATAGCTAATAATTTTTCATATATTTTTGAGAACGCCTTATTTTCTCCTAACTTTATGGAACCAGTTTCCAAATCACAATATCTAGAAAATTTATTTCATATTCATTTTATAGATATTAAACTTTCTCCCATTTCAGAAATAGCTTCATTCCACAAATTGCCTTCTATAATCATTGAAGGCATTTCAAACTACAACAATGATTCATGTTGTAACTATAACTTTAATTCTGAAGAGGCTTCCACCAAGGCACTAGTAGTTGCTATTACAATGGCAAAACTTATCTAGAGTCGTACTGCTGTTAACTTCAACTTAAAGGGGTTCAGCGTTATAGTAGGTTACATCAGCTTACGTAAAAAGCTGTACCCCAATAATGTATTCACAATTTAGGGTACAGCTTACTTCATTTATATATACCATATTTTATCTTTATCCGCTCCAACTTTTGAATTATTTTTTCTCCAAAGAGAAACATAAAAAATGCAGTACCTAAGGCGTGAACGCCGTCATAAGGAACTCCTGAAATATATAGCACAGCCAAAGATTGAAAGCTCATAGAAATCCCTGTATTGGGAATAGCACTAGCCATTACCATGGTGGCAATATTCATAATACCTCCATATATAATGAAGGTAGTTAAAAAACCATATATAGATAATGTAATATCATCTATTGGCAATCTTTTTCTTTGAATTATCAATCCCAAAATTAGACCAAGAGCACCAAACCCATACAATTGCCATCCTAGAAATACTCCTACTCCACGCTTTACATGAATACAATATGCTATGAGAACAGAAATTAATATAGTAATAACTGGACCTCTGACTATTTGAAAACTTCTAGACTTTAACTTATCTATATCTACCTTATTAAAAATAAGTCCCGCTATAAATCCCATGATTCCCCATGAAAACATTTGCCATGGAGTCCATGGACCCTGACCTNNTAAAAATCCAGCCTCTGGTCCAAAAGAAATTCCTGATATAATAACTAAAGCAGTTCCTGCTTGGAATGGTATCATCATATAACAAGCCAAGGTCCCACAGGTTGTTAATGCTGACATCATAGCAATAATCACCACTTCTCTCGCTTTAGGCTTTCTTTTTTCAAAAACTAAGAAAAAGGGTATCATTGTATATGTAATTATTAAAAGGCTAATAATCAAGTATTTTCTATCTCCTAAGTATTTAATTCCTACAAAAATAGTTAAAGGAATCAAAACAAAGATAATTAAAGTGGCTAATATAGTCCTCTTTCTTCTAACCCTAAGATATCGATTTACATCATATTTTTCACGCATAAATCTACCACATCCTTATATGTAATTGCATTTTGAAATATGTGTCTCGACATCCTATTAGCTATTGTAGTATAAAAGCTATTTCCTCCAAAAAAAGCCCTTGGCTCATCTTGAGTTACAATACTACCATCAAAAAACATAGCACAGGTATCTGCCTGCTCTGCACAAAATTCTAAATCATGAGTAACAATGAGCATAGTTACACCTTGGGCTTTTAAAGTTTTTAAAATATTAGCTAAAATAGACTTGAAAAATGGATCTAATCCCTTTGTAGGTTCATCTAACAGAAGAATTTTAGGTTTAAGTAAAAGTATCTTTCCAAGAGCTAATCGTTGTTGTTCTCCCCCACTAAGGTCATATGGATGATTCTTTATTAAATGTTCTAGCTGTAATAAAGATAAGATATTATTAACCTCATATTTTTTTTCTTTATCTTTCATATCCTCATAAAATAACATTTCATAAAGTTCCTCCTCTACAGTAATTTCTGTAAAAATAGATTGAGGATTTTGAGGAAGTACCCCTATATTTTGATTAAAAAGTTCTTTTTTAGAATAATTTTTTATTTCCTTTTGATTAATAAATACTTTTCCTCTATAAGGTTTATTGATTCCCATAATAATCTTTAATGCAGTGCTTTTCCCAACACCATTTCCTCCAACTAAGCAAAATATTTCTCCTTTTTTTACCTTCAAAGATAAATCTTGCACAACATCTTGTCCATTTCTTTCATATCTAAACCATACATCGGATAGTTCAATAACAATTTCCTCCTTTGAATAAAAGCTTTTTTCTTCTATCCCTTTCTTTATTTCTGTAAATTTTACTTTATTATTTAAAAGCTTATTAAGCCAAAGCCTCCCTTCTCTAACTGTAACCGGGCATTCTCCATCTGACTTAAGTTCTGCATAAATCTTCATTGGTGCTGGAAGTGCTAAAAACATAGAGTGTCTTTCTTTTCCATGGCTTAAAAATCTTCCTATTTTATCAGCACTATCGTATGCTATTACTTCGCCTTCTTCCATAACTATGATTTTATTAGCCATAGGAAATACTTCTTCAAGGCGATGTTCAGATATAATAATTGTAGTTCCTAACTCCCTATTTATCTTTCTAAGAGTTTCCAAAAATTCTGTTGCCGCTATAGGATCTAACTGAGATGTTGGTTCATCTAATACTATTATTTTAGGTTGCATAGCCATAATAGATGCTAAATTAAGTAATTGTTTCTGCCCTCCAGAAAGTTCAAATATACTTTTTCTAAACCAGGTTTGAATTCCAAAAAAACTTGCCATTTCTGCTACACGTCTTCTAATTATCTTGTTGCTATATCCTAAATTCTCCAATCCGAATGCAAGTTCATGCCATACCTTGTCTGTCACAATTTGATTGTCAGGATTTTGTTGTACAAACCCAATGTGGCTTGCACTAACTCTATCATCTAAATCTGAAATTTCTACGCCATTATAGTAAACTTCTCCTTGAAATTCTCCATAAGGCATAAGATTCTTTTTCATATGCCTTAATAGCGTACTCTTACCACACCCTGATTTTCCACAAATCACAATAAAATCTGAAGATTGTATTTCTATGTTTACTTTATTCAATGCATTTTTTTCACAATTAGGATATCTAAAACTTAAATTTTTAAACTCAATGATTTCCAAATTAGTTCACCTCGTACATCAATTATCATAGGTAATGTCAATAGCAATAAGTATGCAATAATGGTCACCACAGTAACTACAGAAGTTGAATTAAATATGATCCGTGGATAATAGAGTATATTATTCTCTCCTTTTGTGCAGCCAGCAACTACAACACCTACAAACAATAAAATCACAGTTAAAAGTTTCATATCTCGTTTATCAAATCGAAAAATACTAAAACTAGACCTTCCCTTTAACCCATATCCTCTTGCCCCCATTGAATCAGAGGTTTCTATAGACATTTCTAGTGACCATGCAATAAGTATTGATATTTCCTTTCCAAATTGCCTTATCCTCTTTAAAATACTTGATTTTGAAAAATCTCTTCCCATACATTTTTGTCCCTCAGATATCTCTCTAAATCTTTTCATCAACATAGGCACAAATCTAAGACACATAGATAAAACCAACGCTAACACTGGCAATATTCTACCAAACAAATAAATTAATTTATCGGAAGTCATTATCCTATTAAAACAACTAAACCAAATTATTACACTACTAAGCATTGTTGCTGCAGCTAATCCATAAATAATAGATTCTAGTGTCATAGCATTTCCATTTAGATAAAATAAAACTGTGCTTCCTTTATGGGTGAATAAAGGATTTAATACCATGGTTACTACCATTATTGGAATAAGTATTCCTACATTAAATTTAAGAGCTTTTTTTCCATATAATATAATTGAATATATAAATGAAATACTAAACGTCATAATCAAAAAAATAGGATGCATAGAAAACATTGTAATTGTAATAATTGATATAAAATAGCTAAAAATCACAATGGGATGGAACGACTCAAAGGTGGTATTCCTTTCATTAGTGTTCCTAATCATAGTATTGATCCCCTACATCCTTCCCTAAATTGCAAGTATAAACCCATGAAATGCTATCTCCATCCTTAAGTTTATATTGACTACACCCATAGTTAGGAAACCATCCATTGACTTTATACATCCACCCACTTTCTGTACCACAGTCAAACTCATATAAGTAGTTTATACCTTCAATATATGCGCCACTATACACTGGATCGTTTCTAAATTCCATTTGAATTTTCTTATTTCTTGTTAAGCGTTTTAATACATCGAATACATTTTCACCTTCATATATCTCCACTTTTGTAGTGTCTAATATAACACCATTTCTTGGTACATATTTGTCTAATCCTGGCCTTAACTTACTCATGTTATTCAGTATAGTATCGCATCTTATTTCCACTGTACAATAATTTGCTTTTGGCTTAGACTGGTTATTAACTTGTGGTGTTGTAGATTCACCTTTTGGTGCCTCCTTTTTAGCATCCTTATTATCCTCTTCTGTTATTTCAGTTTTTATATTGCTACTAGTGGAATCTTTGATTTCATTATCTATTGTAGTCTTTTGTGAACTTTCCTTTTTATTTTCAGGTTCACTTTTATCCTGACCTGTCTTTGCATTTAACTCTTTTCTATCAATTTTTTTGTCTGTAATAATATAGTCTCCACCTTCATTAACTGAAAATATAAAATTATCATCACTAATTGCTACTGCAGTGGAATATGTTAAGGAGTTTTTTTCTTCATCATAGATATATAAAAATCCTTCTTGAAATTTATTAACATTGCTTATAGTCACCGATATAAAACACGGAAATTGACCATTATGCCTAAATGAGACTAAAATTTTATTTGTATTCATATCCTCTAATAAATCTAGTATTTTTTCCTTATAGGCAGATTCACTGCTTACATCTAAGTTTATTGAAGCAGGGTTTTCAATGGCTTTTCCTTTTATTAGCCATTTGATATTTGTTTCTTCATCCAGTTTTCCTTCTTTTGTAATTTCTTCTTTATTATCTCTTATTTTTTCAATGTCTGATTTAGAAAGGCAATTTTTATTTTTAGATTTCTTAAAGTCTTTTATAGAAGATTTTAATTTATTCAATTCATCTTTTTCTTCTTCTAAAGTTGTTACTTCTTTGCCAACTATCTCTTTGGATTTTGCCACTTGGTTTTCTAAAATTACAACCTGATTATTAGAATATTGCCCATTATCATTTCCCATGTCTGCATTAGAAATCAACTCATTGGCTTTTACAATTTCCTTGCTGATGCTTTTTTTATAATCTGCTGGTTCTATAGTAAGTTTCATTATTGAGCCAATTAAAAATGCTCCAATAATAGAAAATAAAATTACCTTTCGTCCTATATTTTTTTTCATACTTTCTTATAAATTTCCTCCTATAGTTATTAAGTTTTACACATTGTAATACATGACCTCTGCAAATTAGGCAAAGGTCATGGATCTTAAATTATGATTTTATAGAATTATACTTCATT
The DNA here is from genome assembly GCA_002423705.1 of Clostridium sp. UBA5530. GTDB lineage: Bacteria > Bacillota > Clostridia > Clostridiales > Clostridiaceae > Clostridium_X. Next base: position 10,153 of record DINW01000033.1, read on the forward strand.
AGGTATTTATATCTTCTTGCTTTTAAGTATCATTACCCCTCCACAAGCAAGTATCATACCTAATGCTGGAATATATCCAGATAGCCCTCCCGTTTGAGGTAAAACCTTTCCTATACTGTCTTGAATCTTATCTAAAGCGCTACCTTCTGAAGATTTACTTAAATTTGAAATTGCCTCGTCTACTTTTTCAACCTTATCATAATTTTTAATATATTTCTTACCTCCTTCTAATACACCATCATAGTAATGTTTTATTTCTTCAACAATTGTTTTTAATTCATTCATGTTGTATCTAGTCACATTTACATCAACATCATCAGTATAGAAATATTTATTAATAAGCAAATTAATTAATTGTGCTTTAGCAGGGCTTAAATAATATTCATAATTATTTAATTTTCTAATATCAGAATTGGATAACCCTTCTAGAGCTTTATCTAACTCTGCTATTATGTTCTTACTATCTAAAGTCACCTCAACTCCATCTAGTTTTTCTTTTATTAAATTATCTACATATTTCATTTGCTTTTCTATGTCATTTATTCTTGCCCTACAAGCCTCTAACTTATCTATATTAGTTATCTTTTCTTTTAATTCATCTCTTAAATTGCTTATCTTAGATTCTATAGAAGCAATTAATCCATTATTATCAGATGTCAATTCCTCTACTTTTGGTAAGTTGTTTATATCTTTTATTATAGCTTCAATTTGGCTTTGTTCTTTTAAGTGTGTGATTTTATTGTATGCCATTAAGAGCTTATCATAACCTAATACCTTACCCTTCTCTTCATCTGAAAGCTTATTATATCCACTCATAAGCCTTTCTACTTTATCTTGATAATCTAGAGTTATGTCATCAACTGATGGCAATGATGCTATCCCTTTATTTACTCTTTCAATTGGATCTTCCTTAGACACCTTCAATATATTGTTCAATTTTTCAATATTATTTACCTTATTTTTTTCATCAACATTAAGCAAATCATAACGTTCTTTAATTCTTCTTACCTCAAAATCATTATAATACTTAAAATCATTTACTTCTGGAAGTCTATCTATCTGGTTATATACATCTTTTCCTGTTATTATAGAATGTTCTTGGTTTTTTTGACCAAAGCTATACAATATTCTAGCGTCATTGTAGAATACTAAGTTTCCATATTTATCTATATCAATACTTTGAGAGGCATACTGGGATTCACCAACCCCTACGACCTTTTCATATTGTGGAGTGGTTTGTCCAATGCTATCTTTTATTATATAAAGAGTAGCTTGACCTTTTTCTGGAGCATAGGGAACCATATAAATATAAACCTGCTGATTATTTTCCTTAGTTGCATAAGCTGTGCTTATTGCTGCAGATCCCTTAGTTAAGAGTTCATCTATTGTGTATATATCCTCTAAGGTATTTGCATCTATTACATGAAAAGGTTCTGCAGATCCCATTATTCCACCCCCGCCTCCAAGGTATAACCTATCATTATATATAACAGGGGTAGATTGAGTTCCTCCTCCCTCTACCTTTGAGGTAAAGGTCTTTAAACTCTCTTTGTTAAAAGTTCCATTTTGATTCATTTCCATAGATCTTACGCTTGCATGACCATTGTCTGTTGCTGATATGTATAACCTATTATTTTTCTTATAATAAACCATAGTAGATTTGACCTCTGCATTCTTAGGTAAGGTATAACTATCTATCATCTCTCCAGTTTTATAATTAACTGAGTATATAATACTACCTTCTCTTCTCTTTATAGAGCTATCTGCAAATATACATGCATCTCCAATAAAAGTAGCTCCATTCCAACTGAAACCAACCGTTGCATTTGTTTGGTGGCTCCAAGTTGCTTGTACAACCTCATCAGACTTTGTAGTGTCAGCATCTTTGGTGGAGTAGCCTGCATATACAGCCTTGCTTCCATAGGTTCCAAAATATATGTATCCGTTATAATACATAATTGGAGTCTGTAAGTCAGCTTTAGCTTTAATGTTCTCTGTAATATAAAGCTGTTCCAATGTATCTGCATCATAGGCAATAACATTAGATATTCCAGTATCATAATTTTTTCTTGGAACAAATATCTTACCATCACCATAACATGCATAAATAAAGAACATAGCACTTCCTGGGGCAGACGCGGTTGCCTCAACTACCCCTGTTTGACAATTAAGCTTTATAATTTTTTCATTTACATAACAGTAAACATAATCCCCCACTACAATAGGTGTGCCTGGAGTTACCTCCCAGCTCCCATTTTCACTATATCTCCATTTTTCCACTAAATCGACTCCACTCTTTGGAGTTTTAGCATCTGATACCCCTTGCATTTCTAAATTTCCTAAGAATTGAGGCCAATTTAATGTAGTATCAATTTTAACTGTGTTAGTTTCTTTTGCGAATACCTTTACTAATTTAGGACTTAATGATACTGCCATTAAAAATACTAATAATATTGACATGGCTTTTTTAAAATTGCTTTTCATTTTTTCCTCCTTATTTATATAATTACTCCTTCTTAGGATTATTAAAATATTTATAATAATCCTAGTATATATTGCATGGATTTCCTCATAAGAAGAATTTCCCTACAGTCTAATTTATAACATGGTACTGTTATAACCGGTAATTATGGAAGAAAAAAATCGAACCACCTTAGTGGTTCGATAACGCGCGCAATAATAGACTTAGTTAAATATTAAAGTCACTAATCGAGTCATCCTTCTCCCACCGAAAAGTTTCATCATATAAATTAATATAGCAGGTCTCCTGACTCGATATCATCCTACTTGCTTCTCCTTCCCAACTTAAGTTAGTGGATAGATATATAATATCTAAAAAGCTTTCGTCCTTCTTACAGTAGCGGGGGCTGTTGCAGATTCACACTGCATTCCCTTTCAATACTTTACGTAACTACATTAACACTTATTTTAAATTTTTAATTTTTATTATAACAATGTCACAACATAGACATTACTATTTATTTATATAATTGTCAAGTATTCGTTTACATTTCCATTTAATACATTTATAGTATTTAACTACGATTATATCCTCAATTACATTGTTTTTACTCTACTCTGGTATCCCCCATAAAAAAGAGAGCCACAGTTCCTTGCCCTGTATGAGACCCAATCACAGTGCCCACACTGTTAATAATGATTTTATCTTTTAATTGTGGAAGCTTCTGTTCAATTAGATTTTTTACTTTCATAGCATCTTCATAACAATCCGAATTGCTTATAAAACATTTTCCATTGTAACATTTTCCATCCTGAACATGCTGCTCCATCATCTGAACCATCTCTTCTATAACCTTTCTTTTGGTTCGTACCTTTTTTCTAGGAATCAATCGTCCTAGATTATCCATATTTAAAAGGGGGCATATTCCAAGGATAGTTCCTACCATTGCCTCTGCTCCTGAAATTCTTCCACCTCTTTTGTAACTGGTGAGATCTGTTGAAAAAAACCAGTGATGAACCTTTAGTTTATGTTCTTCCGCCCATACATGTGCTTCTTCCAAGGTGCACCCACTATCACGCATATCTGCTATATAGTCTATCAAAAGGCCATAGCCAGATGATGCTCCCAATGAATCCACTATTTCTATTTTTCGTTCCGGATACTTTATAAGCAATTCACCCCTAGCTATATTAGCTGAATTATAGACTCCTGATAATCCCGAGGACAGACAAATATGAAGGATATCTTTTCCTGCCTTTAAATATGGCTCAAAAAACTTTTCAAATTCTTCACTATTTACCTGGGAAGTTGTTGGTGTAGCTCCTTTTTCAATCATCTGATAAAACTGATGAAATGGAATGCTCTGCCCCAAATCATCCATGTATTCTTTCCCATCCATCTGGAAATGAAAGCAGACATATGGAATCTGTCTTCTTTGAAAATATTCTTTTGTCATATCTGCTGTAGAGCAACAGGTTAAGATAAACTGATTCATATACATTCCTTCTCTCCTTGTGTGCTGTTTAAACAGCCCTAAGTATCTCTTATTATACACATATATTATATCCTAATAATGTATATATTATCAATTTTTTAAAATCCATCTATATTTTATCTCATGTTTACCTGCTGTAACACTCTACCCNNGAAACTAAGTTTCACTTAATATGTATAGATAAGCTTCAAAATTTTAAAAATAAAATATTAAAATGATTTTTTATGGATATGAACTAAAGTTTTGATATAATATTAAGTAATTAAAGTTTGCAATTATTATGTTAATTAGAAAAGAGGGAATAGGACATGAATAGCAGGACTCGTGAAATTAAATGGAGACGTTTGGATAATACAGCAAAAATATTTCCTGTCATTGCTAACGAAAACTTAAGTAATGTTTTTAGAATATCTGCCACGTTAAAAGAAAATATAATACCTGAAATACTACAACAAGCCTTGGAAGAGGTAATTTTATGGTTTGATGGATTTAATGTAAGACTTAGACGAGGTTTTTTTTGGTACTACTTTGAGACCAACAAAAGAAAGCCTCTTATTGAAAAAGAATCTACTTATCCATGTAAATTTATCGACCCTCAGAGTAAGCAGCATTTCTTATTCAGGGTATCTTACTATGAAAAAAGGATTAACTTAGAAGTGTTTCATGCTATAACAGACGGTATGGGAGCTATTAATTTTTTAAAAGAATTAACTTATCATTACATATCCTTATTAAAATATAAAGACTCCAAAAATGAGGCCCCCAGAATTCCTAGCAGAGAGTGCATCCTAGACACAGACGATAGCTATTTGAAGAATTATAAAAAAATTCCTCATAAACCTTATAGTAGTAAAAAAGCATATCAGTTAAAAGGTGATCTACTATATTTAGATACCATTAGTATCATCCATGGGTATATAGATTTACCTTCTTTAAAAAAAGTATGTAAAGAAAAAGGTGTAAGTATAACTAAATACCTAGTAGCTGTGTTAATTTGGTGTATTTATAAAGAATATTTAAATAAACAATCAAGCAAAGATCCTATATCCATTAATCTACCAATAAACTTAAGATCTTTTTTTGAGTCTACTACTACTATGAATTTCTTTGCTATATCCTCAATAGAATTTTTACCTGAGGGAAGTCATCATAGTTTTGAGGATGTTTTAAATTCTGTAAGCCAACAAATGGATAAAAATATACAAAAAGAAAAACTTGAGGAGGTTATTTCATATAATGTTTCAAATGAGAAAAATCCTTTCGTAAGGTTTACACCTTTAGCCATTAAATATATCCTCCTCCAGCTTGTGTATAAAAGGGTTAGCAAAAGAAATACTATGACATTGTCTAACTTGGGTAATATCACAATTTTGCCAGAATTTGAAGAATTCATAGAAGATTTTCATTTTATCATAGGTGTTTCTAAAAAACAGAAAATTAAATGTGGAGTATGTTGCTACAAAAACAGATTACATATAAGTTTTACTTCGGTTCTAGCAAATACTTATCTGCAAAAAGCCTTCTTTAGAACCCTTAGTGATGAAGGTGTTATTATTACAATAGAAAGCAATGGTGTTTTAAATGAAAAGATGTAAAAAATGTAATGTAAATATACTAGATGATACTGTGACCTGTCCTTTATGCAAAAGCATATTAGAGGGAGATACAGAATCTAAAAACTATATTAAGTTATATCCAGATGTGGATTTTGATACAGGAAAATATAGAAAGCTTAAAAAAATTTTTATATTTATATTAGCTGTAATATGTATTGCTTTAGGGTTTATAAATTATATAACTTATTCAGGATTCATATGGTCCATAATAGCCGTTTCTGGAGTCATATATTTTGGAGTAACAGTTACTTATTCTATAATGAATAATGCCAACATAGCTTCTAAAATATTAGTTCAAACTATAGGGGCTGGCATATTAGTCATAGTAATTGATAATGTTTTAGGCTACACAGGTTGGTCTGTAAATTATGTAATCCCTTCCACAATCATATTTGCTAATCTATCCATAATTTTATGTATGATTGTAAATAGAATGAACTGGCAGAGTTACTTCATGTATCAAATTGCTATTACTTTTTTTAGCTTCATACCTCCAATCTTGTTTTGGATTGGAATAATAGATAAACCTTTTTTAGCTATTTTTACTACTTGCATTTCCATACTGATTTTAATTGGAACAATCATCTTTGGAGATAAAAGTGTTAAAAATGAATTGATTCGTAGATTTAATACTTAGGAGAGAAATTTTTATGAAAGAAAAAAACACTAGTATCCTTGGACATTTAGTTAGGGATATAATGGATAATATCACAGACTCCTCCCTAGGAGAACCTATACAAACCGGCAAGTTCAGAAAACATCCTATAGAACCACCTTGGAAATGCCCTAAAGGATATTTGTATAAAAAAATAGAACTTGATAATTTTGTCATGGAAGATTTAAATAGAAAAAAAATAGCCAATGGTAAAGTAATATTTCAACTTCATGGTGGTGGATATATTGGCCCTATGAAAAACGTTTATAGACGTTTTGCCCTAAAATACTGTCAAATCAGTAAAGGTGCAGAAGTGTTAACAATCGACTATAGAGTAGCACCTGAACATCCTTTTCCCGCAGCCTTTCATGATGCAATAGCCTCTTATAAGTGGCTATTGCATGAAAAAAAATATGAAAGCAAAGATATAATAGTGGCTGGTGATTCTGCTGGAGGAGGTCTAGCCCTAGCCCTTGGTATATACCTGAGGAATAATGAACTTCCTCTGCCAGCAGCCTTTATAACTATGTCCCCTTGGACTGATTTAACTCATAGTGGTGCAAGTTATATAGACAACTATGAAATAGACCCCCTATTTGGAAAAAGTACAAATAACATGCTATATGATTCACCCTATATAGCCCACAATGACCCTAAGAATCCCTATATCTCACCTATGTTTGGTAGCTTTCAAGGCTTTCCTCCCATGCTGATGCAAGTAGGAAATTATGAAGTGCTTTTAAGTGATACTTTAACAGTTGCAGACAAAGCTAAAAAAGATAATGTAGACATAAAATTATCCGTCTATGATGGCATGTTTCATGTTTTTCAAATGTGTGGAGACCTAATTCCTGAAAGTAAAGCAGCTTGGGACGAGATTCAACAGTTTATAAATGAAATTTGGAGATGATTCTTTTGAGTTCAATATAATAGGAGTTATTGCTTACTAGATTTATCTTCTAGCTTTGCAATAACTCCTATTTTTATCTATTGTCTTGAACTACTTGTCTATAGGCTTGTGTTTCTATATAGATTTCGTCCTTTAATGGGTTTAACTTATTCTTTCTAATTTTATTAAATTGATAAATTGCTAAAGCAGCATTTGCTCCTAGGGACAATAAACTTACAATAAAAAATGCTGTTGAGTTATGAGTTGTAGCCACTGGAGCTACTCTATCTGCGAAGGAAGGAACTGTCATTACAAACATAATCCATAACCCAAGGGTTTGAGCACGATGTTGAAGCCATGCTCCTTTTTTAATAAAGAAAGCAGGTATTGTACATGACATCAATAATGCTAATCCACAGTAAAATGAATGATCTGCTATACAATTATAGGTATAAGCAAAGTTCCACAAATCATAGGCTATAATCCATGGCCATATCATATCAGGCCATATCATGTCCTTTGTCTTGTCTTTAGAAATAAAAATACCAGCCCATCCACAGATTGTGATTATATTAAGTATTCCAGCTATACCATTCATAATGTTCCATGGTCCTGACATTACCCAAAGATTATCTACATAGGCTCCATTCCATGCCCCATATGAAAAACATTGAAAGTCACGGATGGCCGCTTCCAAAATGTTTATTGCTAATATAAGTGGTGGAAAACACAATAACCATTTCTTTTGAGATAGTGATGGAATATAACGAAGAGCCATAAATCCAAGACACCCTGCAAGAGCTGAATATGTTTTTACCCAGTTAAACCAAGTACCAGTCCCATATTCATTTCCTGGAGCAGCAGTTGTTGGCCAAACAAAGATAGTTAAAACTATTGGAATAATTAAAAAAAGTATGATTCCTCCCCACTTGGTAGAACGTCCAAGTTCATTAAATGCCATTAAAGCGAAAAAAACAAAAAGCCAAATGGCCCAACCAGTAAAATTGGTTGCTTCATACAAAATACCCATGATTCCTAACCTCCACAAAATAATATTTGTATAGCTATAATATGCATGTCCCTTATAAAATATTTAGCATGTAAGTAGCTATAACTTTTTTTCTCCCATTTTAATTATATTACATAATGTGGCTTTCGTCAAATATTTACAAACTTCTCATTACAATCCTTAAAATAATTATTTATGGATTATTAGTTAATTTAAGTATAATCAATTCTTTATCCTTACCCAAAATTTAGATCAAATAATTTCATCATTTGAATTTTCCCTATTTGAGTAAATCCAAATGATGAATATAGATTTTTAGTTTAATCTTCTTAAAATATTACTTACTTATTGTATTGGAATATAAACATCTACCTCGAAGCCCTCATCAGTAAACCTCTCGTCATACAATTCAAAATCTGGCACTGCTTGATCATCATATGGAGATGGTGAATTGGGTGATGAAATTCCCTTTTGTGTATAGCCTGACTGGGGTAACCAAGTGGTGAAAAAGTAGTTCCATACCCTTCCTAGGCTACTTCCTACATTAGCCTTTCTTTTTCCTGTAGCTGTAAATATTGCATACTTTGACTTAGGAATTGTCTTTCCTACCATCCCTTGTGGAATTTCTGAAAAACTGTTTACCTCCTTACATATAAGATAAGAAAAATCCCCCTCTTGATTAAAATCCATATTAACACCTAATGTTGCATAGGGGTTCATTTGATTAGGTATACTATCGCCAATTTTTTCATTTATATATCTATTCCACAACTCTTTTATTGCCAAGGAATATTCTGCATCATCAAAAGAAGTCCTCAGTTCTATCCCTATAACTTTTATTTCCTCCACGTCTATTATTTCAGGCTCCATAAAATATCCTCCTTTTAGAATGTTTAGTTTCATCTGTAAAATATTTATTTTTTGGAAAATTATTACGTGTTTTCTCCTTCGTCTATACATACTTGGAGTCATTCCGAACATTTTAGTAAAAGCTCTGGTAAAGGATTCATGAGATTCATACTGATACTTATAGGCTAAGTCTATAATTTTTTCATTGGTTTCAACAAGATCATAAGCGGCACAAGTTAGTCTGCGCTTTCTTATATACTCCTTTAAGGATATACCTGCAATAGTTTTAAATAAACTATGAAAATAAGAAAGGGAGCAGAAAGCTTTACTTGATACTTCTTTAAGTTGCAACTCATCCATCAAATTTTTCTCTACATAATCAATAGCCCTTTGAATTCTTTCATACATATCCAATACCAATCCCTCCTACCTCGGCGCCTATAATTATAATAACATTGTAAACAAACCAAAACTTGATATTTTGTACTCAATTATGAAATATCATTAAATGTAAAAACACCATTAAGAAAATTTTAAAAGCTCCATTCCCTAAAGAGTGGAGCTTTTAAATTCTATCTAAACAGTAAATCTAAGGCTATCTTTTCTTCATTTTCCCCAACCTTCTTATTGTCCCTCTAGAAATATATGATAGTATTACAATTTCTATTTGTTAGGCTTAGATTTTACTTAATATATGACATATCACTTAACCGTCTTATCTTATGTTTTCCTTCACCATCTTCCATCATAAAAGAAACACCTCCAGCCATACCAAATAAATCACATTGATTCAGCATTTCAGGTTCTATTCCTAACCACATTGCATTGAATATGCTTAAGGTATCACCATGAGAAACTATAATTATATTTTCATCCTTACAGTTCATGATTTCATCATAAAATGACTTTAATCTTTCCCCTACTTCTCAGCTTGATTTTTGCCATGATTTGTTAAATCCCAGTTCGTCCAGGATCCAATCATGCCGTTAGTATGGTGAATCGCTTGAGTATGCTGTATGGTTATTATGTTTTTCATATTTACCATTCTCCCCTCTATACACTTTACCTGTTAAACTTTTACTCTTATCATACAAACTTTATAATTCCTCATGGTTGTGTCCTCTATTGATTCTCACCTGAAGAAGCATAATAAATTAGGCATTATCTTAACATAAATTCTAAACTTTGGCAAATAAGTTCCCAACTTCTATTTGCCTAGCCATTGCTCCAAATGTATACTTATAATGAGGTGATAAAGTGCAAATTAATAGATTATTTGAAATTATATATATTCTCCTTGAAAGAAAAATAGTAACAGCTAGAGAATTAGCAACCCATTTTGAGGTTTCTGTTAGGACTATTTATCGTGATATAGAGATTCTTTCCACTGCTGGTATTCCTGTTTATATGAGCAAAGGCAAGGGAGGAGGTATATCTTTATTACCTGATTTTGTGCTAAACAAAACAGTGCTTACAGATGATGAAAAGAAAAACATCCTTTCTTCTTTAAGAGCTGTAAATGCTATAAATTTACCAAAAACAGATACAGCATTGCAGAAACTTAGCACTTTATTTGGGGAGTCCAATACCGATTGGATTGAAGTAAATTTTTCTTCTTGGGCCAATGCTGAAGAGGAATGTAAGACCTTTGACATGATTAAATCTGCAATACTAATAAAAAAAGTCATTTCTCTTTCTTATTCTAATGCAAAGGGTGAGCAAACTGTACGTAAAGTAGAGCCCTTAAAACTGTGCTTTAAGAGTGGTGCCTGGTACTTATATGGTTATTGCAAAATTAAATATGATTATCGGTTTTTTAAGTTAAAGCGTATAAAAAATCTTATTATAACAGATGAAGACTTTAGTAGAATGCCTCCCTCTAGAATCTTTTCACAAGATCACATATTTCAGGGAGAATATATAACCCTAAAGCTTAAACTTTCTTCTAAAGTTGCCTATAGGGTATATGATGAGTTTGATAATTACAAACAACTGGAAGATGGAAGCTTTCTTGCTGAAATCAGTTATCCTAAAGGAAAATGGATATCCTCTTATATATCAACCTTTGGAAGTGATTGTGAAGTCCTTGAACCCCAATATATACGTGATGAAATAAAAAATGAACTGCAAAAAACATTAAATTATTATCTTTAATATGACATGTAGCTGTCATATTAGTTAATATATACTACATATAACTTTGATGTCTATCTGCTGTAACATTCCACCCTCTTTAGATTGGAGATAACAACATCTACGACTGTAGATAAGTTCAACTAACATTTAGTTGTAATCCAAACTCTACCTAAAACTAAGTTTCACTTGATTATATGGGTATTGAAAATTTAAATTTACTTCCCTTTCCCTCTTCACTTTCAGCCCATATTTTGCCGTTATGCTGCATTATTATAGCCTTGCTTATAGCTAAACCTAACCCTGTTCCCTTAGGTTTATCAATCATTGTATCTTTGCATTGCTTAAATCTTTCAAAAATAAGGTCTAAATATTCCTCTTTTATTCCTATGCCCGTATCTTCTATAGTCACTATAACCTCATTATTCTCTCTGTGGGCTTCACATATTATTTTCCCCTTTTCAGTAAATTTTATGGCATTGGATATTAAATTTATCACAACTTGAGTTATTCTGTCCTTATCTCCTATGATAACGGGTAAATCTTTTTCTATCTTGTCCACTATTTCTATTTCCTTACCCTCTAGCAAGAAAAACGAGGACAATATAGCCTTATTTATTATTTCTTCTATATCTATCTTTTCTTTTTTCCATTCTACTGCTTCGGCCTCTATTTTAGCTATATCCAAAATATTATCTATCATAGTAGATAGTCTTTCTCCCTCTGAGATTATTATCTCTAAACTATCTAATGTTTTTTTCATATTGGTTTTGCAAATCTCTAAAGCTTCAATATGAGTTTCATCATCATTATTATTGAGAACAGGTAAAACATTCTTATTGATTTTTCTTTTTATAATCTTTGCAAAACCTATTATGGATGTTAAAGGAATTCTAAATTCATGGGATATAGTAGATAAGAAATCTGTTTTAACATCGTCTAATTTCTTTAGTTTCTCATTGGATTCAATATATTGTTTTTGTTTTATCTCAAGTTTCTTTACTAGCTCAGTTAACTGGTATAAGTCCTCCTCTAAATTATTTATTCCTTTAGTTGCATCATGATTTTCTATTCCTACATTCTTCATTATTACATCATTATGAATCTTAATAATCTTACTTTCATAATACATCTTTGTAAATTTGTAAGTTAGATAAATCAATAGTATCATTATGCCAATGTTAACATTAATCATAATAATGCAACTAGAAAGAATAATTATAATAACAATTTGAAGTATGTTTCTTTTCATAAAATCTTTAGCCATATCTTTACCTCTTAAATAATGTTGAAATTCCCGCAAAATTTCTTTAAACATAATTTTCAATTAAAAATTTAAAATGTTTAATTGAAATCCCCTTCTTTTTGATTTCTTTTATATTATATATATATCGTACATTTCTTCTCAATATAAAACAAAAGTAAGAGATTTTTACCTTTTATCATATATTTTCATATGAATAGTAAAGTTCTTTACTTTTGTTTTTTAACCCTTAGGCTATTTATTATCTAAATCCATATTTTTTATATTTTTATCTATAATTTCATCCATGTAAATTTTTATAACTGCCATGAAGGGAACTGATAATATCATCCCTACTGGTCCATAAAATCCACCGCCTATGGTGACAGCTAAAATAACTAAAAATGGGTGGAGTCCAACCTTTCCCCCTATAAGTTTAGGATCTAAATACCATCCATCAAATTGCTGCAATAAGAATAGGAATATAAGTACTATTAATGCTTTTACAGGATTTATAAACATATTTATTCCAAAGGCAACTACCATTCCTATAAAGGGCCCGAAGTAAGGTATCATATTGGTGATGCCCACAACTACAGATAACAAAAGGGCATATGGAATCTTCATTACGGTCATTCCTACAAAGGACATAACCGCTATTATAAGGGAGTCTAACGCTTTAGTTCCTATGTATAATCCAACCATTTTATTTATGTTATTTATTAGATTTATGAATTTTTGTCCATTTTTCTTTTTTAAAGTCATATATATAAACGTCTTACCAAAGCTTTGAAACTTTTCTTTATCCGCAAGAACATATATGGAAATTATGAATCCAAAAACCCACTTAATAAAGTTACTAGTAAAAGAAACCAAATTACTTGCAAAGGAATTTAATGTTGCTACTAAAAGTTCGCTTCCTTTAGAAGTTATAAATCCTATAGAATCAGAATAATTTGTAGAACTTAAAAGCTCTTGTATTCTGGGTTCTGCTAATATTTCCATAACTTTATTTTGAACTATATATGCATAATGAGGTATCTGGGTAGCTATATCCATTATACTATCCACAATTTTAGGTATCATGGATGTGATTGCTATTGCTAAAATTCCTAATATTATTGCATAAGTTAAAAGTATACTTATCCACCTCTTAATCTTAAATCTTTTTTCAAATACCTTCATAAGAGGATTTAATATGTATGCTATTATCAATGCATATATAAAAGGCATAAAAATATTTATGGTTTTTCCAACTATACCAAAGAAATAATTATAATTATCTATAATTCTAATCAAGATATAGGCAGCTACTACCCCTATGATTATGTCCATATACTTTAATATTCTTTCTATAACCTTCAAAAATTCCACTCCATTTCTTTTTATAATTATTCATCTCATAGGTACTCCATCATTTCATCTAGGGATAACAAAGGATAGAGCATAGATAAATTTAATTGAGATTCACTTAATACTTATTATATCAGTTTATTTCATGAAAAAATACTGGAGTATAGTCGAATTTTATACTTACTTCGTCTACACTCCAGTATCCATAGTTTTTTAACTTATATTAATTTTCATGTTGTTGTTCTGTGGATTGAGATGAACTATTTTCTACATTTTTAGGATTACTTTTGAATAATATATATATTCCTAGTATTATAAAGGCTGATGGTCCTACATAGCTTCTAAATCTATAATCCCAAAATCTAAATATTGAGAAGTCGTTCATAACACTTCTTGCTAATGCAAAAGTTCCTAAAACTATAAGAGCTATTCCTATATACTTTTTATATCTTTTATCTATTATTATGGTTTCTAAGGTTTCTTGTCCTATTACAACATTATCTTCTATATATTCCCCTTCATTAATCCTCTTATATATGTCAAAGGTTTTAAAGAAACTGTAAAACCAAACTGGCAGTATAACTATTGGTGTCAAAAATCCCATGTAAAGTATATCTGGAACCTGTATTCCCAAAATAAATATAATAAAAATACTTATTCCCTTCTTAATCAATCCGTTATACATAAATCCTACTCCAGGTATGCATGCAAATATAAAGTTTAAAAATGCGCTTCTTTTCACTTCTATAATCCTCCTATTTTTTTAAATCTTTTTGTTTCTTAATTCTTTAAGTGATCTTATCTGAAAATTTGATTGAAATTCAAGGCTATATTCTTTAATAGAAATAATATATCATTAAATCTGCTACCAAATAAATTTATTACAATTAAAGCTACTCCACTGGTTAAAAAGGTCAAACCTATTGTTTTATTATAGAAAAAGACTCTTTCCTTCATATCATTACTTTGTTGTTTTGCCATATTGATTTCACTAATTCTGTTTTGACTTTGAATCCTCTCCATCAAAGCAGAGTTATATTCAATGCTTGTTCTCATATTTCCACAATCTCGCAATACATTATCTAAATAGTCAAATTCTTCTTCCATAGTAAGACCTCCTCTCTTTGAAGTTTATCTCTTAACATATTTTTTCCCCTATAAATTCTGCCTTCTATGGCTCTTTCGGTAACATCTAATACCTTTGATATTTCTTTATAGCTAAGTCCTATATAGTAATGAAGTACTAAGGGAGTTTTTAAATCCTTAGGCAATTCCTTGATACACTGTCTTATATAGCTCTTTTCGTCTAGATTTTCTTCCTTGGATGGCTCCGTGGCCATAGTATCGTGAATAAATTCCTTTATGGTCCTTTTTCTTTTATAACTTAAACACTTATTCACTGCAATCTTATAAACATATGTTTTTAAGGAACTATCTCCTCTAAAAGTAGCTATATTCTTATATATAGATATAAATACCTCTTGAGACATATCCTCCGCCTCACCAATATCTTTTGTGTAAGAAAAGCAGAGCGAAAAGAGCTTGTTTTTATATTCATTAACGAAGATTTCAAAGGCCTCTGTATCTTTATTTTGTAATTTTTTTATTAGCTCTGCCTCTTCCAATTATCTTCACTCCCTTATGTTAACAGTTATATATCCAGTATTAGTAGATATATCTATATTTCCTTCTCCACTACCTATTACCTTTTCTATATCATGAGTATTTCCTTGACCTTCATCATTTAACTTTATATTTCCATTATCAGTATGCAGCTTTAATGCTACATTACCCTTCTCACTGTTCAGATTTATGGCACCCATTTTGCTTCTGACTTTTATATTTTGATTTACTTTGTTGTCTATATTTATAGCACCGTTTATATTATCAATATTTACCTTTGGGGTTTCTCCTAAAATTTTTATTTTTCCATTGGCGTTTTCTACATTTATATTTTCACAGTCCTTAACGGTAATAGCTCCATTAGCATTTTTAATTAGAGCTTCTTTTAAATTAGCAATGTCTATATAGGTATTCTTAGATTCTATATATACCTTCATATTATTTAGCTTATCATTATTTGATATCTTTCCATTGTCTATAAATAAATTTATACTTCCTCTATTAGGTACATACAGAGTCCCATCCACTCCCTTTATATCATACTTGCTAAAGTCTAAAATTAATTCATTATCTCCATCCTGAAATAAGCTTTGAAAATCGGTCCTTACATCTCCATTTTTTAAATATGCATAGCCCTGAAAGGTTATCATATTGTCTTCTGCAGGTTTTACTTCTATATGTCCATTGTTGGCCTTAAAAGTAAAGGTTTCTTTATTCCAAGATTTAGATATACCGCAGGATACCTTATTGCCCTTATAATATCCAATTGAATTTTCTATATACTGACCTATGGAGCTAAAATCTACATTCCTTGTAAAAGACCATATTCCATCTGCTAGGAAAAACATAATTATTACAAAGATAATTAAAAAATTAAATTTTCCCTTCTCACTATTTTCTTTTTTACAACAAGATACATACAGAAATTCCAGTCCCAACATTATAAGTAGTGCTGGCCAGCATCTAAATATTCTATATCCTAAAGCTTCATTGAACTGAGATATAAGCAATGCAACACCCAAAAATATAAAGGAGCTTGCTGTAGTTATAGTTCCTATTTTCCTCATTTTATAGCCTCCTAAAGTTCTTTTCATTATATTAGACGCATGAAATGAAGAAAACCCACAGATTTTTTTTTTATTTTTTATTTTTTATATAATCTTCTATGGCCTTTTTTTCATTTACACTTACTATCTTCTTTATTATATGATCATAACCATTAACTCCATGAGGTATTAAACAATTGCTACAATCTTTTATTCCATTAACCATCTTATTATTTCCTCCACAATCCTCTAAAAAATACAAAGGACAATAGCAAAATAAACAATTGAACTCCTCTAAATTATTAACCTTATGGCAAGGAAAATACTGACACTCCTTGTTTGAAAAAAATCTATAACTATTTTCCATTTTTAATCATCCACCCTTCAATTAATAGTTGAAACTTATTTATTTTCATTTTTAAACATCTATTTTAAATATATCCTAGATAATTCCCTTAGTCAAAATCTGTTATGAATAAATATGAATCTATTACTATGGTTTCCCCTATTTTTTTTTATGTTGCTATAATGATTATTGGGGTATTAATTTGAAAAGGTGGGATAGCTTATGACTATAACAAACAAATTTAAAATGTTTTCTAAAAATGCTAATTTATATCTTCTCGCCATAGTATTTTTCTACATATCTATGGGTTCTTTTAGTATGCTTCAAGGCATATATGTAAAAGAAATCAATATTGATGAAAGCTTCTTAGGCCTTATTTTAAGTGCTAAGACCTTGGCTATTGCTGTCGCTTCTATTCCTTGTGCCATGATTGTTAATAAGATAGGTAGAAAAAAGGGGCTCTTTATTACTATGCTCATGGTACCTCTTTGCAATATATTTCAGGCTATATTCATAAATAGATGGGTAATATTATTTCTAGCTCTAATTCAAGGAGCTGCTCAAGGTTTCTTACTTGTTTCTGAAGGTCCATTTTTTATGGATAATAGTACTCCTAAATATAGAATCAAACTGTTCAGCTATGCTTTCGCTATGAATGTATTTTCAACTATGTTTGGATATTTTATCTTCGGTCATATATCTAATGGTTTGGGAAATGCTTTAGGATTTGTTACAGGGTTAAAATACTCCATAATAATTTCTGGATTAATAGGATTAATTTCCTGTCTTATAATATTAAGAATACATGAAGATAAGTCTACCATGACAAAGGTAAGCACAAATTTTCTAAAAGATATGGGAAATATACTAAGAAAGCCTTACCCAATAAAGCTTTTTATATATAATCTTTTAATAGGCTTCGGTGCCGGTCTTGTAGTTCCTTATTTTAATGTATATTTGAAATACAAAGTTCATGCTTCCACAAGTCAGATAGGGGTTATTATGTCTTTAGCTCAAGGTGCCATGGGAATTGGAGGCCTTATAACCCCACATATGGCTGCTAAATTCGGAAAAGTAAAAACCATAATCATATGCCAAGTATTATCAATACCATTTCTTATGCTCATAGCTTTGCCCCCCAATCTGATGATTGTTGCTACTGCAATGTTTATGAGAAACGGCCTTATGAATATGTCTGGTCCTGTGGTAAATAATATGGCTATGGAACTTATAGAACCTTCTGAAAGATCCATATTTGCCAGTATTAATGGTATATCAAACAACCTTTCTCGAGCCTTTAGTGCTATGGTAGGTGGATTCATAATGAATGTTTTACCCAATGGCTATGAAGTACCTTATTTTATAACAGCCATAACATACATAATAGCAACACTGTTCTTCTACAGAGCTTTTCGTGGAATAGACGATAAAAATAAGTCTAAAAAGTCTTATGGTAAAAGCTAATATTGTTCAGCTACTAAAGCCCTATCTTACTTGCGCCTTAAGATAGAGCTTTGGTAGTTTGCATATATGATAAGGAAATGCTGTTTTATTTTTCTATAATCACTACCCTAGCTGGAGCACCATCCCCATCCTTTATTTTTAAAGGCATAACTATGATATGGTAGGTTCCTTCATCAATGGAACTTAAATCTAACCCTTCTAATATAGGTATATCCCTTGATAAAAAAAGTTTATGCACTGATGCATCTTGGCTATAAAAGTCTTCTATAGAAACATAATCTATCCCTACCAAATCTATATCCTTTTCACATAGGAATCTTGTTGCTTCTTCAGTTAAAGCCACAAAATCACTGTGGAATATTTTATCTTTCCAATAGGAGGAATTGCATGTCTTAAATATAATTTTATCACCTTTAGAAATTGGTAAATCTTTTATAGCATCGTAGTCTATCATGGATTCTTCTATATAAAACACTTTACATTTGCCTATAAGCTTAGACATAGGTATATTGTCCACAGTATTACCCTGGGTAAAATAGTGTTTCGGTGCATCAATATGAGTACCACTATGACTTCCCATGGTTAGTTTCTTTAGATTATAGCCATCCTTATCTATGGAGCAGTACTTTTGTGAATAAAATTTAGGATCTCCAGGGTAAATCACCATGTCTTCTTCTAATGTTAAAGTAACATCGTGATATATTATCATATTAATTGCCTCCTATAATAAACTTAATATCTTCTCTTTTATATCTGGTTGTTCCTTGGTTAAAACCTCTTTTACTTTTGTTGGTTTATTGCTAAGAATAACTATATTATCCCCTAAAGCTATAGCTTCATCTATATCATGGGTAATAAAAATTATGGACTTATGATTGCCTACCATAAGCTTTTTAAACAAATCATAGATATCATTCTTCATGGTATTATCCAGAGATTTAAATGGCTCATCCATAAGCAAAATTTCTGAGGGATAAGCAAAGGCCCTGACTATGTTTACCCGTTGCTGCATACCTCCGCTTAAAGCAGCTGGATAATAGCTTTTGTATTCCTTTAATCCTACCAAACCCAAATAATAATTTACGTAGTTATCTAACTCTTTGGGTGGAATTTTTTCTTCAAGGACAAAGGTTAGGTTATGATAAACATCTTCCCATGGAATAAGACTATGCTCTTGAAAAATGCAACTTATATTACTATGAGCAAAACCTTCCATTGTACCTTCATAATCTTTTATGTTTCCCATAAGTATATTGAATATTGTAGTCTTGCCACAACCTGATGGTCCTAAAATAGCGGTAACTTTACTTTTGGGAAATTCCAAGGTTATATTATCCAATACCTTCAAATTTTCAAAGGATTTTTTTAAGTTTTTTATACTATAACTCTTTAATTTTTCCATTGTAATGTCCTTTTCATTATGATTTTTGTAATAGCTTCAAATAAAGAGGTTATTATGACAACTATTATTATCCATGCAAAAACCCCAGGAGTATTTAAATACACTTTTTCTAGATTCATACTTCCACCTATAGAATATGTAGGCTGCCCTAATACCTCCCCAGCAATTATAACCTTAAGTAATAGTCCCATTGCAGAAGGCACCAATGGCATAATGCCATTTATCATAGAAGGCATATATATTTTCTTAATCATGTTCTTAGTGGACACCTTATATACATGGGCCATATTCAATATATTTTTGTTAATATCTCTTAAGGCTCCTATAAATCCCTCATAAAGTATAGGAAATACCACTATAAATCCTATAAGTATTGGAGCTTTGTCATTGGAAAGCCATATAAGAGCTATTATAACGATGCCCATGGTTGGCACTGATTTTAGCAAAGATACTATAGGTATCATAAAATTATATATAAAATTGTTTATTCTACTTAATATTGCCATTATCAAGCTGGCTGTTAAGGTTATTAGAAATGCTATTATGAATCTTCTTAGGGATGAAGCTATTATAAGTATAAAATCTCCTTCATAAAGAATTTCCTTCAATGCTTTTAATGTGCTATAAATGGAAGGAATTATGATATCATCATAATTCCTTCCTAAAATTGTCCAAAGACCCAAAATAATAACTATAGCTATTATTATATATTTATTATTTTTGTAAATATAATCCTTCATCAGGAATCTTTCCTCCTATGGATTTAGGTGCAAAGCTCTTAAGAACCTCATAATATTTATTGTAATCATCTTTGCACTTATCTATAGATACATATTTAATATTTGCATTCTTCATAACCTTAGGAGCTAATTCCTTGGCTAAGGAAAGTTTTAATTCTTCACTATAGGTTCCTAGTTCTTCTGGATTTTCATTTGCCCAAATCATAGCATTTTCATATTCCTTTAAGAATTTATCAAGAAATTCTTTATGTTCACTAGCTATTTTGCCCTTTACTAATATACTAGATTGAGGGTACCCATATTCACTGTTTTGAGCTTTTTTCCACTGATCATTTAAGTTCATTATTATCTTGGTGTCTGGTTTCTTAGATAATATTGTAGATAACATTGGTTCTGGAACTAGGGCTATTTTCGTTTTCCCAGATATAAATGCTGGTGCTAACTCTGTAACTCCATTTAGATAAGTTAAAGTTAATTCCTTGTCTCCATCTATATTTTTAGAGGATAATATATATCTGAACATAACATCAGGGGTAAGACCTTTCCCTATAGTGTATACTTCTTTACCTTTTATATCCTTTATATCCATTATATCCTCACTGGAAACAAGATATAAAGAACCCCATCCTGCAGTACCTGCTAATTTATAGTCTAAGCCCTTATTCATAGCCTGTGCTGGTAAAGTAGATGGTACTATTGCTATGTCAGCCTCATTATTTAGAACCTTTGATACTAAAGTATCCGCAGTTTTTTCTATGCTATAGTTTATTTCATAGCCTTCCTCTATATTAGGCTTATCCTTTATCATCTTAGCTATAGATAGTGAAGGTAAGCCCTCTGGTACATGTACATTTATAGTAACCTTTTCTTTTTTCTCAGCTTTATCTTCTTTAGCAGCATCTTCTGTGCAGCCTGCGAGGAAGGTAAAGCTCATGACCATGGCCATTAATAGATATGATTTTCTTGGTAATTTCAATTTAACCCCTCCTCAACTTTTCTTCATATCTATTTTATAATACCTTGTAAAGTTCAACAACCTTATATTGCATATAATTGTATTATTTTTTATTTTCTATTACTATGATAAAATTATAATAATAATAATATGAACTACACTAAAGAAGTTAAAAAATTTAAAGGGGTGAAGCTTTATGAATTTGCTTATTGCAGATGATAACAAACAGATTTGTTCTATACTTGAAGGATATGCTAAAAAGGAAGGATTTAATGTTTCCACAGCCTTAGATGGTTTTGAAGCCCTAGAGAAATTCCATAATAACAACTATAATATTATTCTTTTAGATGTTATGATGCCTAAAAAAGACGGTTTTCAAGTCTGCAGAGAAATTCGTAAAGAGTCCAATGTGCCAATTATTATGATTACCGCTCGTGGAGAAGACTTTGAAAGAATAATGGGCCTAGATATTGGAGCAGATGACTATATAGTAAAGCCATTTTCACCTGGAGAAGTAATGGCTAGAGTCAGGGCTATATTGAGACGCATAGACCATGAAAATGCTACAGACAGCAAAACTCTATGTTTTGATAATTTAGCCATAAACCTTGATAACTTTACTGTTCAATTAAATAATAATGATATTTCTCTTACTAAAAAAGAGATTGAACTTTTATGGACCTTCACTTCAAATCCTAATAAGGTTTTCTCAAGGGAAAATCTTCTAAACAGTCTTTGGGGATATGATTATTATGGAGATAGCCGAACTGTAGATTCCCATATTAAAAGACTTAGATCTAAGCTTAATGAATACTCCCATGATAATTGGGATATTAAAACTATTTGGGGAATGGGATACAAATTTGAGGTAACTAACTATGAAAAATAAGATTGCTTTAAAGTTGCTTTCATATTTTACTGCTATATTATTATTCTTTTCCATAGTTATTGGAGGAACCTTTAGTTACTTTTTTACTCGCCATACTGTAAATATATATAAGATTGATTTAGAAAAAAAGGCTACTAGTATCTCACAGGCTCTTACTGATTATATTAGCAATAACGGTGTTGGAAAAGGACAAAGTGGCCTAGGATCCTATATGAAATTTCTTGATGACATAGCTATGACTGAGGTTTGGGTAGTAGATGAATCTTTATCACCATTGCTTTCCCACCATAAAAATAGTAATCTTTCAACCTCACCACTGCCATCTGGTGCTGAAAAAATAGTAAATGAGACTTTTTCAACTAAATCCACCGCCTTTTTAGAAGGCAGTAATAATATATTAAAAGGCAAATCCCTAGCAGTAAGTGCTCCTATTCTAGAAAGTAATGATAAAGTTATAGGAGCTGTAGTACTTTATTCTTCTATAGAAAGTGTGTCTAAGGATTTAGGAGATGTATTAAAGGTCCTTGGCTTCAGCATCCTTATAGCACTTATTATTTCTGGAATAATTACTATAGGCTTATCATTAAGCTTTACTAAACCACTAAATAAAATGAAACATACTGCCACTGCCCTTGCTGAAGGAAACTATACCGCTAGAACTAATATTGTTCAAAAAGATGAAATTGGAGACCTTGCCAATACCATAGATTTGTTGTCTACTCGCTTAGATGAGGCTTCCAAAGAAAGTGAAAATCTTGAGAACATGCGTAAAGAATTTATTTCCAATATATCCCATGAACTTAGAACTCCAATTACTGTACTTCGTGGGTCATTAGAAGCATTAAAGGACGGAGTAATTACAGATTCAGAGCAAATAAGAGAATATTATGATGAACTTCTAAGTGAAAGTATCCACCTAGAAAGATTGGTAAATGATCTTTTGGAACTGTCACGTTTGCAAAATACTGATTTTAACATAGAATTTTCTCCCATTAACTTACGTGATGTTATAAATGATTCAACTAGGGCTATGAAGAAAATTGCCACCACCAAAAATATAGCAATAATATCAGAGGTTCCTATAAAAGAACTTATTATTTTAGGAGATTATAGCAGATTGCGTCAGATGATTATCAATGTATTAGATAATTCAATAAAATTTTCTTCTGTTGGAGAATCTGTGACTATTAAACTTACTACTGAAAGTGAAGTATGTCTATCCGTAACTGACAAGGGACATGGTATACCTTTGAAAGATATTCCTTATATCTTTGATAGGTTTCATAAAGATAATTCTTCTGAAAATAAAAAGGGGACGGGATTAGGTTTAGCTATCACAAAGCAAATAGCTGATAGACATCAAATTAAAATAGCAGTTAAAAGTATTCCTGAAGATGGAACCACATTTTCATTTATCTTTCCTAAAGAAATTCTGGTACCAATGCATTAGTATAATGGGTGTTACTATGTTGGAAATTTTCAAATATAGTAACACCCTTAGACTTTTTCTCTAAACTCATCATAAATTTTCTTAACATCAGCATTAGTTGAAAAAAATTCTACTACATTGTCAATACCCTTTAAGGCTTCGTTGCTTATGGTATGCTCAATTTTTTCCGTTTCCTCTAATATTTTTTCTTCATCACAGCCATTTTCATAGACAACCAGTTTTAAAAATTTTTCTATAATTTCATGGCGTTTCAACAAAAAACTACCCATAATATTTCCCTTTTCTTCTAATGTCACCGTTCCATACTTCTTATATTTTACAAACCCCATAGTATCTAATCTCTTTATCATCTTAGTCACCGAAGGTGGTTTTACATGAAGAATAGTGGCTAAATCATTTATCCTTGCCTCCTTATTATTCTCAAAGGTTATTCTATAAATCATTTCTATATAATCTTCTTCTGAAGCACTTAAATTATTAAATTCTTTACCCATGTATTTATAAAAAGTGTAAAATCCCTTATTATCCACATCAACCACCTCTATATCATATTATGTCATTTATAAAAGATTTATAATTAGTATCACAAAAAATACCTTTATCATAATATATTACTATAACAAAAAGTTAGTCTAGGTTAACATGGAGGTATGCAAATGGAAAAGCTATGTAACATCAAAACTGGTACCATAGTGAAGGTTGAAAATCTAACAGCTGAAAATATATTAAAGGAAAGGTTTTTATCTTTGGGTCTTACTAAAGGGGCCTTGATTGAGGTTCTTAGAAAGGGTCCTAAAAATAATCTTACTCTCTTCAAAATACGTGGGGCTATGATAGCCTTAAGAAAAGAGGAAGCATCCTTAATAAATGTATCTCAATCTTAAATATTAATTCCTTCATTGGGTAAGGGCTTGTTGTAGAAATATGATATAGCCCTACAATGTTATCATTTCGTCAAAATAAAATTTTAATGAACTGGAGGTGACTTTGCAGTGGGACTAACCTACAGCTCTGTCCAAAAAAACTCTCTTAAAGACATTTTCACCATTGGTGAGAAAGAAAATAAACTTGTTATAGCACTGGCTGGTAATCCCAACACTGGGAAAAGTACAGTTTTTAATGCTTTAACAGGATTGAATCAGCATACTGGTAATTGGCCTGGTAAAACTGTAGTCAATGCCAGAGGAGATTTTTCCTTTAATGATAAAGACTATGTTTTAGTTGATTTACCTGGTACCTATTCTTTATTTGCTTCTTCTGTTGAGGAAATGGTAGCTAGGGACTTTTTATGTTTCGGCAATATAGATGCAGCCATAGTAGTGGCTGATGCTACTTCTTTAGAACGAAATCTAAGCTTAGTATTTCAAGTTATGGAACTTACTTCCAAGGTTGTCCTTTGCATAAATTTGATAGACGAGGCTAAAAAAAAGCATATTGAGATAAATGGGAAGGCCTTAGAGAAGCATTTAGGGATTCCTGTTGTTCTAACTGCTGCTAGAAACAATTATGGATTAGATAATCTAAAGGAAGCCATAGAATTTGTCTCAAATAAATCAGATTTTTCAGCGGTGAATCATATAAAATATCCTAAAATAGAAGGCGTTTTAAAAGAAATGGAAGTTATTATTAAAAACATAGCACCCTCCATAAATAGCCGTTGGCTGGCCTTAAGACTTTTAGACAGTGATGATGTTTTTTTAAACTCCATTAGAGATTTTATTGGAGAAGATACCTTTAATAAGCTAATTCAACTAAAAAAGCCTTTAGATATAAGCCGTGAGCACTTAAGAGAATATATAATGGAAGAGAACTACAAAGAAGCCGAAACTATAAAAAAACTATATGTTACTGAAAGAAGTAAACATCTACGAGATGAAAAAATAGATAATATACTAACCTCTAAAACCTTTGGTATTCCAATAATGTTATTACTACTAGCCTTAATATTTTGGATAACAATCACAGGGGCTAATATTCCCTCGGAAATATTAGCATCCTTATTCGACAAATTTGGGATGAAATTAAGCCAATTTATATCATATTTAGGAGCACCTAAATGGTTTCATGATATGTTTGTCCTTGGAATTTATAAAACTCTAGCTTGGGTGGTCTCCGTCATGCTACCTCCCATGGCCATATTCTTTCCTATTTTTACTTTACTAGAAGATCTAGGATATCTTCCTCGGGTGGCTTTTAATTTAGACCATCTTTTTAAAAAGGCTTGTGCCCATGGTAAACAATGCTTAACTATGTGTATGGGGTTTGGTTGTAACGCTGCTGGAGTTATCGGATGTAGAATAATAGAATCTCCTCGTGAAAGACTTATTGCCATAATAACCAACAACTTCGTTCCTTGTAATGGAAGATTTCCAACTATAATTGCTATATCTAGTATATTTTTTGTAGTATCAAACAAATCCGTTTCTTCTTTCATTCCGGCAATTACAATAACTTTACTAGTAATTATGGGAATATCTATAACTCTTTTAATATCTTATATATTATCTAAGACCCTTTTAAAGGGAGTTCCATCAACATTTACCTTAGAGCTGCCCCCTTATAGACGCCCTCAGGTTGGCAGAATCCTTTATAATTCTTTAATAGATAGAACCATGTTTGTATTGTCTAGAGCTGTTATTGTCGCTATTCCTGCTGGAGCTTTAACTTGGATATTTGCTAATATATATATTGGAGACTTAAGTATTCTATCCCACGTAGCCTCATTTTTAGAACCTTTAGGACATGCTATAGGATTGGATGGTTTTATTGTGCTAGCATTCATTTTAGGGTTCCCTGCCAATGAAATAGTTCTTCCAATAATTTTAATGTCTTATTTATCCACAGGAGCCATGGTAGAATTCCAATCTTTAGATGCCCTACGCAATGTATTAGTATCCAATGGATGGAACATGCTTACAGCTCTAAATACAATGTTGTTCAGTCTCCTTCACTGGCCTTGCTCTACTACTTTATGGACCATAAAAAAAGAAACTGGAAGTTTAAAGTGGACCCTTTTATCGTTTATAATTCCAACCACTATAGCCCTATTAATTTGTTTTTTCACTACAACAATATATAGATCTTTAGGACTTTAACAAATTTCACCCTAATAATTATCTAATTATTAGGGTGAAATTTGTATCTATTTACATATATGTTATAATATTTAAATAGATACATAAGGAGGTTTTTAGATGAATCAATCATTATATTTGAAAATATACAATAAGCAGATGAGACGACGACTAATGATTTTGGCCTTTAGCATAGTACTATCTCTGTGTTTATTAATAACAGGCATTGTAAAATATTATACTATAAAAAATAATCCCATAATTGTAACAAATCTATCAGACTATTATACTGCCTATTCTAACCATGAATACATTACTGTTTCCACTGATAAATTATTAGATTTAAATTTACAACTAGTACAAACTACTAAAAAGCTTAATACTGAAGATAAGGAAAGTGTTACTCATGGTTATTACCTTACCATGTTAGATAATAAAATCATAGTAATATCTATTCCAATTAAGGACTATGAAATCCTTATAGAAAACAATACCGGTACCTTTATAATACACGGTACTCCAAAACAATTTAAGGACACTGAACTTGAGGCTATTAAAAAAGAGCTACTATCTCATGGATTAACTCCAACAGAATTAGTATCAGCTCTTCATAGCACTTCTTATATAGAATATAAATCAGCCTTTTCTGAAGTATCTTTATTTTTTCTTTTAAGTGGATTGAATTTGTTTTTATTTCTTTTAATGCTGGCACCCTCATTTATGCAAAATCACAGAGGCTTAAAGTACCTTAAAACTTTATCTAATGGTGATTTTCAAAGTACCTTAAATCAAATTGATGCAGAGCTACTATGCCCTAACATATATAAAACCAAAAAATTTATTATTACTGAAAATTATATTATAATATCTAGCTTCCAATTAACCCTGGCAATGCCTTTAGTGGAGCTTTTGTGGGTATATGAAAATGTGTTGAACCTTAGGATATTTCATATTTCTATATGTAAGTTGCGAAGCATATTTTTAGTATTTTCAGACGGATATAAATATAAAATAGAACTTACCTCATTTAAAAAAGATTATTATAAAGTAATTGAGTATTTGTCAGAAGGATGTCCCAATGCTACCATTGGATATTCTAAAGATATGGATACTGAGCTGAAAAAAAATCCTCATAAGCTGATACAAAACTTAAAAAATTCTTCTCAAATGAATTCATAGCCTTATTCAACTCTATATTAAATAAAATAAAATAGGTGGTGACTTTACATAGCCTACCACCTATTTATATATATTTTGTAACAGATGTTGTTTATTTATTTAGAGAGTGTTTGTCTTTTTTTATAAAGTACTACAACTAGTGCTGATATAACAACTAAAAAACCACCTAACAATAAAGTATTGTTGTTATTATCACCTGTTTTTGGAGCAGCATCCACTGCTTTAAACTTAACTGCAATTATATGGTTTGCAGCGATATCCTTAAATTCATACTCTGATACTGCACCAACGGAAACCCCGTCAACCCATACCTCTTCAACTTTGTAACCTTGATTTCCCTTGAACTCATACTTTTGGCTGCCGCCCTTTACTACTTCTGTCTTTCCTGATGGAGAAATAGTTCCATTTTCTCCACTATAAGCAGTAATAGTAAATGTGATTTTCTTAAAACTAGCTACAATTGTATGGTTTCCAGAAATATCTTCAAAGTTATACTCTGATATTGCACCAACGGAAACTCCATCAACCAATACATCGGCTATATCGTATCCTGTATTAGCTTTTATCTCATAATTCTGACTTTTCCCCTTTAATACTTCTATTTTTCCTGATGGAGAAATAGTTCCATTTTCATCTGCTGAGGCATCAATGGTGTACTTTTCATCATATACAATCAAGAATGGTGAGAACTTATCAACGTCAACAGTTATAGTTTTATCATCATTATCTAAATCTTTGTAATATTGTAAAGAGGTCACTCCGGTTTTCATATCTCTATGGATATTTACCAACTGGTAATTGCTTTTTCCTAAAAGAGTTTGCGGAATATTAACAGTAACTCTTATAGGCTTGGTCAATTCTGTAATGCTAGATGGTTGTGAATTATTTATATACTTATAAAGATCCATTTGTATTAAATTGTCTTTAGACTCACTTACAGCTAGTCCTCCCTGCTGCAAAGCAACCTGTGCATTATAATCTAAATATGGATTTTGACTTACTATAAGCTTATAATCAATTTTCTTTCCTGCTTTAAGGTCCTCAATGTCTTGTTTAGTAAATAATACATTTGGGTTCTTAATCTGTGTTCCCATTGAAAGTTTGTCCTCTACAGTAACAGCATTACTACCTTCTGTCAACAAAGCTAAAGTTAAATCTTGAAGCTTTGTTTGGTTAGCTTCTGTAACTACAGATTGATCTTTCATCAAGTCAAACATCTTTCCAGCATAATTAATTTCATTCTTAGCCTTCTTAATTGTATCTAAGTCTGCTGTAGCCCCTGGTAATGCTTCAATTGCCTTGTTCATTTGGTCCTTTGAAGGAGCATTATGCGCTACATTGAAAATCTTTGTAGAAGTGTTAGTTTTCTTATTTGTTTTATCTGTAACTGTTGTTATTACTCTATATTCACCTTCAGGAGAAGATGCATCAAAGGTAAATTTACTTCCATCAACGGTGCTACCATCAGGTAAGCAGATAGTAACCTTCTTATCTAATTCATTCCCTGCTGGAGAATATGACTTATCCTTTACAGTAAATGAAGGGAAGTCATAGCTAAATTCAACTTTCCCATTTTCCTTAGAAGGGTTTAGTCCCTCAATTTGCGACTGTACATAAGGATCTACAGTTGTATCTGTTGATATTACTGTACTATCGGTTTTCTTGCCTTTTTCTGTAACATTAACAGTAACTTCTTTAGAGTCAGAATTCGCTTTATTTAAAGCATCTTTTATATCAACCTTTACTTCATATTTATTTTCAGAGTTTTTATTGCTATCAGTTTTTCCAGTCCAAATTGGATTTTTATAATCCTTATTATCATAAATAGAAACATCTGCTTCAGGAGTTGGTGAAACAATGACACGATTGTCTCCGCTTCCCTTAATTTCTGCATCAGTCTTTGGAACTGTTGGGTCTATAGCATCATTAAATTTCTTATCAGAAATAATGTTTGAAATGTCAGTAGCTACTTTTGGAGTTGGAAATAACATAGAAGGATTTGGTGTTCCTTTAGTAAATGGAAGTTCATTCTCAATCATTTCCTTTACTTCTGGTTTATCAGAAACAACCACATAAACATAGTTTCCTTCATTTATATCCTTTATAAACCCTGGTAAATCAGTTTTATTAACGGGTTTATCCGTAATATCTACAATAACCTTTTGGGATTCATCATCTTTCCAATTAGTGTCCTTTGCAGCACTAGAAATAGAATTATTAATTTCCATATTCAAATTGCTATAAGTAAACATACTTATTTGAGAGCAAGAATGATTAGTATATCCTACTATAGGACCAAAGTTAGGCATCTTTGTATCAACTATGGCTTTTTCTCCGCCAAATAAAGCTTTAGGTGTTCCTTTGCTACCATCACCTTTGTAATCAGTCATTTCACATTTAACAGAAGTAGGTGCCACATTCAATTTTATATGAGATTTTTTGCTAGTTACATCTAATTGAAATGGCTCTGAACCAATAGGCGTGAAATATTGGTTAAAATATCCACCTTGTGCATGCAAATCAGTTGCTTTAGTATTGTCCTTTAGCTTACCTATATAAACTGTACCACTAGTTGGACCATTAAATTGATAGAATAATGTATATCCAGAAATTATTCCATTTTCATTAATACCTGCATTGAAAAGGAATCCTGCCCCATATAGAGTATGCGTATTTACTTGGGTAGCTTCAATATCAAATTCTACAGTTTTAGGATCATTGTTTAGTGCTGGATACATAGCAAAGTCTGCAAAATTAGGAGAACTATATCCTACAAAGAGAATATCTTTTCCACCATTTTTTGCCCAAATATGCTGGGACCGATCGTAGCAGGCCTTTAAAGATTCATCAGTTATATTTGGGAAATACTGATTTCCATTGGGTACTGCTTCTTTGTAATAGAAAAATGGTTGTTTACCATTGTAATCATTCCATGATGCTGGCTTATTACCATTCCACTGTGGATTATAGTAATGATCATAAAGATACCATCCATTTAAGGTGCTAGTATTGACACTGGCATCTGCATCGTGGAAGATTATATTTTCTTCCTTATACCCCTTATTCTTTAAAGCATTAGTCATTTCATTTATATATTGTTCCTTGGTTAAGGTTCCTCTTGCTGAATCAGAAATCAAAATTTCAATGACTTCATTCTCATAAGGATTAGCTGATTCACTTGCTGCTGCAACAAATGTAACAGGATAAAATATATTCATTATCATAGCAAATACAATGGCAACTACTGTTACATTACGCAACTTTTTCTTAGTACGCTTATTCATAAAATAGCCCCCTTTAATTTTAAATATTTTTAATTTTTTAATTAACTTTTTAATTTTTTTGCAGAATTTTCTCTATTTTCTTACCTTGGATATTTAGACCATCACTGTCATGATTAAAGAGACCATAGGTGCAATATTGACACTTTTGCATATTTATCAATGCATCATTACGAAGTTTAAAAAAAGCACAATTATCTTGTAAATGTATATGTATAGCAGCTAGCCTACGCTCCACTTCTTTTGTATGATCAGTAAAAGCCTCCATATTTATAATCATTCCTTTCATCCAAGTCCACTTCACATTATCATAATTTTCTTTAACTAAAAGATACCATAATTCTTATTTTTTATGTGAAGTTTTGCACAAGATGACGGTTACATTGCACAACACGACAAAAATCTCCTAACAATGTTGTTAGGAGATTAAATATGTAATATCTTACTAAAATATAGGTATAATGATTTGTGTCTCAAATTCATTTTCTAACTGCTTAAATCGTATCATTCCACCACTTTTTTTCACAATCTGCATAACGCTTTTTATCCCAATTCCCCCATGTTTTTTAGTAGATATAAGAAGTTCATTTTCAAATTTCACTATGCCTTCTACTGTATTTCGTAAGTCTATTCTCAAATTTTCTTCATTAGTCTCTGCCAAAAATCCTATGAACCTTTCTTTACTTTGAGATTTTTGACAAGCTTCATAAGCATTTTCTAAAATATTAGAAAGCACTACTCCTACCTCCGGTGCAGTAAGGGGTAGTTTATTAGGAATATCTGCATTTATAATAAATGTAACTCCTGCTTCTCTAGTACGTTGCTCATATATTCTAAATATGGCATTAGCAGTAGGATTTTTGCAATATTCATATAAAGGTGTTTCAGTGATGCTGTCATTATAAAGTTTAAGGTATTCTTTTGCTCCATCAATATCATTTTTGTAAAGATACTCTAATAAAATAGCATTATGATGACGAAGATCGTGGCGGCTTTGTTTAGAAATGTTAATAAAATCTTCGTAGGAGGAGAGTTCAGATTGCAAAAGTTCCTGTTGCATCCCAATCTTAATATTTTCTTCACGCAATTCATATTCCTCTGAAATTGTTTTAAAGGACTGAATAATAGAGATATAAATAAATATAGCAAGTATAATAAGTAAAGCCATGGGAACAAAATTATTTATAAGTGTAGTTTCAATATCGCTACTTACTACTATATAATATAGAAGATTGGCTTCAATACCTACAACTACTAGGAAAAATATATTCCAATGCTCTACTACCTTTCTATATAATGGACGAATATAATAGCGGAATAGTAAAATAATACCACTGAATAGTATAAACCTTAAGAAAGTATTAGCATAAACAGGGTATGGAAAGTAGTCGCATAGTACATAACTTAAAACCAGCACAGCGGCATATACATTCATTACTGTACTAATATTAAAAAGCCACTGCATGATACTCTCATGAAACAAAGGTTTTAACACAATGGAAATAATACAAAGTAAAGCTATATCAAATTTAGCTAAAGTAGTGTAATCACCAATATTATAAAAGTAAATGTTAGCAAAAATATCTATAAGGAAAAAAACTAATATTGGTATATGCATTATCTTTTTATTATATTTAGGCTCAGACATTGTAGAGAGCAAAATAATAATCATGATGTTGGTAACACAGCCTCGTAAAATATCTGGAAATATATCTATCATTTGCTTTCCCCTTCAAACATATAATCAAAATACTGTTCTCTAAACTGTCGGAAATTTCGTTTTACAATAGGAATAGCTTGTCCATCTCTTAAAATAATTTTATCCGGCTGAATAAGCTGAATACTCTTAAGATTTACAATATACCCTTTATAGGGGATTATAAACTGTCCCTTGGACACCCCTTCCAGCATAGATATAATCTCTGAAATAGACTGTCTAACTTCAAAACATTCATTGTCTTTTAAATGAATATTTTGAGTGTGAGAAAAATTTTCTATAAAACAGATATCATTTATATCTATTATCTTTACTCCTCCACCTTGAACTTTTAGAGAAATATTTTTTGTTTGTTTTGCAGCGAACCGTTCCATTGCTCTATCCATTGCTTCATTAAATTGACTTTGAGTAAAGGGTTTTACTACATAATGTGCTGCCTTTAAAGCAAAAGCTTCTACTGCAAATTCATCGCTAGTAGTTAAAAACACAATTTCAGTCTTATCTTTTCTTTGTCTAATTTCTTTTGCTATATCTGTTCCTAAAACTCCTGGCATACAAATATCAAGGAATACAATATCAAATCCCCCCTGTGATGCTAAATCATCTAAAAAAAGCAAGGAACTATTGTATTCTTTAATTTCAAAACTATTTTCTATTTCTTTGAGGATATAACTCTTTAGGGCTAACCTTATTAATTTAATTTCTTTAATCATATCGTCGCATATTGCAATACGCATACCCTTTTCACCACCGTAAAAACTAAAGATCTATTTTTAGATCTCCCAATATTTAATTATAATTGCCAATATTAATTTTTGATTAAATATTCGGAATTATCACTTGTCACGTTAATATTTTGACAAATATAGTAGTATTTTAGGATGATTTGTTGATTTTGTCAATATCTCTATATTTTAAATTTGTCTTATGGTCTATCTAAATATCACCTTAATGAAACAACCTACTTCTTACTAAAAAATCTTTTATTTCATCTTCA
Organism: Clostridium sp. UBA5530; assembly: GCA_002423705.1. Lineage (GTDB taxonomy): Bacteria > Bacillota > Clostridia > Clostridiales > Clostridiaceae > Clostridium_X. The sequence continues at coordinate 44,019 of DINW01000033.1, forward strand.
TCTAAGTACACATCCCCCAAAAGTCCATGGGCTCTACACCTTTCTATAGGCGCATGAAAATCAGAGCCTGCAGTGTATAATAAACTATTAGCCTTAGCAAAACTAATAAATGAGCTGGTATCCTCTTCTGTGTTGCTAAAGTATTTTGCTTCTATGCCATGGAAATCCATATGCTTTATAATATGAAAATCCTCTTTAGGTAGAAGTATAGGATGTGCTAATATTACTGTAGCCCCAAAAAACTTTAAAAGTTCTATTCCTGTTTCTACATATAACCTATCCTTATATCCATGAAAATCAAATTTATCTTTAAAAACTTCTTGAATCCATTGAGCCTTATGAAGCTTTATCTTTATGAGAACCTCCTCTAAAAGTTCATCTTTATAATCTTCTCTCTTAAAGTATCCTAAAATATGAACCTTTGTATTTCTAAATCTAGTAGATACCTCAACACCAGGAATCACCTTAATTCCATATTCTTCTCCAGCCTTAATTCCTTCATCTATGCCATCCATATTATTATGATCTGTCAATGCTAATATATCTATCTCTCTAAACTTTGCTAATTTTACTATTTCTGTAGGACTAAGAGCTCCATCGGAAAAACTTGAATGTATATGAAAATCTCCTTTTTTAAACATGACTCTCCTTAAACCTGTATTAAATTAATATATATCTATATGTATTCAAGAAAAGTCTCTTTTAAAATTATCTATATCTTAGATTTTTATTTTATCTGATGTCCATCCCCTTTAGTCTGGAGATAACAGTAGCTATGATCCTATATAAGTTCACATTAAATAAATAAAGACTATCCTTGTAATATTCAACGTTACAGGATAGTCTTTTAATCATACTATACACATGATTTTTCTTTGCTTAATATTCTTCTTATACTTTTTTCTGATAAAAAATATGTTTCAGCTAAATGTGAGATGGTACTTCCATTAACATATTGTAAATATATCTCTCTATCTCTTTTCTTGAAAAGAGTTCTTGTACCATTTTTTTCACCCCAAGACTTTTCTTCTCCATCCTTTCTTGGGATGTATAAGCATTCCCCATCTACATATTTTTGAATCAACTTTACTATATCTTCTGGCAATACATCTTGTGCCTTTATATAACTCACCTTTGCCCTCCTTAACATAAGAAAGGACCAAAAGTTTTATTTTACTTTTCTAATAGCCCTCCCTTGGAATTAAGTTCTTTAAAGTAAGTATAAAATTTCATGTTACCACCTCTTTATAATATTAGCCTATGGCTTATCCCAATAATAACATCTTTAGAATTATCAGTCAATTTATTGTACATTTTTCATTGAGGTATTCTTTTCATTATTTTCAGTTAAAAAGTCCACTTCAAGGGTTTGAGTGTCGCCATTCTTTGTAACTGTGGTTTTAGCCATGTCTTCATACTGTGGATATATCACTAAAAAAATATCATCTTTATGGAGTTTTTCTTTATACTTTTTACCATTAAAATTCATCATCATATATTTACTGTAATTATTTTGTCCGAAAATAATTACAGTAGACTTTTCACTATTTACATCTATTAATGGAATTATTCTATAACCATCTTTAGCTTCCATAGATACTAGGAGATTCTCTTCCCCTAAAGTATACCTATCTCCTAAAATTCTTTTCATTACCTTTAGTTCTATATGCTCTTCCCCTCTAATTACAAACAGTTTATAATCATAAAAATCCTTGGTTATGATTCTTCCGTTTTCACTACATGTATTTAATTGTGTTGAAAGTTTCTCTTTAATAATAAAATCTTCTGTGTAGCTTTTGCAATAAATATTAGCTAAAGACACCATAACACATATTACTGCTGCTATACTTATAAATTGCCCCATAGTTTTTATCATATTCTTCTTATTATCAAGGTGAACTTTATCTATAAAAAATTTTATCTTGTTTTTTTCTATATGCTCATATACATACAATCCTACAGCAATTCCTAAAGTATTGAAAATAACATGATCTATGTGGCATACATTGAAAACAGTAAAATATTGTCCTATTTCTAAACTTAAAGAAACTAAAAATCCAATGAATACAACTTTAAGGAATTTATATTCTTTATTTAATAATCTTATAAAAACTCCTAAAGGTATAAATACAACTATATTACCTAACACATTATATAAGGAGGTTTTAACCCCCATGGGGTTTCCCGTAAACATCAGTATGGTCTCTCTTAGAGGGACCACATTAATAACTTTTTTATCAAAGTTTAAGTAAAGATAACCATCTTTAAAGATGGTAACACCTAACAATACCATGGCATATAGAAAAAATAAATTTATGGTGATTTCCATTGCCAAGTTTTTTTCTCCTCTATTGGATAATACTAAAAATCTGTATACCAACCATAATACTATAAGAATACTTAAAACTTCAATAAATGGAACTTTGATATACATATTAATCCCCCTTGAATATAATTTTACTTATATTTTAAATTATACCAAATGCTTTAACACTTTGTACATTAAAGTTTTAAATGTTAATATAATGTAATTTTTGTTATTTTACTTATATATACAATATTTATAAATGAATTATTTTTAGGATGTCCACCGATTATTGTTCAAAAATGATATATAGTAATGATTCTTACACAGCTTCTTTGGAAGGATTATCTACAGACTCAAAAATAATGATTAAATTAAAAAACATAGTGGAGTTGTTTTATTGATTCAAGGTGTTGAAATTAATTTTCTTTAAAAGGTTTCTCTTTATGGTTTAAAGTAATATAATAAAGGCAGATGAAACATAAGGAGCGATAATTTATGAAACTTAGTAGAAATGATCAGTGCTGGTGTGGCAGTAATAAAAAATATAAGACCTGCCATTTAGCTTTTGATGAAAAATTGCAATGGTATAAGGATAAGGGATGTATAGTTCCTCCTAGAGATATTATAAAAAATCAAGAACAGATAGATGGTATAAGGGAAAGTGGAAAGATTAATACAGCAGTGCTAGACTTAGTATCTAAAAATATTAAAGCCGGAATGTCTACCGAGGAAATAAACACCTTAGTACATGATTTTACAGTAGCCCAAGGAGCTATCCCTGCACCTTTGAATTTTGAAGGATTTCCTAAGAGTGTCTGCACCTCTATAAATGATGAGATATGTCATGGTATTCCTAGTCCAGATGTAATTTTGGAAGAAGGAGATATTATAAATGTAGATGTGTCTACAATTTACAATGGATATTATTCTGATGCCTCAAGGATGTTCATAATAGGTGAAGCCCATGAGAAAATGAAAAAATTAGTGCAGGTTTCAAAGGAATGCCTTGATAAAGGTCTTGCAGC
>DINW01000051.1 GCA_002423705.1 Clostridium sp. UBA5530
ATGCAATAATCAATCCTAAACAAAGTAACTGTGAATATGAATTTAAAAAATTATGCGGAGCGGCAGTAGCGTTAAAGTTTATAGAAGCCTTATATGAGGAATTTAACATAGAAAAAAATCAATGCTATAAGCTTATAGAATTTGTTGCTATAGCTACAGTTTGCGATGTAGTTGATTTAGTAGATGAAAATAGGGTTATAGTGAAAAATGGTCTTGAAATGCTAAATAGAACGACAAACTTAGGATTAAAGGCATTAATTAAAATATCTAATATAGATAATATTAAATTAACAACTTATCATCTAGGCTTTGTCATAGGACCTTGTATAAATGCATCAGGAAGATTGGATAATGCTAAGAGAGGTTTAAGGCAGTTACTTTCTAATAGTGAAGAAGAAGCCAGAATTTTAGCTAAAGAGCTCTATGATTTAAATCAAGAGCGTAAGGATATGACTGCTGAGGGCATAGAAGAAGCCTTAAAAATTATTGAAAAAGATAAATTGGAAGGACAAAAGGTTTTACTTATATACATTAAGAATCTTCATGAGAGTTTAGCAGGTATTGTAGCAGGAAGAATAAGAGAAAAATTTAATGTACCAACTATAGTTTTAACAAAGGGAGAGAATATAGTAAAANNTGCAGGGATCTTATTGTAAAGTTTGGGGGACATCCTATGGCAGCAGGATTATGTTTAGAAGAACATAACATAGAACCGTTAAGAAGCAGGCTTAATAAGATTACTTCTTTAAAAGATGAAGACCTTATACCAAGGGTAAATTTAGATATGCAGCTGCCTTTTCAAAGCGTAAATTATGATTTGATAAAGGATTTAGAAAGTCTAGAGCCTTTTGGTAAAGGAAATCCAAAGCCTATATTTGGAGAAAGAAACATAAAGGCTATAAGGGCTAGAGTTATGGGACAAAATAAAAATGTATTGAAATTGGGTCTAGTTAGCAGAAATGGAATTTATATAGATGGAATATGCTTTTCTAATATAGAAGAATTTGAGAACATCATCACCGAAAAGTATGGCAAAGAACAATTAGATAATTTATATATGGGTACAGATAACAATATATATTTAGATATTGCTTATTATCCAAATATAAATGAATTTAATGGTACAAAAACCTTGCAATTGGTTATAGAGGAGATTAGGTAAGAATATATTTAATTAAAAACTCTGGGAAAAAATATTCAGTAAAAAAGAATTTTCGGTAAAAATTAGCAAAAATAGAGGAATTACTTAAAACTTATAGAATAAACTATAGAGTGCAAGTAGATAAAAGAATAGTAATTTTTCAGTAGAGGTTAATCATTATGTTATATGAAGAATGGGGAAAAGCATTTATTAATGCTATTAAAAAGAAAATTTATATAATTAATCAGCAAGGGATATTGACAGATTTAAGTGATGATGCATTTAAGTCTCTTAAATTAGAGAATCCAAAAGATGTTGTTGGAAAATCCATATTTGATGTTATCGATTTTGAAGGATATATTTTAGAAGATGGGGAGAAATTGACTAGGGATATAAACCCAATAGTTGATGCCATGAACAGCGATTATTTCAAAGACAGTATTGTGCTGGTGAAAAACCACATAGAGGAAAAACCACAAATATATTACTTGAAAATCTATGACCTAAGTGAAGAGAAAAAAGAGAAAACTTTAGCATTAATCCTTTGTGATGTGACTTTAGAGTATGAATCTAAAGCCAAAGTAGCTAAAGAAAAAAAGAAATTTGAGACTTTATCAATGGAACTTCAAGGAAAATGTGAGGTTATTGATACATTAAGAAAGAGAGAAAAACAGCATCTTATGCATCTTAAAGATGTTTTGAAAAATATATCTGAGGGAATATTAGTAATTGGAAATACGGGAAAAATAAATTTCTGTAATAACTCTTTTTATGAAATCCTAGGATTTTATAATTTAGATATACAAAATAAGTCTAAAGCTTTAGACGAATATTTAGTAAGAACCTTAGATAATAATGTTATTACTATAAGGGAGTTTATAGACAATTATTTAATAATAGATGAAAAAGTAGAAAGAGCATTGATAAGTTATACTAGCACTAAGGAAAGTGAAGTAAAGTATTTAGAATTTAATAGTACCCCTGTATATGATTCTAAGGACAAGCTAATGTACACAATAATCACTGTTAAAGATATAACTGACATAAAGGTCCATGAAAAAAGATTAGAGGACATAACTGACTTTACTGAAAATGTAATAAATACCATGGATGTACCCATAGCAGTGGTGCAGTATCCATCTTTAAAGATAGTATTAGCTAATAAAAGATTTAAGGAAGCAATACTAAATATAATACCAAATAAAAATTCACAGATATTGAATGATTATCTTGTAGATTTATTTGATGATGATGAAAAGAAAAAATGTATCATGAATATAATATTCAAGTGCATAATGGATAAAACAGAATATATTTTAAGTCCATTTAAGGTTCTAGAGAAAAATGGTGAGAGATTTTATAAGATAAGATTTAAGCCTTATGAGGATAACAACGGGGACGTAGTAAATATCCATATCCACGGTTTGGATATAACTGATGAAATAAATAACAATTTGGAATTGGAAAGAATGACTAAAGTTAAGGATGACTTTTTTACCGTTATGTCTCATGAACTTAGAACACCATTAACTATAATTTACTCATCTCTTCAATTGGCTTATAAGGTATATGGCAATGAAATAACTCAAAATATAGATAAGATTTTAGGAAGGATAGATCAAAACTGCAGCAGACTTTTAAAGCTTATTAATAATATATTGGATATATCCAAGGCAGAAGCAGGTTTTTTAGATATAAATAATTCTGTATTTGATATGATTAGTGTTACGGAATATATAATAACTTCAGTAAATTCCTATGCCATTCAAAGAGGCATAGAGCTGATCTTCGATACTAATATGGAGGAATTTTATATTAGCTTAGATAAGGATAAGTATGAAAAGATACTGTTAAATTTATTGTCTAATGCTATGAAATTTACTCCAGAGGGAAAACAAATATATGTGGTTATAGATATACAAGAAGAAAGGGTAATAGTGAGAGTTCAGGATCAAGGGGTAGGTATACCAGAAGATAAGCTTTGTAAAATTTTTGATAGATATGCTCAAGTAAATAATTCATTATCTAGAAGAGCAGAGGGAACGGGTCTTGGATTATCGCTAGTAAAAAAACTTATAGAGATTATGAATGGAACCATAGAAGTAAGTAGTATAGAAAATGAAGGTACATCCTTTGAACTGAAGTTTTCAAGAGAAGATATTGAAAGCAAAGGTGAAGTAACGGAGGAATATTATTTAGAGAGCATGAAAAATAAAATAGAAATAGAGTTTTCAGATTTCTAATAAAAAATCTTAAATTTGGTGTATAATAAAAGAAGCTATTACTGAAAGAAAATCTCAATAGCTTCTTTTTTATTGCAACCCAATGATATTTCATGAATAGTATATATTATAGACAAATATGTAAAAGGAGAGGGTAGCTTGAGTAAATATAAAATAGTACTCACAGGGGGAGGATCAGCAGGTCACGTTACTCCTAATTTAGCATTGGTACCTAGGCTAAGGTCTCTTGATTATGAGATTAAGTACATAGGAAGTAAAGATGGAATAGAGAAGGAAATAATAGAAAAAGAAGGTTTGCCCTATTATGGTATATCTAGTGGAAAACTAAGAAGATACTTTGATATAAAAAACTTTACGGATCCTTTTAAGGTTATTGTAGGTATAAAAGATGCCTTTAATATATTAAAAAAAGAAAAACCTAATATAGTTTTTTCAAAGGGCGGATTTGTTGCTGTTCCAGTGGTTGTAGCTGCTAAATTAAGAGGGATACCTGTAGTTTGTCATGAATCAGATATGACACCAGGACTTGCCAATAAACTAAGCACTCCTTATGCAACTAAGGTATGTGTAACCTTTCCAGAATCGTTAAAATATATAAAGGAAGGAAAGGGAGTTCTTACAGGAACACCTATTAGAGAGGATATCTTAAAGGGCAACAGAGAAAAAGGCAAAAAAATTCTAGATTTTTATGATGATAAACCTGTAATCATGGTAATGGGAGGGAGCTTAGGTTCGAAGGTTATAAACGATGCCATAAGGGAGTCATTGGAAGAATTGTTAAAAAGGTATAATATAGTTCATATCTGTGGAAAAGATAATAAAGATATTTCACTAGAAGGGATAAAGGGATATAAGCAGTTTGAGTATATAAGGGAGGAGCTTCCTTATGTTATGGCTATAGCTGATATTGTTATATCTAGGTCAGGGGCTAACTCAATATTTGAATTTTTAGCTCTAAAAAAACCCAACTTATTAATACCTCTATCCAAAAATTCTAGCAGAGGAGATCAAATCCTAAATGCTGAATCTTTTGAAAAGAGTGGTTATAGCATGGTGCTTAAGGAAGAGAAATTAAACAAAGAAACCCTTATATCTAAAGTGTCAGATCTTTATGATAATAGAATAAAATATATAAAGACAATGGAGAAAAGTGAAATAAGTAATGGAGTAAACAAGATAATAACCATAATAGAAAGTAATACTAAAGCAAATTAGCATATTTTAAAATGAACAAAGCAACCTTCAGATGAAGTTTTATACTTAATCTGGAGGTTGTTTTGCTACAAGAACCTTTAATAAAAGAAGTGGTCTTAGGAAATACTATATTTCATTATATGTTCTAAAGTTAAATACAAAGGAAACTTAAGTTAAATTTAGATAAAGAAGAGCTGCTAAGTTTTTTGCACTAAAAATATATTAAGCAAGGTGATAGAGATGAAAATAAAATTTTATGGTGGAACTTGTAGTGTTACTGGATCCTGTCATTATTTAGAGGTGAATGACCTAAAAATCTTACTAGATTGTGGATTATATCAGGGCCAGGATGATGAAGGAGATAAAAACCATGAATTCCCCTTTGATCCAAAGAATATAGACTATGTAATCTTAAGTCATGCTCATATTGACCATTGTGGAAGAATCCCTTTATTATACAAAAGAGGGTTTAAAGGAAAAACCTTGTGTACCAATGGAACAAGGGATCTGTGTAAGATTATACTAGGGGATTGTGCTACTATTGAAGAACATGGAGTAAAAATAAAAAATAACTATGAAAAAGACAAGAGGGGAAAACCTGTTGAACCTTTGTATACCATTGATGATGTGGAAAAAGCCCTAGAAAACTTTAAAGGATATGATTATGATGTAAAGATACCTTTAAAGGAAAACCTTTATATTATCTTTAGAGATGGGGGACATCTTTTAGGGTCTGCTATAACAGAAATATATGAAGAACAAGGAAAACCAAAGCTTGTTTATAGTGGGGACTTAGGTAATGTAGGAACACCAATTATAAAAGATCCTAAGAAGATAACAACAGGACAATGTGTAATAATGGAAAGCACCTATGGAAGTAAGAATCATGAAAAGAAAGGGGAGTATGATGCTTTAATAGATATAGTAAATAGTATTTTAAAAAAAGGAGGAAATGTTGTAATCCCATCTTTTTCTGTTGGTAGAACCCAAGAAATAATATACATATTAAATAAACATGTTGAAAGTGAGAAAATCAAAACTAAAGTATATATAGATAGTCCATTAGCTCAAGAGGCAACAAGGATATTTATAAAGTATAAGGAATATTATGATAGAGAAGCTAATAAGCTTTTAAAGGAAGGGGATGACCCTTTAAAGTTTAAAAATTTAATATTTACTAAAAATGTGGATGAGTCTAAAAAAATAAATCAGGACAAAGGAGTTATAATCATAGCTTCCAGCGGCATGTGCGAAGGAGGAAGAATAAAGTATCATTTATTAAATAACATAGAAAAAGAAAATAGTGCTATAATATTTGTGGGATACCAGACAAAGGGAACTTTAGGTCGGAAAATTTTAGAGGGCTATAAAGAAATTAAAATTTTTGGTGAAAACAAAATAGTAAAATGTAATATTTATAAAATTTCTGGACTTTCAGGTCATGCAGATAAAGACGGGTTAATGAACTGGGTAAAGTCTTTTGAAAACATGCCCCAAGCCATATATTTAGTACATGGAGAAGAGGAAGATAAGAAAAGTCTTAAGGAAGCTTTAAAGGAAAATGGGGTTAATTGCATTATACCTAAAGAAGGAGAAGAAGTTTTTTTGTAGAATATATCAATGATAACCTTAAGTTAATGCTGAAAAATAGAGATATTTAGGAAGAACCATATATATTTATATATGAATACCAATTATGACATTTGAAACCTTGCCTTTACTGTAATATAATAGTTTAGTGGAAAAAGTCAAAAAAATCAATAATTATTTTCAGCACTTGTAACATCCATTAATTTAAAAGGATGTCAAAGTCTGAGGTTAATTTATAAACCATTATGAAAGAGAGGTCAGATGAGCAATGAGAAAAATGAAAACTATGGATGGAAATACCGCTGCAGCATATATTGCATATGCATTTACTGATGTAGCAGCTATTTATCCAATTACACCATCTTCTCCAATGGCTGAACATATAGATGAATGGGCAGCTCAAGGAAAAAAGAACATATTTGATCAAACAGTTAAGGTTATGGAAATGCAATCAGAAGCAGGAGCTGCTGGTGCTGTCCATGGATCATTACAAGCAGGTGCATTAACAGCAACATATACTGCATCTCAAGGACTACTTTTAATGATACCAAATATGTATAAAATAGCTGGAGAATTATTACCAGCAGTATTTCACGTAAGTGCAAGAGCTCTTGCAGCTCATGCATTATCAATATTTGGAGACCATCAAGACGTTATGGCTGCAAGACAAACAGGATTTGCTATGCTTGCATCTAGCAACGTTCAAGAAGTTATGGACCTATCTCCAGTAGCTCACTTAGCAGCTATAAAGGGAAAAGTACCATTCCTTAATTTCTTTGATGGATTTAGAACTTCTCATGAAATTCAAAAAATCGAACTTCTTGAGTATGATGAGTTAAAGAATCTTGTTGATATGGAAGCTGTAAAAGAGTTTAGAAAGAAAGCTCTAAATCCAGAGCATCCAGTAACAAGAGGAACAGCTCAAAATCCTGATATATACTTCCAAGGAAGAGAAGCTTCTAATAAGTACTATGAAGCAATTCCAGAAATTGTTGAAGGATATATGAATGAAATAAGCAAGCTTACGGGAAGAGAATATCATTTATTCAATTACTATGGAGCTAAAGATGCAGACAGAATAATAATAGCAATGGGATCAGGCTGTGACGTAATCGAAGAAACTATCGATTATTTAAATAAAAAGGGAGAAAAAGTTGGTCTTGTAAATATTCACTTATATAGACCATTCTCATTAAAGCATTTCATCAATGCTGTTCCAAAGAGTGTAAAGAAGATTGCTGTTCTTGATAGAACAAAGGAACCAGGATGTGCAGCAGAACCATTATTACAAGATGTAAGAAATGCATTCTATGGATGTAAAGAAATGACTCCTGTAATAGTTGGAGGAAGATATGGATTAGGATCAAAGGATGTTACTCCTGGACAAATCCTTTCTGTATTTGAAAACTTAAAGGCAGAGGATTCAAAAGATGGATTCACTGTAGGAATAGAAGATGATGTTACTTTCTTATCATTACCTACTTGTGAAGAGATAGATGTAACTAAGGAAGGAACAGTAGCATGTAAGTTCTGGGGTCTTGGATCAGATGGTACTGTTGGAGCAAATAAGAGTGCTATAAAGATCATAGGAGACCATACAGATATGTATGCTCAAGCATATTTTGCATATGACTCTAAAAAATCAGGTGGTATAACAATTTCTCACTTAAGATTTGGTAAGAAGCCAATAAAATCACCTTATTTAATAAATAAAGCAGATTTTGTTGCTTGTCATAATCAATCCTATGTAAATAAATATGATGTTTTAACAGGATTAAAAGATAATGGAACATTCTTATTAAACTGCATATGGAATCAAGAAGAAGTAGAAACTCATTTACCAGCTTTCATGAAGAGATTTATTGCAAATCATAATATAAACTTCTACACAGTTAATGCTGTTAAGATAGCTCAAGAAATAGGTCTTGGTGGAAGAATAAACATGATAATGCAATCAGCTTTCTTTAAGCTAGCAAATATAATTCCTATAGAGGATGCAGTTAAATATTTAAAGGCTGCAGTTGTAACTTCCTATGGTAAAAAGGGAGAAAAAGTTGTTAATATGAACAACGAAGCTATAGATAAGGGAATAAACTCTATATCCAAAGTAGAAGTTCCAGCAAGCTGGAAAGATGCTAAGGATGAGAATGTAGCAGACTCTAAAGCTCCAGAATTCATAAAAAATGTAGTAGATCCAATGAATAGACAAGAAGGGGATAAGCTTCCAGTAAGCACATTTGCTGATATAGCTGATGGAACCTTCCCATGTGGAACAGCTGCCTACGAAAAGAGAGGAATAGCTATTAGTGTTCCAGAATGGCAAGTAGATAAGTGTATCCAATGTAATCAATGTTCATATGTTTGTCCTCATGCAGTAATAAGACCATTCTTATTAAATGAAGAAGAAACTAAGAACGCTCCACAAAGCTTTAAACTTAAGAAGGCTGTAGGAGGAAAGACTTTTGAAGGATTAAACTTCACAATGCAAATAAGTGCACTTGATTGTACAGGATGTGGAAACTGTGCTGAAGTATGTCCAGCTCCAGAAAAGGCTCTTATAATGAAGCCACTAGATAGCCAATTAGGAGAAGTGGAAAATTGGGAATATGCTACAGAAAAGCTACAATACAGAGCTGACTTAATGAATGAAACTACAGTAAAGGGTAGCCAATTTAAGCAACCACTTCTTGAGTTCTCAGGGGCTTGTGCAGNNGGTTCTGCTCCTTCAACTCCATATTGTGCAAACAAGGATGGACATGGACCAGCATGGGCTAACTCATTGTTCGAAGATAATGCTGAATTTGGATTAGGTATGTCTTTAGGAGTTAAGCAATTAAGAGAAAAAGTTGCTGGACTAGTAGAGCAGGCTATGAATTGCAGCTGCAGCAGTGAAGACTTAAAAGTTGCATTAAAAACTTGGTATGATGCAAAAGATAATGGAAAAGCATCAAAAGAAGCAGTTAAAGCACTTCTTCCAATTCTAGAAAAGGAAAAGAAGAACAGTGTAGTATTAGAAGAAATCTTTGAAAAGAAAGAATTCCTAACTAAGAAGTCTCAATGGATATTTGGTGGAGACGGTTGGGCATATGATATAGGATATGGTGGATTAGACCATGTTTTAGCATCAGGAGAAGACGTAAATGTTCTTGTATTTGATACAGAAGTTTACTCTAACACAGGTGGCCAATCATCTAAATCAACTCCAACTTCTGCTGTAGCTAAATTTGCAGCATCAGGAAAGAGAACTAAGAAGAAAGACTTAGGAATGATGGCTATGAGCTATGGTTACGTATATGTTGCTCAAATAGCTATGGGTGCTGATAAGAACCAAACTATAAAGGCTATAACAGAAGCAGAAAATTATGATGGACCATCATTAATCATAGCTTATGCTCCATGTATAAATCATGGATTAAAAGCTGGTATGGGTAAATCTCAACTAGAGGAAAAGAAGGCAGTTGACTGTGGATATTGGTCACTATATAGATTTAACCCAGAACTTAAGGATCAAGGAAAGAATCCATTTGCTCTTGATTCAAAAGAACCAACAGCTTCCTTTAGAGAATTCCTAATGGGAGAAGTTAGATATGCTTCTTTAGCAAAGGCATTCCCAGATTTAGCAGAAGATTTATATGTTAAAACTGAAGAAGATGCTAAAGAAAGAAGAGAAAACTATAAGAAGCTTGCAAATCAATAGTAATAAAAATTAAAAGGTGCTTTAAGCACCTTTTAATTTTTAAAAAATAATATTAATTTTTAAAAAACTCTTTTAATAAAGTGGATTTAAGGGTAAAATTAAAACATAGTTTAATTTGAAAGGAGGAAGTTGTGAATTATCGCAACTGAATTTAAGAATGAAAGACGAAAAGCTAAAAAATTGTGGCTGTGGCTGTGGATGTGACTGCAATGAACATGAGCATGAGCATGACCATGACCATGAATGTTGTTGTGGTGATCATGAAGAAGAAACCTTCGTGGTAGATTTAGAGGATGAAGAAGGAAACATAGTTTCTTGTGAAGTAGTAGATGCCTTTGAATATAAAGAAGGACAATATGTTTTGATACAAAACCCAGAAGATGAGTCCTTTTACCTATTTAAATCAGTAGGAGAAGATGGGGAATTAGTTATTCCTGATGATGAAGAATTTGAAGAAGTATCAGCTTATTATGAAAGTCTTCTTGAAGAAGAAGAAGGAGAAGAAGAGTAAAGAGTTGCTTAAAGCAACTCTTTTTAATATTTGAATTTACACAGGAGTTGATTATCATCGAAAAATTAGCCATATTTGATGTGGATTATACTATAACCAGTAGAGAAACCCTAAGGCAACTTTATTATTTTTCTATAAAAAAATATCCTAAAAATATAATTTATGGGCCTAGAGCAGTACTGTCTGGGATCATGTTTTTATTAGGCATATTTGATGAAAAAAGAACAAAAGAAATGTTTCTGAAATTTGTACATGGCATAGAAAAAGAGAATATGGAAAAGCTTATTAAGGAATTTTATGAAGAAAAACTTTCAAAAATATTATATAAAGATGCCATAGATATGATAAAAAAACTTAAAAGTCAGGGATATAGAATATATCTAATATCTGCATCTCCAGAGTTTTACTTGAAGGAATTATATGCTATAGAGGAGGTAGATAGAATAATTGGAACTAGATTTAAAGTAAAAGAAAACATACATACTAGGTTTATGGAAGGCAATAACTGTAAAGGTGAAGAAAAGATTACAAGGCTCATGGAAGCCCTTGAAGAAGAAAATATAGAAGTGAATTTTAAAGAGTCATATATGTTCTCTGATTCATTGTCAGATTTGCCTCTTTTAAACTTAGTAGGTAAGCCTTATCTTATAAACTATAAAAAGCATTATGGAAATATAGAAGTGTTAAAGTGGAGGTAGTAATATGGAAATATGCCAAGGAGAAAAATTTATTATAAATAATGATATATTATCTAAGGAAAAATTTAAAGAAGAGAAAGTCATAGGAAGCACTAATATATACGAGGTTATCAGAGTTATAGAAGGGATTCCTTTATTTTTAGAAGACCATATGAAAAGAATGATGAGATCCTTAGAAATTATGGATATGGATCACAGAATTCAAAAAGAATACCTAGAAAAATCCATTAAAGAATTGATAAAGGCTAATGGAAACAAAGAGGGAAATGTAAAAATAGTTTTCAATGGAGACAAGAATAATTTGGCTGGTTACTACATTCCACATCATTATCCAGAGCATAAGGAGTACATTGAAGGTGTAGATACAATATTATACTTTGCAGAAAGGGAAAACCCTAATGCAAAAGTTATCAATAATAATTTAAGAAACAATGTTAATGAAGCTTTGAATAAATGTGGGGCCTATGAGGCTATATTGATTGATAAACATAACAAAGTAACTGAAGGAAGTAGATCAAATATATTTATGGTTAAAGGTGAAACCCTTATAACATCGACAATAGACAAGGTTCTTCCAGGAATAACAAGGCAATTTATCTTGAAAGTAGCTAAGATAACAGGAATTAATATAGAAGAAAGAAATCTATCAGTAGATGAGTTAAAGTCAGTGGATGGATTATTTATATCAGGTACATCACCTAAGGTTTTACCTATTAAAAAGGTAGATGATAGTGCATTTCATTCAGCCAACAATGTCGTGGTGAAAAAAATATATGATGGATACAATAAGTTAATTAATGAATATATAGACGAAAGAAAAAAATAGATATTATTACTAAAAACTATAAATAGTATTGTAAAGTTTTGTGGTAAAATGACGATAATAAAAGGAAAATATTATATTTTTTTATGGTATACTTTAAATATATAAATATTTCAATACAAGGGGGGAGCTATGGTGAAAAAAGTCTTTAAAGGCGAAAATTTAGCTCAATGCTTAACTATAGCTAGTAAAGAGGTCAATATACCAGACAATGAGATAAATTATAAGATAATAAAGGAGAAAAATGGACTTTTAAAAAAGGAATGCATAATTGAAGTACATATTGAAGAGAAAAAGAACATTGGTACTATAGCTATAAAAGAGGGAAAGGTTATAGTAACTAACGGAGAAGAAGGACAAAAAGCTGCAATATTATCACCTTGTACTAAGGGAACCATAAAAGTAAATGGCGTAATTTTAGAAGAACCATGTGAAGTTTTCGAAAATTCCATCATTGAATACTGCCCAGTTGTTGAAAATGGGGGAAGGAATATAAATATAGTTATAACTAAGGATGCTATGGAAGCCTACATAAGTGTAGAATATAAAAAACCTTCAATATCTATCCTTATGGATAGTGAGCCCCAAAATAAAGTTATTCCTCAGGAAGAATACAAGTCAAATGGAGAACTGAATAAATTTTCTATAGATGATATAAAAGAAAATTTAAAAAAGATGGGAGTAATAAATGGTATAATAGATGAAAATTTATCTGAGGCATCCAACGGTTGTATAGACTTAATCATAGCAAAAGGAGAGGCTCCTATAGATGATAAAGAAGATTTTATAGACGTAAAATTTAAGGAGCATGATATAAGAGCTTTAGTTGAGGAAGGAAAACAGATAGATTATAAAGATACTGGAGTAATACATCAAGTAATACCAGGAGATGTAATAGGGGAAAGAATTATAGGGGAAATAGGCAAAGATGGAATAGATGTAAAGGGGCAAATTAAGAAAAAGAAGGACAAAAAACAATTTATCATAAAATGTGGAGTAGGAACTAAACTAGAAAATAATAAGGTTTATGCCACTATGAAAGGAAAGCCTAAATTTCGAAATGGAATTTTTGAGGTTACAATTATACATGAAGTAGCTAATGATATAAACCTTAAGACTGGAAATGTAGTTTATAACGGGGACATAGTAATAAGAGGCACCATTGAAGAGGGTATGAAGGTAAAATGTGGTGGCGATTTAACCATATATAAAGGTGTAAACATAGCGGAGCTAAATGCAAAAGGAAATGTGGACATAAAAGGCAATATAATAGGTTCTAATATAACTGGCGGTGGACAAGACGCAGACAAAGTTCAATGTTTGGCAGATTTACAGGAACTTAGAACCTTATATAATAATTTAACTATATGTGCAAAAGAGTTAAAGAGTAACAATATGTTTCACGATAAAAGCAGTGATGGACAAATAATAAAAGTGCTATTAGAAAGCAAGTTTAAGAAAATAGTAAAAGTGGCTTTAAGGTTACTTAGCAGTCCTTATACCAGTGAAGCAGTTACAAACTTTATAAGAAGTAGAATAATAGGACTTGGTCCTTTAAATATAAAATATATGAGCGAAGTTTATGATTTTATGGACAGGCTAAAGGAAGATATAGAGTGTACAAAAGAAGGATTGAGTCTTCCTGTAAATGTGAATATTTCTTATTGCCAAGATACTACAATAAAAAGCAGTGGAAATATATATGTTATTGGGAAAGGTCAATATATATCAAATCTCTTCGCCAATGATGGGATTTATTTTCAAGGACTGAATGCTGTAGCTAGAGGGGGCGAAATGAAAGCAAAAAATATAATTAAGTGCAAAACTGTGGGAAGTACTGCAGGAGTTGTAACTAAACTTGTAGTTGAAGAGCGAGGACATATTTGGGCTGATATAGCCTATATAAACACCAAAATAGTGGTTGGGCTAAAGGAATACCTTATAGATAGTCCTTGCAGAAATCTTCATGCATTCTTGGATGAGGGTGGAGAGCTCACAGTGGAAAAGCTTAAGCTATAGGAGGGGAAGCTATGGAAGAAAGAAAGATAATAATATTTACATTAGGTNNCTGACATAGGGGAGATTGAAAGAATACTTGAATACACACAGCCTAATAAGGTTCCGGACTTACCAGAAGTTATAGAAGGGGTAATAAAGTATGAAGGGAAAATACTTCCCATACTTAACCTTTTTACTAGATTTGATATAGAAATTAATAATAAGAATAAAAAGATAGTTGTTATAAAGGACGAAGAAGAGAGAGTAGGCATAGTAGTTAATGATGTTTCAGAAGTAAAGGATATTGCTGTAGATGCCATAGAAAATCCACCAGAAATAACTAGTAGTATTTCAAAAAGATATTTAAAAGGATTAATCAAGCTAGAAGATAGAATAGTAATATACTTAGCATTAAATAAAGTGTTAAGAGAAGAAGAAAAGGAAAAAATTTATTAGGTGTTAAGGTGAGTATGAATACAGAAGAAATAAGAGTTGGAATTGGGGATTTAAATATAGCTAAAGATCCTCAAAAACTTATAACTGTGGGGCTAGGGTCCTGCATAGGAATAGCATTGTATGATAAGGCTAGTGGCATAGCAGGTCTATCCCATATAATGCTTCCTGACAGTAAACAATTTTCTAGCGTAACAAATCCTATGAAATTTGCAGACTTAGCTATTCCTATCCTTATAAACAAAATGGAACTAAAGGGAGCAAAGAAAAGAAACCTGGTAGCTAAAATAGCTGGGGGGGCCTCTATGTTTAACTTTAGCGATAAAAACATAATATCAGATATAGGGCATAGAAATGGTATTATGGTTAAAGAGGTATTGAATGAGCTGGGGATCAAACTTATATCCGAAGAAATTGGTGGTAATAAAGGAAGGACTATGATAGTAGATTCTACTAATGGCTTAGTTTCCATTAGAACTGTAGGAGAAGGCACAAAAGAAATTTAATGGAGTGAGGCAAGTGGATAAAATAAGAGTTATGGTTGTTGATGACTCTGCTTTAATGCGGAAGATAATAAGAGATATGATAGAAGAAAATGAAGATATGGAAGTTGTGGCAGTTGCAAGAAATGGCATAGAACTTTTGAATAATGTAAATATGTTGAGGCCAGACGTTATTACTTTAGATATTGAAATGCCAAAGATGGATGGTCTTACAGCTTTAAAGGAACTTAAAAGAAAAGGAGTCACAGCAAAAATTATAATGTTAAGTTCCCTTACAGATAAAGGTGCAGATATAACTTTAGAGTGCTTAGAAAATGGAGCCTTTGATTTTATACAAAAGCCTTCGGGGGCTATATCTTTGGATATAAATAAAGTTCAAGGAGAGCTGGTAAATAGAATCAGATCTACTGTAAATAGCAAAAAAATAGAGCCAAGAAAGGCGATAGTTCCTAAAACAAAGGCTATAAGTAATAATACTAATATGAAAATAGATGCATTAGTATTGGGAGCATCTACAGGAGGGCCTAAAGCTATAACAGAAGTTATAACAAAACTTCCAGGAAATTTAGGATTTCCAATTCTAATAGTTCAACACATGCCTAAAGGATTCACAAAAGCCTTTGCAGATAGATTAAATAAAAATAGTAAATTAACTGTAGTTGAAGGTAAAGATGGAGACCTTATTGAGAATAATACGGTGTATATAGCACCAGGAGGATACCATATGGAGGTCAGTAGAGAACGAAGGCTTTCTATGAATCAGGAACCACCTATATGGGGAGTAAGACCTGCCGTAGACAAACTTTTCATCAGTGCTGCAGAGGTATATAAAAGTAAATTAGCATCTGTAATTCTTACAGGAATGGGAAGAGATGGAGCAAAGGGTACAGAGATAATAAAAGGTATTGGTGGAATAACCATATCAGAAGATGAGAGTACTTGTACAATATATGGTATGCCAAAAGCCGCCTATGAGACAGGTAAGGTGGATGAGGTTATACCCTTATATAAAATACCTGATAAAATAAAAAATTTAAGTAAAGTTTAGGAGGAACAGTATGGATTTTAACAGATTTGAAGCTTGGGTTCTTAGAGATATTGGCATAGATTTAAAAGCTTATAAATCTAATCAACTCCATAGAAGGATTTTAAGCTTAATGTCTAGAATAGGTATTAAAGATGAGGAAGAGTATATTGCTCTACTATCCAGAGATCAGGATGAAAGACAAAGATTTTTAGACTTTATAACCATAAATGTTAGCGAATTTTTTAGAAATCCTGAGATGTTTGAAGAGTTAAAAAGGATGCTGAACATCAGGGTGAACTCAGAAGGTAAAGGGCTAAGAATTTGGAGTGCTGCTTGTTCTATCGGTGCAGAGCCCTATTCTTTGGCAATGATACTAAAAAATATAAACCCATCTTTACGACACTATGTATTAGCTACTGATATAGATAATACAATATTGAAAAAGGCTAAGGAAGGTACATATTCAGAAAGTGAAATAAAGAATGTAAAAAAAGAAGATATGACCAAATATTTCAAAGTTAAGGATGGAAAATATTATCTTGATGATAATATAAAAAATATGATAACATTTAAAAAACATGATTTAATAAGAGATAAGTATGAAGAGAACTTCGACCTTATAGTATGCAGAAATGTAGTCATATATTTTAACCAGGATGTAAAAGAAAACATATATAGAAAATTTAGCGAAAGCTTAAAAAAAGGTGGCTTGCTATTTGTAGGTGCTACAGAAAGCATATATAATTATAAAGAATATGGCTTTGAAAAGGCTTCTACATTTATCTATAGAAAGCTTTAAGGAGGGATAATTTTGGATACTTCACAATATCTTTCAATATTTTTAGAGGAATCAATGGATAATCTTCAAGTGTTAAATGAAAACTTGTTAGAGTTAGAGGAGGAGCCAGATAATATAGACAAACTTAATGAAATATTTAGGGTTGCCCACACATTAAAAGGCATGGCGGCTACCATGGGATTTAGTTCCATGGCAGAACTAACTCATAACATGGAGGATGTATTAGCTAAATTTAGAGATGGAGTGATAAAGGCAGATGCAAATATAGTAACTGTACTTTTTGAATGCTTAGATGCTCTAGAGAATATGGTGGATAATATATCAGAAGGACAAGGAGAAGATTTTAACATCGAACCTCTTATAAAAAAACTTACAAGTGTAGAAAAACAAGAAGAAAATATCCAAGGACAGGGAGATGCAGAAAAAGAAATAGCAGCTTCTAAAGAAGAAGGTATTAAGGAACAAATACAATTGAACGAATATGATATTAGTGTTATAAAACAGGCAGAAGAAAAGAATTTTAATGCTTATGAATTAAAAATAACACTGGATGAAAATACCTTATTAAAATCAGCTAGAGCTTTTCTAATATTTAAGAGCTTAGAGGAATATGGAGAGATAATAAAATCAAATCCAAGCACTGAGGACATAGAAAATGAAAATTTTGAGTTTGACATGGATTTGGTTTATATCACATCAAAGGAAGAGAATGAAGTTTATGATATAGTGATGTCTATTTCAGAAATTGATAAAGTTACAGTAATAGCCATAGGTGAGGAAACCATAAAGCCAAAGGAAATAGACGGTAAAAATCAAGTAGAGAAGAAAGAGGAAACCCTTCAGAAAAAACCAGCTACAAAAAGTGAAAAAGATTCCTCTACACCTCACAACAGGAAGCCACATCAATCTGTAAGGGTGGATTTGGAAAGATTAGATAGATTTATGAATATGGTTTCAGAGCTTGTCATACATAGGACTAGATTAGAACAAATAAGCATGAACCATAGACTTACTGATTTAAATGAAACCTTAGAGCAAGTGGCAAGAACCACCTCAGAGCTCCAAGATTTAGTTATGAAAATAAGAATGCTTCCAATAGATACTGTATTCAATAGATTCCCAAGGATGATAAGAGATCTTTCTTTGGAACTAGACAAAGAAATAAACTTCACTATAACTGGACAGGATACTGAACTAGATAGAACAGTTATTGATGAAATAGGAGAACCATTAATACATCTTTTAAGAAATGCTGCAGACCATGGTATTGAAACCAAGGAAGAAAGAATAGCTAGTGGTAAAAATCCAATAGGAAATATAAGGCTTACAGCTTATCAAGAGGGAACTAAGGCAGTTATAAGGGTTGAAGATGATGGTAAAGGCATAGATGTAGATAAGGTTAAGAAAAAAGCTGAAGATAAAGGCATAAGTACTGCAGGTATGAGCTCTAATGATATAATAAACCTAATATTTATGCAAGGGTTTAGCACCAAAGAACAAGTTACTGATGTATCAGGACGTGGAGTAGGTATGGATGTTGTAAAAACAAAGATAGCTACTTTAGGTGGAACTGTAGAAGTAGTAAGTGAAAAGGGTAAAGGATCTACCTTTACTATTAAGCTTCCATTAACATTACAAATAATACAAGCTCTACTTGTTAAAGTTGGACAAGAAACTTTAGCAATATCCTTAGGATATATTGATAGAGTAATAGAGTTTAAAGACGATATAATAAAGAAAACAAACAACAAAGAAGTTATAATTTATAGAGGCAATGTAATACCTCTTGTAAGGGTCAATGAAGTTCTTCAAATGGAAAGTGATGATAGTGAAAGAAGCTTTATTATCATAGTAAAGGTAGGAGAAAAAACTGTAGGACTTTTAGTGGATTCACTTTTAGGACAACAAGAAATAGTAATAAAACCACTAGGAAAGACTCTTCATGATCTAAAGGAATATATAGGAGCTACTATTCTTGGAGATGGACTTGTAACATTAATATTAGATGTAGCTGCATTAGTTTAATTTAGTAATGTAAGATGAAATAAGCTCTGATTTCTTTATAGGTAAATGACAAAGTTAGGTATAGATGAAGGAGGGGAGTAAATGGGTGGCAATGAATTTAGTTCGATACAGCTGGATGCTCTTAAAGAGGTAGGAAACATAGGAGCGGGCAACGCAGCTACAGCTCTTTCGCAACTGTTAAATGGAAAAGTAGATATGACCGTGCCAGCGGTTAATATAGTCTCCTTTGAAGATATATTTAGCAAAATAGGTGGAGAGGAACTGGTAGTAGGAATAATAGTAAGAGTACTAGGGGATGTCCCAGGAAATATATTGTTTGTGTTGCCCAAAAAGGGAGCAATGAATGTAATTCAAGCTCTACTAGGACAATCTACTGAAGAATTTGATGATATGAGTTATTCAGTACTTTGTGAAATTGGCAATATAATATCAAGCTCCTATATGAATGCAATAGCTAGATTTACTAATCTAGTTATGATGCCATCGGTACCAGCAGTCACCTATGATATGCTAGGAGCTATATTGTCCACAACATTTATTGAGTCAGGACAATTTGATGATAGTGTATTAGATTTAGAAACAATGTTTTTATTAGATAATGAGGAAGATAAGAATATAGGCGGGCACTTCTATTATGTGCCTATGCCTGGGTCATTAGAACAAATATTAAATTCTCTCGGAGTAATATAGTTTTGGAGGTATAAGAAATGGCGAAAGTATTAATTGTTGATGATGCTGCTTTTATGAGAATGATGATAAAAGATATCTTAGAAAAAAATGGATTTGAGGTAATAGGAGAAGCCAGCAATGGATTAAAGGCTTTAGAAATTTACAAAAAGGAAAAGCCAGATGTAGTGACAATGGATATCACAATGCCAGATATGGATGGTATTGAAGCAGTAAAAGAAATAAAGAATTTTGATCCAGCAGCCAAGGTAATAATGTGTAGCGCTATGGGACAGCAAAGTATGGTTATGGATGCTATAAGAGCAGGAGCAAAAGACTTTATAGTTAAGCCTTTCCAAGCGGATAGAGTGTTGGATGCTGTAAGAAAGGTATTGGGATAAGGAGGCTATTAAATGCAAGTACTTATTTTTAAACTAGGAGACGAAAAGTTTGCAGTTGAAACATCTAAGGTTCAAGTTATAAATGATATGATGGAAGTAACTAAGGTGCCTAATGCACCTAGTTACATAAGAGGTCTTATAAACTTAAGAGGAAATATAATCTCCTTATTAGATATAAATCTTCTTTTATCTATGAGCAATAGGGAAGGAACTCAAGAAAATGTTATAATACTTAACATGGAAGAAGAGCAAGTGGGTATAAGTGTAGATGAAGTAGAAGAAGTAATAGATGTAGAAGAAGAGCTCATGGAAAAAATGCAAGATCAAGGAAGCAAACAATATATAAAAGGCATTATAAACTTTGGAGATAAAATAGTAACCTTGATAGATATAGACAAATTGATTTAATTTATAGAGAAATGAGGTAAGGGTTATGGCAGAGGTTTTATCACAAGGTGAAATAGATGCCCTATTGTCTGCCTTGTCGTCTGGGGAATTTGTGCCTGATGACTTAGCTAAAGAAGAAGATAAGCAAAAGGTAAAACCTTATGATTTTAGAAGTCCTCAAAAGTTTTCAAAAGATCATATGAGGACATTGGAGCTTATTCATGATAATTATGCAAGAATAATAACTAACTATTTGGCAGCCCAGGTAAGGAGCAATGTTAAAGTAAAAATAGAGACTGTAGAGCAAATAACCTATGAAGAATTTATACATTCTGTTCCAAATCCTACTATACTTACAGTATTTAAAATGGCACCTTTAAGTGGATCCATATTGTTTGAAACTAATCCTCAATTTGTATTTCAAATAATTGATGTGCTAATGGGAGGAAGTGGAGAAAGAAGGATTAAGGATAGGGAGTTTTCGGATATAGATAAAAATATAATATCCCAAGTAAATGCAGGACTTATATCTAATTTAAAATTAGCTTGGGAAGATGTGCTAGAAGTTTCGCCAGAGGTGGAAGGAATTGAAACAAATCCTGCTTTAAATCAGACTTTAGCCCCTAACGAACCAGTGGCACTTATAACATTTTCTGTAGAGATGGGGAAGAACAATACATTTTTGCATATATGTATTCCTTATTTGAGTATAGAGAAGGTCTTAGATAAACTAGTAGTTCAGTATTGGTTCCAGCAAAGTGATGATAAGCTTATGGAAGAATCTAAGCTTAAAATTAGAGAAAGACTTAATACAATAGATGTGGAATTAACTGCTCTGCTTGGTTCTGCTAAAATTTCTGTAGATGATTTCTTGAAGCTTACTATAGGTGATGTTATACCACTAGAAAATAAGTGTTCAGATCCTATAAAAGTGGTCATTGAGGATAAGGAATGTTTTTATGGAAAGCCAGGTACTGTAGGAAAAAGTTTTGGTATGTCCATACTAGATATTATAGATAAGGATGTGGAGAATTATGAGTAACGGATTTCTTTCACAAGAAGAAATAGATTCTCTTTTAAATGGAGGAGCTGAAGGAGATTCTTCAGCCCCAAAGGAAGAAGAATTTTTAGAGGATATAGAGAAGGACCTTTTAGGAGAAATAGGAAACATATCTATGGGATCTGCATCTACTGCTTTATCTCAGATAATAAACCAACAGGTAAACATAACAACTCCAGTGGTATCGGTAACAACTCTTAAGGATATTAAGTCAAGTTTTGAAATACCTAATATAGCTTTAGAGGTGGAGTACATAACAGGCATTGTTGGAATAAACTTATTAGTTATGAAGACTGTAGATNNTGCATCCATAATAGCAAGCTTAATGATGGGTGGAAATGGAGAGGTAACTAATACTGATTTATCTGAGATAGAGATAAGTGCTGTTTCAGAAGCTATGAACCAAATGATAGGTTCAGCGGCTACTTCTATGGCAACCATGTTCAGTAGAGAGGTTAATATATCTCCCCCAACTTCGAAGATATGGAAAAACAGCCAAGATAGCTTAACGGATCATATACAAGAAGATGAACCTGTAGTTAAGGTATCCTTTAAACTTACTGTTGGAGAACTAATAGACAGCAGTATAATGCAGGTTTTAAGATTACAAACTGCTAAGAAAATAGTTTCAATAATGATGGGTGGAGAAAATGAAAGTCCAGAAGAAGCTATACAGAAAAAAACTATAGAAAATGAAGTTGCACCTAAGGAACCAGTAGTTTCTGAGCCATTAGTGCCTTCAAAGACTACAGTAACCTACACTAGAGAACCAGAGGCTCAAAAACCTAAGGTAGAGGTTCAAGAAGCTAGCTTTCCTTCATTATCCCAAGAAAAGCAAGGCCCATTGCCTAAGAACATAGATTTAATATTAGATGTACCTCTAGATATATCTGTAGTCTTAGGAAAATCTAAGAAGAGCATAAAGGATATATTAAATTTGGGTAGTGGTTCTCTTATAGAGCTGGACAGATTGGCAGAAGAGCCAGTAGAAATATTGGTAAATGGTAAGAAAATTGCTTATGGAGAAGTTGTGGTAGTTGATGAAAATTTTGGAGTTAGAATAACCAGCATAGTAAGCAATTCAGAAAGAGTAAAAACTCTAGGACAATAGTTAGAATTAAAAATTTAGAATTTAAGATTTTCAATTTTAAATTTGAATTAAAGGTAGATCATACTATGAAATTCATAGATATGATCTATTTGTTTTTTTATCTAACTCTGAATTTTCTGCAACTGGGAAGCACTTTTATACCTTTAGACAATTTATTAAAACTTTACAATATAGAAATATAAATGTTTTAAATCATTACACGATAATAAACTATGTAGATGGTAAAGACTGATTAGAAATTATTTTCTGTATCATAAAGGAGAGAGTTAAATGGATGTAAAATCTATTGGAAGCAGTAGCAAGATAGTTAACATTTATAACGACAATAAAAAGGTTATAAGTAAGGATAAGATAGAAGGAAGAAAGGATTCTATAGAGATATCTTCCTTAGCTAAGGGGCTTATAAACATGGATATAGATGACATAAACATAGATAACACAAAGAAAATTGAATCCATAAAAATAAATTTAGACAATGGAACCTATAAGCCTAACTCCAAAGCTTTAGCTAAAAGTATTTGGGATAATATGAAGGGAAGAAATTTATAATGGAGGAACTAATTGCAGTTGTAAAAGCAGAAAGAGAAGCATTGATAGAATTATTAAAGTTATTAGAAGAGCAATATTCACTTATAGTAGGCAATGATGTATTCGCATTAGATGCTATAGTAGAAAAGATTCAAGAAAAAAATAAAAAAGTAGCTGAAATAGAGGTAAAAAGAAGGAATATTTTAAATGGAAGATCTATTAACGCAGTTTCTAGAGAGTCGGAAGAACTAGAGGAAGAAGTGCAAAGGATAAATAATTTATTATATGAGATGACATTGCAAAAAGACAGCAATGATATTTTATTGAAGCAAAGTTTATCATTTACCAATAAACTACTTAGTTATATAAATCCTAATAGAGGAAACACAACATACAATGCTTATGGAAAAGTAAAAAGATAAAGATGAGGAAGTGAAGAAATGTCAGGATTATTTTCCACTTTTAATGTGGCTAAAAGAGGTATGGGGGTTCAACAAAAAGCTTTAGATGTAACCTCTCATAATATTGCCAATTCAAATACTCCGGGATATTCAAGGCAAAGAGCTTTGATTTCAACCACAAGACCATTTGGAATGCCTTCTATAAATAGTGTGGCAGAACCAGGGCAGCTTGGAACGGGAGCTCAAATAGAGTCTATAAACAGAATAAGAGATAGCTTTTTAGATTATCAGTTTAGGGCAGAAAACAGTACCTATGGATGGTATGGAGTAAGGGAAAACTTCTTAGGTGAAATAGAAGCTATTTTCAATGAACCTTCTGATACAGGAATATCCAGTTTAATAGGAAAGTTCTTTGATGCATGGCAAGAGGTATCAAAGCACCCTCAAAGCACAAATGCAAGAACAGTATTAGCTCAGCAAACTTTATCTCTTACTAATGCCTTGAATCAAAGTGCAACCCAATTAGAGAAGTTGAAGGAAAATTCCCAAGAGCTTATTAAAAATTCTGTGTTTGAAATAAACGATGTATTAAGGCAAGTAGATCAGTTAAACTCTGAAATAATGGCTGTTAAGATATCTGGGAATATACCAAACGACTTGATGGATAAAAGAGATCTGCTTTTAGATGAACTCAGCGAAAAATTTAATATAACTGTAGATAAAAAAGCTTACGAAGGAGTAGACATAAAACCAGAAGATATGAATGGCCTGAATGGATATTTGGTAAAGGCTATACAAAATGGTGATGATCGCTCAGATATAAGAAGAATATCATATATAGACAGTTTGCAAAAAAATCCTGATGGAAGTGTAACACTGACTTATTATAAGCTAGGAAACAAAGAAAGTGATGCTAATAAAGAAGTGCTGACTTTAAATGGTCTTACTGATGATGAAATTCAAAAATTAGATGAAACAAGAATTTTATGGGCCAATGAAGATGGTATTGCAGTAGATGATCAAGGCAATGAACTTCTAGGAAAAGCCACCTTCGATGATTTAGCATTATTTACTCCAAGTTCTGGTTCAATTAAGGGCTTAATATCTGTACAAAAAGATGTTAATGAAAACATAGCTCAACTTGATAGAGTGGCCAAGGCCATAGCTTTTGCAGTTAATGCAGTTCATAGTGGTAAAGAAGAGCTAGATGCAGGTGGAAATCCAGATTTAATATTCTTTGTTAATAAGGATAGTGCTAAGTATACTGATGGAAAGCTTAGTGGTTATGGAAGCAATGCGGAAAACAGTATCACAGCTAAAAACATTACCATAAATAAAACTCTAGCGGATGATGTTATGAAGATAAACGCTGGGGCTAAGGATCCAGGGCTAAGTGGCGAAGGAGATGGTACAAGAGCTCTAGAGATAGCTGGTTTAAGAAATGTACTTATAAACATACAATATATAAATGGAAAGGATCCTCGTACTTCCATTACCACAAGAAAAGATTTGTTTGATCCATTAAAGGGTGGAAACACTTGGAAAGATGGCAATTTGGGAATCAACAATGGCAATGGAGGAACAAAGATAGACAATTACTTTAAAGATACTATAAATAGACTAGGAGTTCAGTCTAAGGAAGCACAGAAGATGGTGAAAAATCAGGAAACCCTTTTATCTAGCTTTGATGAAAGAAGGCTAAGCGTATCAGGAGTATCTATAGATGAAGAAATAGCTAATTTAATACAATTTCAACATTCCTATAGTGCCCATGCTAAAATTGTATCCACAGTGGACGAACTTTTAGATGTAATAGTAAATGGATTGAAAAAATAAATAGGAGGATTTGAAAATGAGAGTAACCAATAAAATGCTAAGTGCAAATTTTTTAAGAGATATGAGAACAAATTTAGGTTCTATGCAGATCCTTCAAGGACAACTTACCTCTGGAAAGGAGATAAGGAAACCCTCAGACAATCCTTTTAAATCAACTAGAGTTATGCAGCTTTATTCTGATATTAATGCTAATAAGCAGTATAATGAAAATATAAAAGATACTTCTAATTGGTTAGATGTAACAGATACTGCATTAAATCAAGCTGAAAATGTGTTTGCAAGGGTTAGAGAACTTTTAGTTTCTGCTGGAAATCCAGGTCACGGTCCAGGAGAAAGAGAAGCTATAAAGGATGAAATAAATGAGAAAATAGGAGAACTAGGACAAATCCTTAATACTACCTTCGATGGAAAGTATGTTTTTGGAGGGACTAAAGTAAGCACCAAGCCTTTAGGTACTGCAAAGGATGCAGAAGGAGATGTTAGCATTAACTATATTGGTAAGGATGGGAATATCCTTGATCCAACAAAGCCTGATGATAAAAAACAAATAGATTTTATAAAGGAGCAACTTACTGTTGAAATATCTCAAGGTGTTACCATGGAGTATAATATAAGTGCATCTCAAGTCCTTGAATTTAATACTCCCAAAGGAACTCCAGTAGATGTAAGAACAGTAATCAATGATATAACAAAAAATTTATCCTCAGGAGCTACAGAGGATGAAATAAAGAAGTTGACCTCAGAAAATCTTCAAAATGTAGATGACATATTGAACAATATAAATAAGTTACGTGCTGAGGTAGGAGCAAAACAGAATAGAATGGAAGCAGCTAGCGATAAAAATTCTGAAGAAAACTTTAATATGACAGAAATATTGTCAAAGACAGAGGATATAGATTTCACAGAAAAGGTAATGGAGCTGGCTACATCACAAACTGTTTATATGGCTGCTCTTCAAACCAGTGCTAAGATAATACAACCATCATTGCTAGACTATGTTAGATAAGAGTAGGAGTGGAATTTATGAAATTTACTTCAAAATATTACGGTGATATAGAGTATGAAGAAAAGGAAGTTATCACCTTTAACAATGGAATTTTAGGTTTCTCTGATTTTAAAAAATATATAATAGTGCCCTTAAAGGATAATGAAAATTTCTATATGCTTCAATGTTTAGAGGATGAAGATGTGGGTGTTATATTAATAAATACCTTTGAATTCTTTAAAGACTATGAAATATCTTTAAGAGATGATGTTATAAAGGCTTTAGACATAAATGAAGAAAAGGAAGTTATGGTATATAGCGTTGTAACTTTAAACTCTGAGCTAGAAAATATCACAGTTAATTTAAGAGCACCAATTATAATAAATATAAATACCTTCCTAGGGGAACAAATAATATTAGATAAAGAAAATTATCTTATAAGACAACCATTATTTAAGGGCTAGGAGGTAAAAATTATGCTAGTTATAACTAGAAAAAAAGACGAGAGCATCTTAATAGGGGAAAATATAGAAATAAAATTAGTGAAAATTGAAGATGGATCAGTAAAGCTTGCCATAAGTGCACCGAAGGATGTATCTATACTAAGGAAAGAACTCTATGTTGAAATAGAGGAAGAAAATAAAAAGGCTGCAACCTTAAAGGATATACAGCTTTTGAAAAACTTAAAAAATAAATAGATAGAGGTGTAAAAAAACATGGATGTTATGAAAATCAGTCAAGGAGGACAGGTTTCAACAGACTTTCCAAGAGAAAGCAGCAATTTGCAGAAGGTAGAGATGAATTTAAATTCTACACCAGATGTTACAGAAAAAAAAATAGAGCCTACAGAGGAAAATATAAAGAAAGCAGCAAATAAACTTAATAGATTTTTAGAGGATGAACACATAAAGGTTCAATATAAGATTCATGATAAACTAAATGACGTGATGATAAAAATAATAAATGAGGATACTAAGGAAGTTATCATGGAAATACCACCAGAAAAGATATTGAATATGGTGGCTAAGATGTGTGAAATGGCTGGAATTTTACTGGATAAAAGAGCCTAAAAGGAAGGTGGGTTAAGTGGAGTTCAAATTAAACAAAATAGATGTAGAGCTTAGAAAAACCCCTGTACCGGAAAAAACAGAGAAAAAGGTTCATAGAAAGGATAAAATAGTCATAAGTGAAAATCCTCTAAGGCATAAAAATCAAAGAGATAAAAAGAAGCAGCAGAAGGAGCAAGGCTTTGATTTAGAGCAATATAAAGGTCAGAAGTCCATAACTGTAGGTGCAGAAAAGTCTGAAGAAATAAAAGTAGAAGCAGAACTTAAAAAGTCTTATGACAAATCAAAATATAAAGGAATATTTTTAGATAAAAGAAAGTAGGAGGATTTTTTATGTACGGCAATAAGGCATATGACGTTTATAAAAGCAATAGCGTAACTTATGCATCGAAGGAACAATTACTTTTAATGATAGTGGATGGAGCCGTGAGTTATGCTAAATCAGGTAAACAGGCTATCCTAGATAAAGATGTAAAAAAGGCTCATCATGATTTGATAAGAGTTCAGGATATCTTTACTGAACTTATGGCATCTTTAGACTTAAAGCAAGCAGGAGATTGGGGCAAAAAACTCATGTCTGTATATCAATATATAAAAGATAGGGTTATGGAGGCTAACATTAAGAAGGATGTTGAGATTTTAGATGAGGTTATACCATTTATAGAGGACATAAGAAATACTTGGTATGAAGCTGAAAGAAAATCAAAAAAAGCTTAAGGAGTGATGAAGTATGAGGATTACAGGATTGGCTAGTGGCTTAGATGTGGATCAAATAATTAAAGATACTATGAAGACATATAGAATTAAAGTGGACAAGACCATCCAAAGTAAAGATGTAACAGAGATAAAGCAAAAATTGTATAGAGACATAATTTCTGATGCAGGAAAGTTTAACGATAAATACCTTGATATAACTAAAAGTGATAGCATATTAAAGCCAAGCAATTATCAGTCAGTGGTGTTTACATCAGGCAATGAATCTGCTGTACAAATTACATCAGGCAGCGGAGCTAAACCAGGAAATTATACTGTAACAGGGACAGCGGCTAAAGCAGCAAAAGCTACAGTAACAATGGATTCTTTAGATCCAGATAAAGATGGAAAGAAAACAATCACTATAAATGGCAAGGAGTTTGAAGTTAAAGGAGATACTCCAAATCACATAGCAGAAAATCTAAATAGCCAATTAAAAGAAGCAGGAATGAACATATCTGTGAGATATACAGACTTTGCAGGAACTAGTGGTAGCAATCAATCAGGACTTGTTTTAGAATCTACTGTTTTAGGAAAAGACTCAACTTTCACTATTGGCGGTACAGTTACAAATGTTGCAGCCACATCAACTTCAGGAAAAGATGCAACAGCAGCAAAGGTAACAGGAATCACTATGGAAAATTTAAAAACTTCTGGTAAGATATCAATAAATGGTAAGGAAATAGATTTAGGGTTTACTGATATAGATGTAGATGAGGATAGAGTAATAAAATTAAATAAAAAATTAGAAGAGTATAAATTGAAAGCCGAAAAAGATGAATCAGGGAATATAACTATTTCTAGTACAACATTAGGGTCTAGTATAGAAGATCCTAAAATCAGTATGACTGGAGCAACTACTACATTTACTAAGGGAGAGGATGCGACTTCAGGAAGTGTAACTTTTGGTAAGGAGGCATTGAATTCTGGCACATTTACAATTGGCGGAAGAGCTATAAAAATAAATATGCCATCAGGAACAAATAAAGATAAGGAAAATTATTTAAATGATTTATTCCAAAAGAATAGTATAGGAGTAAAGGCAGAGGTAACTGATAGTGGTATAACATTGACATCTATGTCAAAAGGAGCTAGTAGTAACTTTGGGGTTAATAAATTAGAAGGTGGCTCTATGGATGTAGATAGTAAAACTAAAGTTATGGATGGTATTGATGGAAAAATAGTTATTACTGATAGCAAAGGTGGAGTTTATGAGCACACAGGTAATACTAACAGTGTAACATTAGATGATATAACCTTTACCTTTACTGGAGAAATCCCAGCTAGTGGAGTATCTATAACAGGTAAAACTGATGTTACTAAATCCAAAGACATGATTGTAAACTTTATAAATGACTATAACACTTTAATCAAAAAGATGAACACTATTACAATGACAAAACATAGTAAGGGTTATGATCCCCTTACAGCGGATCAAAAGAAGGAAATGTCAGAAACTGAAATTAAACTTTGGAATGAAAAAGTTGAGCAAGGCCAGCTATATAAAGATTCTAACCTTACAAGAATTGCAAACTCTATGAAGCAGACCATGAGGACTGTCATGGAAGGTAGTGGATTGAATCTGCAAAAGATAGGCATAGCTCCTTCTAAAGATTATGCTGGAGTGAACCATGGAACTTTTACTATAGATGAGGATAAGCTTACGAAAGCATTAGAGTCAAGCACTGAAGATGTGATGAATTTATTTATAGGAAGGCCAGAAACAGGAGATACAACAAAGCCAGAGTATACCTCTAAGACGGGGATAGCTATTCAACTAAAGGATACTATATATAAAGAGATGAAAAGCAGTGCCTCGCCTTTAGCTAAAAAAGTAGGATTTGAAGGAACAGGAACTTTTATAGATAATGAACTTACAAAAAATTTATCAAATTATGAAAAAAAGATAAAAGATATGGAAAAGGACTTAGCCAAAAAGGAACAAGCATTATATTCTAAATATGCAACCTTAGAGACTATGATGAACAAGCTCAATGCTCAGCAATCACAACTAGCTGCACAGTTAGGATTGAAGTAGTATGATTGTGGATGTTTTAAATCAGTATAAGGAGATAAATCTGCAAATTATAAATGCATTGAAAAATGATAAGGAAGATGTGGAGCTATTAGAAAAGCGTGGAGAAATCCTCAACAAAATGTTTTCTATGAATGTAGAAAAGAATCAGCTTAGAAGATTATATGATGATATGGGTTTAAAGGATTTAGATATGGAATTAGAAAGAACTATAAATGAAAAAATGGACTCAGTAAAAGAAGAAATCAGAACATTATCTAGGTCAAAGGAAGCTAATAGAACTTATAGTTCAATGAACAGACAAATAAACTTCTTTTCAAAGAAAATATAAAATATTTTCATAAAAAACCCTAAAGGAATATAAAACCATGTCGATTATATAAGTATGAATTGATAAATTAAAACATTGTTAGTAGGCTTTAGGCTTAACTATAAATAAACAAAAAGATAAAATTCATGGACAAGGATGTCCAATTTTAAAAATTCAAGGAGGAATTTATTATGATTATTAATCACAACATGAATGCATTAAATGCACACAGAAACATGGGAATAAACACAAATGCAGCAGGAAAATCAATGGAGAAGTTGTCTTCAGGCTTAAGAATAAATAGAGCTGGAGATGATGCAGCAGGACTATCAATTTCTGAAAAGATGAGGGGCCAAATTAGAGGACTTGATCAAGCAGCAAGAAACTCACAAGATGGTATCTCAATGATACAAACAGCAGAAGGTGCACTAAACGAAACTCACTCAATATTACAAAGAATGAGAGAGCTAGCAGTACAAGCATCCAATGATACAAATGTTGGTACAGATAGAAAATCTATAGAAGAAGAACTTAAAGCATTAACATCAGAAATAGATAGAATAGCAAGTCAAACTGAGTTTAATACTCAAGCAATGTTTAACAAAGCAACTACAGTAACATTACAAGTAGGAGCAAATTGTGGACAAACTATTAAAGTAGATTTTGGTGCAATGAGTTCAGGCGCTCTAGGTGTAGATGGTTTTGCTAATGCTGATAGTGTTAAGACAAATGCATTAGCAACAGCAGCTATTTGTACAATAAATGATGCAATAACTCAAGTATCAACAGAAAG
Source organism: Clostridium sp. UBA5530 (assembly GCA_002423705.1). Classification (GTDB taxonomy): domain Bacteria; phylum Bacillota; class Clostridia; order Clostridiales; family Clostridiaceae; genus Clostridium_X. Next base: position 31,036 of record DINW01000051.1, read on the forward strand.
ATCAAAACTTGGAGCAGTACAAAACAGACTAGAGCATACTATAGCTAATGTAAACAATGCTTCAGAAAACTTAACAGCAGCAGAGAGCAGAGTTAGAGACGTTGATATGGCAAAAGAAATGATGACATTCTCAAAGAATAACATTCTTCAACAAGCAGCACAAGCAATGCTTGCACAAGCTAATCAACAACCACAAGGAGTCCTTCAATTATTAAGATAGTTGATAAAATTTAAACTATAAGAGAACTATGTGTAAAATTTTACACATAGTTCCTTAGAAAATTCATGGACAAGGATGTCCAATTTTAAAAAATTCAAGGAGGAATTTATTATGATTATTAATCACAACATGAATGCATTAAATGCACACAGAAATATGGGAATAAACACAAATGCAGCAGGAAAGTCAATGGAGAAGTTATCTTCTGGCTTAAGAATAAACAGAGCTGGAGATGATGCAGCAGGACTATCAATTTCTGAAAAAATGAGAGGCCAAATCAGAGGACTTGATCAAGCAGCAAGAAACTCACAAGATGGTATCTCAATGATACAAACAGCAGAAGGTGCATTAAACGAAACTCACTCAATATTACAAAGAATGAGGGAGTTAGCAGTACAAGCATCAAATGATACTAACGTTACTGCAGATAGAGATTCTATAAAAGAAGAACTTACAGCATTAAAGAGTGAAATAGATAGAATAGCAAGTCAAACAGAGTTCAATACTCAAAAAATGTTCTCTTCAGCTTCAACTGGAGTTACATTACAAGTAGGAGCAAATTGTGGACAAACTATTGCTGTTACATTCTGCGGAATGGATTCAACTAGCTTAAGTGTTAATGATATTGATACTAAGGTAGCTTCATCAGCTAATGCTACAGCAGCAATTTCTACAATAAATAATGCTATAACTCAAGTTTCAACTGAAAGATCAAAGCTTGGAGCAGTACAAAACAGATTAGAACATACTATAGCTAATGTAAACAATGCTTCAGAAAACTTAACAGCAGCAGAGAGCAGAGTTAGAGATGTTGATATGGCTAAAGAGATGATGACATTCTCAAAGAATAACATCCTTCAACAAGCAGCACAAGCAATGCTTGCACAAGCTAATCAACAACCACAAGGAGTTCTTCAATTATTAAGATAGTTTATAAAATTTAAGTTATAGGAGGACTATGTGTAATAACTTACACATAGTTCTTTAGAAAAATTGTGGACAAGGATGTCTAATTTTAAAAATTCAAGGAGGAATTTATTATGATTATTAATCACAACATGAATGCATTAAATGCACACAGAAACATGGGAATAAACACAAATGCAGCAGGAAAATCAATGGAGAAGTTGTCTTCAGGCTTAAGAATAAATAGAGCTGGAGATGATGCAGCAGGACTATCAATTTCTGAAAAGATGAGAGGCCAAATCAGAGGACTTGATCAAGCAGCAAGAAACTCACAAGATGGTATCTCAATGATACAAACAGCAGAAGGTGCGCTAAATGAAACTCACTCAATACTACAAAGAATGAGAGAATTAGCAGTACAGGCATCAAATGACACTAACGTTACTGCAGATAGAGCTTCTATAAAAGAGGAACTTACAGCATTAAAGAGTGAAATAGATAGAATAGCAAGTCAAACTGAGTTCAATACTCAAAAGATGTTCTCAGCAGCATCAACAGGAGTTACATTACAGGTAGGAGCAAACTGTGGTCAAACTATTGCTGTTACATTCTGTGGAATGGATGCAACTAAATTAAAGGTAGACTCAATTGCTAGTAGTGTTGCAACAACAGGTGATGCAACAGCAGCTATATGTGTAATAAATGATGCTATAACTCAAGTTTCAACTGAAAGATCAAAGCTTGGAGCAGTGCAAAACAGATTAGAACATACTATAGCTAATGTAAATAATGCTTCAGAAAACTTAACAGCAGCAGAAAGTAGAGTTAGAGACGTTGACATGGCTAAAGAGATGATGACATTCTCAAAGAATAACATCCTTCAACAAGCAGCACAAGCAATGCTTGCGCAGGCTAATCAACAACCACAAGGAGTTCTTCAATTATTAAGATAATTAAAGAAACTAATTTAAATTATAGAAAGCTACTTATCAGTGCGAAAGCGCTGATAAGTAGCTTTCTTTTTTTATTTAAGTTAATATTTAATAATACGATAATAAAATATAAACATAGGACTAGGAGGAGCAAGAGATGCTATTAAGTATTGCTATGATTGTAAAAAATGAGGAAAAAAATATTGAAAGATGTTTAGAGGCTTTACTAGCTTTAAATAATAAAATAGACTATGAAATAGTAATTGTAGATACTGGTAGTGAAGACAGAACTATTGAAATGGCTAAAAATTATACAAAAAGAATATATGAGCATAAGTGGAATAATGACTTTGCAGCCATGAGAAATAAAAGCATTAGTTATTGTAAGGGACAATGGATTTTAATATTAGATGCAGATGAAGTGCTAGAAAATCATAAGGATTTGATTAAGTTTTTTTCAAATGGAAAGTGTAATAATTTTAATTCTGCTACTATACGATTCAAGAATATGCTATCAGAAAAAAAAGATGACTATTTAATAGGAACTTTAGTTAGGCTGTTTAGAAACAAAAAAGAATTTTGTTATAAGGGAAGAATCCATGAGCAGCCCAAGATAATTGCACCTACAGCAGTTACTAATATTACGTTATTACATTATGGATATTCTAGAGAAAGCTTTGAACTTATGGAATATAAATATGAGAGAAACAGAGAGTTATTGATGAAAGATTTGCAAGAAGTAAAGGAAACTAAGGATTTAATATATACATATTTTCAATTGGCACAAACTTATGCCATGGCGAATAAACACCATGAGGCTGGACTTAGTATAAACAAGGCATTTGAACTAGTTAAGGAAAGCGGTGAAAGGGAGAGATTTTTATATGTATATCATTTCTTGGGAACAAATCTGCTTGCTAAAGGAAATTACAAAGGGGTAATAGAGGTTTCAGAAGAGGCTATAGAGTATAGTAAAGACCATTTAGATTTTTATTATATGCTTTCTAAATCCTACAGCGCCTTAAATAAATTTGATAAAGCTAACGGATACTTTAAAGAATATTTTAAGCTTCACAAAAAGATTGAAGATGGGTATTTGGGTGGGGATGTTTCTGTAATAAATGTTTCTTTTTCAAAAAAAGATGAGGTTTTAAGAGATTATATAATATGTTGTTATAATGAAGAAAAGATAGATGATGTTGAAAAAATGTATACAGAGTTAAAGCAGGATTCTTATAAGGAGGAATTGAAGGAAATATATTTTTATACATTGATGAAAAAGAAAAGAATAAAAGGAATAATAGAGTATTATAAAGATAAAAGCATAAAGGATAGTGATATTCAAAGCATAATAAATGTTATGGAAAGAGTTGTAAATGAAGATAAGTGTTTTGAAAGTCTTGCTATAGAAGCCCGATTGGGAGAACTAGATTGCAGATTGAATCTATACCTTAACTTTAAGTATAAGAACCATCATATAGAAAATTATGATTTTAATATATTTAGTTTAACTAATTTTTATAAATGGAAGGGAGAATTAGTTAAGGAGTATTATATAAAGGATTATAATTTTATAGAAGAACTAAAAATACTAAAAAAACAAGATTTAAATTTATATATTAGTTTTATAAGTGATAGTTACAAGTGTTTAGAGAATTTATATAAGTATAGTGAAGAAAACTTTATTGCCACCTCATTAGATGAATTAAATTTATTAGTGGCTATAGGAGAGATTCTTTTAATCAATAAATCTATAGATGATACAAAATTTGAAAAGGTGGTCAAATGTTTATATATAAATAAGAATAATTATATAAATAGAATCTATAGGAAAGATTTATTAAAAAGTGAAGATGCAAGTAAAATTATAAGCATTTATGATAATGTGTGGTTAGAGATAAATAAATGCTTAAAGACATATGGTAACAAGATTTATTATATAAGAAAATTAAAAGAGCTACTAGAAGAAGTCCCTCAGTATAATAGAATGATAAAATTATTTTTAAAGAATATGGATAGTAACCCTATATCCAAAGACATGGAAAAAGAAAAGAATAACCTACTAAATATAATTGAAAATCTTTTGCAAGAAAATAGAGCTAGTGAAGCCATGGAAATGCTTAAAGAGTTAGAAAAGATTTTTAAATATGATTATGAAATTCTGAATTATTTAGGAATTGGAAATTATATGCTAGGAGATTCAAAAGAAGCTATTATGTATTTAGCATTATCTGATTGTATAAAAGAAAATAATTTTGATACATTATACAATTTGGCTTGGGTTCTGCAAAATGATTTGAAGTTTAAAGAGGCTAAGTACTATTATTTGAAAGCCTATGATTGGTGTGATAGTGAAGATTTAAAGAAAGACATTATAACAGTTGTAGATGGATTAAAAGAAAACTAAATTTTCATAAGGGGTTAGTTAGGCATGGAATTTAATATAGAATTATCTAAAGATGGATATAAAATTGTAAAGGTAAGTTTACATGGAAAAACTCAATATATAGGAAGCAAATATAATGAGGAAAATGAAATAAATAAATTTTTACATAGCTATGAACCATATGGAATAAATGATAATTATATAGTTTTTGGACTTTGTTGTGGAGAACATATAAAAAAACTTTTAGAAAAAATAGGTCCTAAAAGTAAGGTGCTAATTATTGAAGTAAATAAAAACTTGATAAAATACTGGGAAATGTCACAGGAATTAAAGGCCATATTTATAGATCCTAGAATCATAATTGCAAAGGAAAAGGAGGACATATACAAATTCTTTAATAACTATATAACGGAGATTAATGTAAATAATATTAAAGTTGGTTTTTATAGTCGATATGAAAATATTTATAAAGATGAGCTAAAAGAAGTATATGAGAGTATAAGAAATGAAGTTACAAGAATAACTTCTAATAGAAACATCAAGTTACATTATGGAGAGGTATGGTTTGATTTACTATTGAAGAATTTGCCCTATATTTCCAAAGGGATTCCGGTAAATGATTTAAAAAATCAGTATAAAGATGTGCCCGCTATAATTGTGTCAGCAGGACCTTCATTGAATAAAAATATCCATGAATTACACAATGTTAAAAGTTCCTTGATTTTAAGCGGGGGAAGAACCTTAAGAGCTTTAATGGAAAGAAATATTAAACTAGATTTCGTATGTGCAGTAGATCCATTAGAGGAATCTTATAAATTGGTACAAGGATATATAGATAAGGCAAAATGTCCTTTAGTATTTTATGAGGGTACTAATGATAAAATTGTAAGAGAACATAAAAAAGAAAAAATCTTTAGTACAAATAGCGAATTTATAAATAAGGTGTATAAAAAACATATACAATCATTATCTAGTGGAGGTTCCGTGGCTCATTCTATGACACTTTTAGCTGCATATATGGGTTGTAGTCCTATTATATTTGTAGGACAAGATTTGGCCTATACTGGAGAACAAGGACATGCTAAATGTGCAGAAGACTCTTTTAGAAAAGTTACTTTTGAGGACTACAAAAAAACAGATGACATTTATGTGAAAGATATAAATGGTAATGAGGTAAGAACAAGCATTACATTGAATAGATTTAGAGTAGCTTTAGAAAACATAATCTCATTATTTCCAAATATAAAATTTATAAATGCCACAGAGGGTGGAGTCAGCATAAGGGGTGCAGAAAATAAAAACCTTAAGGAAGTTGTAAATGAAATTGAAAGAGAAAGGGAAGAAAGAAACCTGTTGAAACCACTACCTAAGAAGGAAGATGACAAAACAGAAGAACTTCTTTTACAACTAAAAAAAGTAGTTAGGGATTTGAAAGAATATATGAAAGCTTATAGTGAAAGAGAGTCAGTGGTACTAAGATTTAAAAATCAATTGGAGAGGATTCCAATTGACTTAACTTATGAAGAAATAGATTATGTTAAAACCATGGATTATAAATTAGAAAAGATTATTGACTCATTGGATATAATTAAAGATTGGATATTTAAGGTATACTATAAATATGAAATTTTAGAGGAGCTCAACATACTCTCCAGTGATGACTTTAAGGAAGCAGCTAGAAAAAATTTCATAAAAAATAATAGGATTTTCTGTGAAGTTAAGGAGTTGGTAGAAAATGCTATAGATAAAATAAATAAAGCTATTGATAATATTAAATAATATTTAAAAATCTACCTATAGTATTTATATACAGGTAGATTTTTTTTGTAAAAAATACTTAATTTATAACGTATTTTAGGATATAATTTAGTTATATTAAAAAATAAATCAATAAAACAATTGTAAAAATATCAAAAATCAACAATATTAAAGAATTAGCTTGTTTAAACGATTAATTAAATAAAGGAATAATAAGAAGGAGAAGGTTATGGAGGAACAATTTGAAGCACTTCAGACAGCCTATGAATATATAGGAAACTTGGACAAGGGAATAAAAGGGTTAGTTGAGGATTTCCAAGAAGGAAGAGAAGAAAAAGGATGTGAAGTTCTTCCTTTAATAGCAGAAGGCTTAGACTGGCTAATAAAGGTTATTAATCTAACCAGTGAATGTCATAATGGGAAAATTTCTTATGAAAATATTAATGAAAAGTTAAATGAAGTTGTGGAAGCATTAGAAAATGAAGACTATATTTTGATAAGTGATTTATTTAACTATGAAATTTTACCTGTACTATGCAATATAAAGAAACAAATAGAAATTATAATACAATAAAATCAAATGATAGGTGGGGATATGATGGACTATAAAAAACCAAGAATCATAGCAGAAATAGGCTGTAATCATAAAGGAGATATGAATATAGCAAAAGAGATGATAGAATGTGCAGCTATATTCTGTAAAGTTAACTGCGTAAAATTTCAAAAAAGAAATAATAAAGAGCTATTAACAAAGGAACAATACAATTCTCCTCATCCTAATCCTGAAAATTCCTATGGGAAGACCTATGGAGCACATAGAGAATATTTAGAGTTTACATTGGATCAGCATAGACAATTAAAAAAATGGTGTGAAGAAGCTGGTATTGAATACAGTACATCAGTGTGGGACTTAACATCAGCAAAGGAAATATCATCTTTAAATCCAAAGTATATAAAAATACCTTCAGCATGTAATAACAATTATGAAATGTTACAATGGCTATGTGAAAACTATGAGGGAGAAATTCAAGTTTCCCTAGGAATGACATCTCTTGAAGAGGAAGAACAGCTTATAAACTTTTTTAAAGAAACACATAGAAATAAGGATTTAGTTATATATGCATGTACCTCAGGTTATCCTGTACCCTTTGAAGATGTATGTCTTTTAGAGATTAAAAGATTAAAAGACAAGTATAGTGATATAGTAAAAGAAATAGGATTTTCAGGACATCATCTAGGTATAGCTATAGATGTGGCGGCATATGCTTTAGGCGCTAGTGTAATTGAAAGGCATTATACACTAGATAGAACATGGAAGGGAACTGACCATGCTGCTTCCTTAGAGCCTGATGGGGTTAGAAAATTAGTGAGAAATCTAAATAATACATATATGGCTATGTCAAAGAAAAAAGAAGAAATTTTAGATATTGAAAAGGTTCAACGTGAAAAATTAAAATACAGAAAAAATTAATGGAGGCTTATTATGAACGTAGCTTTTATACCTGTAAGAGGAAGAAGCAAGTCTGTACCTTTAAAAAATATAAAACCTATCAACGGAAGACCTTTGGTGTATTGGGCAATAGATGCAGCAGTAAATTGTAAGGCTATAGATAGGGTATATGTATCTACAGATAGTGAAGACATAGGAAAAGTAGTGTCTATATATCCATCAGATAAAGTGGAGGTAATAAGTAGGAGTTTAGAAAGTTCCAGTGATACGGCAAGTACTGAAACAGCTATGTTGGAGTTTGCACAGAGTTATGATTTTAATAATATTGTTTTGATACAAGCTACTTCTCCTATGATAGACTCTCAAAGTTTAGAAGAAGGATTTCAAAAAATTAAGGAAAATAGATTTGATAGTATAATATCCGTGGTAAGACAAAAGCGGTTTATATGGGAAGAATATGATAGTGGATTAGTAAAGCCTAAAAACTATGATTATTTCCATAGACCAAGAAGACAGGAATTTGATGGTTTTTTAGTGGAGAATGGGGCATTTTATATTACTACTAGAGAACTGTTAATGGAAAATAAATGTAGAATATCTGGGAATATAGGTTTTGTAGAAATGGATGAAAAAACTTATGTGGAAATAGATGAACCAAGTGATTGGATAATAGTGGAGAATCTTTTACAACAAAAAACCATTGGACACTTTAATAATCCCAAAGATATGAAGATTTTACTTACAGATAGTGATGGAGTATTAACAGATGGTGGTATGTATTATAGCGAAAACGGAGATGAGATGAAAAAGTTTAATGCTAAAGATGGAATGGCTTTTAAATTGCTTAGGGAAAAAGGTATAAAAACAGGCATAATAACAGGTGAAAGCAGAGAACTTATAAAAAGCAGAGGACTAAAACTAAAGGTAGATGAACTCCATATGGGAATAGAAGATAAACTTAAAGTAGTAAAGGGGATTTCNNTATAATATATCTTTAAATCAGGTTGCATACATTGGAGACGATATTAATGATTTAGAGGTAATAAAAGCCGTAGGCTTTGGATGTGCACCTAAAGATGCTATGGAAAGTGTCAAGGTCGTTAGTAGATTTATAACTAAGGCTAAAGGGGGACAGGGAGTAGTTAGAGAAGTGGCAGAAAAGATTTTAGCAACAAGATAAAAACTCTTTTAGAGAATCCAATGTTTGTATAAAAAAGGAGGGATACCAATGAAGGTCGTGATTCTAGCGGGAGGTTTTGGTACAAGGATAAGTGAGGAAAGCCACCTAAGACCTAAACCTATGATTGAAATAGGTGATAAGCCTATATTATGGCATATAATGAAGCTCTATAGTTATTATGGGTACAATGAATTTGTCATATGCTTAGGATATAAAGGGTATGCAATCAAAGAATTTTTTGCCGATTATTACTTACATACTTCAGATGTTACCTTTGATTTTACTAAGGAGAACAAGATGACTATTCATAATAACACCTCAGAACCATGGAAGGTTACATTGGTAGATACAGGGTTAAATACGATGACAGGTGGAAGAATAAAGCGAATAAAGAAGTACATAGAGAATGAAAGGTTTATGCTGACTTATGGAGATGGTGTATCAGATGTTAATCTAAATAAACTTGAAGAATATCATAAAAAATCTAAAAAATATTTAACTATGACGGCCATACAACCTGGAGGAAGATTTGGAGTATTGGACGTAGATGATAAGACTAATAATGTAAAAGACTTTGTAGAAAAATCCAAGGAAGATGGTGGTTGGATAAACGGAGGTTTTATGGTAGTAGAACCTGAAGTTTTAGATTACATAGAAGGAGATGATACATTCTTTGAAAAAGAACCTCTTCAGCAATTGGCTAGAGAGGGACAACTTATGGCATATAAACATAACGGTTTTTGGCAGTGCATGGATACCCAGAGAGATAGAGGATTGTTGGAAAGATTATGGATGGAAGATAGAGCACCATGGAAGGTGTGGTAAAATTCTAGTGAGGAATAAAATAAAAACATATATAATAGCGTAAATAGGAATTAATCATAATGGTGATATGGAAATAGCAAAGAAACTTATTGGCACTACATCTATAGCAGGGTGTGATACAGTCAAATTTCAAAAGAGAATATAGATAAAGTACACACAAAAGAATATCTAGATGGAGAGCGCATAAGTCCAAAGGGAAATACCTAAAGAAAATGCAAAAAATGAAGCAAAGATAACACTAGTGATTATTTTTATAATAGATTAGAGGAGCACACTAATATATTTTAAAATATGGCATCTGGTAAGAAACTTATAAATTATGTTATGTCAGTAGGCAATGATGTTATAGAATTATTATGAATAGAAATATCTATACGATATTGCTGAGCATGTTGGAAATGAAAAATTTAAAGGAGCGAAAGTAAATGATTAAGTTATCAGACTATATATTTAAATTTATAGAAGAAAAGGGAATTAAACATGCATTCATGCTACCAGGTGGTGGTGCAATGCACTTAGTAGATTCCATAGGAAAATCTAAGATAAACTATATATGTTGTGGTCATGAACAGGCAGCATCAATTGCGGCAGAAAGCTATGGTCAGCATACAAATGACATAGGAGTAGTATTAGTAACATCTGGCCCTGGAGCCACTAATGCTATTACAGGGGTTACGGCAGCATGGATAGATTCAACTCCAATGTTTATCATATCAGGTCAAGCTAAAAGGTCTGATTTGATAGGAGATAGCGGGGTTAGACAGATGGGATCTCAGGAAGTTCAAATAATAGATATGGTAAAACCTATTACTAAATATTCAGTACAGATTACAGAACCGAAAGAGATAAAATATCATTTGGAAAAAGCCTATCATGAGGCCACCACAGGCAGAATGGGTCCAGTATGGATTGATGTTCCTCTTGACGTACAAGGAACCATTATTGATGAAAAAAACCTTATAGGCTATGAAAATACTGACTTTAATAAATATGATTCAAGGATAGAAAAAGAAGTAGACAAGGTAGTAACCTTGATAAAAAATTCAAAGAAGCCATTAATATTAGCTGGAAGTGGAATCAAACTCTCATCTTCAGAAAGAGAATTTTATAAACTTATAGAAAATTTACATATACCTGTTCAAACTACATGGAAAGCCATAGATTTGATAGAGGAAATACATCCATTATATGCAGGTCATCCAGGGATTATGGGTGATAGAGGGGCTAATTTTATACTACAAAGTTGTGATTTATTGATTATTTTAGGAAGTAGACTAGATAGTAGTATAACTGCTTTTAATCATAGAAATTTTGGTAAAAATGCTCATAAAATAATGGTTGATATTGATGAACATGAGATTGACAAGATGGATATGGATATAGATGTGAAAGTGGTTGGCAATGTGAAAGACTTCCTTGTACAGCTAAATAACAACATAGAAGTAAGAGAAATAGATATGCAGTGGATAGATTACTGTAAAGCCATAAGAAATAAATATCCAGTTATTACCAAGCGACATAAAGAAGAAAAGGAATATGTTAGTGCATATTATTTTGTAGGCGAGTTATGCAAAAAACTAAATTCAGATGATATTATAGTACCAGAGAGTTCGGGGGGAGCTGCAGAAATTACATGTCAGGCATTCAAATTGAAGAAGGGTCAAAAAATGAATCATTCTGCAGGTCTTGGATCTATGGGCTTTGGGTTACCTTATGCTATAGGTGCATGTTTAGCCAATGATGAAAAAAGGACTATACTTATTAATGGGGATGGAGCTTTTCAACTAAATATTCAAGAACTAGAGACATTAAAAAGATTAAACTTACCAGTTAAAATTTTTATTTGGAATAATGACGGATATGCAAGCATAAGAGCTATGCAAAGAAATACCTTTGATGGTCATTATGTGGCTAGTGAAGAAGGTAGCGGGCTTACTATGCCAAGTATTACCAAGATTGCTGAGGCATACGGATTAAAAACTTTCACGGCTAAGAATAATGAGGATATGGTAACAATTTTACCAAAAGTATTAGAAAGTGAAGGGCCAGTATTGTGTGAACTTATGGTACTACCAGAAGAAACAGTGTCACCAAGGGTAAAAGCTGTTAAATTAGATAATGGGAATATGATTTCAAAACCACTAGAAGATATGTGGCCATTTTTAGAAGAGAAGCAGGTGAATTAGTTTAAAAAGTTGTAAAAAGCATAATACACATAAGGAGGAATGGTGAAATGAAATGGAATAAAAAAGGTCATCAATTTGATGAATTTCAAAAGATATGGAATAATCAAAATGACTATTATATTTGGGGGGCTGCCGTAGCAGGAAAAGATTTTTATAATAAGTTTGAAAATATAATAAATATAAAAGGATTTATAGATAGTGACATAAAAAAACAGGATACCATAATTAATGGATGTAGGGTATATTCTTTTGAGGATATAAAAAATCTTAAAAAGAAGGATTTTAAAATTATTGTTGCTACCTCTGCTTATGAAGAAATATATAATGAACTAATTTTAAATGGATTAATTGAGAATAAAGATTTCTGTAATCATAAAACATTTACTTCAGTATTTTTCATGTACAATTATAAAAAACTGTATATGAATAGGGCAGATATATCAATTACTAGCAAGTGTACTTTAAACTGCGAAAGATGCAATATGTTAATGCCATATTTTAAAAATCCTAAACATAAAAGTATGGATAAAATAAAAGAGGATATAGATGCTTATTTTAAATTAGTGGATAATTTATGGGTACTTAATATATTAGGAGGAGAACCATTTCTATATCCTAATCTGTCAGAGTTAATACAGTATATAGGAGAAAATTATAAAAATAAAATAGAAAATATAAAGTTTTTTTCCAATGGTACATGTATTTTATCAAATGAAGTTCTTGAAAGCTGTAAAAGATATAACATAGTTATTGAGATAAGTGATTATTCAGCTACATTACCATATATAAAAAGTAAGATAGATAAGTTTACTGAGCAATTAGATAGAAATAATATAAAATATACAAGAAACTCTACTAAAGAATGGTTTGATTTTGGATATCCGAAATCAAATAATTCAAGTTTAAGTGATGAAGAAATGATACAGTTTTTCCATAAATGCAATGCACCATATAGAGGAATAAATGATAAAAAATTATATTTTTGTCATCTTAACACTAGTGCAGTTGAAGCAGGACTTTTTGATGATAACAAAAATGACTTTTTCGATTTAAGTCAATGTAATTATGACAAAAAAGTAGAATTGATGGAATTTGATTTAGGATTTAATAATAAAGGATTTATAACTTTTTGTAGAAAGTGCAATGGATGTTCTCTTGACAATAAGAACTATGTGGAAGTGGCAAAACAAGTTAACGAGAAAATTTAAGGAGATACATATGGATAGGGATAAGTTATCGATTGAGCAGAAGTATATATTGGACAATTTTTCTAAAAATTTTGATGAACTTAAAAATATGCCTATAGCTCTATATGGAGTAGGCATAAACACAAAAGTTATATTGGAATACATTAAAGATTTCAATATTATTGGATTAATGGATTTACAATCTACAGGTAGTTTTGTTTATGGATATGAAGTCCTATCATATGAAGAAGTAATTGAAAAAGTAAAGGTTATTATAATAGTAGCTAGAAAAAGTGTATTAAATATAATATATAAAAGAATTGAATTCTTAGAAAAAAAATATGGAATACAAATATATACTATTAGTGGAGAACGATTGAGTGAGAGAGGTACAGATAGTGATGAATATAACAAATATTGGAGTGTAAGAGAGGAAAAATTATATAATCTGATAGATGCTAATGATGCGATTTCTTTTGATATTTTTGACACTCTTATAATGAGAAAAATACTACAACCAAAGAATATATTTGATGTTATTGAAAATGAATTAAAAGAAAAAAACAGATTAAATATAAGCTTTAAGCAAGTAAGGATATATTCAGAAGAAAAGTTAAGTGAAGTAGTAGAAACACCTAATATTCATGAGATATATGATGAATTCCAACGCATAACCAATATAGATGACAAATTAAAAGAACAAATAAAATTGATAGAGTTCGAAACAGAGCTTAAATATATAGCACCAAGGTTTAAAATGATAGAAGTACTTAGGTATGCTTCTCAACATAAGAAAAAAATATATTTGATATCAGATATGTATTGGACAAAAGATTATATGAAAAAGTTACTTGATAAATGTGGTGTAGTGGGATATACAGAATTAATGATATCTTGTGAAACGCGAGCCAGCAAAAATACGGGTAAAATGTATGAATATTATAAAAAAATAGTATGTAAGAAAAGAATGCTACATATAGGGGATAATTATCAAGACGATATTATTATGGCTAATTTACATTCTATTAGTACATTTCATGTAATGAGTGCATATGATATGCTGGTAGCATCAAAATATAGAGAGCTATTAGTTAAGGTTAATGGACTAACAGAATATAATATTTTAGGTTTATTTGTATTTAAAGCATTTAATAATCCTTTTGAACTTAGCGAAGGAAAAGGAAAATTAATAATTAATGATTTATCTAAACTGGGTTACTTATTTATAGGACCTCTGGTATTAACTTTTACAATATGGTTAATAAACCAACTAATAGATTGTGAATATGAGAAAATATTGTTTACATCAAGAGATGGTTATTTAATAGAAAGTGTATATAATATGCTATCCAAGAGTGTAAAGGATAGGGTTCCTAAAGGAATATACTTTAAAACATCAAGAAGGGCAGTAACTGTAGCAAGTATAGATAGCATGCAAGATATAAGCAATCTTATGCTAAATCCTTTTAAAGGGGATAAAAGGCAACTATTAAAAGAGAGATTTGGAATTAGAATTGATAATAAAATTGATGAAAATTATAGTGCTGAAGATATTAAGAATAAATATGGTTATGAAATTATTGCTAACGCTAGAAGTGAAAGGAAGTGTTATCATAAATATATAGAAGACAGCAAAATTCTAGGTGACAATAAAATTGCTATATTTGACTTCGTATCTAGTGGGACAGTGCAATATTATCTTTCTAAAATAATAGGTAGAAACTTAGATGGATTTTATTTTGTGAAAATTAATAATGGTAATAAACTTTATAATAATAATATTAAAGCTATGTTTGGAGAAGGTAATGAATATGATATAAAATATAATATAATAGCATATTATTTATTCTTAGAAAGTATATTTACAGATCCCAATCCACCATTAATAAGGTGTGACGAAAATGGTAATTTTATTTATGATTATGAGAAAATAAAATATAGGAATTTTAACAATATAAAGGAATGTCAAAATGGAATTAAAAATTTTGTAGATGATTTTGTGGAATTAAATAAAAATATAATAGAACAACAAATAAATATAGAAAAAGCTGATGAAATACTAGGTATGTTAAAACAGTCTAAAACAGTAATAAAAGAAAACATAAAGGAATCTTTTTATTTAGAAAATATGTATGATGCTGAAGAAAAAATTGATGTATGGAATGCTTTGTTATAATAGAGAATTGCAGAACTAATTAAAAATTAGGGATAGTAAAAATTTAATATAGAATTTCAACTATTTTAAAGATACTTACCTAAAAAAGAGCATAACAATAAAAGCCTTATTTTTAGTATTTTTTTAAGCAATTAATTTTTGTCGAAAGAGGATGACTAGTATAGTTAAGTGCTTTAGAAATTAAAAGAACAATTTGTTGTGTGATACCACTAATTGGGATTTAAGACTTAAGAGAATTTGTGCTATATAATTTAGGAACATTGGGTATTCAATCATAAAATTAGTTCGTTCTATAATTGTTCTAATTTTATAAAGTTTATTCCATAGTTCAGAATTCCTTGGAACTACAGTATTCATCTTATAGTCGTTATCAACGGCAACTTGATAAACTTTACCCCAAGGCGAAGTAGTGCAAGGTTCATCACAACATGGTTACCAAAGAAATTTTTAAGAAGTGGAATAAGAGATTTGGCATCGTATTCATCTTTATACTCGCTAGGAGAGCTAGTTTTCGAAATATCAATTGATGAATCCTCAAAAAAATCAATGTGTCTAATGATACCAAGTCCATTTGTAACAAGAGTTGTTTCTAATGGATAACAGTAGTGACCATTAATATAAGAGAGCGTAATATCTGAATTAGTATAAGCTTCCTTGGGAATTTTGCTACAAGCAAAAAAGGGACATTAAATTCTGGATTTAGTTTAGCTAATTTTTTAGAGTTTCTTAAGGGTGTATCAAACTGTTTAGGATTATTTCTATAACATAGGATTCTATTCCAGTAATATCAGCGATAAGTATATTGGCAAGGTTAGAGTTAATTTCTTTACAAATAGGTTCTGTTTTTTCTACAAGATAATTAAAAAACTGTTCTAAATCTTTTTCAAAATTTATTTTTAATCTTGAAAATTGAGAAGCATTAGGAACAGTTGTAAAACCGCAAAGGTTACGAAGTTCAGAGCTTAGGTTTAAGATATTTAAAAATAAGGTAGTATCAGCAATTGATAGGATAGATTTTATAATCAAAGCAGATAACATAGAGGTCAATTTATATTCTCTAGTATGACCAGTATTGGAATAATAATGGTTAAAAAAACTTTGAGGAATCAATTGTTGAATAGCAATATGCTGTTCAAATAATTTTATTAACTTAGGTTTGTCTTGCTCAAAATATTCATCAATATTTGAGTAAATATCTGTAAGACATAACTTATTAACATTAGCTTGCATAGGTTTTCCCCTCCAATCGTTTTGTTTTTGTGTTTATTAATAAATTCGATATTTTGAGGGGGAAATTCTGAATATATATGTGTTTAAAACCTTGTAATTTCAATGGTTATGAGGTTTTATAATAGACTATTTATTATAAAATTAGGTGGGATAAGCAAATGGAGATTAATGGAGGTAAATATGAATAATGCTTTAATAGAAGGAAACTATAAATGGGACAAGATAAAACAACTTGATGAAGTTGGAAATTTACTGGATCTTGATAACTTAGATAAAAATAGAAAAGATATATTAGAACAATATTATAGCATTCTTAATAACATGAAAAATGTGTATATATTTGGAGCTAAAAGTTTAGGAATAAAAGTTTTAAAATTATTAAGGTATATCAACATTGAACCAATAGGAT
The DNA here is from genome assembly GCA_002423705.1 of Clostridium sp. UBA5530. GTDB lineage: Bacteria > Bacillota > Clostridia > Clostridiales > Clostridiaceae > Clostridium_X. The sequence goes on from DINW01000051.1 coordinate 47,881, forward strand.
TTATAGATAATAATACTAAACTTCAAGGAAACTATGTTGAAGGAAAAATAGTTTTATCATTGAAAGACATAGATAAAGATGAAGACTCAATTATTATAGTAGCATCTATTTTCTATATGAATGAAATTATAAGTCAGTTAAAAGAAAATGAATATAAAAATGTTATTCCATATCCTATATTAAGCTTATGGAATAAGAATAATTTTCCAGAACATTTTACAATGGAAGATCTATATATGGATTTGATTGAAAATAAAAATAAATATGAGGAATTAATTTATTTGTTGGAAGACGAAGAGTCAAAGTTTATATTAAAAAATATAATTAAATTTAGAAAAACTTTAAATTTTAAATATATGGATTTATGTTACGACGGTAAAAATACTCAGTATTTTGATAAAAATATAATTACTTTAAATGAAAATGATGTTTTTGTTGATGGAGGAGCTTTTAATGGGGATTCAACATTAAACTATATATATCAGAGTAATAATAAATATAAAAAAATATATTTATTTGAACCAGATAAAGAGTTAATAGAGGCTTCTAAGAGAAATTTAAGTTGTTACAAAAATATAAGTTATAATTGTATGGGATTATATAAAAAAAATGCCTTTTGTAATTTTAATATTACAGGTGGATTGGATGGAGCAATAAATTCAGAAGGTGATACTAAAATAAAAGTGGTTTCTTTGGATAGTTATATCAAAGAACCAATAACATTTTTAAAATTAGATATAGAAGGAATGGAAGTAGAAGCAATTAATGGAGCAAGGAAGCATATAGAGTTATATAAACCAATACTTGCAATATCGGTATATCATTATAGTTCTCATATATGGAAAATTCCTGAATTAATCAAATCCATAAATTCGGGATATAAATTTTATTTAAGGCATTATACGAGAAATAGTGCAGATACAGTTTTATACTGTATATAGGAAAAATTATGTAAGGAGAATAAAATGAAAAAAAAAGTTAATAGATCTTGTCCTATATGTGGATTCCAGCAGGATGCTGAAATATTAAAAAATATACACTTAGGTGAGTTAGGCAATTCTAAGTTGCCGAATTCATATGATGTTGTAAGTTGCAAAAAATGTGGCTTTTGTTATGCAGATACTACTGCAACGATGGCAGACTATGATGACTACTATAAAAACTGTAATATATATAGTGAATCTCCCAGTAAAATATCTGAAAAAGAAAGTGGTTTTGATGTTGCAAAGGATATTATGAATATAGAGTTAACATATGAAAGTAATTTGATTGATATTGGCAGTGGATTTGGAGATTTTGAATTTAAAGCACAAAAAGAAGGATACAAAAAATTAATAGCTATTGATCCATCTATACATAGTGTTAACAAGTTAAAAAAATATAATATTGATGCAAGAGTGGGCAATGTATATGATGAACCTGATGATCAATTAAAAAATACAATGGATGCTGTATTTTTTATGGCGGTTTTGGAACATATGTTATTTCCACAAAAAGCTATAGAACAAATAGCAAAATATTTAAAGCCTGAGGGCAAATTATTTATATGGATCCCTGATTATGGAAATTTACATAAGAATTTAACTCAACAGCCTAATAATTTTAATTATGAACACATAAATTACTTTTCAAAACAATCTTTAAATAATCTCTTAAGTTTATATGGATTTGAGGAAATATTTAGTACAACCAAACCCTCTTCCAATAACTCGTTTCAGGAGTATCAACTTCTATGTGTATATGCCTTTACTAATAAAAAAATGACCATAGAAAGAGATGAATTAACCCAAAAGTCGATTTGCGAATATTTTAATATTCAAAGTAGAGAAGAGAAGGAAAGATTAAAAAAAATAAATCACATACAGAAAATGAATGAAGAGATAATAATTTGGGGAACTGGGGCATTTGTGATGAATTTGCTAGTAAACACATCCTTAAATAAATGTAATATTATTGCATATGTTGATAATAACCCCTTAAAGATTGGAGAAAATTTCCAAGGGAAAAAGATAATATCTCCAACAAAGTTAAAAAATATGAGTAATACTATATTAATCGCGTCAATGCTTTATGCTGAAGACATACAAAATCAAATTAAAGATATGAAACTAAAAAATAAAGTTATAATTTTAAGATAATATACTTATGAGGTTAATATGAAAAAAATACTAATAACAGGATCTACTGGATTTATAGGTAAAAACCTAACAGAAACCCTAGAAAGGGAATATAACATCTATAATCCTACAAAAAAAGAATTGGATTTAATAAATACAAAAAATGTGGAAAATTATTTAAAGAAAAATAAATTTGATGTAGTTATTCATGCAGCAAATACAAATTCTACTCGAAATATTAATACTACAAGTTATGAAATCATAGACAGAAATTTAAGAATGTTTTTTAACTTAGAAAGGTGTAACGCATATTATGGCAAGATGTACTATTTTGGATCAGGTGCAGAGTATGATATGCGAAACTATATCCCTAATATGGATGAAGAATATTTTGGACAGAACATTCCTCAAGATCCATATGGATTTTCAAAATATGTAATGTCACAAGAAACTATGAAAAATAATAATATATATGATTTAAGGTTGTTTGGGGTGTTCGGGAAATATGAAGAATGGGAACGAAGATTCATATCTAATGCTATATGTAGATGTATCTATGACTTGCCAATAACTATAAAGCAAAATGTATATTTTGACTATCTTTATGTGGATGATTTAGTAAACATAATGAAATGGTTTATTGAAAATACTCCCCAAAATAAGCATTATAATGTCTGTACTAGCGATAAAATAAGCTTATTAGAGCTAGGAGAAAGGGTTTTGCAAAGAAGTGGTAAAAACTTAGATATAATAATATCCCAGCCAGGGTTAAAGAGAGAATATACTGGATGTAATAAAAGACTTTTAAATGAAATAGGATGCGTGAACTTTACCAGTATAGATTTAGCCATAAATAATTTATACAAATATTATTTGGCTCATAAAAAACATATAGATATTAAAAAATTATTAGTTTAAGAATTATAATATATGAAGAATATTAGAGATGGGAAGAGAATCTTATGTATAAAAATAAAATTATAGTAAATAAAATTCTTGAAATGATAGATACACTTATTGAAGCTAGTAAATACTTATGTAGATTTGTTAACGATAGTAACTATGTAGAATTTCAAAATGTATCATTAGAAATGAATAATATGCTTAAGAGTATCTACAAAACTTTATGTAAAATTAAAAAGGAAGAAGATATAGTTAATGTTGATCTTATTTGTGAGTCTGTTATGTTTTCATTAAATAGAATTAGAATACTCTCAAAATCTAGAAGTGAAAAAACTTTGAGTAAATTAGAATTTGAACTTGTCCCGTTATTACAAGAAATGTATTCCCAATTTTATTTTTGGAGTTATATTTATGGTGATAAGGATAGAGTGAATGAATACTATAGAAATGAAATGTTAAATTTATGCAGTAATAAATATATAGATTTATCAGAAAAAAAAGGTAAGTACAAATATGATCTTTCTATTGTAGTGATTGGATATAATAAATTAGAGTATACAAAGCAGTGTATTGAAAATCTACTTAATTATGTACAGTGTAATATCAAATATGAATTAATATTAGTGAATCACGGATCAGAAGATGGGACAAAAGAATATTTTGAATTTATTTCCCCTACAAAACAATTAGATATATTTAGAAACGGTGGGGGCATAGCTGCAGTGAGTAGAATAATAGAGGGAAAATATACTTTATCAATAAGCAATGATGTAATAATAACAAAAAATTGTATAGAAAATATGATAAGATGCATAAAATCAGATGAAAATATAGCATGGGTTGTGCCATCAACACCTAATGTAAGTAACTTTCAAACTATAGAGGGAAAATATAGTAATATAGAAGAAATGCATAACTTTGCAGAAAAAAATAACATTAGTAATATTTATAGATGGGAACAAAGAAGTAAGCTATGCAATCCTATAGATTTGGCTAAAAGCAGTGCATTTTATTCTTCAAAAGGAATCAATTTTTGGGGACATGTCTGTGGAAAAAACCAATTTTCTTTTCCAGATGATAAAATAAGCTACTTATTAAGGCGAAATGGGTATAAGATGGTTCTAGCAAAAGATGCTTATTGCTATCACTTTGGCAGTGTAACCTTAAAGGAAGAAATAGTAAACTGTAAAGATGAAAAAACTAATAAAAATATTTTTTATGAACAGGGAAGGGCTGAATTTAAAGAGGCTTTTGGAATAGATCCATGGGGAACAGGATTTTGTTGGGATCCCCAGTTGTTTGCTTATCTGCCATGTAATGATACAGACCATGTAGATATATTAGGTGTTAATTGTGGAATAGGAAGTAACCCACTTAAAATAAGAGAAAGCATAAAAGAAAATGTACATAATTTAGATGCCGTTATATATAATGTTACAGACGAACAATGCTATGTGGAGGATTTAAAAGGTGTTTCAGATATAGCTCAATATGTAGAATCTATTGAGAATCTACCAGAGGCTTTAGACAACACTGATTTTAAATATATAGTCCTTGAAAGCAATCTAGAGAAATATAAAGAACCCACCACTATTGTTGAAAAGTTAAAACAAAGGCTTAAAAAGGAAGGAATTTTGGCAGTTAAGTGTTCAGAAAAATATTTAAAGGCAAAAGTAGTGGCTAAGTATCCTAATTCAATAGAGGCTGGGCAGTGGATAATTTTAAAGAATCTTTAAGGAGAAATATTATGACTGTTTTTAAAGATACATATAAAAATAAAAAAGTTTTAATTACAGGTGCTACTGGTTTTAAGGGCACCTGGCTTTCTATGTGGCTTAGAAGTTTAGGGGCACAGGTTATAGGATACTCATTATTGCCGGATACTACTCCTTCAATGTTTAACATATGCCATATGAAAGACAAAATCACTAGCATAATAGGTGATGTGAGAGATTATGAAAGTCTAGAGAAGGTATGTATGGAATATGAACCAAATATAATATTTCATTTAGCGGCACAACCTTTAGTAAGGTTATCTTATAAAGAGCCTTTAAAGACCTATGAAACTAATGTTATGGGAACTGCCAACATATTAGAAGCAGCAAAAAATTGTGATAGTGTGGAAGCTGTTATAGTGATTACCACAGATAAATGTTATGAAAACAAAGAATGGGTATATGGATACAGAGAAAATGATCCAATGGGAGGATATGATCCTTACAGCTCCAGTAAAGGCTGTGTAGAACTCATAGTTTCTTCTTATAGAAATAGTTTTTATAATGATAAAAGAGTACCATTGGCCTCTGCAAGAGCAGGCAATGTTATAGGTGGTGGTGATTGGGCAGAGGATAGGCTTATACCGGATTTTGTAAGAGCTGTATGTCAAAATAATAATATAATAATAAGAAATCCCTTAGCTACTAGACCATGGCAGCATGTACTAGAACCATTATCAGGGTATTTATGGCTAGGAGCACTAATGGTCAAAGATAAAGAAAAGTATAACAGTGGATGGAACTTTGGTCCAAGGGATTCAGACATTTTAAATGTAGAAGATATATTAAGACTTTGCATATCATCATGGGGAAAAGGAGCAATGAAATTTCATGAAGGTTATAATCCTCATGAAGCAAATTCCTTAAAATTAGACATAAGCAAGGCCAATACTTATTTAAAATGGAAGCCGGTTAAAGATGTAAAGGCCGCTGTATATGATACTATTGATTGGTATAAAACCTATTATGAAACCAACAAAAATATGTATGATTATACTATAAAGCAAATACACGAATATGAAGATAAAGGAAAAGAATTAGGTTTGATTTGGAGTGAATGATATGATTGATAGAATAGAAGTTTTAGAGAAGGCAAAGGAATTTTATAAGGAAAATAATAAAGAAAAAGTATTTGAACCAGGGAAGACCTATATACCAGCATCAGGTAAAATCATAGATGAAGAAGATTTATCAAACCTTATAGATGCGTCTTTAGATATGTGGCTTACATCAGGAAGATATGGAGATGAATTTGAAAAGAATTTTTCAAGTTTTTTAGGAATAAATTATTGTTCCATTGTTAACTCAGGATCATCAGCAAACTTAATCGCTATGACTGCATTAACCTCCTATAAACTAGGTGAAAGAAGGCTAAAGGAGGGTGATGAGGTTATAACTGTGGCGGCAGGTTTTCCTACTACCATAGCACCTATAGTTCAAAATAAATTAATTCCTGTATTTGTAGATGTGGATTTGGAAACCTATAATATAAATACTGATGATTTAGAAAAAGCTATTTCTCAAAATACTAGAGCCATAATGATAGCCCATACTTTAGGAAATCCATTTAATTTAAACGAAGTAATGAGAATTGCTGAAAAGTATAATCTTTGGGTTATAGAAGATAACTGTGATGCCCTTGGTTCAAAATATGAGGGTAAATATACAGGGACTTTTGGTCATATATCTACCTATAGTTTTTATCCAGCCCACCATATAACCATGGGAGAAGGTGGTGCTGTAGCTACTAATAACTTAGAACTACATAATATAATAAGATCTATAAGGGACTGGGGAAGGGATTGCATATGTCCTCCAGGAAAAGATAATTTTTGTGGCAAAAGGTTTACTCAGCAACATGGAGAACTTCCTATAGGATATGACCATAAGTATGTTTATTCTCATCTAGGATACAACTTAAAAGTCACTGATATGCAAGCGGCCATTGGAGTATCTCAATTAAAAAAGTTGCCCTATTTTATTGAGAGAAGAAAAGAAAATTATAGAAAGCTATATGATGAATTAAAGAAGTTTGAGCAATATTTAATTTTGCCAAGACCTACAGAAAATAGTGAACCTAGCTGGTTTGGTTTCCCTATAACCTTGAAAGAAAATAGTGATTATGATAGAAATACTTTAATTAAATTTTTAGAACAAAGGAAAATAGGGACAAGATTGCTTTTTGCAGGAAACATATTAAGGCAGCCTTTATGGATAGAAAATAATATTTCATGTAGGATTATTGGAGACTTAAAAAACACAGATACAATTATGAATAGCACATTTTGGATAGGTGTTTGGCCTGGTATTGATGATAAAAGAATTAAATATATAACAGAGATTTTTAAAGAATTTTTTAATTAAGAAAGAAAAGAGAGAATGGCATGATAAGTTTATGTATGATTGTTAAAGATGAAGAAGCCACCTTAGAAAGGTGTCTAGAAAGTGTGAAATCCTTTGTAGATGAAATAATTGTTGTAGATACAGGTTCAAGAGATAAGACTAGAGAAATAGCTTTAGGGTTTACAGATAAAGTATTTGACTTTCCATGGTGCAACAACTTTGCAAAGGCAAGGAATTTTTCTATAGCTCAAGCCTCTAATGATTGGATCTTAGTGTTGGATGCTGATGAAGAAACTGTGTCTTTTCACAAAGAGAACCTACAAAAAATAGTAGGTAAAGACGATAAAGTCATAGGAAGAATAAAAAGAAAAAACATATTTAATGATGGATTTGATGATACAATTTATAATGAACGAGTAAATAGATTTTTTAATAAAAAATACTTTAAATATGAAGGTATTATCCATGAACAAATAATTTCTATAAGTAATGATAAATTAAATACTGTAAATATACCCATAGAGGTGAATCATGTTGGATATACAAAAGAGGTAATGGATAGAACAAGAAAGTTACATAGAAATATAACTTTGCTAGAAAAAGCATTAGAAGGCAATAAAGAAGATTCATATATACTCTATCAATTAGGCAAAAGCTATTATATGAAAAAAGACTATGATAAGGCAAACAAATTTTTTGAGTTTTCAATGAAGTATATGGATAATTTTCAATATGAATATGCACTAGATACAGTAATAACATATGGATATTCCTTAATTAAAAGTGAAAGATTTAATGAGTTAAATAAAATTTTAAATTTAGAAAGGTACTACAAAAATTATGTAGACTTCCAATTTCTGAAAGCTTTAATCCTTATGAACCTAGGTGAGTTTCAAAAGTCTGTAGATACTTTTTTATTATGTACAACTATGGGGGAAGGAACCATTGATGGAGTAAACTCATATAAGGCCTTTTATAACATAGGTGTTATGTGGGAATGCCTTGGAAATATTGAGGAAGCTATAAGGTACTATGAAAAGAGTAGTCCATATGTTCCTGCTAAAAACAGATTAATAAACATTAAAAAGTAAAACTTTTAATGGTATTAAGGCTGGATTTGTGAGCATATGAAAAATGTACTAGGCATTGGAAGGGGTAATCTAGATGGATAAAAAGGATGTAATAAAATCAATAGAACAATATATACAACAGGGGTTAATTCAAGAGGCAGAAGAAATAGTTTCTCAGTATAAACAAATGTTTCAGTATGATGATGAAATAGCTAGCATTGAAGCAATTATAAACATATATAACAAAAAGTATGAATGCGGGCTTAGTTGTGTCAGAGAGGGACTTAAATACAATATATATAGTAGCGATTTGTATTATACTATGGGAAATATATATGAGCTTCAAGGAAAATTTAACAGAGCATATTTATGTTATGAACATGCAATTAGTTGTAATACTAATGAAGAGAATGCACCTGTAATGCAAGAGTCCATAAAAAATCTGAAGGATAATTGTAAAATAGATGTAAATAAGTATTCCGTAATAATTTTAACTCATAACAATTTAGATTATACTAAGATTTGTGTAAATAGTATTAGAAAGTTTAACAGTAACTCAGAATATGAAATTATAATAGTTGATAATAATTCTACTGATGGAACCGATCAATGGATAAAAGATCAAATTGACATAAAATATATATTAAATAATGAGAATAGAGGTTTCCCGGTAGGGTGTAATCAAGGAATAGAGATGGCAGAAAAAAATAACGATATTTTTTTACTAAACAATGACACGGTAATAATGCCTAATTCTATATTTAACTTAAGAATGGCTCTATATTCAGATGAAAAAATAGGAGCTACAGGTGCTGTAAGTAATAATGCATCATATTATCAAAAGATAAATGAAACTTATGAAGAGTTTGATGACTATATGAACTTGGCTTTAAAGAATAACATATCAAATGAAAGTTCATATGAGGAAAGACTTAAATTAGTGGGATTTGCTATGCTAGTTAAAAGAAAAGTATTAAATAAAGTTGGTTTATTAGATGAAAAATTCACCCCAGGAAATTTTGAAGATGATGATTTAAGCTTGAGGATTATCATGGAAGGATATAAATTATTACTTTGCTTAGACAGCTACGTTCATCATTTTGGAAGTATAAGCTTTAAAGATAGTGATTTAAAATATAATGAGTTGTTAAAAATTAATCATGAGAAGTTTAAAGAAAAATGGGGCTTTTATAGCATGGAAGCTGTTCACTTGAAACATGAACTTATAAATGAAATTAATACTGATGTGCTAAGCCAAAGTAGGGATATTAATGTATTAGATATAGGATGTGGTTTAGGAGCTACCCTTTTAAAAATAAAAAAAATATTTCCTAATGCTAAAGTTTACGGTATTGAAAGGAATAAGGAAATAATAAAACTTGCAAAAAAACTAAGTATTTTCCATGAAATTCAAGATGAAGAACACATAAATTTAGGACAGACACTATTTGATGTGATTATAATATCAGATGAAGAAATGACCACTTGTGTTAATAAAATAGTTAATAATTTCGATTTGAATTCACAACTTATAATAGACAATGTAGGTAGAGTTCAAAATACTGTGGAATTTATGAAGAAGCATATGGATTTTAATGATAATATAGAAAAAGCTCAAGAATATGAAAAATTAGGAGAAGTAGATAAAGCAATTAAAATATATAAGGAACTTATAGATAAGGAGAAGCATAATACTCCTAAAGTATATTTTAAACTAGGACTGTTGTTGATTAATACATATTATATAGACAGTAATGAAGAAAAACTAATAGAAGCTACAGACTTCTTAATAAAAGCATATAATCTAAACTATAATAAAGAATATATAATTAATATGTTTATAGAAAAGTTCTATAATCCTAATAAGGATATGATGAAAAAAAATTATAGTAATAATAGAAAATATTTATTAAATACTTATGAATCTATGGATATTCCTGAACTCAGTGAGCTTGACTTTAAAATAATACCCATTTGCAGGAATTTAATATTAACCTTCCATATAGAATCAAAAACACTAAATCAGTACAAAAATGCTACATATGGAATGGAAGTATTAATTCAATTAGCTATAAAAGACAAAGAACAATTAGATTTTGATTATATAAACTTTAAAATAAGGGAAACAAAACAAAATAAAATAGCATTAAATTTATTAAAATCTATTAACCTAGAAAAAGAAAATTTAGATAAAGATATTTTTGATAAAATTAATCAATATCATGAATTAAAACCAGAATGTGAAAAATATTATTATATGTTAGCTAAGTATTATTTAGCACAAGGAGATTTAAACCTGGCAGAGTGTAATGCAAAAAAAGCATTGGAGATAAGAAAATGTAATATAGAGTATAATTTTATTATGGGTGAAATTTATGAAAAAAGTGGTAATCTCATTGGGGCTGTTAGACACTATACCTATGTAATAATGAGTGGACACAAAAAAACGGGGATTAATGTGGACTCAAGGTTAAATGAATGCCTATTGAAAGCCAGTAAGATTTCTCAAAGCTATTTAGATGAAGTCCTAGAAGAAATGTCATCGTGTGAATCTATTCTGCAATTTTTCCCAAGAAAAATTAATTGCTTTATAGACCAAAAGGGTGCTTTGGACCAAAAAATTGGTATAGGATTCGGAAGTTTTTTTAAGAGTAGGTCGGATAGAGAATATAACAAGTTTATTGGAATTGTAAATAATAGCTATAAGAACAATGCATACGAAAATGCGTGGATACTTTCCAATAATGGGGCTTTTAACTCTTATGCCAAAGTAAGAACTGAAATTGTTAATTCAAAAATCATGTATGAAAATACTTATGTAATTGAGACTGAGGATATAGTATTGCCAATATGTGGTACAAAGGTAAATCAAAATGTGAATTTTGAATATGATAATAAAATAGGCTCATATATTTTTGGAGTATATGAATTTAGCTATCTTAGAATTGATAAAAATGTTAGGATATATTCAGAGGATCCTATAATATTCGGAAAGCCTATAAAAATGAAGCATGAAAATAAGAGAAAAAAATTAGTCCTTGATATATTTGTAGATACTCTATCCTTTGACTATATCAGAAGTAGAGAGTATAAAGATATACCTAACATAATGGAGTATTTTAAGGATGGAATTATATTCGAGAATAATTATACTTGTGGAGAATATACGTTTCCATCTACTGCATGCATAAAAACGGGCTTAAGTAATGGTAAAAACCAGATGTTTCATGATAAAATAAACATACCCTTAAACGATAACATAATTACTACTGCAGAGTTGTTTAATGATATGGGATATTATTGTACAGAGATAACAGAAAATGTAGAGTATACAGAAGGTGCCGATAAAATAATAACTCAATTTGGATATGAACTTAGAGCAAATGAAATAGTAGAATTAGCAATTAGTCATTTGGAGTCATTTGGAGAAACTGATAATTATTTAAGATTGTCATTTTTAGAGCTACATAGATCTTTGGAGGATGTAGCAAAGAACCTTACTATTCAAACAAAAAATAGCTTTGAAGAAATATTTAAAAGTGATAATTGTTTAAATAGTGTTTTCCAAACCCAAAGTTATTTATTACTTGAGGAATATAAAGAAGATATTCATATAGTAGATAGAGTACTGGGCTATCTATTTGATTATATTAAAAAAAACTATGCTGAAGAGGATATTGTAGTTAGTTTGGTATCAGATCATGGAGCAATGCTATTAACTGAAGAAAAGTTTTTATTAAAGAATATCCATACTAATACGGCATTGATGGTAAAAGGTTCTGGTGTTCCACATAAAGGATTAGTAGAAGATGAAGTGACTAGTGCAATGGACTTACACTATATATTAACAAACCTTTGTGATATAGAGATTGATGCTAAAAAATTGCAATGTTCACTTCCCAAAGCTTTAGGAGGAGAGGGAAGACAATACTCTATATCTGAATCATTATATCCAGGACAAACATATAAACTATGTATAAGAACCTTAGATTATGAATTAAGGCTAGAAACTAAAGACGTTACAACATATGATGGTAGGGTAAACATGAATCAGTATAATTATAGTATCTGTGAACGTATTACTGGATGTAAAATTGAAAATAGAGACATAGAAAAATATCTATTAAATATAGTACATGAGCATACTAAAAATTTACATGATCCATATTATAATTTATCTGATGNNCACTTGAAGGTTAGTTGAACTTGATATTAATTAAAAACCTAGGAGGAATTTTTATGGATATAGCATCACTATCAATAAATATGAGTCAAGCTAACTTGGGGTCAGTGATTCAGCTAAGTCTTTTAAAAATGCAAATGAATAATGGAAAAGATATGGCTAAAGAAATGAATAAAATGTTAGAAAACATGGCTGTGGATCCAAACTTGGGAAATATAATAGATAAAACAGTTTAAATATTCTATAAAGAAATTATTACTATTATCGATAAGATAAGATAGGAGGTGATATTGTGAGACTTTATCATAACACCATGTCTCTAAATGTTTTTAGAAATTATCAAAAGGTTCTGGGAAAACAAGCAGTAGCTTTTAATAATATAACTACAGGGGAAAAGCTTAATACAGCTAAGGACAACCCTAATGGAGTAAGTAAAAGTGAAAATATGAGACTACAAATAAGAAGCCTTCAAATGCTTGAGCGAAATGTACAAGATGGTATTTCCATGCTTCAAACCGCTAATAGTGGAGTTGATGTAATCACAGAACATATTGAAAGAATAAGAGAACTTACCATACAAAGTGGAAGCGTTAATGGAGAACAAGAGAAAAAAATCATACAAGATGAAATAAATCAGATGATAGCGGGAATCAGAACTACGGTGAATGGAACTGAGTTCAACGGAAATCAGCTTATAAGCTTTAATGAAGTGACGGACAACAAAAAGCCTAAATATAAAGAAATGGTTTCTGGGGTTAATGTGGGAGAAAAGGTTGAAATACCAATGTTCAACCTATCACCAGACAAACTTGGAAATATTGGACCTGGAAAGTCTGTAGCAACTATAGATATAACTAAAGAAGGNNATATTGGACTCTGCTGTGGAAACTCTGACTTCTGTAAATGCTAAATATGGAGCTTTGCAAAATAGGTTAGATTCACTGTACTCTGGTAATTCAGAAATAGCAGAGGCAGTTACTAGAGGATTTAGTTCTATAACAGATGCAGATATAGCTGAAGAAGCTATGAATATCGCAAAATACGACATATTAAGTCAAACTTCTAATGCTATAATGGCACAAACCAATGATTTGCCTAAGGATATATTGAGAGTTTTAGAAAAAGTAAGATAAAAAAATTATTATTTAGGTGAACTTCAGAGATGAGGTTCACCTAATTTTCTTTTTTGATATGCAGTAAGTGTTTAAAAAAGAAAACTAAGAACCTGTGTTAGGGTTAAAAACTTAAATGAAGATTAAAAAATAAATAAATAATAGGAGATAAAAGTTGAAAAAAAAAGTAATTTGCATTAGGCAGGAAATTTGCTGACCTATATAGAATATTAGTGTAAGATACATAAAAACAGGATTAAAATGTTCTATACTTACATTAAAAAAAAATTTTGCCAAAAAAATATGTAGAAAAGTTTTCTAAATTATCATATAATATGATTATGTGGAATACACATATTTACAAAATAATAAATGTAATGATGAATTTAACATAGTTTAACCATATGTGTAAATAAAGTAAATAAAAATGAGTATGATTTCACAGAGGAGGGGTGAAGAAGGATGACTATAAATTCCATAGGAAAAGACACACAAGTATATAATTCGATAAAAAAAGACTTAAATGCTGCTTCTTTAAGAGGAAGAGTTATATCAAATAATATTGCCAATATAAATACCAAGGATTATAAAAGGTTTGATGTAGTATTTAAAGAAGCCTTGAATGAAGAAACACAAGATACCCAGATGAAGAGGACAAATGAAAAGCATATACAAGACGGGTATGATTCTGATGGCATTAAAGTAGTTGAAGATACTACTACATCCATGAGATATGATGGTAATAACGTAGACATTGAAAGTGAAAAGACAAACCAGGCTGCTAATACTATATTGTACAATACACTTATAAGTCAATTAAACAGCAGAATAAGCAACACAAGATATGTAATAACTTCAGGAGGTAGATAATAGATGGATGCTTTTAGATCTATGAGAATATGCAGTAGTGGTTTATCTGCTGAAAGGTTAAGGATGGATACCATATCTTCCAATATAGCTAATGCTATGACCACTAGGGGGGAAGATGGCAAACCTTATGTTAGAAAGGTAGCAGTATTTCAATCCTATATGGATAAAAACTTAAATGGAAGTGGACAAGCAGCTAATAACCTTATGGGAGTAAAAGCTGTAGGAATAGAGGAAGATAAATCCCCGTTAAGGGTTGTTTATGACCCGTCACACCCTGATGCTGATGAAGAAGGCTATGTTACTATGCCTAATGTAAATATATTAAATGAAATGGCAGATATGATTGCAGCATCTAGAGCTTATGAGGCTAATATAGACACTTTGAATTCAGTGAAATCTATGTATTCAAAGGCTTTGGAAATAGGTAAATAATTTATCTGATGTCTACCCGCTGTAACACTCCACCCTCTTTNNCCTGAAACTAAGTTTCACTTGATATAATTCATTTATATTTTTATTAAGGAGAAAAATTATGAGGATTAATAGCTTTGTACCTAGTGAGAAAATATTCGAAACTTTTAATAATGGAATTAACAACAATGTAAATAATGTAGAAAAGGATAGTGGCACTTTTGGCTCAATCTTAAAAGAAAAATTAGATCATGTCAACGATTTGCAATTAAAGGCAGAGGACATGACACAAAAGTTTATCCAAGGGGATGATGTAGAGCTCCATGATATGATGATTACAACAGAGGAAAGCAAGTTGTCTCTTCAAATGGCAGTACAAGTAAGAAACAAGTTAGTTGAAGCATATCAGGAACTCAGCAGAATGCAGTTATAAGATGGGGAGTGCTATAATACATGAATAAGCTGAAGGAAACCTTTAAGACAGTGAAGGAAAAATTTAAAGGAATGTCAAAACGACTAAAGATAGTTACTGTAGTAGCTGTAGTAGCGTTGATAGCTTCACTGATTTTTTTAAGGATGTACATAAACAATAATAAATATGGAGTATTATTTTCATCTTTAGATCCAGCAGATGGTAAGGTTATTACGGAGAAACTGGAGGAGAAAAAAGTAGACACTAAGATAAAAGGTACTTCAATTTTAGTGCCTAAAGAACAAGTAGATGAGTTAAGATTAGAATTGGCACCATCTTTAAGCAATGGAAGCAGAGGATATGAATTGCTGGATGAAGGTAGTTCTTTTGGAATGACTGATGAGGAGTTTAAAATAAAAAAACAAAGAGTACTACAAGGGGAAGTTGAAAAAACTATAAAAAGTTTTCCTCAAGTAGAAAATGCAAGGGTTCATCTTACCCCGGCTCAGGATTCAGTTTTTGTAAAAGATTCAAAACCTGGGAAGGCATCAATATATATTCAGCTAAAACCTAATGAAAATTTATCTAAGGAACAAGTGAAATCTATAGTATCTTTGGTTGCAGGGGCTTCAACTAATATACCAAAGGAAAATATAGAGGTTATAGATGATAACATGAACCTTTTAACAGAAGGTTTATTTGAAGATACTGCAGAGGGAGCTGTATCTTCAGTATCCTTAGAGAAACAAAAGCAGGAAGAAAAGAAATTCAAGACTCAATTAGAATCCTCAGTACTAGAACTTTTAGAACCTGTTTTAGGAAAAGGAAGGGTTAAAGTTCAAGTGAGTCCAGAACTTGATTTTGATGCTAAGCAAAAGGATGAAGTAGTAGTAGACCCCAACAAGGTTATTATTTCAGAATCTACAACTAAAGAATATTCTGGTCCAGGAGGAAATAAAACAACTCAAAGTCCTGTGGACAACAATATGAATAATACTATTACAAACAATAATGGGGATAATAATTCTTCTACTAAAGAAGATCAAAAAATAAATTATGAAGTTGGAAAAACTCAGACAAAAACCATAACAGCACCAGGAAGCATAAAGAGACTTACAGCATCTGTAATAATAGATGGAATGTTAGATGAAAACAGCATAGAAAATATAAGAAGTGCTGTAGGTGGAGCTATAGGATTTAATCAACAAAGGGGAGATCAAATTAGTGTTTTAGGTATGAACTTTGATACAGCATCAAAGGATTCAGCCAAGGAACAATTTGATGCATTAAAGGCTCAAGAAGAAAAAGAGCAAAAGATGGCTTTGTATAGGAATATAGGACTAGGAGTATTAGGACTGATAGCCTTTATTTTAATACTAATAGCTATTATAAAGAAGAGAAAGAAAAAGAATAAGAAAGAGGAAGTAGAGGAAATAGGAAATTTGGATGTAATAGTTGGAGAAAATATAGAACCGAAAGAAACTGTGACCTTTAAGCCTATAGATTTTGAAGTTAAGGATGAGAAGACCCATATTGAAAATGAGATTAAGCGCTATGCTAAAGAAAAGCCAGAACAAGTGGTGGACATAATAAAATCATGGCTTACCGACGACGAGAGGTGATGTTATGGGAAAAGAAAATAAACTAACAGGAATTCAAAAGGCAGCAATACTTTTCATCACTTTAGGGCCAGAAGTATCATCCAACATCATAAAGAAATTACCAGAAAGCGAAATTCAAAAAGTAACTTATGAAATAGCAAATATAAGTTCTGTAAAGAGCGAGCAAAAGCAAGAAATATTAAATGAATTTGTTGAAATGAATAAGGCAAGGGATTATATATTAGAGGGTGGCATAGAGTATGCTAGAAATTTATTGGGAAAAGCTCTAGGGCCACAAAGAGCAAAAGAGATTTTGGAAAGAGTAACAGAAGCTACTCAACAATATAGACCTTTTGCTATAGCAAGGAAGGCAGATGCTCATCAGCTTATGAGTGTTATAGCTAATGAACATCCCCAAACCATAGCTCTTATTCTTTGCTATCTACAACAGGATAAAGCAGGACAGATAATGTCTTCACTTCCTGAGGAACTTCAAGGAGATGTGGCTTATAGATTAGCAAAGATGAGTAATATATCTCCTATGGTTATAAAGGAAATAGAGAAAGTATTAAATTCTAAGTTGTCATCAGTGGTAAGATCTGATGTTACTGTTATTGGTGGTGTAGATACCTTAGTAGGTATTTTAAATCAAGTAGACAGAACTACAGAGAAAAATATAACTGAAAGCTTAGAAAGAGAAGATCCAGAACTTGCAGATAAGATTAATGAATCTATGTTTGTATTTGAAGATATTGTTACTTTAGATGACATATCAATTCAAAGGATACTAAGAGAAGTAGAGACAAAGGAACTAGCCTTAGCTTTAAAGGGATGCTCCGAGGATGTAGCAAACTGTATATTCAGAAATCAATCAAAGAGGGCAGCTGCTTCTTTGAAAGAAGATATGGAATTCTTAGGGCCTGTTAGACTTATGGATGTTGAAAAATCTCAGCAGAAAATTGTTAGTGTCATAAGAAGGTTAGACGAAGCTGGTGAAATAGTAATTTCGAGAGGTGGAGAAGATGCCATCGTGCTATAATGTGATAAAAAAAGTTAATTTAGAAAATAATGGTAAAAAAGTTATTGATACCGATATATCAAAGATAGTCTTAGGGAAAGAAGACAGTATTATTGAAAATAATGAAGTTCAAAGTGTTTCCCAAGAAGAATTAAAGGCACAATATGAGTATTTAGCTAAGACTATTTTAGATAAGGCTAGAAATGAAGGCGAAGAGATTATTAAAGAGGCAGAGGAAAGGTCTCAAAGTATACTAGAAGAGGCTTGTCAAAGTGGGTATAACAAGGGCTATGAGGCTGGTTACAAAGAAAGCTATGAAAAGCACATGAAAAGAGTTCAAGAGGAAAAAGAAGTAATAATAAATAATGCTAATAGCCTTCTGTTTAATGCTAAAGAAGAATATTTCAAGTATTTAGAAGAAAAAAAGAAAGAAATCATAGATCTATCCATATTTATGGCAGAAAAAATATTAAGGGTAAAGGCTCAAGAAGAGAAATTTTTAGACCCTATGATAGAAGAGGTTTTAAATAAATTTTCTAAAACTACTACTTTTATAATAAAATGCCATGGAAATTATGAGAGTCATTTAAAAGAAAACATTAATCAGTGGAAAAACTCATTTGCCCTTAATAGCAATATATTTGTGGTAAAGGATGATAGTCTTGAAATAGGCAATGCAGTTATTGAAAGGGAAAATGGAAAAACTATAGTAGGAATAGATGAAGGATTCTCTAATATAAAAAAGGAGCTTTTAGGATGATAAATATTGATTTTCAAAGTCTTAAAGAGAAGCTTCAAGAAGTGAAAACTGATTATAATGAGGGAAAAGTAAAGAAGGTAATTGGACTTACCATAGAAGTAGAGGGAGTAAGAGCATTTGTAGGGGAGCTTCTTATAATATATAACCAAAATGAGGTGCCTATAAAATGTGAAGTAGTTGGATTTAAGGATGATGATGTAATTCTAATGCCATTAGGAGAACTAAATGGCATAGCCCCAGGGTGCAAAGTAGTTCCACAGGGTACTGGATTAGGAGTACAATGTGGTGACCATCTTTTAGGTAAAGTTTTAGACGGATTAGGGAATCCATTAACTTGTGATAATATGCCTTTAGGTGAATCCTATGACTTAGATAGGAAACCTCCCGATCCTATGAAAAGAAAGAGGATAAAGGATGTCCTTCCCACGGGAGTTAGGGCCATTGATGGATTTTTAACCTGTGGAGAAGGACAAAGGATAGGTATATTTGCAGGAAGTGGTGTAGGTAAAAGTACTACTTTAGGTATGATAGCAAAATATGCAAAGGCTGATATAAATGTAATTGCCCTAGTTGGTGAAAGAGGAAGAGAAGTTATGGACTTTATAGAAAGAGACCTTGGAGAAGAAGGTATGAAAAAATCTATAGTAGTTTGTGCTACTTCTGACCAACCAGCATTAATAAGAATAAAGGGGGCTTTAACAGCTACTGCTATAGCGGAGTATTTTAGGGACAAAGGCAAAAAGGTAATACTAATGATGGATTCGGTAACTCGTTTTGCAATGGCCCAAAGAGAAGTTGGGTTAGCTATTGGGGAACCTCCAGCTACTAAAGGATATACTCCTTCTGTTTTTGCAATGCTTCCAAGACTTATGGAACGATCAGGCATGTCAGACAAAGGATCTATCACTGCTTTTTATACCGTCCTTGTAGATGGGGATGACTTTAATGAACCTATAGCAGATGCTGTAAGAGGAATATTAGATGGGCATATAGTGTTATCAAGAGATTTAGCTCATAAAAATCACTATCCAGCTATAGATGTTTTAAATAGTGTATCAAGACTTATGACAGAGATAGCAACAGACAAACATATTAAGGTTGCTTCTAAGGCTAGAGATCTTTTAGCCATTTATAAAGAATCAGAAGATCTAATAAACATAGGTGCTTATGTTAAAGGTTCCAATGAGAAAGTTGATATGGCTATAAAGTATATAGACACCATAAATGGATTCTTAACTCAAGGAGTAAAGGAACACATTTCCTTTGAGGATACAGTAGAAATTCTTCAATCTATGTTTGATTAAGGAGTAGTGATTAATGGAAAGATTTAAATTTAGGTTGGACAAGGTTTTAGATATAAGAAAGGATAGGGAAGAAGAAAGTAAAATATCCTTTAAAAAGGCTCAAGATGATAGAAAAAAAGTTGAGAGTAAATTATATTGTCTAAAAGAAGACTATGATAAGTTTAATCAATGGAATAAAGAAGAGGGAATTTATTTAAAAAGAGTTAGAAATAACTACCTAACTGCCCTTAGTGAAAATATAGAAGATACTGAAAGTGAACTCCAATATAGAAAGAACAAAGTTGAGGAAAAAAGAAAAGATTTAGTGCTTAAACAAAGGGAAAGAAAAACAGTGGAGATACTAAAAGAAAAGAAATATAAGGAATATATAAAGGAAGAGAACAGACTTGAGACTTTGGCTAACGATGAGTTTGCTCTTTATGGGTATATAAGAAAGACCTACGGCCAATAAGTGACTAAGCTGAATTTAAAATTGAAGCTTTAAAGTTTTGATTTTAAATATAAATTCTAAAATATTTTACTTGAAAGGAGGTGAAAAGTATGAACATGCTAGAAATAGCTTCTAATTTTGCAAAATTACAAGAAAGCAATTTTACTGGGAAAAGTAAAGTCATGGGATCTGACAGTGAAAATTTTGGTGAAATCTTAAAGGATTTTTCAAAGGAGGATACTGTTGATAATAGTCTTATTAAAGCTCTAGATAATATGGAACTAAGTGGAGTGGATTTAAGTGAAATGAAAAATATTTTAACTTCTATCCAAGACCTTACTGAAGGAAAAGATCTGAGAAATTTATCCAAGGAAGATATGAATTCCTTGCAAAATATGATGATGATTTTACTTTCCATGTTTAATGGAGCTACCATAAAGGATACCCCTACAGAACCTAAAAACAAATTCCATCTAGATAATATTCAGGAAATTGTAAGTAATATGGAAAACTCCTTGAAATTAGGAAGTTCCTTAGAGGAAAGCAACAACAAAATAGCAACATTAATTGAAAATTTAAAAAGTAATCCTAATGAATTAGTATCGTTATTAGAAAAATTATCTAGTAAAGAAGAAAAATTCACCCCAAAATTTACTCAAAGCTTGAAGTCAGGGGAACAGGGAGAATTTAATGCCTTAGTTAGCAATGATAAAGAAATTCCTAGTAGTTACGAAGCAGGATCAAAAGATATATCCTTATTGCAAAATTTAAACAAAGAATCAAAGGAAGAAAGAGTACTGGATGATATATTAGGCAAAAGCCAAGGACTCATGAAGGGGATGGTCTTCAACAAATCCCTAGAGGGAACGGCACAGACTGCAACGGAAGTTCCAACTGTTAGAGTAAGTAACCTTGAAACGGATATGATAAAAACCATA
>DINW01000062.1 GCA_002423705.1 Clostridium sp. UBA5530
GCCCTTTGCTAAAGAGAAAAACCTAAAAATAGAAGAATTTGATGTACTAAATAAAACTTATAAAAATAATAAAGCTGCACTAAATCAAGTATTAATATTTAAAGAATTTCTAGGAAGTCGCGGAGGGATATCCACTAAGTATTTGACATCTTACGCTAGATGGTTCACCTGGTTATTTTTAAAACCTAAGGAAAACATAATTGAATTAGTACATAGAATTTTTCTTAATCCTAAGGCAATGAGAATTTATGAAATACCTAAACTTAATCTACGTGGGGAACTTGCTTAAATTTTATAACGTTTCTCCTTAATATAGCAAACTGACTTAGATGAATCTGAAAAAATAGACTATACATCACTGAATAAGGGGTAGAGTTTTTATATAAAATCAAAACTCTACATAGAAGCAATTAATAACTATCTGTTAATATATTGATATCCTAGAATTTTAAAGCTATCCAATATCTACCTATTTTAATATGTTAATTACCTTAAGATGAAAATAATATCATATACTACCTTAGCTAAGTTCAAGTTAGATTGTGATGAAATTCAAGTTCCACCAAATATTAAATTTACTTGATGCTCTATCTGTATATACCATAGAGCTTATGTGTATGATAATCATTTTTAATAGGATAGCCTGTCCACAAATTAACCAATATATTCAACAACACGTTACTATAAAACCTAAGTATAGTTGTGGAACATGTGATATAACATATAGTAAAAGTAGTTAGAGAATTAGAATGGTATAGTGAGGACAGTGGTAACTATAATGCTTAAGAGAAAACTAAAAGTGTGTAAAATATGAAAATAGGATGGTATACACAATTGTAAATAAAATAAGATAAAAAGTGAAATTTTACTTAAATTTGTTGATAAAAAGCTGATATTAGAAGTATAATGTAGTAAAACTAGTGGGAGGGAAGAGGATAAAAAAGAAAAAACTGATATGTTTTTTTATCATTTTATGTTTAATTAGTATATTACTTGGAGGGTGTGGCAACAAAGAACAAGAAAATGATAAAACAGTAGATAGTACACCATCTATGGAAGGAGTAAATCCCTCCGCCAACGAAGAGTTTTACTTGAAATCTAGTGGAGCAGATAATTCTTTTTTATTTAATATAGATAATTATAAGTTTAAAAGAGTAAAATTATGGGTTGAGTATTATGAAAAAGGCGAAAAGAAAAAGGACTATAATATTGGAGAATTTGCAGAGGAATCCATGGAACAACTCCTTGTTTCTGTAGTAGAGAAGAGTGATAAGCAGGTAATAGATATATATGCTTCTTGCAACAGTAAAAATGGAACAAAAAGATTGGGACCTATTACTATGGAAACTAAGCCGGATAAAAATTATTTAAAAGCCATAAAGGCTGTAGATGGCAAAATCAATATAGAAGATGGCAAAGAAGTGTATTTAGGATTTGTATGTAAGAATAAAGAAGCCGTAACTTTTAATGAAGATAGCTTAAAAGGAGAAAAGAAAGGCGAAGATGAGTTACTAAGAAATGAATATGCATATATAGTAAAAGCTATATTTTATAATGAATAAAGGAATGCTAGAGAGTTATCTAGCATTTTTTCTTTTGCAGAAAATCATCTTGAAAATTTGAAAATATAACGTTAAAATAATATTAACGTTAAAATAATTTTAACGTTAATATTATTATGGGGGTATAATTGTGGATAATATATTTTTAAAGGGAAAAGAAGAAATATTGTTAGTGAAAGGAGAATATGATTTAGAGGGTACTATCTTAGATAAAAGCAGTAAGCTTTATAGAGATATAAAAGAACAATTAGAATATGACTTTCATAAAAAAGCAATAAAATTAAATCAGTGTAGCAAAAATTTGGTTGGTAAAGGGGTGGAACCTAATATTCTTTTTATATCTAAAAACCAAGGTGGATTTTCACGGAAAGGAATTAAAATAATTTATAAAGATAGTGAAGAGTTTTATGCTGATCTTAATTTTGTAGATTTGGCTTTAGATGAGGAAAATGTGGCAAGAGGAGAATTGAAAATATTTACTCATGAACTAGGACATGTAATGATGGATAATATTTTGCAGGATATATTAAAATACAGTAAGTCATCAAAGCAGCATTGCAGTATTGGAATAACGGATTATTTTATGGCTTTTTTCGAAGGTTGGGGAGAGCACTTTGAAAGAATAGCCTATGAAAATATAGATAAGTATAAAGATATAGTTAAAAAGGGATATGGCTATGACAAAGATATAATAAATTTATGGCATTGTAATAGGGATGAAGAATTTAGAAGAGAAGGAGTATTAAAGAATAAGTATATTTACAGAAAAATGCCCATAGACATGAAAAAAGAGAAAATAAGTATAAAGGAAGCTATATTGAGAGAGCATATATCCTTTGATTATGATAGCACGAAAATATTGACAGCTGGAGAGATGATGGCCTGTGAAGGAATTTTAGCTACCTTATTTTACAGAATAAATACAAGTAAAGTTATTCAACATAATGGTATTAAAAAAGAAATTTTAGATAGATTTCTAATAGAGCCAGTAAAAGAAAATAATATAGGGTACGATTTTGATGGCATTGAATTAGCAGTACTAAAGAGTTTCTGGGTATGGACTTTGATGAAAGATAATATAAACGAGAATATGGTTCCATTTATAGAATACATAAAAATATGGATGGAAGAATTCAAAGAGGATAAAGATGAAATTTTAAATATATTTTTGTCTACCACCATTGGAACAACTGTTACCAATGATCTAAAAGAGATATATGAGGAAGCTAGTAAACAGGGAGCTATGGGAAATATAGATAGATTTTTACCTCTTATAAAACAATATAGAGAAGAATATAAGAAAATATTTACAAAGATTAAAAATAAAGATATAGCTCTAGATGGGATGGTTCCCAAAGAGGTGTGGGTAAAGAGCAAAAATGTGAAAATACCATCAATAATTTGGAAAAAGGAAAGTTTGGAGCCTCTTATGGTAAATGTGAATACAGCATCCATAAATGAGCTTATGACAATAGAAAATATGAGGATGGAAATAGCAGAAAAAATACTGGTTGAAAGAAATAAGGGAATATATAAAATAAATAATTGTGTAAAATAACAAAAAAATAGAAGGAATTTAGAAATAAATATAGAATATAAAATCATAACTTTGCAGTTCTATTAAAATAGCATTGCAAAGAAATACTTATAACACCTATTATTTTAAGAAGCATTCCAAAAGGGAGGCTTCTTTTTGTTTAACAATTCCAGTGGCTTTGATATAATTGTTGTGAGGTGACTAAGTTGAGTAAAAAAATGGAATTGACAAAGGCGGAAGATATAAAAATTTTTATAGATCCATTTAAATTAAAAATATTGAATTATATGAGAGCAGTAGCAACTTCTCTTACAGTAAAGCAGATAGCTGATGGATTAGGGGAGGTGCCATCCAAAATATATTATCACATTAAAAAACTAGAGGGGATTGGGATAGTAGAAATTGAAAGAACAGAAGAGATAAGGGGTATAGTGGCTAAATATTATAAGATAATCCCAGAGGAAATAACCATATCTCATGAAGACTACAAAGACGAAGAAACAAGAAATATGAAATCTATTTTAGCTAGGAATCTTAGTGAAATATTTGATAATGCTAAAAATAAGTTTATTAATGCTATAAAATCAGAAGATGATGATTTTAAAGAAAATATGGATGGAGTTATAAAAAACAAAACTATATATACAGATGAAGAAGGGTTAAGAAAAATAAATAATGAAATAAATGAGATTTTGAATAAATATTCTAAGAAAACTTCTAATAAAATGGAATATGAAGTTTTTATTTCTATGGCTAAAACTCTTAAGAAATAAAAGGGTTAAATAAATAAGAGAGAGGTAATAAATATGTTGGTAGTTATAAAGGCTATAATAATAGCTATAGTAGAGGGAATAACAGAGTTTATACCAGTATCTTCCACAGGACATATGATCATAGTAGGAGAGCTTATAGGCTTCGAGGCAAGTGCAGGAAAAGTGTTTACTGATATGTTTGAGGTAGTTATACAGCTAGGAGCTATTTTAGCTATAGTAGTATTATACTGGAAAAAGATAATAGATTCTTTTAAGCATTTTCAGGAATATGGATTGAAGCTTTGGATGGGAGTAGTTATAGGCTCCATACCTATGGGAGTATTAGGAATTACTTTAAATCATAAGATAAAGGAGTACCTTTTTAATTCATTTACGGTGGCTATAGGTCTAATTATAGGAGCATTTCTTCTTTTGTATTTTGAAAAAACCTATAGACGTAAAGCTAAAACCAAGAATATGGAAGATATAACTTTTATACAATCCATAAAAGTAGGATTATTCCAATGCTTAGCATTATGGCCAGGTATGTCAAGGTCTTCTTCAACCATAATAGGGGGATGGTATAGCGGGCTAAATAATACAGCAGCAGCGGAATTTTCATTTTTTTTAGCATTACCTGCCATGTTTGGAGCATCAGGATTGGAACTTATAAAAGCTGATTTTTCTGCTTTTAATAATGCACAAATAATTGCATTGGTAGTTGGTTTTTTGGTGGCTTTTTTAGTTGCACTTTTGGTTGTTGATAGATTTGTATCTTTCTTGAAGAAAAAACCTATGAGAATATTTGCATTCTACAGATTGCTTATAGGAATTATTTTATTAATTCTATGCTTTACTCATGTACTATGATTGAAAAATTGCATAGCATATATTATAATTATATAAGAGGAATATTTAGAAGATTTAAATATTATTATGATTTTTAGAATACATTAATAATTTTAAATTGTATGTTATTGATGAAAAAAGCTAAAATAAATCATAGCATTAGATATAAATCACGCATATTTATGATTTATATAGAAAATGCAAAACCGTATTCAACCCAATAATATAAAGGACTATAATAAGACTAGATATAATTGAGGGGTTGAGTGAAATGAAAGAAAAACAAGTAAAAAAAATTGCCATATTAACAGGGGGAGGAGACTGCCCAGGATTAAATGCAGTTATTAGAGCTGTGACAAGATGTGCTATTTTACAATATGGCTATGAGGTAATAGGATACAGATTTGGGTATAGAGGCCTATATAATAATGATTTTATACCTTTAACTTTGGAAACTGTTTCAGGAATACTTCATAGGGGAGGTACTATATTATATAGCTCCAATAAAGATAATTTATTTGATTATTCAATAAATGAAAATGGGAAGACTATAAAAAAAGATGTTTCAGATATAGCTGTTGAGAATTTAAAAAAGGAAGGCGTTGATACCTTAGTAGTAATTGGAGGAGATGGAACCTTAACATCAGCTAGGGATTTTGGAAGAAAAGGAGTCAATATAATTGGAGTCCCTAAAACTATCGACAATGACTTAGCTGCTACAGATGTAACCTTTGGATTTAATACTGCCATAGATGTGGCAACGGAAGCATTGGATAGACTTCATACTACAGCTGAATCTCATCATAGAATAATGCTATGTGAGGTTATGGGAAGGAATGCAGGATGGATTGCATTAGAATCAGGAATAGCAGGGTCAGCTGATGTAATACTTATTCCAGAAATACCTTATGATATCAATAAGGTTGTGGGAAAAATTGAGAAAAGAAAAAATGATGGAAAGGTATTTAGTATAATAGTTGTAGCAGAAGGAGCTAAACCCTTACATGGGGAAGTAGTTGTAAATAAAATAGTAAAGGATAGTCCTGATCCTATTAGATTAGGCGGAATAGCCAATAAAATAGCTTATGACTTAGAAAGAATGATACCCGAAACAGAAATAAGAAGTACAATTTTAGGACATGTGCAAAGAGGTGGAATAACCTCAACTTATGACAGAATACTTTCCACTAGATATGGCGTAGCCGCTGTAGAACTAATTAATGAAGGTAAATTTGGAAATATGGTATGTCTAAAAGGAAATGATATATCTTATGAGAGCCTAGAAAATGTAATTGGTAGAAGTAAAAATGTAGATGTTGATGGTGAATTAGTAAAAATGGCTAAAAAAATAGGAATTTCATTTGGAGACTAATAATAAAGAGATCATTATTAAAATAATTACACAAAAGATAAGCCTTTTAAGAATAAATGCTGGAGGAGTAAAATGAAAGAAATAAAAAGATACTTAGAATCAAGACTGGGAGAATATAGTTTTTTCTTTGAGGACTTAGATTGTGGATATAGTTATGGGTTTAATGAAAATAGTATTATGACATCTGCTGGATGCATGAAACTACCTATTGCTATGGCTTGTCTTAAAGAATGTCAATGTGGAACTTTATCTTTGGAAAAAAAGGTGGCTATAAATCTAGAGGATAAAGTTAAGGGAACTGGAATTTTGCATGAGTTTGGAGAAAGAGATTACTCAATAAAGGAATTAATGGTAGCCATGCTTATACAAAGTGACAATACTGCAGCCAATAAAATCATAGATATGCTATCTATGGAAAAGATAAATAGTGCCATTAAAGACATGGAATTGAAAAATACTAGTTTAAATAGAAAGACTATGGAAGAAAAGTTGATAAAGGGAGTTAATGAAAATCTTACAACAGCTTTTGATTTAAGCTTATGTTGGAAACATCTATATAGAGAAAGCTATTTAAATAGAGAAAATAGTAAAATGCTAATAGATATATTAAAAAGACAACAGTTGAAAAATAAGATTTCTTATTATTTTCCACAAGATTTAAGGGAACATGTAGCTAGTAAATCTGGAGACTTAGAGGGTATTGAAAATGACTCCATGCTACTTAATGCCAATAGGGGAAACTTTACCTTCACTATAATGTCTAAAAATCTTCCCACAAATATTTATGGGGTTGTAAGCCTTTCAAAAGCTGGGAAAATGATGCTTGACATAGTAAATAATGACTGGAACAACGATAATAATATATTGACAAATGAAAAATAAAGTAGTATTCTAAGAATTAAAGAAGATACCTTTAATATAATCCCGTGAGATTATTAAGGAAGATGTAGAATGCATATATGTAGATTTATTGCGAGTGAATTATGCCTTCCTTATTATAAGGAAGGCATTTTTAATTTTAAAGATACATAATAGGGAACTAATATAAGTTCTTTATATACCTTTAATTTTAACACAGCGATGTTAAAAAGGAGAGATGAATATGTTAAAAGGCAAACACTTAATTGATCCAATGGATTTCACCTTGGAGGAACTAGAAGAGATATTTCAATTAGGAGAAGACATAATGTCAAATCCTAATGAATACTTGGATTTATGCAAAGGTAAAATTTTAGCAACTCTTTTTTATGAACCTAGCACTAGAACTAGATTTTCTTTCGAAAGTGCTATGTTAAGGCTGGGTGGTCAAATCATAGGTTTCTCAGAGCCTAATTCTAGCTCTGTAGCTAAGGGCGAATCTATCGCCGATACCATAAGAACTGTAGGGTGCTATGCTGATGTTATAGCAATGAGACATCCTAAAGAGGGTTCATCCAAAATAGCATCTCTATATTCTAACATACCTCTTATTAATGCAGGAGATGGAGGACACCAACATCCTACTCAAACTCTGACAGACCTTCTAACTATAAGAACTATTAAAAGGAACTTAGGGGACAATGTCATAGGAGTATGTGGTGATTTAAAAAATGGTAGAACAGTCCATTCTTTAATAAAGGCTATGTCTAGATATGAAAACAATAAATTCGTCTTAATTTCACCAAAGGAACTACCAATACCTGATTATATAAAGAAAGAGATATTACAAAAGAATAATATAGAGTTTCAAGAGGTTAGAACCATAGAGGAAGCTGTAGATAAGCTGGATATACTTTATATGACAAGAGTTCAAAGAGAAAGGTTTGACAGTGAAGAAGATTATATGAGACTTAAGGACTGTTATATACTAGATAAAGATAAGCTTAATAAAGGCAAGAAAGATCTTATAGTATTACATCCACTACCAAGGGTAAATGAGATAGCTTATGAAGTGGATGATGACGGTAGAGCTAAATATTTCTATCAAGCTAAATGTGGAATGTATGTAAGAATGGCTCTTATAGCAAAACTTTTGGGGGTGAAATAAATGGTTGTATTAAATAAAGGACAATTAACTATAGTGAAAAAGGCTTTACCAAAAGAAATAGTGGATGTGGTAAAATGTGATAATGCTAAATGTGCTACTACCACTGAGACTTATGTTCCTCATAAGATGCATTTAGTAGATGCTGCTACAATGGAATATAAATGTGAATATTGTGACCATATAGTATCACTTAAAGCAGTTTAATCTTGATAACTAAGGAGGAATTTAAATAATGACTATAATTGATAGACTATATAGAAAAGTAGAGGAAGCAGGAGTTGTATGTTTGGGATTGGATACCAATCCCTCTTACATACCTGAAGAATATATAAATAACTTTCATTCTACAGGGGAAGCTATTGCTAGCTTTAATAAAGAAATAATAGATGCAACAGAAGATGTGGTGGCTTGCTACAAAGTTCAAATAGCATATTATGAAGCTTTGGGGTTAGAAGGGTTAAAGGCTTATTCTGAAACTGTTAAGTATTTAAGAAAAAAGAACCTTATAACTATTGGAGATGTAAAAAGAGGAGATATAGCAGATACTGCCAAGATGTATGCTAAAGCTCACTTTGAAGGGGACTTCCAAGTGGACTTCATCACATTGAGTCCATATATGGGACTAGATAGTATTGAACCATATATGTCTTATTTAGAAAGTGGAGAAAAAGGAGCTTTTGTATTAGTAAGAACATCTAATAAAGGGGCAGAAGATATACAATATATAAATTGCTCAGATGAAGAAAAGCTATTTTACAAAGTAGGAGATAAAATACAAAATCTAGGAGAAAAGTCCTTAGGAACTTGTGGATATAGTGCTTTAGGTGCGGTTATAGGGTGTACTCATATAGATGAAGGAAAAGCATTAAGAAAGAGACTTGATAAAACCTTTTTTCTAATACCTGGTTATGGTGCTCAAGGGGGAAAAGCTGAGGATGTAGCTTTATATCTAAAGGAAGGTAATGGAGGAGTGGTTAATTCTTCTAGAAAAATTCTATTAGCTTATAGAGGTAATGATGACCATATGAATTTTGCAAAGTATGCAAGGGAAGAAGCTATATCTATGAGAGATGAGATAAGAAAGGCCTGCGGAAAATAGAAGGGAGATTTGAAATGGAAGATTACAAAAAGGAATTTATAGAGTTTATGGTGGAAAGCAATGTGCTTACCTTCGGAGATTTTGTAACTAAGAGCGGAAGAAAAACTCCTTTCTTTATAAATACAGGAAATTATAGAAGTGGCAGACAGTTAAATAAACTTGGAGAGTTCTATGCTAAGGCTATAAAGGAGAATTTCAAAGAGGAATTTCAAATACTTTTTGGACCTGCATATAAAGGAATCCCTCTTACAGTAGCTACATCTATGGCTTTAGATAAGCTTTATCATATGGAGATAAATTATTGTTCTAACAGAAAAGAGGTAAAGGATCACGGAGATAAAGGGATACTTTTAGGGAGTAAAATCAGGGATAATGATAAAATTGTAATTATTGAAGATGTTACAACAGCAGGAACTTCCATATATGAAACCATGCCAATACTTAAAGAACAAGGGAATGTGCAAGTTATAGGACTTGTAATCTCTGTAGATAGGATGGAAAAAGGAAAGGGAGAAGCTACAGCTTTGGATGAACTTAAAAATGCATTTGGTTTCAAATCTTGTGCTATAGTTACCATGAAAGAAGTTGTGGAATATCTATATAATAAAGAGATAAAAGGAAAAATATTAATAGATGATCATATGAAGAAAAGAATAGAAGAATATTATGATGTATATGGAGCAAAATAGACTGGGATAAAATTTAAAAAGGTGCCACGGAAGTGTTTTAAAACAGTTCTGTGGCACCTTTTTTAACTCAGGCACTTAATTTGTGAGAAGTTTTAATATTGTTCTTCTTTCCATAAGAAAGATAAAACAACAAAGCTACAAAAATAGCACCACCTAGTATGTTCCCTATTGTAACAGGCAGGAGATTTCCCAAAGCCCCACTGATAGTTATATCCTTACCTTGAGGCATGGTATATAATCCGCTAGCTTTGGCAAGAATTCCTAGGCTAAAATAATACATATTTGCTATGCTGTGTTCGAAGCCAGCAACTACAAATGTCATTATTGGAAACCAAATAGCTAATATTTTTCCAGTGACATCTTTAGCTGCAAAAGAGCACCATACTGCTAAACAAACCATTATATTACATAGAATACCTGAGGATAGAGCTTTCCAAAATGGGATAGCACCTTTAGCAGCTGCAACTTTTATAACATAGGTACCTAATAGCCCTTGATTCATATCTAAGGCTCCACTTGAAACTAATAAAAAAGCTATAAAAAAAGCTCCTAAAAAGTTTGCAAAATATACTATAATCCAATTTTTTACAACATTACTGTATTTAATTTTTTTATCTAATAATGGAACAGTGAGGAGAATATTGCCGGTAAATAAGTCGGTACCACACAAAATTATTAATATAAGACCTACAGGGAATATTATACCGGAAATGAATTTCCCTACTCCGAAATTTTCAATTGAGTGAGAAGCAACTGATGCTGCAAAACCACCAAAAGATATATAAGCACCAGCTAAAAAACCTAGAATCATAGATTTTTTAAGAGGATAATTAGCTTTTTTTTCATAGGCAGAGCTTATGAGAACGAAAAGTTCCTGAGGTTTAAAAATGAAAGTGTCCAAAAAAAATCCCTCCTTTTTATTGTTAAAAATTAAACAAAATATTTCAAATTCTGCAAAAAATAAATATTTTTTATATAATTTGAATTTCACTATTGTCAAGAAATATAAAACGTGTTATATTAATAATAACAAAATAATGAAACAGATAAAAATACATGAAATACAGTAAGACTAAAAACTTGATATACAAAGAATTAACTGTATCATTAATAAAAAGTATCTGTTTTATTTAGCAACCAACAATAACAGAATATCATAGTAATATTAAACAGTCAATTTGTATTTAAGAATTAAATGACTTTATAAAAATGCATTTTTAATCTAGTATTTATTTAACAAAGTAAAGAACTAAAGGACATAAATACGTGTACAAGGAAGTATACGAGATATTTAGAGGAGGAACATTATTATGTTTAATCAATGGACAGGTTTCAAAGGTGAGAGATGGAAGGAAAGCATAGATGTAAGAGACTTTATACAAAAGAATTATAAGGTTTATGAGGGTGATAAGAGCTTTTTAGCATCAACTACTGAAAAAACTAATAAGGTTTGGGAAAAATCATCTGAATTAATAATAGAAGAGATTAAAAAGGGAATAATAGATGTAGCTACAGATAGAGTGTCTGGAATAGATGCATATGAGGCAGGCTATATTGATAAAGCTAATGAAGTTATTGTAGGACTTCAAACTGATGCTCCTCTTAAAAGAATTGTAAATCCATGGGGCGGATTTAGAATGGTTCATAATTCTTTAGAAGCTTATGGATATGAATTAGACTCAACTATAAATGAACAGTTTCCAAAGTACAGAAAAACTCATAATGATGGTGTCTTTGATGCATATAGCAAAGATATAAGAGCAGCAAGATCAGCAGGCCTTCTAACTGGACTTCCAGATGCCTATGGTAGAGGAAGAATAATAGGTGACTATAGAAGAGTTGCTTTATATGGAATAGATTATTTAATAGAACAAAAGAAAAATGATTTAGCAGATACCACTCTTGACAAAAACTTAGATGAAGAAATAAGACATAGAGAAGAACTAAGTGAACAAATAAGGGCTTTAGAAGCAATGAAATCAATGGCAATGAAATATGGATATGATATATCAAAGCCAGCATCTAATGCAAAGGAAGCGGTACAACATCTTTATTTTGGATATCTTGCAGCGGTTAAAGAAAATAATGGAGCTGCTATGTCTTTAGGTAGAACCTCAACTTTCATAGATATATATATTGAGAGAGAATTAGAAAATGGAACTTTAACAGAAGAGGGAGCTCAAGAAATTATAGACCAGTTTGTTATCAAACTAAGACTTGTTAGACATCTAAGAACTCCAGAATATAATGATTTATTTGCAGGAGATCCAACTTGGGTAACAGAATCTATAGGTGGTGTAAGCTCCAATGGAACTCCACTTGTTACTAAGAATTCCTTTAGATTTTTACACACTTTAGTAAATCTTGGACCAGCTCCAGAACCAAATATGACAGTACTTTGGTCAGAGAAGTTACCAGAAGGGTTTAAAAAATTCTGTGCGGAAATGTCTATAATAACAGACTCAATTCAATATGAAAATGATGATATAATGAGACCTTTATATGGTGATGATTATGCTATAGCTTGTTGTGTATCGGCTATGCAAGTGGGTAAACAAATGCAATTCTTTGGAGCAAGATGCAACTTAGGAAAAGCTCTCCTATATGCTATAAATGGCGGTATAGATGAAAAGAAGGGTTCAAAGGTTATGGATGGAATTAAACCTATAAATGATGAAATTCTGGACTACAATAAGGTTAAAGAAAATTATTATAAGGTACTAGAAAAAGTAGCTAAGATATATGTAGATACTATGAATATAATTCACTATATGCATGATAAATATGCTTATGAAGCAGGTCAAATGGCTTTGCATGATTCAGAAGTAGGAAGATTGATGGCCTTTGGAGTGGCAGGACTTTCTGTAGCTGCTGACTCATTAAGTGCAATTAAGTATGCTAAGGTTAAACCTATAAGAGAAAATGGAATTGCCGTTGATTTTGAAATAGAAGGTGAATTTCCTAAGTATGGTAATGATGATGATAGAGTTGATGATATAGTTGTAGATTTAGTTAAGAAATTCTCCACTGAGCTTAAGAAGCATCCTTTATATAGAAATGCTAAACATACATTATCCGTATTAACAATTACATCTAATGTGGTATACGGAAAGAAAACTGGATCAACTCCAGATGGAAGACAAGGGGGTGTACCTTTTGCACCAGGAGCTAACCCAATGCATGGAAGAGATCTAGAGGGAGCACTTGCGTCATTAAATTCAGTGGCTAAGGTTCCATATACATCTTGTTGTGAAGATGGAGTATCTAATACCTTCTCAATAGTTCCAGAGGCTTTAGGAAAGGAAAGAGAAACCCAAATAGACAATTTAGTAAATGTATTAGATGGATATTTTGGTCAAGGTGCTCATCACTTAAATGTTAATGTATTGCAAAGAGAAACTTTGATGGATGCTATGGAACACCCAGAAAAATATCCAACTTTAACTATAAGAGTTTCTGGATATGCGGTTAACTTTAACAGACTATCTAAGGACCAACAAAAAGAAGTTATTTCAAGAACATTCCATGAAAAAATGTAATATATAAGGGGATTGCTCCTTATATATTTAAAGGAAGGATAGAAATGAAGGGAAGGATTCACTCTATTGAAAGTATGGGCTTAGTTGATGGGCCAGGTATAAGGACTGTGATATTTTTTAAAGGCTGTGTACTAAGGTGTGCATATTGCCACAATCCAGATACATGGACAATGGATGGAGCTATAGAAATAACTGCAGAGGAATTATATAAAAAAATACAGAGATTTACACCCTATTTTTCTAAAAGTGGTGGTGGAGTAACTTTTTCAGGAGGAGATCCACTGCTTCAACCTGAGTTTTTAGTAGAAATCTTGAGACTCTGTAAGGCAGGGGGAATTCATACAACTATAGATACTTCAGGGTATGGCATAGGGAATTACGAGGAGATACTTAAGTATACAGATTTAGTGCTCTTGGATATAAAGCACATAGATAAAGAAGGATATTTAAGTTTAACAGGGAAAAGTGGAGAAGAAATGTACAAATTCCTTAAAGTGTGTGAGTCTATGAATGTAAATCTATGGATTAGACATGTAGTAGTACCTGGCATTACAGATAGCATTGAACACCTAGATAAATTAATAAACATAGTAAAAAACATTAAAAATGTTGCCAAGGTAGAATTATTACCTTATCATACTATGGCTATAGATAAATATAAAGCTTTAAATCTTCAATATAAATTGAAAGACGTAGAAGCTATGGATAAAGATCAATGTAAAAAGTTAGAAGAATATGTGATGGCTCACATATGAAAATTATTGAACATGGATTTTAAATAAGAAAAAGGAGAAATTATAAAAATTTCTCCTTTTTCTTATTTTCTACTCTTCTACTTCAAATTGATCCTTACCTACCCCACAGAGTGGACATAACCAATCCTCTGGAACATCCTCAAAGGAAGTTCCTGGAGCAACTCCATTATCTTCGTCTCCTATAGCAGGGTCATAAACATATCCACATACAACACAAATGTATTTTTTCATAACTAACCTCCATAATTGATAATTATTATTTATTAACATTAATTATAATATATATTGTTATTTTTTTCAACACAAATATTAAAGAATTTGTAAAGGTTATATAAACATTTACTGGGTATTTTATGATATATTATATTAAGTGAAACTTAGTTTCAGGTGGAGTTTGGCCTCCAACTGAATGTTAGTTGAAATTATCAAGGGTCGTGGTTACTATTAACTGCAACTTGAAAAGGGTGAAGTGTTATAGTAGTTAGACACGAGATAAATAGTTTGGAAGCTTTACCTTAGTATTTACATTATATAAAACAAATATTAAAGTTAGGGGGTAAAAGCAATGAGAAAGAAGGCATTACTAGTATTATTAACTTTAACTGTGATTTTTACAACAGCAGCATGCAAAAATAAAGAAATAAATGATGAAGATAATATAACACCAAGCACTGCTATAGATAACAAGGAAAACTATCAAGTAGAAGATAAGCTGGATTCAAAGAAGGAAGAAAAAAAACATGAGGAAGTTAAAGAAAAGCAAGATAAAAGTAAGTCTACAACAAATAATAATATTAGTATATTATTAGATGAAGAAAAGATAGACAAGACAGAAAGAAATTGGTGGTATACTCCTAAAAAGAATGGAGAAATTCCATTAGGGCCTAAAGAAGGCATGGAATATAATAAAAAGTATATGGGATATTATTTAGGTGACACCACTAAAAAATACATCTATTTAACCTTTGATGAGGGATATGAAAATGGATATACACCTAGGATTCTAGATATTCTAAAAAAAGAAGGGATTCATGCAGCATTTTTTGTCACTACTCCTTATATTAAAGAACAGCCAGAACTAGTTAAAAGAATGGTGGAGGAAGGCCACGTGATAGGAAACCACTCCACTACACATCCTTCTATGGCTCAAGTAGCACTGAAGGGTAAAGGAGCCTTTAATAAGGAATTTTTAGAGGTAGAAAATGAATTTAAGAAAGTTACTGGAAAGGACATTGATAAATTTTTTAGACCACCTATGGGAGTATTTAGTGAAACGTCAATGTATTATACCGCTTTATTGGGATATAAGAGTATATTTTGGAGTTTCGCCTATGGTGACTATGATGCAAATAAACAACCTGATCCAATCTATGCTAAAAATTTGATAATAGAAAGAACTCATAATGGTGGTATATATCTTTTACATGCTATATCAAAAACAAATACTGATATATTACAGGAAGTTATAGAATATTGGAAAAGTCAAGGCTTCCAGTTTAAAAGCTTAAATGATCTTTAGAACTTGATTTTGTAGATTAAAAGTTAAATTAATAAAAATTAAGAGCTTCTAAGAAAAGTTTTGAATAAATCTCTTCTTAGAGGCTCTTATCTTTATGAAGTGAACTTTATATTCACTTAGAATTTGAAATCTATTAGAATCTGAATTATTTATTTTAAAATTTTAGTAAAGTATTGAGGTGGAATAAGACCCTTTTTTATACCTTCAGTAACTATTAGATAGGTAGCAGTGGTGTCGAATCTAGCATCATGATAATTTCCACTTCCTTCAAACAATTCATTACTCTTGCAACCAATGGTTTCTTTAGAGATATTTAAGAAATTAATAACTTCTTCTAAACGTGGATTTTTATAGTCCCCTCTAGTGGTAGGAAGCTTACAAATAGGCTTATAATAAGACATAGTACAAAACTTTTTCTTAGGAGAAAAGGTTTCTCCTAAG
Organism: Clostridium sp. UBA5530; assembly: GCA_002423705.1. Classification (GTDB taxonomy): domain Bacteria; phylum Bacillota; class Clostridia; order Clostridiales; family Clostridiaceae; genus Clostridium_X. The sequence continues at coordinate 16,141 of DINW01000062.1, forward strand.
CTTTCCAGCTCATGGGATAAAAATCTTATATCAAAGGATACATTGTGACCTATTATAACATCAGCACTATGAAAATCTTCAATAAATTTTTCATAGGCATCCTCAAAATATAATCCATTGCTTAATTCATATAACATTTCCAAAGAAAATCCATGAACTTCTTCAGCTCCAGGAGACATATTATCAACAGTGAAAAAAAAGTTTTTTCCTATAGTTTTGTTGGGTTTTAGGGTGGTATCCACCAATATATAGCTTATTTGACATATGTTGCCGCGTTCCGGCTTTATATCTGTAGTTTCTGTATCAAAAAAAAGTAAAATCATATTCCACTCCTTAATTGTTATATTTATTTTAAATTATATCATTAAAAATTAAGCTACAAAAATACTATGCTAAGATTCTAATAAAAAACTTTCATTAGAATCTTAGAAAATTTTGTGAAATTGTAGCTTAAAACTAATAATTTTATTTTAAGCTAGAGCTTATTGTTTCAAAAAGTTGTAAAGCCACCTTCAATGTTTTATTGTTAAAATCTAAAGAGGAATTTAGTTCTACAAAGTCCATGGATTTTACCAGTTGAGTTTTTAATAAAGAGCATAATATATCCTCAATAGTTTTTAAATCCAGACCTTCTTCCACAGGAGTACCAGTACCAGGTACTAAGGACTTATCAAGAGAATCTATATCGTAACTTAAATGAATATTATTTATACCTTTTTTAGACAGATCCCTTAATATTTCATCTATTAAAGAAGCTACTCCTATAGCTTTCACTTCTTCTGTAGTCCAAACTTTCAAATGTAAATCTTTGATTAAATTAAGTTCACCTTTATCTAAATCTCTAGCGCCTATTATATATACATTATCAGGATTAACCTTTCTACCTTGAAAAAATAGATTAGTCATATCATCATGTCCTATACCCATAGCTGCTGCAAGAGGCATTCCATGAACATTTCCGCTAGGTGATGATTGAGGTGTATTTATATCTCCATGGGCATCAATCCATATTACCGCAAAATTATCTGGAGAAAAGAATTTACTAACACCGCATATGCTCCCTAATCCTAGGGCGTGGTCTCCTCCTATTATAAGAGGGAAAAATCCGCTGTTTAAAGAACAATATACAGATTGAGCTAAATTGCTATTAACCTCTTGAATCTCCTTAAAATACTTCATATTGTCATGAGAAGAAAATTTATCACTAGGTTTTTCAGGAACATGAAGATCTCCTAAATCATATACCCTATGATTGCTTTTTAAAGTATCAATAAGGCCCTTGTTCCTTAAAATATTAGGGCTGAGATTTACGCCTTCTCTATCACACCCAAAGAATAATGGAACTCCAATAACATTTATATCCATTAAAAACACCTCCGCTAAGCATATAGAATTAGATATATAATAGTTTATACAACAGTTTATTATATATTAAATATTAGAGATGTTAATCTTTGTTTGTATATTCAAAATATTGAAATATTATTCTTGTCTTATGGAGACCTCTCCTGACATAATGTTCCTGATTTCATTATCCTTAGTTCTAACTATGAGTTCTCCGTTTTCGTTGATGTCTAAGGCGGTAGCTTCAAAAGTCTCTCTAGGGCTAATACATAAAATATTTTTATTTATAATCAGGGAATTCTCTCTGCATATTTTTAGACAGCTCTCCAAAGAACCAGACTTTTGAAAATTTTCATATAAATCTTCAAAATTGTTAAGAATAGTGGCTAAAAGTTTTTGACGGTTAAATTTATGATTAAATTCTATATTTAAAGAGGTAGCAATAGAGGATATTTCTGCATTTAAATCCTCTATTGAGGCATTTACATTTACCCCTATACCCATAACAACATAGTTTACCATGTTCAGCTCACCACTGATTTCTGTAAGGATTCCACAGAGCTTTTTATTGTTTACAAATATGTCATTAGGCCATTTGATTTTATTATTAATACCTAATTCTGAAAGGGCCAGAGAAACTGCTGCACCTCCAACTAGAGTTAACTTTGAAATATCTACAGTGGTTAGTGAGGGTCGCAAAATCATTGAAAACCATAGTCCAGTGCCTTTTGATGAAAACCATTGACGACCTAATCTACCACGACCTAAGGTTTGTTCTTCGCTTATAACTATGGTGCCAGAAGGAACATTTTCTTTAGCTAATGCCTTTGCTTTTATATTGGTAGAGTCAATGGTAGTATAATAGTGGTAGTTCCTTCCCAAGTAGGTTGTAGCTAAGTAAGGCTTTACTTCTTCATAGGCCATAATATCAGGACAAGATATCAGCTTATAACCTATCTTGGTTTTAGATTCAAAGTCATAGCCTTCTTCTTTTAGAGCTTTTATGTATTTCCATATGGAAGCGCGGCTAACTCCAAGGGATTTGCTTATGTCTTCTCCAGATAAATAACTATTTATATTGTTTTTAAAGAGTTCTAATATTTGCTTCTTTATTTTTTTCACCTTCCTCTTAGAAACTGTAAATTACTATATACAATTATAGCATATGAATATAATGAAATTTAATGAAATGACATAAGTAATTTAATAAAATGAAATTTGTATATAAATTATTTACTATAATTTAATTGAATTTACATTTATAAAATTATATAATAGGTTTGTTATACGTTGTTTAGAGTTTTAGATTAATACAAGAAGTTCTTAGAAAAATATGGATATTGGTAAAGTTATTACTAATATTATTAAAAATGAAATGAAATAGAATGAATGTGAAATTTGTAATAAAAATTTAATCAAAAGATTAATAAATTAATATATCATAACAATATCTAATATTGAATATTAGAAAGGAAAATAATGAATGGATAATAATCAAAAAAGAAGAGAAATTAAAAAAAATCCACCCAAGAAAAAGAAAAGAAAAAAGAAGAAGAAATTTAATTGGAAGTTGTTTTTAGGATTTATAATATTTGAAATAGTATTTTCACTTTTAACAGGACCTTTTATGTTGTTTTATGGACCTTTTAAAAATGTTAAAACTACGGTAGTAGGGTCCGCTATGACTACCATGACTCATCAATATATAGCTAAACTATTTTTATCAGATGAAAAAATTGCAGAGATTTTAAGTTCTCAAGTTGTTGATGGTGAAGAGCAAACGGAAAACTCATCATCAGTTCAGATACCTACAGTAAGAGATGAAAGTGTAGAGGCTTACGATGCTAGTACTTCAAAATTTAAAGCTTATATGCTAGTAGTAAAGGATCCCACTAGAATTAAAGTTGGATATACATCTAAATTAGGTAAAGAAGGAGAGATGACATCTAAAATAGCAGGGGACAATGGAGCAGTGGCAGCTATAAACGGTGGAGGATTTCCAGATCAATCTTTGAATTATACAGGAACAGGAGCTGTTCCTAATGGAGTGATTATCACTGGCGGAGAGGTAAAATATAAAGAACCAGGGGTAGAAAATACAGAATTAGATACAATGGCTTTTACTAAGGAAGGAAGACTCTTGGTGGGTAAATATACTCTTAATGAACTTAAAGAAAAAAACGTTAAAGAAGCCCTTAGTTTTGGTCCGGCCCTTGTGGTAGATGGTAAAGGAACCATTAGATCAGGAGATGGAGGATGGGGGGTTGCCCCTAGAACTGCCATAGGGCAGAGACATGATGGTGCAGTATTAATGCTTGTTATAGATGGAAGACGTATATCCAGTATAGGAGCTACTTTAAGGGAAGTTCAAGATATAATGCTTAAATATGGTGCAGTAAATGCTATTAACCTGGATGGCGGATCATCCTCTACTATGTACTATGAAGGAGAAGTCATAAATAACCCTCCTAATAGCTTAGGAGAAAGAGCTGTTCCATCTATAGTATATGTTAAATAGACCTAAGGGAGAGAGAATGATGAAAAAAAATTTTAAGAGGATAATAGTGTGGATACTAATATCACTGCTGGCTCAAGTATCTGTGCTCTTTTACGCTGAAAATGTACTTTTTGCTGATGCTTCTGATAAAGTCGAAATGAAGAAGCTAGAAAAGGTTCAAGATAAAAAAGAAGAAATAGCAATAGATATTCCTAGTGAAGCTAAGGAAGTTAAGGTAAGCTTTAATGGTAAGTATATATCTTATATAAAAGATAATCAAATACACATAGTTAGCACCATTGATGGATCTACTAAGACTGTAAAATGTGATGGTTCTGATCCATATTATATGTGGCTTAGCGATAGGAATAGAATGATTATAGGGGAAAAAGAAAATGGAAGTGGAACTATAAAATTGTTTTACTATGATGGAAATAGAGATGAGAAGGAACATTACAATGATATCTCTACAGGAGATTCTAAAGCAAAGATAACAGATATCCAGGCTTCAACCCTTACTCAAGTAACATATGTGAAAGTATCATTTAGTCAAACTAGAAGTACCTTATACAGAATAGGAATAAACAATGATTTGACTAAGCCTAAATTAAAAACTAGTAGGATAGGGACCTACTATACTTTAAACAGAGAAGATGTTCTTATATACAAGGATACGGTATCTAATAATATATATTCTACAAAGAATCAGGCACTAAATATAAAAGGTGCAGGTTTTACCAATATATTAGGTGTAGATAGTGAAGACACTATATATATAGTTGATGGTGATGAGAATAAAGCCAAGACCATATATTATGGAACTATAGATACTCCAATAGTATCATGGAAGAAAGAAGAACTTAAGGGACCTACAAATTTCAAGGATATATATATTTCAAATAAAGGTGGACTCTATGTAAATGATAATCTAAGAGGAGCTATAATGAATATAAAGGATGGAACAGAGGTCAGCTATGAAGGGAAATTCTTAAGTTTTTATGAAGGAGCTGTGGCATCTATAAAAGATGGTAAGCTAAAGCATACAGAACTTAAATAGACAATGTTAGGGATTTGAGGTTTTTGCTTCAAACCCCTTTGTTTTAATCAAGTGAAACTTAATTTGGACTTTATTCAAATTCTTAGTTGAACTTATCTAGGGTCGTAGCTGCTGTTATCTCCAACTTAAAAAGGGTGGAGTGTTACAGCAGGTAGACATGATATAAAAAAGGGGGAGAAAATTTTGATACAGGATATGATTTTAATGATTCCGGCCATATTAATAGGTTTTACCTTTCATGAATATGCTCATGCAAAAGTAGCAGACAATCTAGGAGATAAAACTCCTAGATTTCAAGGTAGATTGAGCTTTAATCCATTAGTTCACATAGATTTGATAGGACTTGTACTTATACTTTTTGCCCATGTAGGATGGGCAAAACCTGTGGAAACTAATCCTAGAGCTTTTAAAAATTATCGTAAAGATGATTTTAAGGTAAATTTGGCAGGACCATTGGCCAATTTGGCCATTGCAGTTATTACAGCTTTAATACTAGGATTAATTTACAAGTTTAGTAATTATTTCAATTCATATACACTATACAATAATATAAAACAAATTACTGAAAATATAATGTATTTGAACGCAATGATGTTTATTTTTAACTTAATACCATTACCATCCTTTGATGGAGGAAATATAATCAGGGATTTATTCCCTAACTTTTATAATAAATACTATGCTAAGGCTTATGAGTATAGATATATAATTTTGGCTATATTACTTATAACCCCATTATATAATATTATATTGATGCCTATTAGTGTACTGCAAAATAAATTGCTTATATTAGCATTGAAAATAGGTATGCTATAAAGATGATAAAATATATGATAGGAGGAAATACATGAGATTAAGAAAAAAATGGTGGGCTAGACCTATGCTGGAAGAAAGCCCTATGGTTATAACAAATCCTAAGGAAAAGAAGGGAAAATGGAGAGAAGAATTTAACAATGATAACCCTATATATTTAGAACTAGGATGTGGAAGAGGCAGATTTATATCTACTCAAGGGGCTAATAATCCCAACATAAATTATATAGCTATAGATCTAAAAGACGAGGTACTAGTATATACTTTAAGATCAGTACAAGAAAAAGAAATAAGCAATGTAAGGATAATACCACTAGAGATAGCTTTTATAGAGGAAGTTTTTGATGAAAATGAAATTGATAGGATTTATATAAATTTCTGTAATCCATGGCCTAAAAAAAAGCATAATAGAAGGAGACTCACCCATTGCAATTTTTTAAACCGATATAAAAAGTTTCTAAAACAAGGTAGTGAAGTATGGTTTAAGACTGACGATAGAGAGTTATTTGAGGCATCTATAGAATATTTTAAGGAATGTAACTTTCAAATAGAGAAATCTACCTATGATTTACATAATTCTGAATTCAACGCTGAAAATGTAAATACAGAGTATGAAGACAAGTTTACAGATCTAGGTATGAAGATAATGTTTTTAGTAGGAAGATTAAAATAGCAAAAGGACTGTGGAAAACCACAGTCCTTTTGCTATTTGAGATACATTAAAGTTTTTTGATAATCAAATCTCGTTTAAATATTTCATAGAATTTTTCTNNGGAAGAATCCGTAACTATACATTGATGAATCTTTATAGCTCCCATCATGTTTTTATCTAGAGACTCAGAAATTCTTAATAAAATAGATAATTTTTCAATATTTTCTAAGTCCATTCTATTTATTATGCCACTAAATGACAGAATGTTTATTTCAAAACTATTATTTCTATGATAAGCCGCTATATAAGCAGACATTATGAGCTCTTTATGACTAAGACCATTGATAGGGGAGTTTAATATTATATAAAAAGAATGTTTATGATGATCATAGTATCGTATGCTTATTCCAGCGTCATGGAGTATGGAGGCCGTTTTAAGGACTCTATTAAAATCATCATTTAAGCCATGTAGAGGTTTCAATGCTTCAAAAAGTATTTTGGTTAAACCATATACATTATAAGCATGGTTTCTGTCCATATTGTGGTCGTCTAAAATTGAATTTAGTGAAAAGTTTAATATATCACCAATAGGGCATATGTTAGCCTCTATATATTCACAAAGTATACCTTCCCTTAGACCTTTTCCACTAACAGTGATGTTTTTCACCCCTGATATTTCTGTTAAAGTTTTTAATATAGCAGTAGAAGCCACAATGATATCTGCCCTGTCATGGGATATTCCATCTACTTTATGACGTTGCTTTAAATTCTTACTTTTTAACATATTATACATCTGTATAAGATCTGTATTAGAAAAAGTATATCCACTAGATATATCTAAGGGATATCTCATTTTTTTTCTGTCTATTCTTCCAAGATTTCTTGCAGAGCCACCTATAGCTATAATATTTTCTATATCAGTATTTTGAAGCCAAGGTATTTTACTAAACTCTTCACATAAGAAGTGAGATAGTTCTAATTCTTTATTAGAAACTATTATATCCTCAAGACCATATCTGTGGGTTAGGTTTATTGAGCCAAATGGAACACATGTAAATTGTGAAATTTTATTGTTTTCTAATAAAGTAAGCTCTGTACTAGCCCCTCCAATATCTATTACTAAGGATTTTTTCACATAGAAGCTACTTAAAACCGCTTTACCATCTAAACAAGCCTCCTCTTCTCCTTTTAAAAGCTTAACGCTAATTTGAACCTCTTTAGATATCCTATCTAATATTAGGTCTTTATTTGAGGCTCTTCTTATTGCTTCAGTAGCAACTGTAATTATATCCTCCACCTTCATATAATTGCAGAGTTCCTTGAAACTCTTTAGAGCTTCAAGGGTTCCGTTAATCTTTTCTTCAGATATAAAGCCATATAGTTCAACGTCTTGCCCAAGACGTAGTGATTTTTTCATATCATTGATTATTTTATATCCGCCATTTTGCTGAATTTCAGCAATAACTAATCTAACAGAGTTAGAGCCGATATCTATTATACCTAAATGCATTTTTACATTAACTCCTTTTATAATAATTTAAACATACAATCTTATCTTATTTTATAATGAACTATTTTTCAATATGTTATTATAAATTTAAGAGAATGCTAAAGCTACATAGAAAGAATATAGTAAATCTATTATAAGAGGTAAGGAAAGTTATGGATTTTAGAACAACAATAGCTATAAATGTTAATGAAATTTTCCCAATAGGGGTGGAATATCTAATAGATATTATAAAGATCTCTAAGGACAGTAAAAATGGAGATTATTATCTTCCCTGTTTTCTTTTAAAAGATATAATAAATATTAAACCTAATAACATTGCCGAGGAAATAGAAAAAAATATAGATAAGAATATCTTTGAAAAAGTAGTTGTAGTAGGACCATATGTGAATTTTTTTATTGATAAGATATATAGGGCACATATAGTTATAGAGAATATAGTTAATAAAAATTATTTTAAATTAACAACAAGTAATATATATATTGAAAATAATGTAAGGGGTTATGGAAGAACCAAAGATGAAAAACACTGGTATTATTTCATGGTAAAGTCTTTTAGTTCTATATTAAAATATGCAGGATATAATGTGACAACAATAAATTTTAGTAAATATGATGAAGAAAAATATATAGACAATATCACTGCTAAAATCCAAGAACTAAAGAATAGGCATAGAATTTATGAAGAATACCAATTGAAAGCTATATTGCTAGATAAATTTAACTTAGCACCATTGATAATAAGCCATAAAGATAAAATTACTGAGGGAGGAGAAGAACTGATAAACTTTATAACCATAAATGAAACAAGAGATTTTTATAAATATATCTACATTTCTACTGATGAAAGAACCTTCCATTTTAATAAACTTTCTAAAGCTCTAGACATTTTAGGATATTTAGAGGAAAATAAGTGTAAACATATTGAAATTAATGAGAGAATTTTAAATTTATATAGAAAAAGTTATATAATTATGGAGAAATCATATTTTAAAGCTAGGGAAATATTAAAAGAATCCTATGAATTAAATAAAACAGAATTACTAGAAAACATAAACTACCTAAGAGATTTAACTAAGCCCCAAGACGATGAATTAATTTTAGCAATAGGAGCTTTTGAAAATGCAGTTATAGAATATATAGAGACCTTGGATATTTCAATAATATTAGATTATTCTATAAACATGGCTACAAAACTTTATGAAGTATGCTATTTATATGGTAAAAGTAAAGAAGAAGATCTCATAGAAAAGTGTGGCAGAAGGGTGCTTATAGAAGCTAGCTATATAGTTTTAAATGAGGTAAGAAATTTTATAAGGTTGCCAGAAGCCGATAATGAGAGATAATATTATATTTAAAAGGCTATTGCAAATTTTAATTACTACTTTTGCAATAGCCTTAAAGATATCATTTGTTTTTCTTAAGTATGCTCAAATTTGCCTTAGGGCAAGAACTGCAATTATGTGAGGTGCAATTGCACCCTAGGTTTTTCTTTTTTTTCTTAAAGTCTTTGTATAATATATATGAAGCAGAAACTATTAATAAAGCAGTTATAATAATTTCTAAAGCCATAATTATTACCTCCTTTAAATAATGTTTAAAATCAATCCACCTATATTATATACTAGGAAGGACACTATCCAAGCTAATACAAGTTGATAAAAAATTGAAAAGTACATCATCTTCCTGCCGAATTCTTTCTTCATGGTACTTATTACAGCTATGCAAGGAGTATATATGAGTATAAAAGTCATAAAGGAATAGGCAGATAGAGAATTAAAAAACATAGGTAAAATTTCTGTACCACCTGAAAATACTACTTCTATGGTTGAAACTACAGATTCCTTAGCAACTATACCTGTTAAAATGGCTACAGAAGACTGCCAATTGCCAAAACCTAAGGGAGCAAATATAGGAGATATGAAAGAACCTATAGAAGCTAAGAAGCCATGGGAAGGATCCTCAACATATCCGCTAAAGTTTATATGAGATAAAAACCAGATAACTATAGACATAGCAAATATTATAGTGCCAGCTTTTTTTAGAAATCCCTTGCCCTTATCCCAAGTTAATATAAAGATACTTTTAATATCAGGAAGTTTATATTCAGGAAGTTCTATTATAAAGGGCTCCTCGTCCTTTTTGAAAATTGTATTTTTAAAAAGAATTCCTATAAGAATTGCTAAAATAACTCCTAAAAGGTATAGAGAGGCCACAACTAGGCCTGTATTGTTTGGGAAAAACATTCCCGCAAATAAGGCATAAACAGGCAATCTAGCATTACAGGACATAAGGGGTGCCAAAAGTGCTGCCATCTTTCTATCCTTATCACTTTCTAAAGTTCTAGCTGACATTATAGCAGGTACAGAGCAACCAAACCCTACTATAAAAGGAATGAAAGCTTTACCTGAAAGGCCTAACTTACGCATGATTTTATCCATTAAGAACGCTATTCTAGCCATATAACCACTGTCTTCTAGAAGGGATATACAGAAAAATAGGGTAAATATTATAGGAACAAAAACTATAACGCCACCAACACCGCCTATTATACCCTGGACCATTAATGAAGAAAACCATGGACTAGAAGAATACAACAAACCTTCAATATAAGGGGAGAAAATATTAGCAACAAAGTTATCTAACAAATCAGATAAGGGTTGTCCTATCCAAGAAAAAGTGACTTTAAACATTAAAAACATAAAAGCTATAAAAATAGGATAGGCTAACCAGGGATTCAATAAAATCTTGTCCATATTATTTGAAACAGATTTGCTGACTTTTTTGCTGTCTTTAGCAAGACTTTGAGAAATTATAGAGTCTATAAAAGAGTAAGCAGCAGTTTCGTCTAGAAATTCATAATCATTATCATTTAGTGGAAGAGAAAAATTACCCTGTCGTAGCTTGCTTTTAATATGATCTATACCTATTTTCTTGCTAGCCATCATAGGCATTACTTCTATATTAAAGTTAGCAGCAAGAGACTTAGTATCTATTTTTATTCCTTTATTTTCTGCCACATCCATCATATTAAGGACTAATAGCATAGGAATCTTAAATTTCTTTAACTGAGTAGTTAAGTATAAATTTCTGCTCAAATTTGAGGCATCTACTATATTTATTATAAGATCTACATTTTCCTTTAATAAAAAGTCCTTAGATACTACCTCTTCATTAGAAAAGGTGTCCATAGCATATATACCTGGTAAATCTACTATTTTAATATCATCATCTAAGTAACCTTCTTTTTTTTCTACAGTAACTCCAGGCCAGTTGCCAACATATTGTCTGGAGCCTGTTAAGGCATTAAAAAGGGTGGTTTTTCCCACATTAGGATTGCCTAATAGCGCAATTGTAATCATAGTTGTCCTCCTTTGCACCAGAAACTAGTATATTTTTAGCATCTTTTTTCCTTATGGCTACATCAAATCCTCTTATAGAAAGGATTAAAGGATCACCTAAAGGTGCTTTGCCTTTGAGAATAACTTCAGTGCCTTTGATACATCCTAAAGCGCATAGTCTTTTATTTAACTTAGAAGTTCCCATAAGATTATCTATAAAACCTTTATCTCCAATTTTTAAATCGTTAATGCACATCATTACCACCTCTTATTGAAAATCATTTTCAATTACATAATATCATGGGAATACAATTTTGTCAATGGCTAGGTTTAGTTACTATAAACTTTTATAAAATTAGTAATTTCTCATAGTATCTTTAATAACTTCATGTTTACTATTTAACTTTTCATAATAATTAATTATAATAATATAATATAGAGTTTAATTTAGTGAAAAGAGTGATGACAGTGATAATTAGGGAGAATACCATTGAAGTAGATGCTTTGACTGATGAGGATGTGCTGTCAATAGAGGACAATGTAGAAGTATATAAGAGGGCTCTTTATTTCGATTTAGAGCATTATGTATATAAGCACCCTATTTGTATAGGTGTATTTGGATGTGCATATTATGATGAAAACGAGAGGGCTTTAAAGGTTACTCAATATATGTTAGAAGGTAAGCGTGAAATAAAGGATATATTAATTATGGCTCTTAATTATTTTATTGATGCTAGGGATGTATTAAAGAAGGATTATATAGTGACTTTTTCAGGAAATAATGATTTCTATGTTATCAACTATTTATTAGATAAATACAATTTAAAATTTGATTTTAAAAATACTTTTAAAGAAATAGACCTTCAGAAGGTTTTTGAGGAAAAACTAAAAGGTAATATAGGACTAAAAGCTTTGGAAAAAAAGGTGGGAATAAAAAGAGAGGGAGAATTGATAAGTGGATCAACTTTAGCTAAAACCTTTGGAAAAGTAGTTAAAGACAAGGATTATATAAATAGGATGCCTCAGGAAAAGATAGAGAAGATATTGCTTTATAATGAACAGGATGTGGTTAATTTATTTCATATACTAACAAAGTGGAATACTATATCTACAGAAGAGGAAGTAAAGGTAGAAGAACCTGAGGAAATTGAATCATAGTTTTATCAAGTGAAACTTAGTTTCATATGGAGTTTGAACTCCACATGAATGTTAGCTGAACTTATCTAGGGTGGTAGCTACTGTTATCTCCAGCCTAAAGAGGGTGGAGTGTTACAGTAGCTACGACATAAGATAAGTTTAGGTTATTTTTTTGATATGTTTTTTCCATCACTGACAAGGACTACTGTACCTTCTTTGTCTGTTCTATAAAAAGTTACATTTCTTTTTTTCATAGCATCTATAGTTTCTTTGTGTGGGTGACCATAGTCATTATCTTTACCTAGGGAAGCTATAGCATACTTAGGACTCACTTTATCTAAAAATTCTTTAGAAGATGAAGTTGAGCTGCCATGATGGCCCAGTTTAAGGACATCAGCCTTTAAATCATATCCTTTTTGCAGAATTTCTTTTTCTGACAGTTTTTCAGCATCTCCTGTAAATAAAAATGAGGTATCTTTATATGATAGCTTTATAACTGCAGAATAATCGTTGACATCTTCATAATTATCACTGTTTGGAGCTACCATTTTAATATCTAAGCCTTGAGCTAAATCTAAGGTCACACCAGCTTTAGCTACATGAATTTTTAAGTCTTTCTTCTTCAGTTCTGTAACCATAGATTCAAATATCTTAGTAGTTGCTTGTTTTTTAGGGGCATAAAATTCTCCTATATCGAAGGCTTTTATAACATCAGGCATACCACCTATATGATCTTCATGAGGATGGGTAGCCACTACATAATCTAACTTCTTAATGCCAACTTTTTTTAAATACTTCATAAGATCATCACTGCTGCTTCTAGGACCAGCATCTATAAGAAGATTTTTATTCTGAAATTGGACTAATATAGAATCTCCCTGACCTACATCTATAAAATGCACCATAAGATTTTCGCTATTGGAAGAAGATGAATTTGATACATTATTAGATGAATTTGTATTACAACCTATTAACACTATGGAAAATATTAGAGTAAGAATTAATGCAAATTTTGATACCTTTCTTTTCAATTTATTGCTCCTTTCAATATTAGATTTTATTTTAATTTCTTCATATGTACTCATAGAGAGTTTCATATTACATTAAAGTAAATATAGAGATATCTTCATTCCATAAACATTATATCAAAAATAAATTATATACAAAAGCATAAGAATTTATCTAAGGACTGTAACTTAATTTATAGACTATGGTATAATTGTATGTGCAATAATTCATAAAAAGGAAGTGACCTTATGAGAACTATAATTTTAGGATTAATCTATATTTTATATATGATATTTTTCTATTTGAATAGCATAAAATATAAAATCATAAAGTCTAAAGGTACTCAAAGTGATGTAGATGCATATATGTTTAAGTTAGGAAAAACATGGTCAAAAAGAACTTTAAGAATCATGGGAACTACCTTGGAGATCAGAGGAGAAGAGAACATATTACAAGGGCCCTGTCTTTTTGTTGCTAATCATCAAAGTTATTTTGATGTACCTATAATAGTTACCTTAGCTAAATCTCCCATGGGATTTGTAGCAAAAAAACAACTAGGAGAGATTCCTTTCTTTGGTGTATGGATAAAAAGAACTAGAAGTTTATTTTTAGATAGGGATAACACTAGGGAGGCTATTAGAACTATTGGAGAAGGGGTGAAGCTTTTACAGGAAGGTCATTCTTTGGGACTGTTTCCAGAAGGTACCAGAAGCAAAGGGGGGCCAGTAGGAGAGTTCAAAAAGGGAAGCTTAAAGCTAGGTACTAAGTCAGGAGTTCCTATAATTCCAGTAACTATAGATGGTGCTGCTAAAATATTAGAGGAAACAGGCAGACTTAAAAAAGCTCATGTAATAGTCACTGTGGATAAACCAATATATCCAAAAGAACTTTCAAAGGAAGAGCAAAATCAATTGACGGACGTTATAAGGAATCAGATAATTAAAAACTTAAATGAAAACAAATAGAAATTTCATATATGAAAGAGGCTAAACATCAAGTAGTGTTTAGCCTCTTTTCCATTTTAAAAGAAAAATTATGAAATATGAATAAAAATCATTAACAAAATTGCAAATATAGTGATATAATAGATAAAATAGAGGCTAAAATGAATAAAATACAAAACTTAAAATCATAGGAGGTAACGATGAAAAAAGATTTTTCAATAAGTAATGATAAAGTAGTGATGAACTTTACAGTAAAATATTGTGACACTATGGAAAAAATAATAAATAGCAGTGGATTTAGGACGATCCTAAAAGCTTATATAAACAAGATAAAAGGAAGAAACTCTAATATATATAGATATATATCCGTCAGTTTACCTTCAAATAACAAAAGCCAAATAGAAGATATAATTAAATTATTTAATCTGCTTACGGTTATGAAAAGTGAAGATATACTGGAATTTAGCAGTCACTATTACAGATTACTTTCAGACAAAGATATGTTTATAAGTTTTATAGAAGACTTGTATAGTTATTGGAGAAAGCTTGAAAGATATGCATTGATGCAAAGCACTAAAGTTAAAGAGGGACTAGCTGCCGTAAGCTTTCTTGAATGCAATGAAAAGTTCACTAACCTAGTAATATCTTTATATAGAAAGATAGAGGAGAGTGTATTAGGATATAAACCAAAGATATATAGGCAATTACCAGTAGGGAGCAATGCTGGAATCATAGTTAATAGAGTTTCGTGGCAATGGGGTAAAGAATATGAATTTTTAGGAGATATACCATTTATAGATACTATAATATTAGAAACTCCGTATATAACTTATCCTAAGAGAAATACAAGGGATGGAATATTTGAAGAAGTTTATGAAAATCCACTTAAAAATTGCAATATAAATAAAGACCATTGGATGTGCTATCCAGCAAAGGTGGGAGAACTACTAGCCTTTGTATATTTTCATAGGGACTTCATGGCTCATGGGGTTACATTGTGTAACTTGTTTGAAATTGCTAAGGAAGAAGAATATGTGGGAGAAAGGCCAGATATTATATATATGTTTGGAGTTAGAGATTATGAAGAAAAGGCTAAAACCAACTTTTATATGGATGAAGATAATGAAATTATCATTGGGTATGCTAGTCATAGTGAAGAAATAGATTATTTTGGGTACATGAAAAAAATGATATTGACCCTTCATAATATAATAATGATTAAAAAAGGATATCTTCCAATACATGGGGCTATGGTAAATATAGTTATGAAAAATGGAAAGGAAGCTAATGTAGTAATAGTAGGGGACAGTGGAGCAGGAAAGTCTGAAAGCTTAGAAGCTTTTAGATCTTTAAGTGATCAATATATAAGGGACATGACCATAGTTTTTGATGATATGGGAGTTTTGAAGATTCATAAGGACGGTGATATATTGGGATATGGAACAGAGATAGGAGCTTTCGTCCGGTTGGATGACTTGGATCAGGGATATGCATTTAAAGAAATAGATAGAAGTATATTTATGAATCCAGACAAAACCAATGCTAGATTAGTAATGCCAGTGTCTAGTTATAAAGATATAATGAAGGGGTATGCCGTTGATTTAATTTTATATGCAAACAACTATACTCTAGTACATGGAAAGGAAAAATCTATTACTTATTTTGATAAAGTTGAAGAAGCCATATCAGTTTTTAAAGAGGGTGCCAGGGTAGCAAAAGGAACCACTACAGAAAAGGGCTTAGTAAACTCCTATTTTGCTAATCCATTTGGACCAGCTCAAAAAGTTCAGGAAACAGATGTTATTTTAGATGAATACTTTAAATTACTTATGGAAAGTGGAGTTAAAGTGGGGGAGATAAAGACATGCTTAGCCATAAGTGGTATGGAAAAGAAAGGCCCTTATAATGCTGCTATAGAGTTGTTTAAAATAATAGATAATTTGAAGAAATAAAGAAGATGCCTAGATAGATGAAATCCTATTTAGGCACCTTTTCTATTTATCTAATAAAGAAGTTATTTTGCTTCTTATATCATTAAATATTTCAGTAAGACCAGAGTACTTTAATGTAGGGAAGGCTTTTAAAAATCTTAAGTGTTTACCTTTTAATTTAGAGGATAAAGTTTCATAACTTTCTTTTAAGGAAGATACCTTTTGTTCTAATTCTAAGGCAGAGTTTTCTTTTAAAGAGCTAAATTTTTGTTCTACCTCTAAGGCTGAGGCTTTGGCACGAACTAGTATAGCCTCTGAGTTAGATTTTATTTGAATAGATATATCCTTGAGCTGTTTAGAAATCTTTGTAAGTTGAACCAAAGAGTTAACAGATAGTATAAAGTCTAGTAAGAAATAGATTGCAACACAAACATCTAGTACATATAATATATTTCTAGGTATAGCATAAACTAAGTTGCTTACAAGGGGCTGAAAGTACTTTACAATTAATAAAGAACCTAGACCCCATAACAAAGAGAAACTCAAACATATTCTTCCCTTTATATTTAACGCGTTATCACTATAATCCCACCATACACTATGAAAAAATCGTTCTAGTATGAATCCAGTAAAATATTCTAAAGCTGAGGTCAAAAATGTAGCGCCTAAAAATAAATAAAATAATGAGTTCTGAAAAGGTTCCAATAAAACTATAAGAATAACAGCGCCAAAACCATAAATTGGGCAAAAAGGTCCATTTAAAAATCCCCTATTTACAAAGTGTTTTTCCTTTTTAAAATAATATAAAACTTCAGTGCACCACCCTAAAAAAGAGTATAATGTAAAATATATTATTAGTATTCCAATATCCAAAATATACCTCCTTTCAAAATAAAAGTTATCTTATAATGTATACTGAATAGTATATATTATAAGACAAATTTTATAAAAAACCAACTAAAATACAGGATAAATATGGATGTTGTTAGAATATTAATGAAAACTTAATATAGGAATTGATAATATAAGAAATTATTGTGGAACAATGGTATATAATAAGTAGTAAAAAAAGGAACTTCATTTAGAAGTTCCTAAGAAATGAGTTGGTCTATTCAACTTCTCTATATTTATCTTTTGCAAAGAAGGATATGGAGTATAAACCAGCCAATCCTACTAGAGCATAGACAACTCTAGATACAGCACTCATAGTTCCAAATAAGGCTGCTACTAGGTCAAATTGAAAGAAACCGATTAGTCCCCAATTTACAGCACCTATTATAACAAGTAAAAGTGCGATTGTATCAAATACTTTCATAGGTAAACATCTCCTTTGAAATTAATTTCCTTCTTAGTATTTGCTATAAAAAGAATTTTATGTATGAAGTCAAACTTATTTTATATGTGAATAATTTAAATTAGGTGAATTTTATTATATAATGAAGATGGGGAGGGAGTTTATGAAAAAATTAATATGCACTCTTTTAATTTGCTTTACTTTTACATCCTGTGGTATAAAAAAAGATAATCAAGAAGAGCAGGCAGTGGAGTCTCAAGGGCAAAACCAGGTGGAAAATAATAATACTAAACATAGCGATGCTAACAAAAAAGATAGTTTTAAAGTTATTAGTCCAGAGCTATATCAAGATAATGTAAAGGCTATAATAAAAGGATTTCAAGAGGAAAGGGGATTTACATCTTATATACTAGATGATGAACATTATATATTCATATTTGCAGGTAAGAAAACCACTGGAGGATATAATTTAGAAGTAATGGAGGCCTATGACAAAGGTGATGTAGCCAATATCATAATAAAAGAAAATAAACCTGAGGAAAAAAGTAATGTTACTCAGGCTATAACTTATCCTTCAATAGTTATAAAGGTTACTAAGCCATTTAAAACTATAAATATATGCACAGACGAAGGGGAAAAGTTTAATAGAATAGATCCAAAGAATAAGCAGTAAGATAAAGGGGTTGTATCAAAATTATAAATTATTTTTGATACAACCCCTTTAATTTAGAATATAAAATTTAAAATTAAGGATGTAATTCTATAAGAATCACTAGAAAATATATTACTTTAGAAACTCCTTTAGGAGTTTCAGCAATGATTTTGCATTTTAAATTTTAAATTATGATACATCCTCTTATTATAGTATAATTATAATTGAACATTTCTATCTATTGGCTGAGATAGAGATATAAATGTATTTGTCCTTTCTATACCAGTAATGTTATTGATTCTATTCATAAGTAAATCCTGAAGATCTGTTATGTTCCTACATATAACTTTGGCAAAAACAGAATAATTTCCTGTAGTATAATGAAGCTCTACAACTTCTTTTATTTTTACCATTTCATCAATAACATAAGCAAAAGAAGAGGATTTATCCACATATATGCCTACAAAACAACATACATCATAGCCTAGTTTAGGCATGTCTAGAAGAATTTTAGTTCCTTTTATTATGCCCAAGTCTTCCATCTTTTTCATTCTAACATGAATAGTACCACCACTAACATGGCAGATTCTAGCTATTTCTAAATATGGTGTTCTAGAATCTTTAATTAAAATATCAAGTATCTGCAAATCTAAATCATCTAATTGGGAAGTTAAAGTAAAAGACACAAAATCACCCCATACGTTAAATTCTATTATTTAATATTATTATATCAGAAAAATATAAGAATTTATCAAAAAAATAATAAAATTTTATGATAAAATAAATTAATGCTTATTCCAGATACTTCTATATGATGAATTGATAAAAATAAAATTATTTTATTGAATATATTGCATATATTCAATAAAAGTATTATTATATTAATAACAACATTAGATTATATATTGTTATCAAACTAGTACCCCACCAACTTATAATAAAACTGCTGGTCTCAAGGCTGGTGGTTTTATTATTTTTTAAAATTATTTAAAATGTACCTTATTTACTACTAGGAGTTTTTAATATACAATATATAATGATGGTGAGGAGGGACAATATGAAAAATTTTCTTTTATTATTGTTATTTGTAGTTGTTGTACTTGTAGTGTACAATTTATTAAAGATTTTTCTTCTTGGGAAAATAAAGATATCTAAGTGGATAGTATTGACCTTAGCAATTATAGCTTTTATAGTGAGTTTAATTCCATTTGGTGGTCAAGTACTTATGCTTGTGAAGACTGGTCTTTTCATGATGTTCTTAATGTGGTTTATTGATATTTCTATGGGCAATATACCAGGATATAAAAAGAATAAGAATGAAAAGCAGATAAAGATAAAACCAAAGGCTAAGCCTAATAGAGTTAAAAATCAGCAAGAAGATAAAAAATAGAAAAATCAGCTATGTAGCTGATTTTTCTATTTCCATGAATATAGGGGAGGAAAAGGCTATCTTATTATTGCTTTGTTTAATTTTTATTACGTACCACTTTTCATCTTCACAAGATTTTAAAGTCACAATATATGAAATCTTTTTTTGGGGCGGAAAAGCTTGCTCTTTAATGGTAGCTCCTCCTGAAGAAATAATTTCTATTTTTTCTATAGAATTGTCCGTATCTAAAGCTGTAATGTTAAAGTCTAATTTTTCCCCTTGGGAAGCATTTAATACTTCTCCCATGAAGGCTTTGTTAATGGAATACATAAGTTTTAAAGTCCTGGATTCTGTTGAATAAGTTCTTCTAGACTTTAGGGCATTTAAAAGGGATGTAGGTGAAAGTTCAGTACACAATATAGCAGTAAGATTATCACTATTTCCAAAGTCTTTTTTATGATTATTTTGGCTATTAATAGCGCCTAACTTCCAACCTAAGTCAAGCATCGAATAATATCTTTTTTCAAATCTAAAATATTTACCTTGAAGGCTGCCATTGCCAACCTCAATTAGACACATATAATTTTTTAGAAAGTCATTTATAGGTATGTTCTCTACAGAATCATGGGGATGGTTTATAGCTACTATGGAAGGATTAGCCCACAACCAAATCATGAAGGAATCGATATTGTTTACTGATCCAGTGAAAAAGGTTTTAGAGCCAATTATATTAAAGTGGCCATAGCCATTGCTTTTTACCTCAAATCCTGCAAGGGCTAGAAAGTCTTTATATTTTTTATTAAATTGACAAGCTGCCTTTAAGGAAGCAATCCATTTAGAAGTTCTAGAAGATTTATATTTTGTGTCATCCTTTAAGTTAGAATTATAATCTGATATTATGAGAAAATCTAGACCACGTTCCCTTGCATATTCAAAGGCACGGGTAGGGGTTTCGGTACCTGTGGAGTAACAAGAATGACAATGTGGAATACCATAAAAAATTTTATAATTAGGAAAGTTCATTATTTATAGTCTCCTATATAAATGATATATTATTATAGTATTTACGTGACTATAAAATGTTAAAAATACTTTATTAAAGTTAAAGGTAGGGGTAATTAATTTTATTTTAAGAAACTCTAGGATATGATAAAATATATAATGTGTAGAATATTTAAATTTTACTTAGAAAGGCTGGAAAATCCAATGGTAGTGTTTTTATACATAGGAATTATAGTAGGTTTTATAGTGGCCTCCATTATTTTCAACAAGCAAAGTAAATCTATGATGAAAAAGAAAAAGAGTGCAATGGATGGAGAGAAAGTAAGGATATCTTTAGGTAAATTTATTTTAGGGGATATACTAATAGGAGCCATAATAATGGTAATAGTTAGTTTTTTAATACCATTGGCCATATGGACTACAGGAAGCAAAGAACTTAGAGAGGTGGAAATGATAACTTTAGAAAATGAAATTAAGCCTTTCCAAGATGGAAGTTATATTAAGGAAGAGAAAAATGATAACGGAGAAGTTCTCATAATAAGTGAAAAAGGAAATAAGAATGACTATGAAAGATACTACAGTAGGGACAAGGTAGAGGTAATAAAGGGCGCTAAAAGTGGCAAATTTCAAGAGGTTCTTTTATACAAAATAGAATGTTTAGACAGTAGCAACATTATAAATAGATTAGTCAACGATACCTTTGCCAATATTTATATGGAAAGTTCAGAAGCACAATTTATAAAGAAGAAAGTTAAAATTTATGTTCCCTAGTAGCTAGAACTGTTAATGAAAAAGGAGTGGATGCTAATGCGAAAGGAATACACAAATTATGATAATAATTTGCCAGTAAGGGTTGAATTATTAAATATAAAGGAACACCCAACCCATTGGCACGATTCCATAGAGATGCTCATGGTTTTAAAGGGAAAAATAAATGTGGCTATAGAGTCAGATATATATAATGTAGTGGAAAAAGAGATAGAGATAATAAATATGGAGGAAGTTCATAAGATATATTCTAGTGAAGATAATATGGTGCTTATGATACACATGGATCCAAGCTTTTTTCATACATATTATAATGATATAAAAAATATGTTCTTTTATACAGACACATCAGAGGATAATATTCAAAATGAAGATGAAAAGTATGAATCCCTAAGGAAGTATGTTGCCATGATTGTATGTGAGGTAGTGCAAAAAGGCGACGATTATGATGAATATGTGGAAGAAACTATGGTGGAGTTATTATATTATTTAATAAATAATTTTCACTACCTTCTTTATGAAAAAGAGGAACTAAGAGATAATGAGGAACAATTAGAGAGATACCACAGGATAGTTAAATATATATATAATAACTATAATAATAAAATTAGTCTTCAGGATATAGCTAAAAAGGAATTTTTAAGCACTCACTACTTATCCCACGAGATAAAAAATACAATGGGACTAAATTTTAAGGACTTTGTAAATTTAACTAGGGTAGAGGAGTCAATTAAGCTGTTATTAGATACAGACATGACCATATCGGATATATCATTAGAAGTTGGTTTTTCACATATAAGATACTATAATAAGCACTTTAAAAAACATTACAATATGACTCCTATGCAATATAGAAAGGCTTATAAAGTAGATGAGAGTAAACTAGAACAGATAAGAAATATAAAATCCTATGACCTAGCAGAAGCTTTAGAATTATTAGTGCCATATTTAGAGGATTATGATAGATTTAATTATGATGATAAAATAATACAGGTTTCTATAAATGCATCAGATAATTTAGGAGATTTTACTTATCCATATAAAGATAGTATATGGCTGCCTAAAGCAGAGAATCTTATGGATTATTACAACAGAAACACCTTAAGGACAATACAAAAAAATATAACCTTTGATTATGGAAGACTATCAGGGCTATTTACAAAAGAATTTAAAAACATAAAGATGGCTAAGGATGTAATAGACTTTATACTTTCATTGGACCTACGGCCAGATATAATAATAGATTCAGTAGATGAAAATACATTAGTAACTTTAGAAGAATTTTTAAATTACTTTTCCAAGGAATACGGAAATTATGAAGTTGGAAAGTGGAGATATACTATAGATAGTAATTTAGATGAGGCTATAAAAAAAGAAGTTCATGATTTCCTATCTAATCAGTGGGGACTTGAAGTTAAAGAAGATTTTATAGAAATCATAGAGCAAAAGGATATATATGATACATCATATATGCTGCCATATATAATTCATCACGGTATGAGAAATAAGGAAAAACTCCAGTCTTTGAAAATAATTGATGATATAGCTTTATGTGAGAATAAAAATAATCAAGTTTTCTTTGGTGACTCAGGCATAATAAATTGGGAAGGAATAAAAAAACCTTCATATTATGCTTATCAGTTTCTGAGCAAACTTGGAAATAAATTAGTAGTTATGGAAGAAGGTTATATAGTCACAACTAATGGAGATGATCTTCAAATACTTCTATATGCTTATAATGAAGAGATGGAAAATCTAATAGAACTATCAGAAATTAATAAGCTTAGAGGCAAAAAAAATATAGCAGAAAAAAATATCTCTTTGAATATAACTAATTTATTAAAAGAATATAAGGTAACCATATATGAAATTTATGAAAGGATGAATACCTGTTACCAACATTATGTAGCATTAGGGAGCCCTAAGATGTTAAGTGATGATGAGATAGAGCTTATTAAAATAGCATCTAATCCTAAAATTACCATGGGGTATAAGAAAAAGAATGCAGTGCACCATTTAGGGATAAAACTTAAAGGTTATGGAGCGGTGATGATAACTTTTAATGAGGTAATATAGTAAAAAATCCATAAAAAAGTACAAAAGCACCCTTTTCAAGGTGCTTTTGTGCTATATATGGGAAAAACCTTTTATGGGAAACCCTTAAAAATGTACTTATATATCCACAAGTAAGTGAAAGAAAGATTTTCTTACAACCATTATAATTATAGTATAGAAATTAATAGATTTTAGGATGAGGTGTTACAAGTGGGTATAGACAGTAAAATTTTCTCGGAAGGAAGGATAAGCAAAGTATTGTGGAAATTTGCTTTACCAGCCATAGTATCTTTATTAGTAGCAGAACTATATAATATGGTGGACACCTTCTTTGTAGGAAGATATGTAGGAGCTAATGCTATAGGAGCACTAACCATAGCATTTCCTATACAGAGATTATTATCATCAATAGCTATGTTAATCTCAATAGGAACTTCCACAGCAGTAGCAAGGTATCTAGGCGAGAAAAATTACGATGACTTAAAGAAAACTATAAATTCTGCATTGATATTGACTCTTATATTATTAGTAGGAGTACCAATACTTATATATGGTTCACTAGAAACTATATTAAAGGCTATGGGAGCTAGTAGTACTATTTATCCTCTAGCTAAGGAATACGTATCAATAATACTTTTAGGTGGTATTTTTCAAGGGTTAACTTTTGTAATGTGTTTTATAATGAATTCTTTAGGAAATACAAGAATAACTCTTTACGCAAACTCCTTAGGAGCTGTTATCAATATGGTTATTGACTTTGCTCTAGTAGGAGGATTATCTATGGGGGTAAAAGGAGCAGCAATAGCTACTGTGGTTTCTCAAGGTATTGCATTTATATTTAGCTTATATAGATTCTTAAAGGTAAAGGAACAAATACATTTTAAAATATCCTTAAATGTTCATATAAATATTGCTAAAACTATTATAGCAGTAGGATTCTCAACTTTTGTTATAGAAATATCTGATGCTGTAGTAGCTGTATTATTAAACAACATTTTATCGGGTAAGGGTGGAGACCCTGCAATTATAATAGTTGGTATAATAACTAAGGTATCTATGTTTATGTATATAGCAGTGCTAGGAATAGCTTCAGCTATGCAACCTATAGTAGCTTTTAACTATGGAGCTAGAAATTTTAAACGAATGAAGGAAACTGTAAGAGTTGCCATAAAATCATCTTTCATAGCATCAATACTGATGTGGGTAGTAATGATGGGATTTGCAAGACCTATAATAGGAAGCTTCTTAATGGAAAAGTATCTTTTGGACGAAGCAGTAAGAGCTTTTAGAATATGTATCTCTGTGTTCCCAATAATAGGACTATATTATATAGCAATGTACTATTACCAATCCATTGGAGAGGCTAAGATGAGTTTTCTTTTATCTATATATAGACAAATCGTTATCTTTATTCCAATGGTTCTCCTATTTGTATCATTATGGTCAGTAGAGGGTGCGTGGTTTACTTATCCTGTGACTGATATAATAGCAGCAGTAACTGGAGTTATATATATACGAAAAGCAAATAGAGATATAGAGGAAAGCATATCCTTTAGAGAGTTAAAAAATACAATAAGTATTTAAATGAATTTTAAAGACTACACTGACATGGTACTGAAATTACCAGTTTAGTGTAGTTTTTTTATTCCATGCCTACCTAATGTTATCTCCGGACTAAGGAGGATGGAAATAAGGACAGCTACACCTTGGATAAGTTAAATTAATATTTTAATTAAGCAAGATTAAGTTTCACTTAATTAAGAAAATAAAAAATTAATATTATTTTCATTGACATTAAATTTGTATTAATGGTATAAAATAATAAGAGAAGATTATTGCGAGGAGATAATGTAATGGTAAATTCTGTTATTGATCTCACGGTTAAAGACTCCCAGAATGGTGAGAGTTATAAAATTCAAGAGTTATTTCAAGAAAGTTCATTTAAGTTATTTAAAGAATATTGTAAGAGAAATAAAAAAATATATCTTAAAGATTTAGAAAATTTCGACTTTGGATTGCTTTATGGCGAAAAAGGCTTTGGTAAAACTAAGGTGGAAAGCATAATTAAAAGATGGAGTACCTGGAAGGAAGAAAATTTTCAAATCAAAAGCATATCTTGTAAGAATCATAAAGAAGGTTTTATTATACATCCATGTTATGATAACATGCCTATAGAAGCTCTAAAGGCTTTATCTATAGACTCTAAGATAATTCAATGGCTAGAGAAGAATCACGTAAAAAAAATAGGTAGTTTAAGAAATGTGGATTTAAGTCTTGTAAGCACAATTCCTAATGTAGGAAAATCTAAATATACTAGGTTTATAGATGGAATAAAACTTCTTTGTTTACCTGAATATAAGCTTTATAGAGTAATACTAAGGGATATAAAGAACGATGAATATTTTCTTATTTATAGAAGAAGAGCTATACAAAAAGAGACTCTTCAAAGCATTGCAGATAGTAAAAATATAAGCCGAGAAAGAGTTAGACAGCTGGAAATGAGAATCCATAATAAGATGGAAGGCTATTTTTCTATGTTTTCTTATTATTTTATAAGATCTATGGGTCGAAAGAAGGTATTTGAAGGAGAAGATATAGATGTATTATTTCCAACAGTTGAAGATAGGGTAATAATTAAATATGCTTTTAAAAATGGCGATTCATCGAGAATATCTTATTTTAGTGAAATAAAAAAATATCTTGTAGATATAGATGTTAAAGAAGTAATAAAAAAGCTTAACGATATTTTGTTAGATGACATTCCAGAAGTATTTAATTATTATGAAGAAAATTATAACATAGAGCAATGCTTAGAGGAGAACAACCTATGGTTTTTAGATTACGATGATTTTATAATCTATATAATGAATCATGGTTACAAAAGGTATAAAGATTATATATGGAAGGGAACTATGAAGCTTTCTAAATGCTATAGCATAATAGTTAAGGATTACTTTAAAGACGGAATAAAATTAAGCAATGAAGAGAGCATAGACCTTGTAAGAAAGGTATTCAAAGAGAAGTTTGGACGTGAAGATGCCTGTGAAAATAATAGAGCTATAGCAGCTAGAATAGAAAGTGACAATGTGCTTTGTAACAGAGGAACTTATATAAGTCCAGACTATATAGATGTGCCTATGGAAATTCTTCAAAGAATAAAAAAGAAGATAATAGACTGCAAGGAAAATATTATATTTATAGCAGACATATACAGGATATTTGAGGATGATCTTTTGAAGAATAGCAATATAAATAATAGGTATTTTTTGCATGGTGTTTTAAAATATTATTATGGAGATGAGTTTGTATTCACAAAGGACAATATAGTTAAAGATAATAATAAAGTATTTACTTCTCATGAAATGTTTGAAAGGTTTCTTTTGTCTAAAGGAAAAGCAGTTAGTAAAAAAGAAATCAGGAAGGTATATCCAGGATGGACAGACTCTATGTTTAATAATGCAGTAGCATTGAATAAAAATATACTTTATTGGGATAATGGGTATTTTATAAATGCAAATCTTTTTAAAATAAAAAGACAGTGGACATGTAACCTAAAAGAAAATATAGACAAGTTATTAGAGAAAAACAATGGATATAGCAATGCTAACATGGTTTTTAAGGAAGTTGCCAGTACCATGTCTCAGTTTATTAATGAAAACCAAATAAAAAATTCTTTTAATTTATATTCATTTATAGAATATGAGTTTAGCAATGATTATTATTTTAGAAGACCTCATATATTGAAGGTTCGACCTAAAAAACAGTTTACAACTATGGATCTTTTTTATAGTTTAATAGAAGGTGAAAAGATAATATGCTATGATGAATTTTGCGAATATTTTAAGAAATTAGAATTTACAGAGAGAACTATATATAATGCTTTTCATAAGGTTTCATCAGAATTGATCCAGATAGATTATGAAAAGTATGCATTGAAAAAAAATTTTGCCATTAAAAAAGAACATATAGAAAAAATAAGAGATATCTTAAGGGATAAAATAAAAAACACTAAATATATACCATTAAGAGGGATAAAAGACTTTACAGAGTATCCCAAAATGGAATATCAATGGAACTCTTATTTATTAGAGTCCATAGTGAAAGAATACTTAAAAGAATATAGAATCATAGAAAAATATTTTAAAGATAGACGATATAAATGTTCAACTCTAGTAAAGTCAGATTCTAATATAGGAAACATAGCAGATTTAATAATATATATACTTAAAAATCACTATGAAGAAGAGCTTACTTTAAATAGAATTCAAGATTATCTTCAAGAAAAAAATGTTATATTGAAAGTATTGCCAAAGGAAGTATGGGATTCAGAAGTTATATGGGTAGACAAAGAAGGAAGGGTAGAAATTAAATAACTTATATAAAAGAGGTATGAATATGAGTAAAAGAGGGTTAAAGATTGCAACCATAGGAGGAGGGTCTAGTTATACACCGGAATTAATTGAAGGTTTTATAAAAAGACAAAAGGAACTACCAGTAAAAGAAATATGGTTAGTAGACATAGAGGAGGGCAAAAAAAAGCTCAATATTGTAGGAAATCTAGCTAAAAGGATGGTGGAAAAGGCAGGTGCAGACATAGATATACATCTTACCCTTGATAGAAGAGAAGCCATTAAGGAGGCAGATTTTATAACTACCCAATTTAGAGTTGGGCTTTTAGATGCTAGGATAAAAGATGAGAAAATTCCATTAAAGTATGGAGTTATAGGTCAGGAAACCACAGGGCCAGGAGGCTTTGCAAAGGCTCAAAGAACAATTCCAGTTATATTAGATATATGCAAGGATATAGAGGAGTTATCACCTAATGGGTGGCTTGTAAATTTTACTAATCCCTCTGGGATAATAACGGAAACCGTATTAAAGTATACAAATGTGAAGGTGGTTGGACTGTGCAATGTTCCTATAACTATGCAATACCAAATTGCTAACATTCTTGAGGTAGACCCCAAAAGAGTTTATGTTGATTTTGTAGGATTAAATCATTTAGTATGGGGGAGGAAGGTTTACTTAGATGGGCAAGATATAACAAAGGATGTAGTAGATAAACTNNAAACTTGCAGATGGTAAGATAATAAACATGAAAAACATAGCTGATTTCAAGTGGAATAGGGATTTTATAAGAGGATTGCAGATGATACCTTGTCCGTATCATAGATATTATTATGAAGGAGATAAGGTGCTTCAAGAAGAACTAGAGGCGTTAAGTAAAGAAGGAACCAGAGGTGAAGTGGTAAAAAAGGTAGAAGAAGACTTATTTAAACTTTATGAAGATGTTAACTTAAATATCAAACCACCTCAATTAGAAAAAAGAGGGGGAGCTCATTATTCTGATGCCGCGTGTTCACTAATAAGTTCTATATACAATGATAAAAAAGACATCCAAGTTGTTAATGTGAAAAATAATGGTGCTATAATGGACTTGCCTAATAATGTGGTTATTGAAACTAATTGCATTATCAGCAAGGAAGGACCACTGCCTTTGGCTAAGGGTTCAATGAGTCCTAAAATAAGGGGACTTATGAGCCTTGTGAAATCCTATGAAGAACTTACTATAGAGGCTGGAGTTCATGGAGATTATGATGAAGGACTTCAAGGTCTCACTCTTCATCCTTTAGTACCTTCAGCAGAGGTAGCAAAGAAAATATTAGATGATATAATAAAGGAAAATATAGAGTATTTACCTCAATATCAAGAAAAAAATATGTAAAAATAAGCTGTGGGTTAACTAGTTGCTTTAATAGTTAATCCACAGTTTTTAATAAGTATTGGCTTAATATTTATTCATATTGAAGTTTATAAAGATTATAATAAAGACTTTCCTTTTGCAATAATTCTTCATGGGTTCCAATTTCCCTTATTCTGCCTTTATGCATAACTATTATTTTGTCACTATTTTTTATAGTAGACAATCTATGAGCTACAACAATGGTAGTCCTATTTTTAGTTATTTTATTTAAAGCATCTTGAATTAGGCTTTCTGTTTCAGTATCTATATTTGATGTAGCTTCATCCAATACTAATATTGGTGGGTCAAAAGCTATGGCTCTGGCAAAGGCTATAAGCTGCCTTTCACCCTGAGAGAAGGTGGTGCCCTTTTCATTGACAGGGGAATTGTAACCTTCAGGAAGTTTTTCTATGAACTTATCAGCATTTACGTAACGGCATGATTCAACCACTTTGCTATGGCTTATAGAGTTTTCATTGAGTCGTACGTTTCCTTCAATATCTCCAGCAAATAAAAATACATCCTGTAACACTGTGGCTACATTGCGTCTCAAATCTTCTTTTTTCATATCTTTAATATCTATACCATCTATTAAAATCTGGCCTTTTTGAATGTCATAAAGTCTAGTTATAAGGCTTATGATTGAAGTTTTTCCAGCACCTGTAGCTCCAACAAAGGCTATTTTTTCTCCAGGATTTATAAGGAAGGAAACATCCTTTAGTACCCAGTCTTCATGGTTGTAAGCGAACCATACATTTCTGAATTCTATTCTCCCCTTTAAGTTTTTGCACTCTATAGTATTATCCTTATTAGATATTATGGAATTATTATCTAAGATTAAAAATATTCTTTCTGCAGATGCCATGGCAGATTGAAGAATATCATATTTTTCAGTAAGATCAAAAATTGGTTGAAAAAACATGGTTATATAGTTTATAAAGGCAAATAGCACACCAAAGGGCAGTGTGGATTCTAAAACTTTAACTCCACCAAACCAAAGAAGGAGAGCCATAGTTGCAGAAGAAAGAAGTTCAATAGTTGGTCTAAATATGGCAAAAACCTTTATTTGTTTTAAGTTAGAAGACTTATAAGAGGAATTTATATAGTCAAATTCATTAAACTTTTTTTCTTCCTTGTTATATGTTTGAACTACCTTCATTGCTGAAATGTGTTCAGATAAAAAAGAGTTTATTTTAGATAATTTACCTCTAACCTCTCTATAGGCTTGCCTATCATACTTCTTAAATAGTATTGAAGTAAGTATAATAAGTGGCAAGGTACTTATAGAAATCAGAGCTAAACTTTTGTTGAGAACAAACATGGCTATAACTATTCCTAGAAGCATGAATATATCCTTTAATAAATAAACTAATACTCCTGTATACATTTCATTCAATGTTTGTACATCGTTGGTTATTCTAGTAACAATTTTCCCTACTGGGGTTCTGTCAAAAAAAGACAAATTTAAGCTTTCTATATGCGTAAATAGCTTTTGCCGTATATTGAAGATTATTTTTTGACCAGTATATTGAAGCATATAAACTTGGATATAATTTACTACAAAACTGATAATATAACTTGCTAAGATTACCAATGCTATAATTTCTATACCACTTAAATCATCATGGCGAAGATTTTTAAGATCATCTCTGGATAAGTCTTTGTATATAGGATTTTTATTCAGATCTAAGGGAGAAGAATAATCCACCTTACCTTTTACTAGATAACCTTTATTGTCTTTATAAATAAGAGAGTAGCACTGTTTTATATTAGATGAAGAATTTGATTTTATGAAGTATTCTCCATTTAAGTTTATTGAATCTTTAGTAGAAGAATCTACCTTAATATAAGGAGTTTTAAATCCATGTAAGTCATCGTCGATGGCGTTTTTTATAAGAGTTGGCCTTACTAAAATCATTAAAGTAGATATTATCATTAGAATCATTATTATAAAAAAGTGAAAAGAGAAGGGTTTGGCAAAAGATAAAAGTCTTTTCATAATTTTAGAATCATATTGTTTTATTAATATATCATCATCTTTATATTCCATATGAGATATCCTCCTCTTCCTGAATCTTTGCCTCAAGAAGCTGTTTATCATAAATGCTTCTATAAAGTCCATTGATATTTATTAGTTCTTCGTGAGTACCTTCCTCTATAATTTTTCCCTCATCTAAAACTATAATATGATGAGAATTTTTTATGGCAGATATTCTATGTGAGATTATAATTGAGGTTTTATTATTCATTATAGACTTAAGATTTTCTAAAATCTTTGTTTCAGTTTTAGCATCTACTGCTGATAAACAATCGTCTAATATAAGTATTTCTGGATCCTTAATTAAAGCCCTGGAAATACTTACTCTTTGCTTTTGCCCTCCAGACAAAGTAGCTCCTCTTTCGCCTACTAAAGTATCAAATCCACTTGGGAAATCCACGATATTGTCATAAACATCTGAATTTTTGGCAGCCTTTATGGTATTTTCCATATCAATATAATCTGTAGCTAAGTTTATATTTTCAGTTATGGTAGTGGAAAAAAGAAAATTATCAGATACCATACCAATATTGTTTCTTAATACTCCTAATGGAATTTCATTTATATCATAACCATTTATTTTGATCTGCCCATAGGGAGTATTGTAAAGCCTTACTAAAAGGTTTACCAAGGTACTTTTACCACTTCCGGTTCTTCCTATAATTCCAAGAGTGTTACCTTTCTCTATTTTTAAACGTATATTCTTTAGAGCAGGATGAGTGGTATCTGGATAGTAAAAGGTTAAGTTATCTATAACTATGTCTCCATTTATAGATAATACATCTTTAATATTATTTCCATCATACACCTCAGGCTCTATTTTCATAACAGTCTCTATCCTTTGAAGAGAAGCATAACCTCTTTGAAGAATATTTATAACGTAGCCTAAAGCCATCATAGGCCAAACTAGTTCTCCAAGATACAGATTAAAGGAAACAAAGTCACCTAGACTTATATCACCTAAAATTACAAAGTAACCACCTAAAGCTATAAAAACAACAAAACTTATAGAAGCTATAAATTCTACCGCTGGGTTCATAAAAGACCAAATTTTTGAAAAATCCATGTTTTTTTGAAAGTTATTTTCATTTTCCTTGGTGAATTTTTCAAACTCTTTTTCTTCTTGTACAAAGGATTTTACTATTCTAATCCCTGAGAAATTTTCTTGTACCATATCAGTTAGTTTAGAAAAAGCCTTTTGTACTGTTAAAAATTTCCGGTGAATCTTTTTGCCGAAAAGAGTAGAAACTAATGATATAAAAGGTAAGGGAATCATAGAGATTAAGGTAAGTTTAGGGTTTATGGATAGCATTATTATGATAGTTATAGCAGTCAAGAATATGGCATCTATAATCATGATAACTCCAGGTCCTAAAGCATGGACTACAGCATTAAGGTCATTAGTTGCTAAGGCCATTAAATCTCCAGTTTTATTTTTATTATAAAAATTTATAGATAGTTTTTCTAGATGATTAAAATAAGAATTCCTAATGTCGTACTCTATTTTCTTAGAGGTACCAAAAATAAGAATTCTCCATAAAAATCTACCTACAGCGGTAAGTAAAGCTACTAATAATATAAGCATTATGGTCTTTAGTAAGTATGATTTAGTGGCTGTACCAAAAGATACTTGGTCTGTTATCATACCTAGCAGCTTTGGAGGTATGATATGAAGTAAATCTACAAACATTAGCACTAAAATGCCTAAGATATAGTTCCATTTGTACTTATATGTGTATTTAAACAAAGCTTTCAAATTTTTCATTTTGTATCCCCCTTCCCGTAATATTATATCACCAAAAGCTGAATGTTAGAATAATTTTAAAAATTTTAAATATTAAAATATATAGTTATTAAAACTTGCTGTTAAATGTATTTAAAGTTAAATTTGAAGGATACTAATACATAAGTAAAATTTGTTAGAATAATGAGAATATTCTTCAAAAGGCTTTTGAAATATAAATATGTGATATACTGTTTTAGGGTTTCAGACAGGAAACTTATTAAATAAAAAAGCGTTGACATATGAAAAAAATGACTTTAATAGAAATTAAAAGTTTAGGAGGAAAATATGGGAAGTTATATATATGCATTTACAGCTGTTTTTCAGATTTTTGTGTTGATTATCTCCGGTTATTATATGGTACTATCCCTTTTTGGGCTTTGCAAAAGAAAAAGACTTTCCAAATGTGATACTAAAAAGTCCTTTGCATTAATCGTAGCAGCTCATAATGAAGAAGTTGTAATAGGAAAGGCCGTGGAGAGCCTTATGAATTTAGATTACCCTAAGGAGCTATATGATGTATTTGTTATAGCGGATAATTGTAATGATAAAACTGCTGCCATAGCAAGGGAGCATGGGGCCAAGGTTTTTCAAAGAGTGAATAAGGAAAAGCGAGGCAAAGGATATGCCTTAGAGTGGATGTTTGAAAAGATATTTAAAATGGATAGGAAATATGATGGAGTAGGAATATTTGATGCAGACAACTTAATATCAGAAAATTTCTTAGAAGAAATGAACAGTTGCATGAATGAAGGTTATAAAGTAGTTCAAGGATATATAGATAGCAAAAATCCCCATGATTCATGGATAACAGAGTCTTATGCAATATCCTTTTGGTCAGCAAATAGAATGTTCCAGTTAGCTCGTCAGAAGCTAGGTTTATCAAATCAGCTTGGGGGAACAGGTTTTGTTGTAGATACAGAAATTTTAAGAACATTAGGCTGGGGAGCAACCTGCCTTACAGAAGATTTGGAATTTACATGTAAATTGGTACTGAATGGTGAAAAGGTTGGTTGGGCTCATGACGCCATAGTTTATGATGAAAAACCTTTAACTTTGAAACAGTCTTGGAATCAAAGAAAAAGATGGATGCAAGGTTTTGCAGATGTAGCCTCAAGATTTTTTACCAAACTTGTGAGAAAAGGCTTTAAAGAAAGAAACATGGTGGCTTTAGATTGTGCTTTATATGTTGTTCAACCCTTTGTGGTTTTGCTATTAGCTGTTTCTTCTATTTTGACCTTTATGCAAGCTATGGCACCTTTGAACATCTTCACAGTAAACGCATTTATACCAGGAGCATTATGGAAGGCGTTTTCTATATTCCAGTTTTTATTAACACCTTTAGTTATGCTTATAGATGCAAAGCTTTCTAAAAAATTCTTTGGAATTTTAGCGTTATATTCCACTAACATACTTGTGATGTCTAGATTTATTGGAGAGACTCCAGATTTTTATATGGTTATCCTAAGTCAAGCCATATATTTTGCAGTTTTCTTAGCTATAACTTGGGGACTTTTAGGTAAACTTCAAGGAAAGAGATTCTTTTGGTACCTATTATATGGACTATACCTACTTACTTGGATCCCTATAACTATCCAAGGAGTTATAGATAAGAATAATAAGGAATGGAACCATACAAAACATGTAAGGCAAATAGGAATATATGATGTTTAAATATTTAACCAGTGATTTATCACTGGTTATTTTTATCCAACTAAATTAAAAAATTAAAACAATGGTATTTTTAAATTTACATAATTAAAGTATACTAAATATTATGTAAAACTTAAGAGGGTAAAGTTAAATGTATAATTAAATAGAGATGTCTATATAACAGAACGTAAGTTTGACATATAGAAATTCAAGCATTATACTAAATTGAGTTAAAGCTATTTTCGTGGAATTTTTAGTTGAAAGGGCTGTATGCAGGAAAATGTTTAAAGTTATAGAATATAAAGACCTTATTGAGGATTTTAAGGATTATGTATTAATAGATGTGAGGAGTCCAAAGGAATATGAAACCTGCACCATACCAGGTGCTGTTAATATACCTTTGTTTACTGATGAAGAGAGAGAAACTATAGGAAAAGTATATGTTAATGAAGATGTGGATAAGGCAAAAAGGCTAGGAATAGAAGCAGTATCAAAAAAGCTACCTGAAATTTTTGATCAGGTTCTAAATTTCCACAAGATCCATAGAAATCTAGTTTTCTTTTGTGCCAGAGGCGGTATGCGTAGTGGTAGCATAACTGCTTTGGTAAATTCTATAGGAATTAACGGGTATAGAATAAAGGGAGGCTATAAAGGATATAGAGAGTTTGTAAATAATGAACTTCCCAAAGCTAATGAAAATATAAAATATATAGTAGTACATGGTAAAACAGGTATAGGAAAGACTGAAATTCTTAAAACTCTAGGTAAAAGAGGATATGACATATTAGATTTAGAGGAATGTGCTAACCACAGAGGATCCCTTCTAGGAAGCGTAGGTATTGGACAATGCAGAAGTCAAAAAATGTTTGAATCTCTTTTGCTAGAAAGATTAAGGGGAAGAAAAACCAATTATGTATTTATAGAAGGGGAGAGTAAAAGAATAGGAAGTGTAACAATTCCCAATTATCTTTTTGAAAGCATGGTCAATGGATACCATATTTATATTGAAAGAGAACTGGATGAAAGGGCTGAACTTCTTGTAGAGGAATACATTAAGGAAGAAGATGCAACGAAGGAAATTCTTATAGCATTAGATGCTATGGAAAGATATATAGGTAAAAATAAAAGACAACATTATGAAGAGCTTATCTGTAAAGAAAAGTTCTATGATTTAGCAAAGGAGCTTATGATTGGTTATTATGATCCAATGTATTTAAACTCCATAAAAAAACATGAATTCCAAGGGGAGTTTCATATAAACTCTTTAGAACAAGGAGTGGAGGTATTAGAGCATTGGTATCAAGTGAAACTTAGTTTAGGTGAAGTTTGAACTCAACCTGAACTTATCTAGGGTTGTAGCTGTTATTAACTCCAAATTAAAGAAGGTGGAGTTAACAACAGCAGATAAAAATAATATAGAGGATTTTTTTCAGGAGGGATAGCATGGAAGACACGATAAAGAGTTCCTATGATGTAACGGACTTAACATCTTTAGAAAAGTTAGAACCGGTTAGAGTTAGACCAGGAATGTATATAGGGTCTACAGGAACTAAGGGGCTACATCATTGCGTTTGGGAAATACTAGATAATGCTATTGATGAAATTACTAATGGTTTTGGAGATAAAGCTACTATAATTTTAAACAAAGATAAAAGCATCACTATTCTAGACAATGGTAGAGGAATACCTACAGGGATACATCCCATAAAGAAAAAATCTGGAGTAGAGATGGTATATACGGAACTACATACAGGTGGAAAGTTTGATAATAAGAACTATAAAACATCGGGAGGCCTTCATGGAGTAGGAGGAGCTGTTGTCAATGCTTTATCAACATGGATGGAAGTGGAAGTTTACCAAGGTGGCAACATATATGTACAAAGATTTGAATACAGTGAGGATAAGGAATTAAAAAGAAAGATGCCAGGAACTCCTGTAACACCACTTGTGAAAAAGGGAACTACAAAGGAAACAGGAACAAAGGTAACCTTTATGCCGGATAAAGAGGTGTTTTCTACCACTGAGTTTAAATTTGAAATTATAGATGAAAGATTGCAAGAGCTTGCATTCCAAAATAAAGGAATAATCTTAGAACTTATAGATAATAGAAAAGAGGAAGAGCTTAAAAAAGTTTATTTTTCAGAAAGAGGGCTTTTGGATTTTATAGACTATTTAAATGAAAGTAAAACTCCAATTCATGAAAAACCAATACTTTTTGATGGTGAAAAAAATATAAATGGGGTGGATATGTACGGTGAGGTTTGCATGCAGTTTACAGATTCCACCACAGAGTATATAGCTAGTTATGTAAATAACATACCAACCACAGAGGCAGGAACTCATGAAACAGGATTTAAAACAGGGATGACTAGAGCTTTTAAAGAATGGGCTAAAAAGTTAAATCTTTTAAAGGAAAAGGATAAGGAATTTGAAGGAGATGACCTAAGGGAAGGTATTACAGCTATAGTTAGAATAAAAATATCCAATCCTATTTTTGAGGGACAAACTAAAACTAAGCTAGGAAACAACGAAGCTTACACTATGATGAATGAATTAGCGTATATAAGATTAGGCCAGTGGATTGAGGACAATAAGGATATTGCTACATCCATAATAAATAATGCACTAGATGCAGCTGCTAGAAGGGAAAAAATAAAAAAGATAAATGAAGCAGAAAAGAAAAAGATAGGAAAAGGTGCAGCCCCCTTGGCAGGTAAAATAGCAGTATGCACCATGAAGGATAGAGAATTAAACGAATTTATAGTAGTTGAGGGAGACTCCGCAGGAGGATCGGCTAAACAAGCTAGAGATAGAAGATTTCAAACTATAATGCCTTCAAAGGGTAAAATAATGAATACTGAAAAGCAAAAACTAGAAAATGTGTTAGCTTCCGAAGAACTTAAAATCTTTAATACAGCTATAGGAACAGGGACTTTAGATAATTACAAAGAGGAAGATTTAAAGTATGGGAAAATAATAATAATGAGTGATGCTGATGTAGATGGATATCATATAAGAACTTTATGGATGACTTATGTCTATAGATATATGAGACCAATAATTCAAAATGGACATCTTTTTATTGCTCAACCACCACTATATAAAGTAGCTAAAAAGGTCAAAGGAAAAGAAGTATTTCAATATGCCTATAGCGATGATGAATTAGAAAAGGTAAAAAAGAATATGGGTAAAAATTTGGTTATTCAAAGATATAAAGGATTAGGGGAAATGAACCCAGATCAGCTTTGGGAAACCACGTTAAACCCAACTACTAGAACTCTTTATAGGGTTACCATTGAAGATGCAGCTAAAGCTGAGAAAATGGTATCTCTACTTATGGGAGACATAGTAGAGCCAAGAAAAAGTTATATGTATAAGTATGCGGAATTTTAACCTTAAAAAAGGAGCGGAAATATTAAATGGCAAAAAAGATTGATATTCCTAAGGATAATAACATAATAGATATACCTATTGAAGAGGCTATGCCAGAAAATTATTTACCTTATGCAGTAGAGGTAGCTAAGGATAGAGCACTTCCTGATGTTAGGGATGGATTAAAGCCTGTTCACAGGAGAATATTATATGGAGCCTATCTGTTAAAGGCTTTTCCAGATAAACCCTATTACAAATCAGCCAGAATAGTAGGAGATATTTTAGGTAAATTTCATCCCCATGGAGATGCATCCGTTTATGATGCTATGGTAATATTAGCTCAAAACTTTTCTACTAGAAAGCCTCTAATAGATGGACATGGAAACTGGGGAAGTATAGATGGAGATGGAGCCGCTGCTATGCGTTACACTGAAGCCAAGCTTACTCCTATAGCTTTAGAAATGATAAGGGATATAGACAAAGATGTAGTGGATATGGTGCCAAATTATTCTGAAACAGAAATGGAGCCTAAAGTATTACCAGCTAAGTATCCTAACCTTCTGGTAAATGGAGTTTTTGGTATAGCTGTAGGTTTAGCTACCAATATACCTCCTCATAATTTAGGAGAGGTTATAGATGGAACATTAGCTTATATGGATAATAAAGATATTTCAACTAAAGAACTGATAAATTACATAAAAGGACCAGACCTTCCTACAGGTGGAGTGATTATAGGAAAGAATTCTTTGTTAGAAGCCTATGAAAAAGGGGAGGGAAAGGTTACATTAAGAGCCAAAACTTCCATAGAAAAATTGGAAAATGGAAGGCTAGGTATAGTAATAAATGAATTCCCCTATAGAAGAAATAAAGCTAAGTTATTGCAGACCATATCAGAAATGACTGGAGATAAAAGACATTCCAAAGCATTAGAAGCTATAAGTGATATAAGAGATGAATCTGATAGAACAGGAATCAGAGCAGTTATCGAATTGAAAAAATCTGCAGACTATGACGTGGCGGATAAAATATTAAAGTATCTTTACAAAAAAACAGATTTACAATGCAATGTAATATTTAACATGGTGGCTATAGCAGACGGAAAGCCTGAAACTTTATGTCTTAAGGAGATATTAAGACATTATATAAAGCATCAAATGGAAGTTATAACAAGAAGAACTAAGAGGGAATTAGAAGTAGCAGAGAGAAGATTTCATATAGTAGAAGGCTTTATAAAGGCTATAGATATAATGGATCAAGTTATAGCTACAATAAGAAGTTCTAAATCAAAAAAAGATGCAGGAGAAAATCTAATCAAAGAGTTTGGGTTTAGTGATATTCAAGCCGAAGCCATCCTAGAACTTATGTTATACAGACTTACAGGATTAGAGATAAAGGAATTTCAAAAAGAGCATAGAGAACTAGAGAAGATTATAAAATCTTTGAAAGAGATTCTAACTGATGAGAAAAAATTGATGAAAGTCATTAAAAATGAACTTTTAGAAGTAAAAAAAGCATATGATGATCCTAGAAGGACAGAAATTATAGAGGATGACAGTGAAGCAAAGATAGATTTGGAAGAAATTATGGTGGTAGAAGATATAGTGGTTACTTTGTCCAATGAAGGCTTCATAAAGAGAATACCTTTAAAATCCTACAATAGATCCAATAGTAGCTTAGAGGATATAGAGTATAGGGAGGGAGATTACGGAAAGTATGAACTTCAATCCAATACTAAGGACACCTTGGTGTTCTTTACTAATAAAGGTAATATGTATCAAATAAAAGGGAATTCTCTTCCAGAATGTAAATGGAAGGAAAAAGGAGAAAAACTAGATGATTTAATAAGAGGCCTTGATTTAACTCAAGAAAACATAATATCAGCATTTTCCTTTGATATATTTCATCCTAGTAAGAACTTTGTATTTATAACGTCAAAAGGTAATATAAAGAAGACTTCTTTAGATAAATTTTCAACTAATTATAGCAAAATATCTGCTTTAAAATTAAAGAACGATGAGGAATTGACTTTCATGTATCTAAAAGAAGAAAATGAAGAAGAAGGATTTTTGAAGATAGATACTAAACTAGGATTAACCTTTACCTTAGAGGAGCCTAAGCTCCAAAACCTAGATAGAAACATATTAGGTTTTAGCATGTTTAATTTAAGTACAAAGGATTTTGTAGAAAAGGTTGAGAAGGCAGAAAATATAGAAGTTGGAAATTTTGCATTAGAAGTTAAAGAAAATGGAAGTTTTAAAATCTATGATGGCTATAGAAAAGAAAAGGATTTAAAGGTAAATACAGATTCTTTTAGCAATATATTGATTTTCACAGATAGGGGCATGGTTTACAAAATAAAGGCATTTATGCTTCAGGGCATAAGGGACAAAAATATATGTTTATGGGATATGGT
Organism: Clostridium sp. UBA5530; assembly: GCA_002423705.1. GTDB lineage: Bacteria > Bacillota > Clostridia > Clostridiales > Clostridiaceae > Clostridium_X. Next base: position 56,514 of record DINW01000062.1, read on the forward strand.
AGATTCCTCTTTAGATAAAGAAAGGGTCATAAAGATTGTATCCTGCAAAGAATATGATGATAATGATTTATTTGTATTTTTTACCAAAAAGGGATTCATTAAGAGGACTTCCTTTAAAGAATTCCAAGGAGATTTTCAGGATATTCCTTATTACAAATTTAAGGAAGAAGATGATGAAATAGTTTCAGTGAGAACTAGTGCTATAGGCTGTACTGAGGGAATTATAGTTACTAAAAACGCTATGGCTATAAGGTTTTCCTGCGATTCTATAAATCCAATGGGAAGAATAGCTGGAGGAGTTACGGCCATAAGTCTTAAAGAAGATGATGAGGTAGTATTTGGAGACATATTAAACCATATTTCAACTATGGAAGATGAAGTATCTATGACGAAACAAAAAGAGTATATAGTACTAAGAACTAAATATAAAGAAGAAAAAAGTGTACCTATTGATAAAATAAAGCTTCAAAATAGAGCAGGCAGGGGAAACAGCGTTATAACTATGATAATGGATGATAATATTGTAAAGGTAGAATTGGAGTAGGTATGGATATTAAAGAAATGTTTATTGAGAACCCAATAATTGCAGCAATAAGGAATGACTATGACTTGAAAATTGCATTAGAGAGTACAGCTTCCTTTGTTTTTGTTCTTTATGGCACAGTAATGAATATAGGTCACATATGTGAAGAACTTAAAAAAAATGGAAAGATAGTATTTGTTCATGTGGATTTAATTGAGGGGTTAAAGGGCGATCATAGTGGGCTAGAATTTATAAAAAAATATGCTGATCCTTTTGGAATTATAACTACTAAATCCACCAACGTAAAGCATGGACGAAATTTAGAGCTTTATGTTATACAAAGACTTTTCATTGTTGATTCTTTATCTTTTAAAACGGGAATTAAAAATATAGAGGAAGCAAAACCTAATGCTATAGAGGTAATGCCAGGAATAGCTGGAAAGATAATTGAAAAAATGCAACAAAGAATTAATCAGCCAATCATAGCTGGAGGCCTTATAAATACAAAAGATGATGTGATAGAAGCTTTAAAATCTGGAGCATTAGCTATTTCTACAACAACTCATAATCTTTGGAATCTATAAATACTGTTTATGTCATGTCTACCTGTTGTAACACTGCACCCTCTTTAGGTTGGAGATAACAGCAGCTACGACCCTAGATAAGTTCAACTAACCTTCAGGTTAGTTGAACTTGATGAAATAAAATCAGCTGTTGCATAGTAAAGCAACAGCTGATTTTCAAATTAAGATTTTTTTCTAAAGACAAAATGTTTATTTATAATAAAGCATAGAGTCCCACCTATAGAAAAAGATACTACCTTGCTAATATTTGCCCATAGTATTTCATTTAATGAAAACATATTAAACATAGAAAATAGTGAAAAAAGAGGACTTTCTATGATAACAGATAATGCTAAAACAGAAATATACTTCATGTATGAGCTTTCCACTGTTTTAAAAGTGTATTTTTTGTTTAGCTTGTATCCATTTAATGAATATATAAAAAATGATATAATACTAAATATAGTTAATATGGGTCCTTTATATATCTTTGTAATGTACATAAGGAAATTTACTACACATAAATCTATTATAAGATTTAAAAAACCAACAAAACTATAGCATATGAGCTCTTTAAAGGTAGAATTCTTTTCTAAGAAAACTTTAATATCCAAAATAATCACCAATTATATTATAATACTTTTATAAAATTTTACAATAAGGGAGAAGAAATATGGAGAAAACAATTTTAGATAATGGAATAAGAATTTTATATAAATATAAAATAGGAGCCTTGACTTCATTTTCTATAGGATTTGATGGTGGGGCCTTTAAAGAAGATAAAACATCTATAGGAGTTGCTCATTTTTTGGAGCATATATTATTTAAAGGCACTAAAACTAAGGATGAAAATTATATTAACAGGGCCTTAGATGAAACCTTTGTTTTTAATAATGCAATGACTAATTATCCTTATGCAATATATTACGGGACAACCCTTACTGAAGACTTTGAAAAAGGATTTAAACTTTATAGTGATATTCTAATAAATCCTAAGTTTGATATAAATGGGTTTTGTGAGGAAAAATATGTGGTGATTCAGGAGAGCAGGGAATGGAAAGAGGATTTAGAGCAGCTTTTAGAAGATGAACTTTTGTATAATGGATATAAAAATAAAAGAATTAAGGACATAATTATAGGAGAAGAAAGACAGTTAGAAAACGTATCTTTAGAAGAAATTAAAGAATTCTATAATAAATTTTATGTGTCTAATAACTGTGTTATAAGTGTAGTAACTTCTATGGAAAAAGAACATGTTATAAAAATAATAAAGAATCTTTGGGGGAAATTTAGGAGCAACTATGATATAAATAATAAAGACAATGAGAACCTTAAAGAAAATATCAATGAGGGAGTATACGAGAAAAAATTATTGGGCTTTGAAGGTGGTAAAGTATTATATGCTTTTGATATTGGTGAATTGAGCCCTAGAGAAATAAAAATTTTAAAAATTTTTAATACCTACTTTGGAGAAGGTGTTAGTAGCAGATTATATGATGAGATAAGAACTAAAAGAGGGTTAAGTTATGATGTAGGGGCAAAGGTAAAATATGAGAAAAACATAGGGCTATATACCTTATATGCAAGTTCACCAAAGGATCAAGTTGAAAAGGTAAAGCAAGTTATAGATTTTCTTATAACCACTTGGAAGGATGATTTTTTAAAGGTAGAAGATATAAATATATTTGTAAAACGAGCTAAAATGAAAAGTGAGTTTATAAACGAAAGAAGTATTGAATTGGCTAAAGGATTATGTACTGATGAAATAATGTTTAAAGAAGACTTTTCTATGGATAATATAGATGTGTCAAAGGAAGAGATTGTGGGAGTAGCTGAAAAAGTTTTAAGAAACCCTATTATACAAATAATAAAATAGCTAGGACGTGAAAGACTTGAAAAAATGGTATGTGAAAAACTCACCAATAAATTATAATGATATAGCAACTAAATTTAACATAAGTCCTCTTATGGCTAAACTTTTAGCAAATAGAGACATAGGAGAAGATAACCTTATTATAAGCTTTTTAAATCCAACCTTGAAAAATCTTCATGAACCTAAGGATATGAAGGATATGAACAAAGCTATAAACATAATAAAAGAAAAAATTAATGAAGGCAAGAAAATAAGAATCATAGGTGACTATGATGTGGATGGAGTTATAAGCACTTATATTTTATATGTAGCTTTAAAAAAATGTGGGGCTTTAGTGGACTATGAAATTCCAGACAGAATAAAGGATGGCTATGGTATCAATTTAGATATAGTGATAAAGTCAAAGGAAGATAAAGTGGATACCATAATAACCTGTGATAATGGCATAGCTGCTATTGATACCATAGAACAGGCTAAGGCAATGGGCATTACAGTTATAGTGACGGATCATCATGATATACCCTTTGAACAAGATGAAGATGGAAATAGGAAATTTGAGAGTCTAAGGCCGATGCAATAATCAATCCTA
>DINW01000071.1 GCA_002423705.1 Clostridium sp. UBA5530
CCAAATGGCATGATAGAAAAATAGGCTGTGTAATCAAACTCGTTTCGTGCGGACTGTGGCAGGTCGCATCTGGGGATTCCGAGCAATGATACAGTGAGGGATATCTATTTAATATAATAAACTAAGGCTTTTCATGGTTTCGTACAAGCCTAACGCGATGACATCTTAAAAANNAAAAAGAATATGGTCAGGTTTTAGGGGGGAAACCCCTATGGTATGCCGAGTGAATTGTTACTTGCATCAAAAAGTTATATAATAGGCTTGATCCTCCGACAAAAAATGCAGTTCCATTGGAACTGCATTTTTACTCTTATTCATTATCTCTATTCAAGATTTAATTTTTTGGAAAGAATTACTTTTGTTACAAAGAAGTAACCGATTCCTAGTATAACTTCAATGATAACTGCAGTTAAAAGCATTGTTTGCATCAGTCCTGCTGGGACAATATCGGATTCAAAAGCAGCAACATGAAATAGATTCTTACTCAAAATAGAGATTACAATCATTTGAATGGTTTGTGCAATAATTGAAAGCCCTAAGAAAGCGCCAAATGAACATAAAATTCTATTTCGATTTGCCAAATGTCCAATTGCAATCGCAGCATAGATCATCAAAGCACCAACAATAATACCAATAAATAATGTTACCAAAATTTCTGCAAAGAATAAACCAAGGTCCATTCCTACTGCAACCATAAATTGTTGATTTACAAGTTCTAATACCTGTGGCATTTGTTTTATGAAATCATAAGATGGCAACATGATGAAAATAGAAATGAAGGTAATAAGAATACTGCCTATATACCACATAGTTGCAACAATTAATTTTGAGAAAATTAAGGAACTTTCTTTCACTGGAAGGGTAAACATTAAATAACCTTCCTCGCCAACTAAGTTCTTATAAAAACGTTGGATTGTTACAATAAATGTAATAACAAAGACTGCCACTACCATAAATGCATAAATGACAACACTGATAGCAGTAGGGATTTGTAAAAATGAAATGTTGCTGTCAACTGCCACAAATAAAATTTTATTTAACAATGCGAGTACTAAAATGACTGGATATAAAGGTAAGAAAATTCTTGCGGTAGATTTAATCTCATATTTCAAAAGTTTTCCTAGCATCTGAATACCTCCCTAAACAATTCATCTACGGTCTTTCCATTGCTTTCTCTTATTTCATCTACACTCTTCTCCATGACTATTTCACCATTGCATATAAATACAACGTCATCTAATATTTTTTCTATATCTGCTATCAAGTGAGTTGAAATTATTACTGTTGCATTTTCATTATAGTTGCTTATTATGGTGTTCAAAATATAGTCTCTAGCTGCTGGGTCAACCCCTGCAATAGGTTCATCTAAAAAATATAGTTGTGCATTTCTACTCATAACCAATATAAGCTGTACCTTCTCTTTAGTCCCTTTAGATAAGGTCTTTAATTTAGCCTTGGGATCAATATTTAGTTTAACTAACATATCATAGGCTCTTTTTTCATCAAAGTCTTCATAAAAATCTTTAAAGAATCCTACGATTTCTTCTACTCTCATCCATTCATTTAAATAGGTTCTCTCAGGAAGATAAGACACTATTTTCTTAGTGTTTATTCCTGGCGCAAAGCCTCCTATTTTTATTTCTCCCCTAGTTGGTGTTAGCAAGCCATTAGCTAACTTTATCAAAGTAGTTTTGCCACTGCCATTAGGGCCTAAAAGTCCTACTATTTTACCCTTACCTATATTTAAATCAATACCTCTAAGAGCTTCTTTATTTGAATACTTTTTTACTAATCCTTTGCACTCTAAAATATTATCTGTCATTACTCTACCTCCTTTGCCACCTTTTCTACAAACTCTACTATTTCATCACTATTAAGACCTAATTTCTTCATATTTGAAAGAAAACTCATAACCTGATCCTTAGCTACATCTAACTTAATATCTTTTATCATACCCACGTCCTCCGTAATAAATCTTCCACTGGTTCTTTGACTATATACAAGCCCTGTACGCTCCAATTCTGACAATGCCTTCTGTATGGTATTTGGATTCACTGATGCTTCTGCTGCTAGCTCTCTTACAGAAGGAAATTTCTGTCCTGGCTTATATTCTCCTGATATTATCTTTAGCTTCACTTGCTCTATCAATTGAATGTATATAGGCCTTTTGTCTTTAAATTCCCATGCCATTAAATCACCTCTTTGTATTACTGTACTAATTGATTAATACAATAATACAACCTGAAGTTTATTTTGTCAACATTATTTTGTGGACTCCAACTGAATATTAGTTGTTCCTCTCTAAAGTAATATATTTTCTAGTAATTCTTGTAGAATTACATTCTAAATTCTAAATTAAAGGGGCTGTATCAAAATTATAAATTATTTTGATACAGCCCCATCTCTTGTTAGGTTTATTCTAAATTAAGTTTTTTACTCATAATGTAATTGGTGATAAAAAATAAAATTATAAACCATATTATATTTTCAACTATGTCCATAGTTAAAGCTTGCTGAGATAGTTTTTGTGTATATCCAACGTTATATATTGCAGAAGATAGCACTGTATTTTGCGTAAATCTTTCAAATATCTTTGAAGTTACACTCTGCAAAAGACTTATCACTAAAAACCCTGCAAAAGATCCTAAAATCTTCCTGGATTTAAATAACTGACCTAGTGCAAAGGAGGCATAGAATACCATAAGTTTCTCAGCACTAGATATTATAATACTTGCTATGACCTCAATTCCAATTCCTGTATTGAATCCAATTTCCCTAAATACTGACTGCATGGTTTCTCTTAAAGTGCCGTAGGCTGTAGCATTGTAAGTCATTATAATTAAAGAAATAATCGCTACAATCCAGCTTACTATAAGCCATGCCATAGCTACTAAAAGCTTATTTAATATATTTTGCCAAGTTTTAATTGGCAGTGTATGCATTAAGTAGCCCTCATCTCCAATTAAATTCTTATAAAATCTTTGCAATGTAATAATAAATACTCCTATTACTACAGCCATCATAGATATAAAATAACCTACCATAGAAATAAGACCAGGAAGAGCACTAAAAAAATTTGGATTTACTCTGTTAGAGTCAATGCCACCAGTAAACATCCTAGTAATGATAGCAAATCCTATTAATACTGCATAAAGAGGTAGAATTAGCCTTCCTGTTGCCTTAAATTCATATTTCACTAATTTACCTAACATCTAAATACCTCCCTAAATAGTTCATCAACGGTCTTTCCCTCATCTGCTCTTACCTCATCTACAGTTTTCTCCATGACTATTTCTCCATTGTTTATGAAAATAACATCATCCAAGATTTTTTCTACATCCGCTATTAAATGAGTAGAAAGCACTATAGTTGAATCTTTATTATAGCTTGTCATTATAGTATTTAAAATATAGTCTCTAGCTGCAGGGTCCACCCCTGCTATAGGTTCATCTAAAAAATACAATTGAGCTTCTCTGCTCATTACTAGAATTAATTGGACCTTTTCCTTAGTGCCCTTAGATAATGTCTTAAGTTTAGCATTAGGCTCTACATTTAATTTTCTTACCATGTCATAGGCCTTTTCTTCATTAAAGTCCTCATAGAAATCCTTGAAGAACTTTATAATGTCTTCTACCCTCATCCATTCATTAAGATAAGTTTTTTCTGGAAGATATGATACAATTTTCTTTGTATCTATTCCTGGCTTCATACCTGATATCCGTATGTCTCCAGCAGTGGGAGTCAACAAACCATTTGCTAGTTTTATAAAAGTGGTCTTTCCACTTCCATTGGGACCTAATAACCCCACTATTCTTCCTTTACTGATAGTTAAATTAATACCTTTAAGAGCCTCTTTATTAGAATATTTTTTTACCAAATCTACACACTCTAAAATTTTTCCCTCCATTATCCCTCTCCCTTACATTAAATAACTTTGATGTATTATTGTTACAATATAATCATAAGGGTTATTCCATCTATTGTAAATATAAAATAGGATGCTATTAAGAAAATTATAAGCATCCTATTTCTCAGATTATTATTAAGTTATATATTCCCATGTTTTTCCGTAGTCTATAGTTTTAAACTTTATAGTCTGGTTAATCTCCCTAATAAATACGCCTAAAATACCCTGTTGTCCTTTAAATTTAATGTATTTAGGCTCTCCACTATATTGACTGCATGATTCAGGTAATTTTACTTGTACATTTTGCCATGTGATTCCCTTGTCTTCTGTTCTGTAAGTCACTATATCATTATCCTTTTCGCTTCTAAAGCACAATACTCCTATATTCTCTGAAGCAAAGGCTCCCGTTTTTAATACTCTTGCATATACATTATTGGTGTTCCCTATTTCCGACCAGTTTTTTCCACCATCTTTTGTTTCATATATATGATTTTCTTGATGTCCTGCTGCTACACAATCATCGCTAAGTATTACGTATCCGTGGTTCCTATTGGTAAATCCTATGGTTTTCACATCATATCCATATTCTGAATTAGCACCTTCAATATTATAACTTTGCCAGTTAACACCTTTATCATTGGTTAAAAGTACCTTCATTTGTTTATCTTCCTTTCCACCATAGATAAAGGCAGTATTTTCTTCACTTATATAGTAAGTTCCCTGAACCATAGCTTTATTTTTATCCTTGTCTTCAATAAACAGTTGATTCTCATCCATAGTTATAGGAATCCATGACTGCCCATCATCATAAGTTATTTGGAGTTTACCATGATTAAAGGCATATTTGTCAGGATACTTTACATTTTGGGATTCTTCTATATGAAAAGATTCTTTAGTTTTTTCTTCTTCCTTGGTTTTCTGGGTCACTTTTCCTGGCTCCTCCTTAGAATAAGGAGTACCTTCTTGCACATCCAGGGATGTATTTACACAGGAATCCTCTTCAGTTAAATTCTTATCTTTAAAGTTAAGATTATATATTACTCCCCCTGTTACCATAAGGCATATGACTATAACAACCACTGCTATGGCTATAAAATTCTTTTTCATGTATTTCCTCCTATATGGACTATAAAAATTATTCAGCCCTTCATCAATTTTAATTTTATCACTGCCCTGAATTCTAATTGTATCAAATCTATTAATTTCTATTGACACCAATTAAATATCACAAGAATAAATTATATAGAGGTGAAAAATATGTATACAGAAAATCATTGCTCTTTAGACAAAGTTGTTACCATTGAAGATCAAGTTTATGAATCTATGAAAGGTAGATATTTCATTGGGCAATCTAATCTTCTTACCATAGAACCTTATAAATATGTTTGGGGTGCCTTATATAATCCTAAAAATTCTGGAGTAAATCTTTATGTAAGCGTAGTTACCGTTACTAATACTTCTGATGTTTCCATAAAATCTAGAATATACATGAATCCTCATTTATCTAGAAACTATGATATTGTTAAAGCTATAACTCCTGCTAACTTGGCTATATGCCCTCCCCCTAAACCTGAAGTATGCTTTCTAGTTGGTTCCTTTTGCAATATAGAAAATATCGGAGGCGTAAAGGCATTTACTAGAATAGTTCCTGCCAATTCTACATTAGCAAATGAAAAAGACGGGAAGATAATAATTCCTCCTGGAAAAAATATTATGATGCTGTTAGTTTCTCCTGGAGATGAAATAGTTGAAGCAGATATTGCATATGGTTGGTGGGAAAAACCAATAGATACCATGTAACTTTATATAATTTGATTTATTGAAGAGCAGAGAACTTATCATTATTTAAATAAATTCTCTGCTCTATATCTTATTTGTGACAAGTCATAAATAGTAAACATATATTTTTATATGTTTATGAGAATCTATTATTTTATATGGAATAATTTAAATGAATGTATTGTTAACTTTTAATACTCATGCTAAAATTTAGGTAAATTATACTATTTACTTAAATTTCAAAGGACTGATTTCACTAATGAAGAAAAATATGCTTAAATTACTAATTCCCTGTGCCCTAATTTTTATTTTAGCTTCCTGTGGCACAAAAACTACATCTAATGATACAGGCAGTGAAGCCCCCTCTCAAAGTCAAACATCTAAAGAAAGTGAAAAGAAGCCCGAAATCATTAATCTAAAATCCCAAGATGAATTTGATGACCACTGTGAAAAAAGTATATCTCAATACAAAAAATTATTTGAAAACAATGGCGTTACATATAAGCTTAGTTCAGACAATTCTATAATAATGAATGAATCCACTACTCATAATAATCTAGGCAAAGAATACAAAACTTATTTTAGTGCATCTATTGGTGCCAACTTGACTGAAGGTAAAGGAACTACTATAACATCCACATACCTAACCTCTCATATAGATGATAAATTTTCTAAAGATAATAAAAATCTCCTTTTAGCCTTTGATTTACTATCAAGCAACAGCGATTTATATAAAGATGTAGACACATTTATGGACAAGTTAAACACATCATTATCCTCAATGTCTAAAGAAGAAGATAAAGTAGTTCTAGAAGATAGTGATAAAGTTAAAATTCACATGAATAAATCTAGGAATGAAATTAAACTCCTTATAATGTCATCTAATTCTGTTGAATTATCTTATGGTAAAATTAAACCTATGGAGTTTTTCACCTATGAAGATTATAAAAAATTAATGGTTACTACAAATGCTGAAATATTTGATAGAGAATCTCAAATTAACCCTGTTTATCTAGATAGCCATCCTAGCGTAGATCCTTCTGGTGTAAGGACACTAGATAGCATTTGTACTTTTGGAGTGAAGTATGGAGATAAATTTGATAAATACAGCTACGGAATAACCAATGCTCAAAATCTTGATTTATCTTCTGGAGATTTTGAAATCAAGGTTTTAATGTCCTACGAAGGAAGATCTGAAAACTTTAAATTTGTTACAAAGGGTTTTGCCAAAACTCTAAATGAAAAGTTTGGATATAAAATTACTTCTAAGGACATGGAAAAATTCATTTTATCAAATTTAGAACTCCATGAATTCTCTAAAGGTTACATATATGAAGAAAAAAATATAGAAAAAGCATTTTTCAGTTTTTATAAAAACTCTCCAAGATATGTTGTTAATGGATTACCCTTTGAAGGTATGACTGGAAGTTCTGGATTTAAGTTAGATGACAACTTAAATGTAGGAATGTCTATAAAAATTCCAGCCACTGTTGAGGGTAAAACTAGAAGGTAGCATAAGGAGGTATGCACTAATCATTTTGTGCATACCTCCCTTAACATTCTTTATCAAGATCATATAAAAAAATAAGTGTACATTAGCAATTGCTAACGTACACCATTTGTTTTTTTAATTAGATAATAGTTATATTTTCTGCTTGTGGTCCTTTAGCTCCTTCAGCTACATCGTAAGAAACTTTTTGTCCTTCTTCAAGAGACTTGTAACCTTCTGCCTTTATTTGAGAAAAATGTGCGAAAACGTCTTTTCCATCTTCTCCTGTGATAAATCCAAATCCTTTTTGTGAATTAAACCATTTTACTGTACCTGTCATAATATAATACCTCCGAAATTTTACTTTTCTTTAACTCATCGTAATAATACACCAATAAAATTTCGCTTTACTGTTCCCTATGTTAAGTACTAATTGAAATATATACTGTGTTACATTATTTACTATTAAGCTAAGGTCTTAAGTATACCATCTATTTTTACAAAAGTCAAGTTTTTATCATTTTGCGTTTGTGTATAACTATACAAAAATACGAGAAAACTATTATATTTATTAAAATTAGTTGTATCTATGGTCTAGATGGTCTTTCTCCTTTGCCTCCTTTATTGAATCCTGCCCTTTCTGTAGTTATTCCTGACTCATTTAAGTAAGTTGCACATTGTGACAATTCAAAAGGTACATTGCTGGTAGAACCACTATAGTCACCTTTGCTATATAGGCCATTTTTCTCTGTTGATGCTGCATTTCCCCCTGAATATAGTATATATTTATTGCCGTTTTTAAGTTCAGGAGCTGAAATCACTATGGATTGATATTCTTTTTCAGGACAGAAGGTTAGTATTTCTTTTCCTCCTTCATCCTCCAATCTAACCAAAGTTCCCTTTTTCTGAGTTGCTGTGTATGTCATAAGGATGGAGTTCTGTTTAGATTCATTTGATAGTCCCTGTGCCATTCCTGCACTACCTGCTGCCACTAAAACTCCCCCAGTTATGTCAAATGTTCCATCATAATCTAGAGCACCATTCCCATTGTCTGTAGGTCCATTTACTATAACTGTTCCTCCTTCCATATATATAGATCCATTGGCATCTAATCCATCCCCTTTAGAATCTACTACCACATATCCCCCAACAATATTAAGCTTATTGTTACTTGAAGAATTAAAATTATTTTGACCTGGTCTGCCATTTATGGAAGAACTATCATTGCCTCCTGCCACATTTATTCCATCATCACTGGCTGTTACATATATTTTTCCTTCTTTAATGTTTATATTAGCTCCTTCTATTCCTTCATAACTCTTTGTTATATTTATTTCTCCTCCAGCAATTTCTACTGTTCCATCCCCATGAACACCATCATCTCCTGAAGCTATGTCTATTTTCCCTCCACTTATGTTTACGCTATCATTACTATGTATAGCATCATCAGAGGAATCTATATTAAAAGTACCACCTGCTATTTGAATATTTTTTACAGCTTTTATAGCTTTAGCACTTTCAGTTTCAGCTTCTGTTGAATTAGTGGTTGAATTTCCTTGAGAGGTTGATGGTTTTGTCTGTGCCGCTATGTTTCCTTGAGGATCAGTTTCTCCCTCAGGTCTCTTCAGCTCTGCTGGTGGATTAGATTGTTGTCCTTGAATTTGGGGACTTTCTTCAGATCCTAATGGAGCTTTAGGTTCCTCCATGGTGGTTGGAGGATTTCCTTTATCCTGTGAGTTAACCTTATCCTCCTTGGGCCTTAGTTGCTCCATAGGGTGCATATTATTTGATTTTTTAGCCTTAGTTCCATTGTCGCTACCTCCACCTGTAATCAACGTAATATCTCCATTGTCAACGCCCACATGGGTGGCTCCTTGAATTCCATCATTGGTAGCTTTAATATTTATATCACAATCTTCTATTAAAACAAATCCCTTATTTTCCTCTGTATCATTTGTAGATTTAATCCCATCGCCCTCAGCCTCAATGCTTATTACACCAGTTTTTATAGCAACCATATCTCTTCCCATGATTCCATCATCAGCAGAATAAATTTTTACAGTTCCCTCCATAATTTTAAGTTTATCCTTTGACGTGATTCCATTATTGTAATTGCCCTTTACTGTAAGGGTTCCCTTCCCATTTATAGTAACATCCTCTTTGCTAAATATTGCTGAATTAGGCTCTTTGTTATCCACATCCTGGGAAGTGTATGTTTTTCCATCAGATATGCAATTTTCGCTTCCTTCCTCAAGACTTAAAACTACTTTGTCTGCACTTTTTACATATAAGGGGGAACTGTTAGAAGAATTTATATTAGCCCCATTAAATATTATTCTCACCACATCCTCCTTTCCTGCCTCAACAATAATAGCACCATCATCTAGGGTTCCACTTACCTCATAGGTACCAGCTTTTTTAATGGTTATTTTACTGCCCTCAACACTAGCTCCCTCTCCATTAAAATCAATAGTTCCACCATTTAATTTTATGCCATTAACTTTATCATCTTTCCATTCTGCATAGTAGTCGTTATCCTCATACTTTACTAAACTCTTCAAATCTATACTTTCAATCTTTGCCATGTCACCATTTGAAACATCATTAGTTTTTTCATTGCTTTGACATGCTGTAAATAAAGAAACACTTATTAGTACCCCTATTATTCCTAGGGTTTTTCTGGATCTTTTAATCATTTAATTAACCTCCATATTAAGTTAATACTTCTGTTTATAGCTCATCTCTTAATTGTGGCCTCCCACATATCACAGGTAAATTTCCATTTCTACAACGAATTTCATCTATAAAATCCTTTTCTAACTTATCATTTTTAAACACTATAGAATATTGAAGTTCATACATACTTCCTAAATTCGTAGTCTTCACTCTGTCTAAAGATATCTTTGATGCAAAATTTGAAAATATATCTTCAAATATCTCTGTATAATCCAAGTTTTCGGGAATAGTTATCTTTAGTTCTTTACTATGTAATGATTTTTCTCCAAAGGACGTTTTAAATAAGATTAACAGCACAAGGCCTATTATTATAGTTATTAGTACTGCAAAGGTTATATATCCCATACCAGTTGCTAGTCCTATTGCCATAGAAAAGAATACGCTGCAAATCTCTTTAGAATTGCCCGGTACCGAACGAAACCTTACTAAACTGAAAGCTCCTAATGCAGCTACGCTAGTTCCTAAATTTCCATTTACCATCATAATAACCACTTGTATTAAACCAGGAAGTATCACTAAAGATATGGTGAAATTTTTAGAATAATTCCCATGAACCATATATATTAAAGCTATTGCAAAGCCCAATATCAGTGAAACTCCTGTACAAATTAATGCATTATTAAGATTTAATCCTCCTGCGTTGTTTAATATGCTTGTAAACATGCTTGCTCCCTCCCATTGTTTAAAATATTTTGTCTATATATATTTCCATACTTTGAAAAAGAAGTTGGATATATTTCTAAATCATTTAAAATCCTAGTTAACCATAAGGGCATAGCCATTGGCACCTTTATTTCCATTAGGCATAAATTTTCATCCAAAAGGTTAGTCCCATAATTCCCCTTGCATAAACTTAAGTCGTAATCCCTGCTACGTATACTTTTGTCAAAGGTTATTCTTATGTTTTTATCCTCTTTCCCAAAATATGCTACTCTTTCGTAAGCTAAATACACCTTAGGTTTAGGTTTATAAAATTCTATAAAGTAGTCTATCTCCTTTAAAATCTGTCCTTGTTTTTTAGGCTTTATATGGCTATCAAGATATCGCTCTGCCTCATCTAAAGTCATAGATACCCTTCTTTTAAATACCACTCCTTTATACTTCTTTTTAATTTCTATAAATACATAATCCCTTTTATCAACGCTTCCATAACTCCTTACTCTAAGTTTCTCCTTATACCTACATTTTTCTATAGAGTGTCTTATTAAATCATAGGTATCTGTGTCATAATAAATGTTGCATATAGTATGAACTCCATACTCATCTTCAGTCATATAATCTTCAATATATTTAATCAGCAAATCATATTTTTCTCTATCTAATAGATATTTTTTTTCTACTCTCTCAAATACATAGTTTATCTTTTTAGCTACCACCTTTTTACCTTCCTTCATTCTTAATCTTTAATGTTATTATAAATTAGCAATAAGATGGCTATTTGATGGCAATGTGAATACTATGTGAAAATTTCACAGCAAAAAAAATTAAACTTGCCTCCAAAGACAAGTTTAATTTGATTTTAATTATATTATTAAGCTTACTCCTGAAATTAATAATAATACATATGACAGTTTTAAAAAGGCCTCTTGACTCATTTTCTTTGCTAATCTATTGCCTAGCACAACTCCTACTAATAATGCAGGTATTGCCCATAACACAGCTTTCATTATTGAAATTGTAATTACTCCTGTGAATATTTGTTTAATCAAAATATAGGTATTTAATACAATCCATATTGGTGAAAGTGTAGCTCTGAATTTCTCTTTATCTTTAAGCCTTTTCACCGCATATATTATCAACAATGGGCCCCCTGAGATAAACATGCCATGAATTATTCCCGCTGCCAATATTATTATTATTAAAATAAATTCACTTAAGTTCAGTTCCTTCTTTACTAAAAGTCCTTTAAGAGCTATAAGTATGATAAATATTGCATATATGGTAAGCAACTTATCCAATGGAAAGGCATTATAAATATATTCTCCTATAAAAACCCCTATAAGCATGATTGCAACCATCTTAAAAAATTCATTCCATACTATATCCTTGTAGGATTTTATAACTATAGCTATGCAAGCTATTATAGTAAGAATATTTAATACAGGCTTTGCTGTGTTTATGCCTATCAGCAATATAGAAAAGGGCATAGCTAATACGGTGCCTGCGAATCCCGTGATTCCCTGAATGACATTAGTAAGTAAAATTACAATAAGGAACAATATATAATTCATGGTTATGCCTCTTATATACTAGATTTAATATATATAGTAATTGTAATTTTTCTAGAATTTATGCATGAAGTGAAAAAAGCCACAACCTTTGAAATGCTACCTGTAAAGTAAACAGCTCTTATTATTTAAACAGTTTACCTGAAGGACAGCATATGAATGTTGTGGCTTTTATATATTTTTTTAATGTATTATACCTCTAGGGCTACATCCCACAGCTCTCTAAAATAACTATCATAGCTAAGAAGATCCTGAAAAGTCCCTTCTTCTGCTATGGTACCATCTTTAAACACATAGACTTTATCAACCTTCTTTATAGTGTTTAATCTGTGAGCAATGGTTATGATAGTTCTATTCTTTAGAAATGTCATCAAATTCTTTATAACCACTTCTTCAGTAACATTGTCCATAGCGGAAGTGGCCTCATCTAGGATAATTATCTTTGATTGTAGAAAGTAAAGTCTTCCTATTGCAATTCGTTGACGTTCTCCTCCCGAAAGCATTATACCTCTTTCCCCTACTTCTGTATCTAGTCCCTTAGGAAGTTTTTCATAGAACTCCCTAAGTTCTACTTTATCTATAACCTTTATTATCTCTTCATCTGGTATGACCTTATCAAATATAAGATTTTCCCTTAAAGTTCCATCAAATATAGGAGGTTCCTGAGGAATATAAGATATATGATCATATAAGCTATTTAGGTTTAAATGGTCTAAATTTTCTTGGTCAATATATATGTTTCCTGAGTCTGGCTTTAGTAGTCCCATTATCTCTTTTACTACAGTTGACTTACCAGCTCCGCTCTCTCCTACAAAGGCAACGGAGGTTCCTTTGAGTATATCTAAAGATATATCTTTAAGAACTTTTTTACCTTCATAGGATACTGTTATGTTTTCCAAAGATATATCTCCCTTTATTTCCCTTACTAATCTTCCAGAATTTAATCTGTAATCTTCTGGCATATTTAGAAAATCCACATATCTACTAAAGGCACTAGTATCTAGTTTATATTGTACAAATAATACATTAAATATAGCTATAGGACCATAGGCCTTGTCTACCAATGATAATATTGCAACCAAAGAACCTATAGATAAGGTGTCATTCTTCCAGCTAATATATATAATGATTACTTGTATTAAAGCTATAAACAAGGCAAAAATCGCAAAAAATGCCTCATGAATCATTCCTACTTTTGTTTTAGCTTCAACTATATCCGCTGCAACCTGTTCCGTGTTCTCTATCTCTTTTTCAAACTTCTTATGAATCCTAAATACCACTAACTCCATGAATCCACGAATCAAATATCTATTAAATATTTCCTCATTATTTAAAATTCTTTCTTTAATTTTGTACAGATATTTTAATAATATATTGGTTACAATAAATACAAACACATATCCAATTAAGATATATATCATTACACTTTTATCAATATTGGCTATAAAGATTAAGCTAAAGAGCACTGTTGGCACTAGATCTCGAAAAACTTCAAAATAAAAATCAAACACTATCTGTTTTCCTGCATCAGCCCCATTCTCAATCCTTTGAACTAAATTTCCCATTCCTAAACCTTCATATGACTTGTACTCCATTATACTTATCTTTTTCATAGCTTTTATTTTAAAGTCCAAATATATTCCCTGGGAAAGTTTTCGACTTGGATATTCGTCTAAATAACTTATAATATAAGTTAAAGCTAAAACTGCTCCATAAATCATTATGGTTCTTGTATTTAATGTATGAGCTCCAAAGTTATCTAACACCTTTTGAAAATATCTAGCTCCAAAAGCATTTAATAGAGCCACCCATATTCCAGCCAATATATAACTAATAACTAATAGTTTTTTATCTTTTAAAATTTCTAAAATATATCTCATTACTGTACTCCTCTCACTTTTAAATATCTTTAAAAGCAGTACAGCTGAAACTGCTAGCATTTATATATTAACCTCAGTACAATCTGCCAACAGATTATTTCAACTGTACTGAGGCGTTACCTCGTTTATCTAACATTTAAATCCCCCCTATTTTATTGGATAAGGTGCTCTAATATACTTACGCGCCTCTTGTACTTTGCCATTTGGTATTGGTATTACTAATTTTTTTATGTCTTTATAAAGTAGCACTTTCATATTATCAAATCTCCCTGAGGATTGGCTTGGCACCGCATAATAAATTTCTAAGTTATCTTCATTTATTTTTTTTCGTTGAAGTTCACTTTTTTGAGGCACATCAAAACGGTGAATTTCATCATTAACTATTGCCATGGAGGGTGTAATCACTACGCTCCTATTGGTAAATATTAAATGATCTATGGTACTTATTATGGATTTTAAGGCTTGTACCAATGATATTACAATATATACTGCTGGAGGTATTAGCAGATATACTATAGAATTTTTCTTATTTTCATGGCTAATAAATATACATACTAATATAGCTCCCCACGCTATTATATGAAATTTCAGAGCTGCTTTTAGTGAAGACTTAACACTAATTTTCATATTAATCTTGAAGTTATTTATAATAACTGTAATATCTTTTAGCGTACTAGTATTACTATCTAACAAATGATAATTTTTTATAAGAATCATTATTCCCACCAATATAATTGCATTTAGAAAGTATAGTATTGAAATTCTCATCTCTCTCTTATTTAACACCTTATCAGCTCCCGTCAACAAACTTTACTTCAACCTATGTAGTACCTTCAATATATTTTTAATTTTAGCATATTATGAAAACTTTGTAGATTATTTTTTATAAGTTTCTTATAATTGTATTGGGAGATGAGGATTATGTTTTCAAAATTAAAAATAAACGCCAAACTATTAAAGGAATTAGATTTTACTTTATTGATATCTATATTGATAATCACTTTATTTGGGATTTTAAATATATATCTATGTACTAAAGCCCTAGAACCCAATAACCCCTTTATATATACTAAAAAGCAGCTTACTTGGTTTTTAATATCAATAATATCATTTTATTTCATGTTGACCTTTGACTATAAAATTTTATATAAATATGTACCTCTACTTTACTGGGTATCTATAATTCTTTTGATAGCAGTATGGATTCCTGGCATTGGTGTTAAAGTAAACGGTGCTAGAGGTTGGATTAATCTAAGGGTTTGTTTGCTTCAACCTGCCGAAATAGCAAAATTCACTATGATTTTGATGCTTTCTAAGCTATTGGAGGATTTTGACGGTGAGATAAATAATTTAAAAAATTTCTGCATATTTTTATTTTACACTGCTTTGCCTATGCTACTTATAGTAATTCAGAAAGACATGGGTATGACTATGGTGTGTTTTTTTATAGCATTAGGCATAGTATTTATCGCTAAGCTAAATATGAGAGTTATACTATATGGTCTTTTGACCATAGTAGTTTCTATAACCTTAATATGGAATACAGGATTGATTTACTCCCACCAAAAAGATAGAATAGAAGAATTTTTAAATCCGGGTATGGACACAAGTGGAAAAGGATATCAATTTTCTCAAAACATAATTGGTATAGGATCTGGAGGGATTTTAGGCAATAAGGTATCAATGGATAATTCTATGCCCTCAGGTTATGCAAGTGCAAACGTTCCAGAGATCCAAACAGACTTCATATTCAGTGCCATTGCAGAACAGTGGGGACTGGTTGGTTCTTTATTCCTATTATTTTTATATGCCATTGTTATCTTAAGAATACTAAAAATATCAAAGGAGTCAAAAGATATATTCGGCTCTATGGTATGCGTTGGCATGGCCTCCTATATTTTATTTGCAATAGCTCAAAATGTAGGAATGACTTTGGGCTTAGTTCCAATAACCGGTATCACCCTCCCCCTTACAAGCTATGGTGGAAGTTCTCTTCTTACAACCCTAGTATCTCTTGCCCTAGTTATTAATATTGGTATGAACAAAAGGAAAATAGTTTTTTAAAGTTAGATTCAAGGCTTTGAACCACATTTCATTATGGTGAAAATAAACACATATGCTATTTCATACTCCAAATAAAAAGGGACATATGTCCCTTTTCATCTAAAAAATAAACATGGCTGCTATTCCACTGACAATTATAACTATTATCAGTACAATGGTATTTATTATATTGAAGATAATTTTTACAGCTTTATTGCTACTTAGCCTTATTAGAAAGAATAAAAATATTATAACTGCTATAGTTGCTATGAAATCATATAAGAAAACAATATCTTTTATGCCAATATCCTTTATCTTCTTTTCTCCTATGAGTTGTCCATACTTATTAAACATATATGTCTTTCCACTAAAGTCTAAATCTCCTGTACAATTCACTGTATCATTGTAAATATCCAATTGGGGAGATTCATAATAATTTCCTAGTTCCCAAATTACCTCCCCGTTTGATAGATTTAAAATGCTGCATATAGATTTGCCACCCTTGACAAAGGCATATATTCCATCATTAAAAGGTTCAACTTCCATAGCTTCTCCATTCCTTATCATACTAAGTAAATTATTATAAAAACTTCTGTCTATAGTAGTAGGAACCTTTACATATATGGGTTTGTCCTCTTGAAGAATTTGCATGTAGAAACTCTCTTTAGTAACAATATATTTTGAAAACTTTGTTTCATATTCTTTCTCTATGGTCAAAGTTTTGCATTGCTCTTTGAATTTTTTATCATTACTTTGTTCATGAGTTCCATAGAAGAAACCATTACTCACATACTGATATTGTCCTGGTGTTAAAGTCACGTTAAATCTCATGGAATCTTTTGTATAAGTTTTCTGCTGTATTGCTGCCTCTTGTCTATATCTCTCCTGCCTACTATCTTCTGTAACCTTCACTATTACATTTAATCCAATAGAAAGTAATATTATTGCAGATATAATAACCAGCAATGTTTTTTTATTTTTCATTGTTCCTCCCTATGAATTATTTTTAAAGAAACATCCCTATTGAGGATTCTGTCTCTTCATAGAACTCATATCCTACATTATTATAAACCGATAAAGCTCTTTTATTAGCACTCCATACCTCTAGCCTTGATTCTTTAATTTCTAAAGTCCTGAGCTTGTCTAACGCTAAATTAAGAAGATTCTTACCTATACCTTGTTTTCTCCATTGTCTATCCACAAACAAGTCATCTATCCATCCATAAGGATTTCCACAGTCTTCCTTGATGACAACAACTATATTACCTACAATTTCCCCTTCATGCTTTGCCGCTATGCTGAAACTTCTTCCTTGACTTTTTAGCTTCTTCAAATTTTCACAAGAGTACCCATGAATAAATATCTGGTTTTGCTTCTCTACAAGTTCTCTTATTTCTTCGTCTATTACTAAATCAAGCTCAGCAAATTCTATAAAATTAATCTTATCAACTTGAAAACTACTTTCACTTATTATTCTTCTTATTATATACATCCCTTCATCATGAATAAATCCCTCTTTAGTGGAATAATAATCAATGCTTTCTTTGTCATAAGAAAAGCAGCAATGATAGACTCTAACATCTTTATCTTCGCTGTCCTCTTTTACTTTTCTTGAACGCCTCATTAATTCATCAAAAATATAATCTTTTACTTTAATATCATTAGCTATAATATTAATATAAATATCTATTCTAGGTTTCTCGTACAAATCTGAAGATAAATGAGGAGCAAATATAGCTTTCCCTACCAAATTGCTTTCATCATCGTATACTTCTAATGTATTCTTCACTTCATCTCTAACTGTGTACATATCAATACTCCTTTCTTAATCCCAAATATCACTTTATAGGAATCCATATCTCGCAAGTGTATTCATCATATTTATCATCATCCCAAAAATACTTTTCTATACAAGGGCCTTCTATTTGCTCAAAGCCTGATGAAGGAAACCATTCAGCATATATGCGCTCCCATAGATTTTGTATTACTAGCAATTGACTTTTATCTCCTCTTTGTTGAAAGACTACCCATGTATTTGATGGGATATCCAGTATTTCAAACTCTTCTGGTAATTGTTCCGCTGGAGCTTCCCATCCCATCATATATCTCCTAGATCCATCAGTTCTAAAATCATAGTGAATCCCTTGAAGCATGTGCATCCTAGGATATCCCAAAAATTCATTTATATGATAATGAACTCCATTTTCCCAAATTTCTTGGCAAAACTCTGGTATTTCCTTGCTCCTGTTATCACCGACTATGGTGGTTAAAAAGCTTACCCCAAACATCCTAAATTCATTTTTCTCAACTATTCTATAAATCATCTCAGTTTCTCCCTTAATTGATAATTCAAAGGATAGCTTTGGAAATGCCTTAATAGATATATCTCTGTTTTTTAGTGCTGAAGGAGCTACTCCATGGAGCCTCTTAAAAGCCTTGGTAAAAGCATCAGAATTTTCATATCCATATTTTAATGCTATGTCAATTATTTTTATATCTTTAGAACATAATTCTTCTGCTGCAAGAGTTAACCTACGGTTCCTTATATATTCTGTCAGTGTGAACCCTGTCAATGCATGAAACATACGCTGAAAATGATATCTAGATGTAAATGCTGTTTTAGCTATTTCATCAATATCTAAGATGGAACATATATTATCTTCTATGTAATCAATTGCCCTATTTATACATTTCGTTATTTCCAACCCTCTACCCCCATTAAAGTATATACAAATATATGATTCTATTCCCGTCTTGTGGTGCTTTCATCTGTCTAAATAGAATTCTATAATCATCCTAGTAACTCTCCTTAAGTCTTACTTCGTGTTTTTCTTACTAATCAAACAATGATAACTGGATATTTTGGCATTGATTCATTTTTTCTCTCATAGGTTTAGTATAGCTACCTGAAAGTTTATATTTATCCCTTAAGTTGTTTACCATTAAATACAATTTATCTTTATACTCTTTTCCTGCACCACCTTTTTTATATAAATCTCCTAAAGGTTTATATAAATGTGGAAATTCCTGTTTTATAAATCTGAAAAATACTTGTCTAGTATTTCCTCTCAAATATAGGGTTCCTGGTAGAACATAACTAACATCACATTGTCTAGCCATTGCATATAGTTTATCAATATTGTCACCACTATCCGTAATATATGGAATTATTGGCATAAGGTGAAGTCCTATACTTGCATTGGTCTTTCTAAACTCTTTTAGAACTTCAAATCTATTCATGGTGGTTGCTCCTAATGGTTCTATCTTTTTTCTAATATCCTCATCCATAGTAGTTATGGTTTCTGCCACATTGATATAAGTAATCCTTGACAACTGATCTATTAAATCGTAGTCCCTTAGAATAAGAGTTGATTTAGTAGATATTATGGCAGGAGTTTTATACTTGATAAGAAGTTTCAGTACCTCAGGCATAATCTTATATTTCTCCTCTATGGGCTGATAGCTATCCGTTACCCCTCCAATATTTATCACTTCTCTTTGCCATGAGCTACTTCGAAGCTCCTTTTCTAATTGATCTACTATATTTGTTTTCACATGTATTTCATTAAAGAACTCTGATGATTGTAAATAATCATGAGAGTACATAGCATAGCAATACTTGCATCCATGCTGACATCCCCTATAAATATTTAAATCCCATCCATAGGGAATCTTTCTTTTTAACTTATTTAATGCACTTTTACATATTTCTTCTTTGTACTTTACCATTTGCACCTCTATATTTTATTGAATATTTTGATTAATATAATTATAACAAAAGGATCTATATATTACATAGTTGAAATAGATATTTAGCTTTTTTAGCATATGATATATAATTTATTTAATATTTACATTTTATATTAAAGTTAAAACTCTGCCTGAAACTAAGTTTTACTTGATAATCAATAAAATTGGGGGAATAACTATGTCAGATTTTAAATTGTCAGAAATTATGTCTATGCAGAAAGAACTACAGGAGAAATATAAAGATAACTGGGCTTCTCTTTCTACAGCCAACGGTCGCAATTGCCTGTTATGGATGATAGAAGAGATGGGTGAAGCTATCTCTATTATTAAGAAACGTGGAGAGGATGCCATCATGAATGATGATATTATTAGATCTGCTTTTGTAGAAGAGCTAGTTGATATACTGATGTTCTATAATGATGCCTTAATCTGCTATGAAATTACACCTGAAGAATTATCTTATGCCTTTATAAAAAAGCACTCAAAAAATATGGGTAGAGACTTTATAGGTGAGCATAATAATTACTTAAAATAAAAGGGGCTGTCGCACTAAATAATTAGTGCGACAGCCCCTTAAGTTAAACTTATTTACCTATAATTTCAGCAACTGCTTCTTTCCAATACTTCTCTAGAACATTAGGCCATTTGCAATTTCCAGTTTCAGCATTGCACAATGCCATTGCGTGAACTAGTACTGTCCCATGAGAAATATCGCTATTTATCTATACCTCCTTATACATATAAAGTACATGGTCAGCATCACAAAACCCATTTTTTCTATAAAAACAAGGTGCTGGAGCATAACGATTAGTAGTCAAAGTAAAACCTGCTAACCTGTTTTGGGAAATGTATTCTTCAACGGCATTTAAAAGTTCAGTCCCATAACCCTGTCTTTGAAATTCAGGCAAAATAAACATTTCATCTATAAATATCTCATCATTATTCCACCAAGTTTTTTCATGACAGAAGATAGCACCATTTAATTTATCCTCGTTCCATATGGTAAAGCCTACAAACCTTTTATTGTCAACTATCTCTCTTAAGTACTTTTCAGCTATTTCCTTACTCCATCTGCACTGCCATAATTCATTATTATACACTGTGATTAAAATTTCAGCACAATGTTGTAAATCTCCATGTTCAAATTTTTTTATCATATTATCCCCCTGTGTTTTAAACTGAATTTGTATTTCTGTATTATGTGCTGTAACTGGCACATAACATTGATATAATCTTAGATAAGTTTAACCAAACCTCTTATATATGTTATCAAATTCTAAAACTTTTTTCCCTTCTTATAGTGCTTTTGTATGTCTACTAATAGCTTACGAAAAATAAGTTACAATGTAGATATCCACTGCAACTTATTTTTTATCCTATTTTATTGGCTTTAAATAACCACCACTTACTTCCTTTACTGTACCCTGAACTATTAAGTCCGAATTTTCAACTAACCCTTCAGCAGTGTTATACATAACCGGCAGACTGTGAATTTTGCTTTGTTGCTTAGATATTGCCTTATTTTCTTTATCAGTAGAACCTATGAATGGAAGGGCTATTATAAGAGCTGATAGTACAATAACTACACCTATTTTCATTGTGTTTTTCATTTTCCCTCCCATTTTATAATAATCCTTATTTTAAAAGTAACATTTAATTTGATTTATGTAAATTATTTACTTATTATTTTTTGCTATAATACACTTAAATTTTTAAGTAATATATAACACAAAACCCAAGTATTTTTATATGAATACTTGGGTTTATAAAATAATTTGTCTGATGTATACCTAGTGTTAACGCCACCCTCTTTAGGCTAGATTTGACACCAACTAGGGTCCTAGGTAAGTTCAATTATATCCGAATCTAGATTTTACTTTATTGCTTGGTCAATATCCCTTAGCATTGTCTCTGTAGAATTTATGCCTCCTGCCACTGTATACCATGCTACAGAATTTAGATATACAATTTTATTGTTTTTATAAGCATTGGTTGATTTTATCAAATCGTTGTCTAGTATGGATTTAGCAGTTCCCTCTTTGCCCTGAGCCGCTCCTCTGTCCACCACAAATATATAATCGGAATTTTTTTCTACAAGGTACTCAAAGGATATCTGTTGTCCATGGGTGGATTCCTTCATGTTCTTATCTACATTATCAAAGCCTAATTGCTTGTATATAATACCAAATCTAGATTGCCCTCCAAAGGCGCTTAAAGCTCCGTCATTTACCATAATTGTAGATGCTGTCACATGTTTTTCTGTTACTTTTCTATTTATATCTTCTATTTGTTTTTCAATATTCTTAAGTTTTTCCTCTACTATTTCACCCTTATCAAATATCTTTCCTAAAGCATTCACATTTCTAGTAAAAGTATCCATATAAGCTTCACCGTCTATATCTAGCAGTATAGTTGGTGCTATTTCTGAGAACTTATCATACATATCCTCTTGCCTTCCACTGATTATTATCAAATCTGGTTTTACAGAGTTTACAGCCTCAAAGTCCGGAGTTTTTAAATCTCCTAAATTTTTATATTTATCATCTTTATACTTTGAAAAATCTGATGGCAACGCACCCTTAGGTAGCCCTGCTACATCTATTCCCATATTGTCTAGAATATCTAAAACTCCATAATCAAAGGTAACTATTCTTTGAGGATTCTTAGTGACCTGAATTTCTCCTCTTCCATCAGTTATAACAACAACCTCTTTAGATATATCTTGTCCACTTTCAACCTTCCTAGTATTCCAAAAGGCTACTGTCCCTGCTATTACTATTACTGCACTTACTGCTATGGCTAATATTTTTTTGTTCATATTCTTCCTCCTTAGTTTTCATTAATAATAAATGCTTATTTTATTTCCATTTATATTTTGTATATTGAACTTCATGTCATATATGTTCTCTAGATTTTTCTCATTTATTACATCCTTTGTACGTCCTTCTTTTGCTATAATTCCATCCTTTAGCGCCACGATATAATCTGAATAGCAGGATGTAAAATTTATGTCATGCATCACAAGAATTATGGTTTTTCCTAAATCATCACACAGTTTTCTAAGAACCCTCATCATTTGTACGGAATTATTCATGTCTAGGTTGTTTAAGGGTTCATCTAGAAATATGTATTCTGTACCTTGAGCTATTACCATGGCTATAAAGGCTCTCTGTCTCTGTCCTCCACTTAGTTCATCAAGATATTTATCTTCTATATCCGTAAGTCTCATATATTCTATGGCTTCCTCTACATATGCTTTGTCCTCATCCTTTAGTCTTCCTTGGCAATAAGGAAATCTTCCAAAGCCAACCAACTCCTTTATTGTGAGCCTTAAATTTATATTATTAGATTGCTTTAATATAGCAATCTTCTTTGATAACTCCTTCTTATCATATTTATTTACATCCTTACCCTCTATGATAATCTCTCCACTATCTTTATCTATTAGTCTGGTTATCATAGATAATGCAGTACTTTTTCCAGCTCCATTAGGTCCGATTAGAGAGGTTATTTTCCCTTTTTCAATGTTTATAGAAAAATCATCAACAACTTTTTTATTTCCATAAGACTTAGATATGTTTTTAATTTTAATCATAATCTATTCTCCTTTAGTAATAAGTACATAAAATAAATACCACCTATTAAATTAATTATTACACTTACTGGCGTGGTCATATTAAATACCCTTTCCAGCAGTAATTGTCCAAATACTAATATAAATATGCTAATTAAAATAGCGCCTACTATTAAATAAGAGTGCCTATAGGTTTTCATTACTTGCCTAGTAATATTAACTACTAATAAACCTAAAAAGGTAATTGGTCCTACAAGAGCCGTTGAAATAGAAATAAATATAGATGTTACTATAAGAAATTTTTTAACTAATCTATCATAGTCCACTCCTAAATTAATAGCGTGGTCCCTACCTAAGCTCATTACATCTAAATACTTTATATCATCATATATAAATGGTATAATAAAGATAATCATTATCAATGATAATACCAAAATATCCACATTTACATTATTAAAGCTAGCAAACAGCTTATTTTGCAACACCAAATATTCATTGGGATCTATCACCATCTGCATAAAACTTGATAAGCTACTAAATAACGTACCGCATATCATTCCTATTAATAATAGAAATACTATGTTTCCCCTGCCCTTTGTAAACAATCCTTTGTACAATAAAGAAGATACAAAAACCATTAGCACTACACATATTATAAAATTTATTTTTTTGTTTACTATGAATATACTTCCAGACCCAAATAAAAATACTATGGCTGTTTGCATTAACCCATAAAGTGAATCTAAGCCCATCACATTGGGAGTAAGCAATCTGTTATCTACTACTGTTTGAAATATAATTGTTGAGAACCCTATAGATCCTGCTGTTAGTATTATTGCAATTAGCCTAGGTACTCTTTGTGCCAGTGCATAGTCCACACTACTCTTCTCAATTCCAATAGTAATAAATAAAACTGATGCTATAGCTATAAACATTAAAACTACATATATGACTCCTTTAAGCCCTAGATCCCTGTTTCTATCTATACTATGTTGCATATGTATTCCTCCTAAGTATCATGTACAAAAACACTATACTTCCAATCACTCCAACCGTAAGTCCTATTGGAAGTTCATATGGATATATAATAACTCTGCCTATCATATCACATACTAAAACAAATAAAGCCCCAAACAAAGCAGTATGCCATATGCTGTCTTTGACATTATCTCCCCTATAAAGGGATACTATATTAGGCACTATAAGACCAATGAATGGTATGCTTCCTGCTGTTATCACTACCATCACCGTAACTAAGGCTATAATTATAAGTCCTATATTTACTACTTTCTTATAGTCTAGTCCCAAGTTCTTTGCAAAATCTTCTCCCATAGCTGCCACAGTAAATTTATTTGCATATAACACAGCAATTAGTATAAGGGGAATGCTTAAATATAATAGCTCGTAGTTGCCCTTTAGTATCATAGAGAAATTGCCTTGAGTCCATGAATTCACACTTTGTAATAGATCAAATTTATACCCTAAAAATGTGGTAACAGCTCCAACTACATTTCCAAACATTATGCCAACTAGAGGTACAAATATTATATTTTTTATCTTCAACTTTCTTAAAAATGTCATGAAGAGAAAGGTCCCCCCTAAAGCAAAAAGAAAGGAAATCATTGTTTTTTGCATAACTCCTGCACTTGGAAGAAATATCATTGTAACCAATATTCCAAGTTGAGCGAAGTCTATTGTAGCTCCTGTGGTAGGTGATACAAATTTGTTTTGACTTATCTGCTGCATTATAAGTCCACATATGCTCATTCCCATCCCCGCTACTAATATACTTATTAGTCGAGGTACTCTGCTTATTATCATTACTTGTAAGTTTTCCATATGTCCCTGTAATATGCTTATAATACTTATATCCTTTGCTCCTAAAAATAAAGATATAAAGGATAAAATCACCAGCACTATAAGCAAATACCTTTTCTTCATAGGATTCCTCCTTGATCAATGATTGTTCATAATTTTTATCTTGATAATCATTTGTTATTGAAATTAATTCTCATTTAGTTTATCACCAAAGTTTCCTCTTGTCTACTGTTATTTTAAGGATTTATTTGGTACTATGTGTATGCTGTATCATAGCACTCAACTATTCTAGGCTGAAGGTAATAGTTGCTACCAAACTAAATAAGTTCAACTAACAATTTGGATAGAGTCCAAATTGTTAGTTGAACTTTATATACCTTTTCCTGAATCTGTAACTTCTATAAGATCACTTGGAAAAGCCTCAAATATTTTTTGCTCTAAAAGATATTGATTTTGAAATCTTATAACCCATGATTTTATTACGGCTAGTGGAACAGAAAATGGTATCTTCTTATTCTGATATTTTTCTAAATTATCTAAGAAAAAGGCCTTTTCCTCCTTTGACAAATCTTTTGAAAAATACCCCAAAAGGTGCAATAGCATATTCACATTTCTCTTAGTACTGGGAGCTACAGCCAAGGCTCTATAAAGAAGTTCCTTGTATTGGTCAAGACTTTCACCTATATTTTCTCTTGTGGCAACTGCCACTATTTTGCCCAATTCTTTTTGTTTAGAAGGACTATATGCCATTAGAAGATATTTATATTGACTTTGAAATCTTATAAGGCTATTTACTGATTTTTCTTCTTCAACTTCATTAAAATAGAAAGAGGCAAAAACCCTTGTCAAAAAGTGTTCTCTTATATTGAAATTAGTCAACCTTCCTTCATCCTCTATAGCAATAGTTCTATAGTTATCCATAACCTTTTGTGCAAAAATACCACTTGTTTTCTTTGGAAGTTGAGGAGATTTTCCTATTGCACTATAAGTCTTTACATCCTTTATTCCACAGGAAGGTGATCTGCCTTTTAATATTACACCGTTAAGCTTAACCATGGTTATTTTATCAATAAACTCCTTAGAAAAGCTCTCCATACTTTCCGTTAAATCTTCTCCGCTCTTAGAGCATAATAATGAATACCTATCCCCATTATAAACCAATCTTAAAGCTTCTCTTGGTGTAGGCAATCCAATGGCCTGTTCTGGGCACACCGTTATGATGTTTACATACTCCCTTAACTTAATTATAAATGGGTTTTTTATCATAGCTCCATCATATCGACAAGGTTCTATTTCAATGCACTTACTGAGCAATATAGTTGGTTTTTTTATTTCTTCCATAATTTCCTACCTCCTATTACATATTAATCTGATGTCTACCTGCTATAACCCTCCACCCTCTTTGGGCTGGAGTTAACACCAGCTACGACCCTAGATAAGTTCAACTAATAATTTGGGTGGAATCCAAATTAAGTTTCACTTAATCTGATGTCTACATGCTGTAACTCTCCACCCTCTTTTGATTCTTCACCCTAATTACTTTTGCCAGTATTTTGGTTTCTCTAACTGGAATGGTAGCTTGGTTTCTCTATCTCCTATAGCAGCATTTATCTGATACTGAGTCAAAAATATACTTTCTTTTAAGTTCGCACCTCTAATATCCATATCTCTAGTATCCGCTCCTATAAAATTAGTACCACTTAAATTATTCCCTCTTAAGTCTGCTGCTATTAATAATGCGCCACTGAAATCTGCTCCAATTAAATTAGTTCTTCTAAGATTGGCTCCCATGAAGTCTTTAGTACTTTTTAACTTTCTTGAATGCATAATTTTATATTTTTGTGTTATTAAGTCACTAGACTTTCTTAGAAGTTTATTGACTTTGCTTCTATGATTTGTTAAATCTAAATTTATAAGATCCTTTGTACTAAAATTAGTAATTTTCTCAGTTTCAGTTATCATTAATTTAAGTTCTTCCCTCAATGAGTAAGTCTCTTCCCATACAAGAGCCTCTGTAAGATACCACTGCATTTCTTTTAGTTGTCTTATAACTAAAAAAACCTGAAACATTCCCTCTGAGTTTTCAGGCTCTTTCATCCAATTCCTGTCTCCATAGCTTTCTTGAGCTACCTTCTGCCCGGCACCAAAACAGTCATAGGAAGTACACCCCTTAAGGCCCTTATCTCTTAAAATCTTATGTATAGAACAGGTAAAATCTGATTGCAAATTTATACATGGCTGTCCTGCTACCTTATCTATAGGAAACCCTTCACACTTAGAGAAGTATAATGCAACACAGCAAAATCCAAAACACTGGTCGCATTTAATTTTTAAATCTTCAAAGATTTTTTTATCTACATGTACCATACTAATTCTCCTTATATCCTAATTTAACAGCTCCTTATATTATATCAGACTGCTATATTTTAGGGTATATAAGTAATAACCTATTATATTGATAAAATATACGTATTTTACTAATGTTAATTCGCCTTTTATACTGTTAAGGTGATGTTAATAAAATTTACGAGACAAGGAGAATAGATTAATGGAAGATAGAAAAAAAAGTATAAACTTTAAAATACTATGGCAGTTGTTTAAAGCTACCTTTGTCCTTAGTGCTTTCACCTTTGGTGGTGGATTTGTAATAGTATCTCTTATGAAGAAAAAATTTGTGGAAGAATTAAAGTGGTTAGATGAGAGTGAAATGCTAGACATTACAGCAATAGCTCAATCCTCTCCAGGACCTATCCCTATAAATGCATCGGTTATCCTGGGCTATAGAATGCAAGGAATTTTAGGATCAGTAGTTGCAGTTTTAGGTACCTCCATACCACCTATAGCAATCATATCCATTATTTCTATATTTTATGTTAAATTTAGAGAAAGTACGGTTATTGCTACGGCTCTAATGGTGATGCGTGCTGGAGTAGCTGCTGTTATATGTGATGTTGTGATAAATCTAGCCAAAAATGTGGTTAAAACTAAAAACTCTTTATATATAATTTTAATGATTGTGACTTTTGTAATGACATATGTAATGGGAATCAGTGCAATGACAGTAATTCTTCTTTGTATTGCTGTAGGCATAGCTAATCTTTTCATAGATATAAAAAAGTCTAAAATTAAATTAGAAAGGGGGGCATAATATGAGTACTATTGGATTATTATTTTTAAGTTTCATAAAGGTTGGGCTATTTAGTGTAGGAGGAGGCTANNAATATCCATGGACTAATGACCCTTCCTGAGTTTGCTGACTTGATAACTATAGCAGAAATGACTCCCGGCCCTATTTCAATTAATTCAGCAACCTTTGTTGGGACTAAGTTAGCAGGACTACCTGGTGCCCTTATATGTACTTTAGGTTGTATAATACCTTCATTTATAATATGTCTCACTCTAGCTCATTACTATTACAAGTACCGTAATTTGGGCGGAGTTCAAACAATCCTTGCTAGTCTTCGTCCTGCTGTGGTGGCTCTTATTAGTTCCGCTGGACTATCCATATTAACTTTAGCTATATTTCAAGCTGAAAAAGGAAATATTTTATTTTCTAATTTCCGCATAATTGAATTCACATTATTTGCATTAGGACTAGTAGCCCTTAGAAAATTTAAAGTTAATCCCATTTTAGTAATATTTGGCTCAGGCCTTATTGGTACTATTGCTTACATGATGTTTTAAATTCCTTCTATGGAATCCATAAAGTTCTTTAAGTGATCTGATATAAACTTGTTCTTGTGGTATATTACACATATATCTCTAGATATATTTACTTTATCAATATCTATAATGTGTAATGTACCATTTTTCACCTCTTCCTGTATCATCAATGTTGATAGTACCCCCACTCCATGACCATTTATTATGCCTTCTTTGATAGATTCTGTATTGGTGCTATTCCATTTTACATTAACCTCTATATTATTGTCATGAAGAACATTATCAAATATCTGTCTACTTCCGCTTGCTGGTTCTCTAAATATCATATCTTCTCCATTAAGCTCTTCTATTGTTATGGAGTTCCTATTATAAAACTTATGATTTTTGCCCGCTACTAGCACCATGTTATCTTTATATATAGGTTTCTTTATTATATCCTTATTATCTACATATCCCTCTACTATTCCTATATCAAGGTCACTATTTAATATGAGATTTTCTATAACATTTGTGTTGTTTATAGTTATTTTTGTGTCTACATCTTTATAGTTTTTTTCAAATCTGCTAATTATATCACTAAGAAGCTTAGTTCCTACGGTTACCGTAGCACCTATCCTTAAAGAGATATTTTCTCCTGTATTTTTCAGGTGAGCCTCCATTTCATCAAAGGATTGAACTATATGTCTTGCGTACTTTAATAATAATCTTCCATTTTCAGTTATATATAACTTTTTTGACAATCTTTCAAATAGCTTAACTCCATAGTAATCTTCTATTTCCTTAATAGCTTGACTCACCGAGGGTTGAGAGATGTATAGCTTTTCTGCCGCAACACTCATCTTGCCACAATCAGCAACAGTTATAAAGATTTTTAAGTGTCTTATATTCATATAATATTTCCTTCTCTTTATTAATAATTTCAGATTAAATTATAGCATAAGCCAATGACACTTTTAATATCACTGGCTTATTTACTAGTAGATTTTCTATTTTCCTTTAGGCCATATACTGCTATCCCTATAATAATTTATGCCTTCATTGGTCATTCTTTCTCCTTGCCTTCTCAATCTAGTCCTATACTCTAGCCAATTTCTAGAGTTCTTAGGTAACCAGCCTATTTCAGCATATCCTGGAAGCCTAGGATATATCATATAATCCATGGCTTTAGTATTAGATATAGTTTCTGTCCATAAANNGTCTACACCAAGGACTAAGTCTTTAGGAGCATAGTCCGTAGGATCCCAATTGTATGCTGTTTCTACAGGTATATATCCTGCCCATGTTAGTCCATAAGGAGTTTCTTTGTTGTATTTCATATCTAGGTAAGCCTTTTGAGCTATTGATATGACCATATTCATATTCTTTCTCCTGGCTGCTTCATTAGAATCTTTCCAATTTTGCAGTATTAC
Organism: Clostridium sp. UBA5530; assembly: GCA_002423705.1. Classification (GTDB taxonomy): domain Bacteria; phylum Bacillota; class Clostridia; order Clostridiales; family Clostridiaceae; genus Clostridium_X. The sequence goes on from DINW01000071.1 coordinate 30,277, forward strand.
ACTAGAATTTATTTCTGGTGCTGTGTCTATTGGATCCCATCCTATAGGTGTCTTTCCATACTTCTGAACAATTTTTGATATTCTCCCAACAAAATAATCGTAGTCTGACTTTTTCGTGCTATCCGCTTCGTCTCCTCCTATATGAAAATACCTTGAAGGTGATATGGCTGAAATCTCCCTTATTACATCATCAAGAAATTCATAGGTTTTTTCATTGTCAGTCATAAAAGAGCTAAACCCAACAGATGTACCTGTATATAAAGGTTTTTTCTTTCCATCTGGATTTAAAAATCCATAGGAAGCCAAGGCAGCATTACTATGCCCTGGCATATCTATCTCTGGTATTATCTCTACATATTGATCTGCTGCATATTTCACTATATCCTTAAATTGTTCCTGGGTGTAATATCCACCTGGTCCTCCTCCTACCTGGGTACTTCCACCTATAGTGGTCAAATCAGGCCATTTTTTAATTTCTATACGCCATCCCTGGTCGTCAGTAAGGTGTAAATGAATCTTATTTATTTTATATTGGGCAGCTAAATCTATTTGCCTTTTAATATCATCTACAGTGAAAAAATGTCTAGCTACATCTATCATCAATCCTCTATAGCTATATTCTGGTTTATCTTCTATAGTAGATGCTGGTGCAGTCCATTTGACTTCTGTAACTATAACATTCTTTTCAATATCGGCAGGGAATATTTGTCTTAAGCTCTGAGCTCCCCTTGAAATCCCCTGGGGCTTATAGGCTACAATCTTTATTCCCTCTGAAGTAGTAAACATTTTATACCCTTCATCGCCTTGGGATTCTTCCCCTCCTATAGTTGTTAGGTATATGCTTCCTTTAGGGACCTTATCTTCCTTGATGACTTTCAATTCAAACCCTGTGGCTGTTCCTAATTTTTCTTTTATAAATTCTCCTATTTTAGCAATTTCCTCTGTATCTTTTTCATCCTTTCCTTTTACGTATATGGATGTATCTTTTGTAAGTGTAAAATTGCCTTGCTCCTCCTTATATACCAGAGGTTGTGGAATGATAATATTATTACTATCCCCTATGGCAATAATAGGTGCTATTGGTTCATTGTTTTTCTTATCCTTCATAACCATTCCCCCTAACACTATTGCTGAAATTATACCCCCTAAGGTCAATGCCTTCCAATATTTTTTATATATGCCTCTCATTAGTTCACCATCCTTACATATGTTTAACTTAATAATCATTATGTATTATATGGAAACTATAATTAAATATTCATGAAACAACTAAAATAAAAGGACATTTAGAGCTTATGCCACCCTAAATGTCCTTTTACTTACTTCATAGGATTTTCATCAAAGTATTTTTCTATGTCTCCTATTATTGATTTTACACAGCCTTCTTCAAATGGTGATATTAGATTTCCTACCTTAACTAGTTCTAGGAAAGACTTAGTTCCTCCCTGTTTGCATAGGTCTAGGTAATGTGTCCATGCTTTTTTTTTATCTTCATTGGCCATCTTCCAGAATTGCAATGCACATATTTGAGCAAGGGTATAATCAATGTAATAGAATGGATCTTGGAATATATGTCCCTGCTTAAACCAGTACCCTCCATTTTCTAAAAAGTCATTTCCTTCATAATCAAGGTGTGGAAGGTATTTCTTTTCTATATCCCGCCAAGCCTTTCTTCTCTCTTTTGGAGTTATGTCTGGATTTTCATAAACAAAGTGTTGGAATTCATCCACAGTTACACCATAAGGTATAAACTTTATAGCTGATCCCAAATGAGCAAATTTATATTTCTTTGCATCTTCTTTGAAGAAGTTTTCCATCCATGGCCAAGTTAAAAACTCCATGCTCATTGAATGTATTTCAGCGCTTTCATAGGTTGCTCCTATAGTTTCAAACATGGTTATCCATCTAGATAAATAAGCTTGAAATGCATGTCCTGCTTCATGGGTTAACACATCTACATCCCCTGAAGTTCCATTAAAATTTGAAAATATAAAAGGTGATTCATATTCAGCTATATAGGTGCAATATCCCCCAGAAGCCTTTCCTTCTTTAGTTACTAAGTCTAGGAGTTCATGATCAACCATGAATTTAAAGAATTCAGAAGTCTCTGGGGATAATTCATCATACATCTTCTTTCCATTGTCTATTATCCATTTGCTATCACCCTTAGGTACTGCATTCCCATCATTAAATTCAATGTCCAAATCGTAATATCTTAACGTATCTAATTGTAATCTTTCCTGCTGCATCTTGTATAATTTACTTGCTAATGGAACTATATAATCTTTTACTTGTTGTCTAAACTTTGCTACCATATCAGCATTGTAATCAGTTCTAGACATTCTTATATATCCAAGTTCCACAAAGTTTTGAAAGCCTAGCTTCCTAGCCATGTTTGTTCTTATCTTAACTAGTCTATCATAAATATCGTCAAACTTATCCATATTATCTTCAAAGAATTTATAGGTAGCATCCCAAGCAGCTTTTCTTATGGTTCTATCCTTATCCTGCCTGTACTTCATAAGCTCTGATAGATTTCTATCTTTCCCATGGAAAGGTATCCTAGCTGAAGCTATAAGCTTAACATACTCTGAAGAAACTTTATTTTCAATTTGAAGATCTTCTATTATCTCTGGAGAAAAGGCCTTAAGCTTTAATTCTATAAGCTTAAATAATTGTTTTCCATGCTTCTTCTCAAGGTGATTTTTAAATTTAGATTTCATAAGACTCTTATAAAATAGAACATTTATCTCTTCATATAATGGTATATTTTCATCCCAATATTCCTGCTCCTTATTATAAAAGTCATCCTTTGTATCTATTGTATGTCTTATTTGCACTAATACTACCATAGTTAGTATGTGGTTTCTTAAAGAATTTATATCCTCTAGTTTTTTCTCGCAATCCTCAAAAGAATCTGCCCCATCAAATTCTTTTACCAATGCTACAAACTTATTTTTAAATTCCTTATAGTCTGGTCTTGTATACTTATAATCTTGAAATTTCATTTATAATCCCCCTTTTCATCACCCTTTTTATCTATTTTATACCTATTTGTTCCAAGTATCAATTCTTTAATATATCACCCTTAGGTCTAGTTGTCCCTATTAATGACCTTGCCCTGAAGACCTTGGATTATATCTAAAGTTTTATAATGAAGGGATTCATCAAAACTTGCACATAAAGAACCATCTACAATTATATTTGCATTTCTATACTGAGACTGAAACATTACAAAATTACTTATAACACAAATATTGGTCACCACACCTACTATTTCGATTTCCTCAATGTTATCCCCTATTTTCCGAGAAATCTCTATGATATCTTTAGGTGCTATTCCAAAGCCATGCTTTTTATAATGTATTGTATTATTTTCATCTTTAAATTCCCTTAACCTTCCATAAAGGTCATGCCCCTCAGTACCTTCAATGCAGTGCATTATAGGAAGGTTCTTACCTTCTCTTGTTTCAAGATAATCTTGTGAATGAGTATCATAGGTAAATAACACTTTGTGTCCTTCCTCTAAATAATCTTTCACCTTATTATATATCCCCATTTCTAAAGTTTCTGCCTTCTCAAACCCTAAAGTTCCACCTACAAAATCCTTTTGATAATCGATAACCACTAATAACTTTTTCATAGATTTATCCTCCTTATTAAAGATACTCAATTTCCCTGGAAATATTCTTTTCTCCAATTTTGCAACCCTTTTTAACATTATTTTTTATTTTTTAAGCAGTCTTTGAATTTAAAGGTAAAAGGCCTACTAAAATCAGTATGCCTTTTATTGATTATTAAATGTATTTTTACTACTTCATATATATTACTACCATTTTCATGTCCTTATTAAAAGAAAGTGTAAATTGAGCTTTCCCATTTTCATATTTACATATAGCTACAACTGTGGCTATACCATCTTTTTCTTGGAAAGCTATCTTAGATATAGAATCATATTTTCCTAGTTTGTCCTTCATTGCTTTCCATGGCTCCCTTAATTTATCTTCAGTAAGTTTGCTCTTTAACTCATCACCAAACCCGTTTATAATAGCACTATAATTTTCTTCGTTGAGATTTTTAATTACTTCTTCACTGGCTGCTTTTAGTTTGTCCTCACTGTAAGTATCGCTTAATTTAGCTGCTCCACAACCTACAAGACTAACTATACATATTATAAATGCTAAATATTTAATAAACCTTTTCATTAAACTTCACTCCTTCTAAACTTTGAAAATCTTTTTTACTTCTAAATATATAAACAAGGAATATTAAAGATATAACTGCTAAAACACCTTCTATGGTATAGGTACTAAGTCTATACATGGACAAAAGTCCTGCAGTGGAATCTATAGCTCCATGGATTAAAATAGCTAAAAGTAAGTATAAGTTGTTTCTTTTATTAATTCCATACAATACTATAAGTGTGCATGCTATATGAATTATTATGGCTAATACTCTCTCTATCCCACCTAAAAAAATCTCTGTATATTGTACTGTAGCAAATAATTCAGGAGTATTTATTAAAGCCACTAAATTGCTGATACTTGAAATACCTACAATAAGTATGGCCTCAATGCCCCCATGGCCTAAACCAAAGGCCAACCCACTGATCCATGACCTATTTTCTTTTAGCGCTACCCTAAAACCTATAAACCGTCCTACCTCTTCAAATATTCCTGCTGTAATACCCATAAAGGATATATACATTACTGGATTTAAGCTGCTCATCATAGCAAACCAATCCATTTTGGGCAATAATACTTGTACAAGGGGCAATCTTAAAAGAACCTGCGAAATAAAAAATACTAAAGCTCCTACTATAAAAGGTCTAATAAGATTTTTCTCTTTTCTCCTAAGGTAAATTAATCCACCTATAGGTATACCAAAACAAATAATAATATTGAAAATAAAACTTACTACTAGTCCTATATTATTCAAAACTCTCCCTCCTATTTAATTATAGGGATAACTATGTTTACTTTAAAGAAACCATGTCCATGGTCAACTCTCATGGTTCCTTCATATTTTTTCACTGTCATTTCAATATTAGATAATCCAATGCCTCTATGGTTTTCTTTCCTTGATCGTATCTTTCCCCCCTCTACTATGGGAGCCTTATCCATGGTGTTTGACATATTCATTACAATAAATTCGTTAAATTTATCTATTTTTATATATATTTTTTTATCTGAAATGCATTCCTTGGCACTGGTTATAGCATTATCTAGAAGATTTGAAAAAATAGTTGTTAAATCTATGTCCTTGATAAAATCTAAACTAATATTTCCGATTTTGCAATCTACCTTTATATCCATGTTTTCGGCTTTTTGAATTTTATCATTTAGTATAACATTTAATACCTTGTTAGATGTATAGTATTTTTGCGAGAAGTTTTCCAGCATAGTATACATATCCTTTGTATACTTCTCCGCTTTTTCTTTTTCCTCCATTCCATAGAGATCTTCTATAATTTGAAGGTGGTTTTTCATATCATGAATTACCTTTCTTGAATCCATGTACTTATTTTCTAGATTAGTGTAATACTCATAATTTAGTTTTGCTTGTTCTTCATAGAGCATTAATTCATTCCTAAGCTGATTATTTTTAGATATAGACTCAAAAATATTGGTTATGAACAAATTTAATAATATTATAGCTACAAAATTCACAGCTAAAAGGATAATATCACCTGTATTCATGTACATCTGAACATAATTTAAAAGAGTGATAATATAAAATACACTGAATAGGGGTAGTACTAAAAAATTTAGATACTGTATTGTTGATATTTTTTCTATCTTTCTTTTTCTATGAAGTACTATAAATAATCTAGATGAACTTAAGTTTATAAACCTAACTATGATTGAAATAGTAGCTACATAAACATTTGCACCATAAAAGGACACATTTAATTTATGAAAAATCAATTGAATTATAATAGTACTCAGTATTTGAATAGAAAGATAAAAAAGAATATATAAGCTATAGTAAAGAATATAAATCTTGTCATCATTATATAAAAAGTGTCCTATTACTATAGTTCCTACAATGGTGAATATAAAATTACTTGTCCCAACAACAAGGCACAAAAGCAATGTAAATATTATATAAGCTAATACATATAAATATTTTTTGTAATATAATTTTCTACCAAACTTACTCATAAAATCAAAGATTATATAGGTAGAAAAGAGCCCTGTTATTAAGGATATTATCTGTACTACTATAGATATTGAATCACTAACCATAGCCTCTTCCCCCTTATAAGTTCATTATATGATTTTCTAGATATTTATTAAGTTCTTCCCTAAATTCGCAAGACTTCTTTTGAGATAGGGGAACTACACTTCCATCCATCATGAAAATATCATAGCCCTTTATAGACTTTACGTGAAATAAATTAACTGTAAAACTCTTATGAGGCACTAAAAAATCATATCTACTCATAGTTTTGGCAATAGAGGTTATCTTATCTTTTAATATATAAATCCCTCTTTTAGTATTCATCTTTACTCTTCTATCCATGTATTCGAAATAATATATTTCCTTTGGTGCTATTCGTACTATTCCATCTACCGTAATAAATTCTATGAGCTCTTCCTCTACATCCTTTTTAGTGTATGCTATTACTTCATCTAGCTGTTTATATATATCTTCTTTTTTAACTGGTTTAGTCAAATATCCAAAGGCATGAACTTGAAAGGCCAAGTTTACGTAATCCGTATAGCTAGTGATATATATTATGTTTACCTTTTTATCATAGCTTCTAATCTCCTTAGCTGCTTCTATACCATTTATTCCTGACATATCTATATCAAGAAATAAAACATGAAAGTCCCTTTTTTCTTGAAGCAGTTCCTCGCCACTTTTGAATGTGTCAATTAGACTACCTTCTGTGTAATCCTCTATATAGTTTTTTATTTTATTTACAATCTTTATATCATCATCGCAGATTCCAATCCTTAGCATACTTGTCCTCCACTAGTGGTAATTTTTGTTTTCCTAGGATATTTTCATTATACTTTTATATTTATAACTTAACAATATACCTTGCATCACATACAGTTTTTATGACTCAAGATACAGAAAAAGGCAAAGAAAAAATATTTTCCTTGCCTTGAAAGTTGGTTCCACATTTACTTTATTATGCGTGAGATAACTCTGGAAATCTTAATCTACAAACTTGAAAGGGGTTCTCTTTTTCACCCCTAATAAACAAAGTGGTATCTTCCTCATGTAATTCCTTCTCTTCATATTCCTCAATGTTATTAGGTACAAAACCTAAAACAACTCTATTAATATCTTCAATCTTCATGGCTTCAATGATAGAATTTAAATTATCTTCTTTTATTGTAAACACATCATGTAAATACAAAGTATTATTCTCATAGTTGGCAATAACAATGCAATGGTATTGTTCAATATAATATATATTTTCTCTCATGATGTATGTACAATAAAACATTATTAAAGATATGTTGTTTAGAGCTGTAATTTTCGAAATTGCCTTGGCATTTGAAACTATATTAAAGAATTTATCCCTATGCTCACTCTTAGATAAATCAATTTTTTCAACTTTAGTTCTCATTTGATTTTCACATAATTGCCTTGAATATTCATATTCTTTGGATATGGTAAATCCAAACTTAGGATAAAAATCTAAAACACTGCCATTGGCAAATAGGTACATTAAATCACACTTATTTTCCCATTCTTTTATTACTTCCTCTATTAAAAACCTACTTAATCCCCTTCCCCTGTATTCCTTAGTTGTCATCACAGTACCAAGCTGTATATATCTCTTTTTTTCTCCATATATCAAAAATTCCATAATACTTACTGACACATTAGCAATTATATTGCTGTCCTTAATCAAAGAATAAGTTATGTATCCATTCCCCCAATATCCGTCTTTGTACCACTGTTCAAAATCAATACCAAAGGTTTTTTGTGCTAATTTATTAAAGCTCCTTCTTAAAGATTCATGGTCTTTACACTGAATTTCATATTCATATTTTTGTTCCTTTATTTCCACAAGTTTTCTCATGATTACCTCACCAATTGTGTATTTTAAAAGCATTGCTATAACTACAAAAACATTCATTAATGTACATTAATGAATGTTTTAAAACCTCACTATTATAATTAACACTTAAAATCATTCCACTCCACAGGAGTAATGCTATTTTTAGCCCAATCTTCTTTCAAGATTCCATATCCTATTGCATCATATATGCTACCATCTTGTCCTGTCCAACCTTTCCTGTAATGAGCTTCTTTAACAAAGCCGCACTTATGCAATACAGATCTCATTGCATAATTATCTTGCCTTGTATTGGCCTCTATTCTATCTTTATCTGAGTAATTACTAAATATATAATCAACCATCCAATTTACGGTGTTTGTACCAATGCCAATTCCTTTATATTGTTTCAAAATTCTTATATCAAACAATGGTGTACCATCCTGTAAGTCATAGATTCTTACCATTCCTGCTGTTATATTCTCATCTAAAATCACCCAAAATGTTTTACAGTCCTCTCCAGTATAATATTGATTTTCGTAGCTTGCCCTAATTCTCTCTGGTTTTGGATTAGGTGTTCCATAAAACTCCCAAGTATCTGATGTTAGAAATTCTATAAGCTTATCTATGTCTGTTTTAAATTCTTCAAAATGTATTTTCATTATTTTCTTTCCTCCAATAAACAATCTTTAATTTTTATCTGGTGGCTACCTTCTTAGTTATGCAATTATATATAAAGAGAATATATATTATGGGCATATTCTTTGCCCCTAAATAGTTCGCAACTTGTGCCAGATAATATAAATCCAAGTTTTTTTGCAAGGGCGATTGATCTTACATTGTCAATGTAAACACATGCACTTATCTCTCTTATATCCATCCTCTCCACAGCAAACTCTATAATTTTTTTCATTGCTTCTTGCATATATCCATTTCCCCAAAACTTTTCTTTTAAATCATAGCCTACATCAACTTTACCTTTTTCCTGATCCCAACAATGAAATCCGCATGTGCCCATCTTTATTTCGTCTGATTTTCGCAACATAATCCAGCGATGTTGTAACCTTGGTTCAGGCTGTATATAAAAATTAATGATTTCATCTGCACCTTCTATATCAGTCAATGGTTCTGCATCAAATAGGTATCTGTTTACTGCAGCATCGGAAAATTCACTAAATATGAAATCCCTATCTTCCACAGCTATGTTCTTTAAAATCATTCTCTCTGTCTCTATATTATCAAACAACGTTATTGTCCCTCCATATAAATGCTTTTTTACTTTAATACGAATATTTAATCACTAGCTTTTTTCCTTAAGTACCACCATAAAAATCTGCTTTATAACCATATTATTACATGCATACATATATATATCAATCCCATAAACTCTTAACAATAGAAAATGAGCAAAAATTTTATCTGATGTTATAGCTGCTGTAATACTCCTCCTCTTTAGTCCGAAGTCAACAACAGCTACAACCCTAGATAAGTTCAATTTTATTGAATATATTCAATTAAGTATATAGTGTTTTATATATTATTAATCTATAATCTTTTCATATAATACACTCTTTTCTGTTTTGCCAACCTTTTTATATCCCATTTTTTCATATAAATGTTGATTTCTAATGCTAACATTCATTGTTCCCAATGACCATATTTTTATATTAGGATGCATCTCTTCCATAGCCTTCATTACTTTTGCTCCATAACCTTTGTTATGATATTCTGGAATTATGCAAAAGTCCTGTAGTTCAAAGTGATTAGACCTATTATCAGTTTCATGATCCAGCCAAAACGTTCCAATTATTTTTTCATCTAACATTATTTTGTAAAGAAGATATTTATCTAAACACCATGAAACAAAGTCTATATCTCCAATATACTTTAAATATTCTCCACTTCTTTTTCCAAATCTAATATCTTCATCTTCATATGCAAGTCTTCTAACTTCAATTATTCTTTCAGCATCCTCAATGCTTACTTTTTCAATATATATCATAAATATAACCTCCATTACTCATTAACTAAAAAGCAAGTTCTGTTATATACCTATCCATCTTAAATATCCCGGGAATTTGACAATGAAAAAAGGTTTAAACCTACTATGTTTTTAATTATAGGCTATGTTTTATGAAACCCCAAATTAACTATTTATCATTAACTTCTGTAGATTCCCTAAAGGTCTCTTTACTTCAGTAATCTTTGATAATTCTTTACTATATGTAATTTTTATGATATTATATAAATATAAGTTAAATAATAATATTTTATCAATGTTCGAGGAAATGTTTTAAAATTTCATAAAGCACATGAAAATTAACCTCATGTTGGATATTAATCAAATCTAACCATGTGGTTTTTCTTATTTCCCTAATAAATTAAGATAAATAATTTGATTTTTATTGATTCACCATAAAAAACGAGCCAAAACTTTATAGTTTATGGCCCGTTTTTAGGTTACATTATTTCTTTAATTTAATAGGAATAAGTAAATCTACCTGCTTAAAACTAGCTTCTTCTTTATGTGTTTCATAATAGGTGTGTGCATTAAGATGTTCCTCAATAAGTCCATCCATGCCTAAGGGTTCTCTAGGATCATATTCATATTCCTCACTATTTTTTACCCATTGATTGATAAGTTGCCATTCCTCAAAACTACCCATTTTTATACAGTGGGCTGCATATAATCCTCCTTGAAAGTGCTTTTTTTCAAGGGGCTTAGGTACTTCCATATCCTCTGGTATTGTTACCCAAAACTCATAGCCATAGACTTCTCCAACTTCCATTGGGCAAGGATTGTTAAATCCGTATACCCTTAAATCTGGCTTTACTTTGTGTAAATTGTATTGTCTTACAAAATCATTTAATAAATTGCCAGCCGTATCCTCTGGATTTTCTCCTATAAAATTGCTTGATGCCACTGTTGCTGGGGGAAGATATATAATCCTCACATCCCTTAATTTCGATAATTTCTCATCAGCTCTGTTTAAATCCTCCATTGACTTTTCCTCCTTTAAATTCACTTTAGAAAGGGTTAAAGTATTTAAGATTTCTACAATGGTTTCATCTCTAAGAAGTTCCAGACTAATTTTACCACTGAGACTTTTATTTAAAGAATCTATAAAGGTCTCTAATATAGATTCAATTGTACTTAAAGCCTTTATTTCCTCAGTTGTATCTTCTAAACTCTGCTGAAAAATCTTCATTGCTTCAACAGCATCCTTGTTTTGTAAAATTACTTCTATGTCTTTAAGCTTTATCCTAAGTTTCCGTAAAACTATAATTTGTTGAAGCTGCTTTATTGCAGAATCATCATAAGTTCTATAGGCATAATCCTCCTTTTTAATACTTGGTAAAATCCCCATCTTATCATAATAACGAAGCGTTCTTGTAGAAATATTAAACATCTTTGCAACTTTGCTTATAGTAAATAGTTCCATGGTTTTATCCCCCTTTCTAATTAGAAGTATAATGGTTGACATCGGGTCAAAGTCAACATGGTATTTATTTATTTTAGGATTATTATTTCATTTAAATTGTGGTCTATAGTTTTATCTCTACCCAATCACTTATCTTCTCACAAACCTGAAATCCTCTTTTTTTATACATGTCATAGGCTATGTTGTTTTTTTCTATTACAGTTAGACATACACTATGAACTCCTTTTTTCTGCAATAGATCTATAGCTGTTTCTAGTAACCTTTTACCTAATCCTTTTCCTCGAAAATTTTTACCTAGTCCTATGTCAAAAAATCCTTTATTATTTTCAATTCTAACATCTACAAAACCCACATGGCAATTACCTTCTTTAGCTAAATAATATCTCACATTTTCATTCTCTATTTCTTTTGTCATATTATCCAGAGTTGTAAAACATCCGTGAGGCATGTCCATAAAAGCTTCATTAAAAATCTTAACATAGTCTTCTACATTCTCCTCACATAAAGCTTCTAACTCTAACCCAGCAATGTCTTTTTCTTTTTTATCCTTTAGTTCCATGTTAAAGGCTGAATATTGTGCCTTTAGCCCTGCTTTATTCTGTGTTTTTAGTATCTCATCCTTACCTAAGGATAAAAAAAGTTTCTCTACAGTATATCTTTTAGATATTTCTTTACATTTCTCTATTAACTCTTTAAAAACAAAATCCCTGTTTTCCTCTAAATCAATGTTATGAATATATGCTGTGTGTATTCTTTGAGCTGGTTCAAGAATTAAAAATGCTTTACCTAAAACCTTATTTTTATCTAAATAAAATATAATCCCCCTTCCAAAGTCATGTACAGCATTATTTATGGAGTCCTCAAACTCTTTTTGTGATATCTTGTTGTCTTGCCTTCTATTCATAAAGTCATTGACTAGTGCTTTTTCATCTTCATTAAGTTCCAAATAATTTTTTATCATAGTATACCTTCCTTTAATTTATTACCATAATTTTAATAGATTTTTATATTTTTGTCTACTAATAAATAGTCATGTTTTACTTTTGTCTATTAGTTACTCCTTCGGTTCTATATTTATTGTATTTTTAATTTTAAATTGCTTCGTAAAAAAGTATTTATTTAACTGTAACTATAATAGTTTTAAATTATTTAACTTAACTTTAAATTATTTTCTAGTTTTCGCCCTTGCTTGCATGACTGAAATAGTCGAAATTTATTGAAAACTGTACGATGATATGGTAACATTTAAAGAAATATACTTTTATTTAACATATAACTATATGTAAAAGGAAGGTGTGAAAAATAATGAAATCTCTTATAACCAAAGAACATGCTGTTGAAAAACAATCAACTAAAAACAAACGTCTAGGCTCTCTGTCCATTAAAGTCATTGCCAGTAGTATCGCAATTATATTATTAATTATTTCTGTAAATATACTTACTCAGAAAAAATTAAAAGACCAAACTGATTTAATAACAAATGCTATTAATTTACGTGAAGGTTCACAATATCTTACTTCGGAGATTAGAGCATATGCCTCTTTAGGAGATAAAACTCACCATGATAATTATTGGAACGAAGTGAACAATATCAAAAGTAGAGATAAAGCTATCGACTCAATGAAAAATATAGGAATTACAAAAGAAGAAACTGAAATGATTGAATCCATAGGTAATAAATCCAACTCATTGATTCCATTAGAAGAAAAAGCTATGAAACTTGTTCAAGATGATGATTTGATATCAGCTATGGCAATAGTTTATGGAAAAGAATACGAAACTGGAATTGAGGAAATATCATCTAATACAGACAAATTTATCTCTTCCTTGCATAATCGTGTTGAAAAGGAAAGCAATAATTATATACTACTTGGATTTATCATTGACATAATTGGAGTAGTAGCTTTAATATACGTTATCTTGATTCAAAGAAAGTATTTGCGATTTGTTGACAAAGAGCTATTAGACCCAATCCAAGAAATTGAAAAACAAATGAGTCATATATCTCAAGGTCATTTAAATAATGAATTTTTGTTAAAGCCTGACGAATCTGAGGTAGGAAGTTTAATAGGAGCCATTCATAAAACTAAGGAATATCTACAAGATGTAATAGGTGATATCAATCAATCTATGAAATACTTATCTGAAGGTAATTTAGCTTTTAATACTTCATCAAATTACATAGGAGATTTTACTTCCATTAATGACTCCATCATATCCACTTTAGACAAGATGAATGAAGCCTTTGTTGAGATAAATGAAGCCTCTAATCAGGTAGCTAATAGTGCAGAGCAACTATCACAAGGTGCTCAATCTATTACAGAAGGTGCTACAGATCAAGCCAGCTCTATTGAGGAGCTACAAGCTACCATTACTAATGTTGCAAATGAAGTAGAGGGAACTGCTCAAAACTCTAAAGTTTCCAATGAAATGGCATCAAATGTTGGTGACAAAATAACAAATGTAAATAAACAAATGCAGCAAATGATAGATGCTATGAATTTAATCAGTAATACTTCTCAAGAAATCTGCAAAATTATAAACACTATTAATGATATTGCAACGCAAACTAATCTATTATCGCTAAATGCTTCAATTGAAGCTGCTAGAGCTGGAGAGATGGGAAAGGGTTTTGCAGTGGTAGCAATGGAAGTTGGTAAGTTAGCTTCTCAAAGTTCCGAAGCGGCAAAAAATTCTAAAGAGCTAATTTTAAATTCCATGAAAGCTATTGAAAGCGGGAAAAAACTTTTAGATGTAACTGCAGAAGACTTAGATATTTCATCCAGCAAAACACAAGAACTAGTATCTAATATTGGTGAAATCTCGGATGCTTGTGTGAGGCAATCTGAAGCTCTTGACCAAGTAGCCCAGGCAGTAGAACAAATTGCAAGTGTTGTAGAAGAAAATACTGCCATGGCACAAGAAAGTTCAGCAAGCAGTGAGGAAATGGAGGTGCAAGCTCAATTATTAAAGAACTTAGTATCTCAGTTTACCCTTAGAAAGTAATTGACGTTTTGATATGAAAATAATATTTTAATTGATGTAAGCCAGTGAGTCATTAAATATCATTGGCTTGCTTTTTATATAAGCTCCTGTAACATTACCCAAATTCTGCTCATTTCCATCTGCATGGTCAGTTGTTGCAAATGATTTTTAAATTAATTCATTCAACAAAAATGAGCCATAAACTCATACCTAGCTTATGACCCACTGCTTTTAGATTTTTCTTTTAAGATTATTCTATCTATACTTTTTTTAGATAAGAAGTATTTGTCAGCAAGTTGCTTTCTGCTTATTCCTGCCACATACTCACCATAAATAGCTTCATCTCTTAAATTAATTTCTTTTCTTGTATTGTTTTTGGTCCCCCATTGCTGTCGAGTGTTTTCTTTTTTAGGAATATAAATATATTCCCCTTGTATATAATTTTGTATAATTTCAATTACCTCTATGGGTAAAATCTCCTTTGCTGCTTTATAGCACATAATGCCCTCCTAAATATTATTTTTTATTTAGGTTTAGCAAAGGCTATTTAAGTCATTTATAAATGCAATAGCCTCGCTATGCATTGTTAGCAGGTGTCATCATAAAAAAACTTCCCCCTTTTATACCATTATATCTATAATTGTACCTATTTCCTATTTAATAAACAAGAGAAATAATAAACTCAATAATGTTCTTACCATTATTGAAACTATCATAACTATTATCTGTATAATATCATTTAAACTTTTTCCCATTCAACCTATAAAATTTTTAATAACTAAAAATGAGCCATAACTATAAGGTGAATTGCCATGGAGGAATAATAGTAAAATCCTCTAATTAATATTAGATCTTATATCAGATATAGATAGTATAGATATGCATAATCTAGAACAGAATAAGTTTGACTATAAAATTAAAAAGGAGTTTTGCTAATGGTAAAAATGATTAAACATTTTTTATTTCTTTTATGTTGCTCGATTTTATTTGTAATACCTCTTAAGGTTTCAGCTATGGATAACAAGGCTATTAAAGAAGATTCATCAAAAAAAGCTATTTGTGATTTTAAGATGGATGAAAGAAAACTCTGGATTGATCATGTATCTTGGACTAGAAACTTTATCATAAGTAGCATAGCATCTCTTGAAGATAAAGATGCTGTAGCAGAAAGACTTCTTAGAAATCAAGATGATATTGGTAATTCAATCAAGCCTTACTATGGTGAAGAAGCTGGAAATAGGCTTTCTGCTTTGTTAAGAGAGCATATACTCATTGCAGCCCAGGTTGTTAATGCTGCTAAGAACGGAAACAATGCTGATTTTAAAAAATATAATCAGTTATGGTATGAAAATGCAGATAAAATAGCAAGTTTTCTAAGCAATGCTAACCCTAACTATTCTAATAAGGAATTAAGAGATATGTTATATAAACATTTGGACTTAACAAAAAATGAGGCTATCTCTAGATTAAATAAAGATTGGAAGTCTGATATTGATGCATATGACAAAGGTGAAGACCATATGATTATGTTTTCCGATATGCTCTCAGATGGTATAGTAAAGCAATTTCCAAAGAGTTTTAAATAATTATAATTATATAAATGAATTTGAAAAATAGTAGTTTTATATAAAATTAAAAAACTACTATTTTTCAAATTTATATCTGTAATAATTAAAACGCCACATGGAACCCTCACCTAACACTGGTCTATGCCCAACATATTTGAAGCTAAAATTTCTTGTATCTTTTTATCTTTTCATAAACATTATCCGAAATAAATTCCGATATAACAGCTAGTAAGCTCAAGCCTACAAGAATTCCCATTACAAAATGAATAATCTTAGATGTGGCAATTGACTCTATACTCAAGGTGAGCATTCTTAATATTAAAAATATGGCGAAGGAAACTAGTCCTACTTTGCTTTCTCTTCTTTTATTATTCATAAAATCTCCCTCTTGGAGTATATTACTCCAAACTAATATTTTTTTGAGTAATATAATTTCAACGAAATTGATACAAGCAATAAGAAAAATGCACACCCTACTAGGGTTAAAAATATTGTTTTACTATAGTGTCCAAGTATTATTGCTACAAATATAATTATTATAGAACTAAATATAACTACATTAGCTCCTGATTTTTCTTTAATAATTCTTTTTCTTTCATCATTCTCCATATTATAAAGTTTCCTAAGTTTTGTATCATTCTTAATAGTAATACTATATTGTATCATCTTTATTATTAGCAGTACCATAATGCCAGTTAATAATCCTATAGGAAATCCCTCCAATGCACCATCACTAAAGGCTCCTTCATGATCTATAGAAGTCACTGTTATTATACTGAATATTTCTATGCCTATAGCTGCTATAATCAATGCTCCCAATATTGCTATTCTCTTTTTCACTTCGCTCCTATATTTTTCCATTTAAATCTCCTCCACCTCTGAAAAATCAAATACTTCCTCAATACTCAAATTAAAATATCTGGCTATTTTATATGCTAAAACCAAAGATGCAGTATACTTTCCACACTCTATAGAAGTTATGGTTTGTCTTGTTGTTCCTACCCCTAGTGCTAATTCTTCTTGGGACAACTTATGTTTTTTTCTTAGTTCTTTAATTTTGGTTTTCAATTAGTTCCCTCCATTGCAATGTTAACTTTGCACTTTTAGTATAGTTCGCTTTGCATTGTTTGTCAAGTTAGCTTTGCATTATTCATAAATAAATATCCTCCGGCCT
>DINW01000016.1 GCA_002423705.1 Clostridium sp. UBA5530
GTAAGAATCTAATCTTAAATTCTTTTCCATCTTTTTCAAGCTTTCCATTGGAATTTTTCTTCCATCCAGCTTCTTCTAATAACTTAGCAGCTTTCTCTGTATTATATTCATATTTTTCAACACCTTCATCATTGTAAGCCCAAGAAAGTGGTGATTGAGGAATATTTATAACATTACCATATTCTCCATATACATTTGAAACTATAGTTTTTCTATCTAATCCATAAACTAAAGCTTGTCTAACCTTAGGATCTTTGAACTTAGAATCATTTCCAAGTAAATTGAATCCAAGGTATCCATATCCATTATTTGGCCAGTAATGAACATTAGTGAATCCCATTTGCTTTAATTGTTCCATACTCTCTTGCTTTATTTGAGCTTCAGCCATATCTATTTCACCAGTTTGAAGTTGTTGTAAATAAGTTTGTTGAGTAACTACCTTAAAGATTACATTAGGAGTTTTAGCTTTTCCTAAGTAGAAGTTCTCATTAGCAACTAAATCAACTTCTTCACCTTCTTTATAAGCCTTAAGCTTATATGCTCCTGAAACAACTTCTGGTTTTCTATGAAGTGGAGTCATAGCTGTATCAGCTTTTCCTTGAACATAGTTCTTTCCATAGTAATGTTTTGGAATTATAGCTGTAACACCAAGATATCTATCCAATGGTGCCAATGGAGTATCTACTGTTATCTCTATAGTTTGCTTGTCTACTAGCTTTATTCCAGCTATATCTTTGGATTTTCCTTCTTTATAGTCTTTCCATCCTTTTATTCCTAATGTTGGCATATCTGATGGTCCTGTATATTCTCCATCGGATATTACTTTAAATGTAAAGTCGATATCTTCAGTGGTTATTGGTTGTCCATCGCTCCACTTTAAACCGTCTTTTAATTTAAAAGTATATGTTTTCTTGTCTTCAGATATTTTAGGAAGATCACATAGTGCTGCTTCTAACTCTCCATCATCCTTAACATTTAACATTTGTGCAAACATTGTTTCTAAGATAGTCATGTCATAGTTTGAATCAGCATATAATGGGTTGAATATTCCATCTGGCTTATCAATACCTATAACCAATGTATCTTTTCTTTGTTTTGCAGTATCAGGGACTTTGTCTGGGCTTTCTGCCTCCATTTTAAATATTTTATTTTCTGTGTTGCTTCCAACCTCTCCTGTACTACCACTGCCAGAACCATTAGATCCACAAGCTGTTAATCCTACAGACAATGACATAACTCCAGCTAAAGTTGCACACAACTTTTTCTTATTCATTATTTTTCCCCCTCTTTACTTATAAATTGTTTGAATTTATTAGATATCGCCCTGCAATTGAGAGCAATAATATCTACTCATTTAAATTATTTAATTTTCTGAATATGATTTTTTAAACTATATTTAAAATTTCTTAAAATCATTATAATAAATTTATCTTACTTTGTAAACTATTAATTTAAATTTTCTTTTTTTTGTATTAATGTGGTAAATATTAGATATATTAATTAATTTTAGCATATTTTGTGAATATTATATTGAATTTTTCGACAATTGAATTTTAATATAAAAAATACACCCAAATTCAATTGGGTGTATAATTGGAATATTTATTATTTTACTAAATGACATGCTATAAAGTGTTCATTTCCTACATTCCTATATTCAGGAGTTTCCTTACTGCAAATATCCATAGCATATGGACATCTTGTATGGAACTTACATCCTGATGGTGGATTTGCTGGAGATGGAATATCTCCCTTTAGTAGCATTCTATCTCTTCTAATTGTTGGATCTGGTAGAGGTACTGCTGATAATAGAGCCTTTGTATATGGATGTAGTGGATTATCATATAGCTCTTTCTTTGGTGCTAACTCTATCAATGATCCTAAATACATAACTCCTACTCTATGAGATATATGTTTAACTACACTTAAGTCATGGGATATGAATAAGTATGAAAAACCATATTTTTCTTGAGAATCAGTTAATAAGTTTATTATCTGTGATTGTATTGATACGTCTAGAGCTGAAACTGGTTCATCTGCTACTATGAACTCTGGATTTAGAGCTAAGGCTCTAGCTATACCTATTCTTTGTCTTTGTCCACCTGAGAATTCATGAGGATATCTTCTTATGTGGTAAGTAGCAAGTCCACACATTTTCATAACTTCAAGAACTTTATCAGTTACATCCTCTTTAGTAGCAAGCTTATGCTCCAATAAAGCTTCTCCTATGATTTCTCCTATGGTCATCCTTGGATTTAAGGAACTATATGGATCTTGGAATATTATTTGCATTTCTGGTCTCATCTTCCTAAGCTCTTCTTTCTTCATTCCATATAGATCAACACCCTTAAAATTCACAGTGCCTTCTGTCTTTTCAAGAAGTCTTAATATGGTTCTTCCTGTAGTAGACTTACCACATCCTGACTCCCCAACTAGACCTAAGGTTTCTCCTTTTTTTATTTCAAAGGATACATCATCCACAGCTTTAACATATCCAACTGTCTTTTGAATTACTCCAGCTTTAATAGGAAAGT
>DINW01000061.1:0-272 GCA_002423705.1 Clostridium sp. UBA5530
CTGTTTAGGGAAAGTATATCTAACCGTATCTCCACTCAGTACATCTTCATATTTAGTAATTTGAATTGTACGGAACTCACCAGCCCAATCGTATATTTGTCCAAAAATATTTGAGTGAATATCTTGCAATGTTTTTGTATCAAAAACCTTATAAGATTGGTTATAGACGGCAAGCATAGATAAGTTCGTTATATCAGCCTCGGCTCTACTTAATAAATCATGGTCTTTGATATTGGCGAGATTTTTCAATATATCTACATCATCATATAAAT
>DINW01000061.1:508-43374 GCA_002423705.1 Clostridium sp. UBA5530
GCTTCAACCTTAGGAAGTTCAGCTTTATATTTCTTGCAGCGTTCTACTTGTTCCTTTATCATATCGACTTCATTTTCTTTTAGATACTTGCTTACTATTTTTCCATCCACTCTATTTTGTAGATAATAATATTGTTTTTCTTTAATAGTTTTTGTAGAAATATATCCCTCAGAAAGAGAAGGAAGTGTTTTCTCTATTTCATTTTTCTTTACTAAAAGCTCTTGGTATTCATTTATAATAATAGCTGACATTCCTTATCACCTCACTATTTAATATAATTATTATATCATATATTAACCNNAAAATACTATCGATAGTATTTTCATATCTATCCAAATCGCTTTTAGATTTGCAGATAAGCAAATCAAGCTTATCTTTGTTATACAAATCAAAGATTTTTCTCATTCTATGACTTCCTCTTTGAAAACCTTTTTCGCTTGTAAAGAAACCAACCAAGTCAAAAAACTTTATTCGTCTTAGAACCATATCTGTGGAATGTATGTCGGGATTGCTGAAGCTGTTTGGGATAAAAAATGCTACTTTTAAGTTTCTTCCTTTTATCCCAAGACTATTTTCGAATTTAAACACCGGGGGAATAACAGTTATACTTTTGCAGTTCATAATAACCTCCTTGCTATGCTTGTAAAATATTTTTATAAAAAGACTTGACATTTTAAAATCACCATTTTAAAAATATTT
Source organism: Clostridium sp. UBA5530 (assembly GCA_002423705.1). Lineage (GTDB taxonomy): Bacteria > Bacillota > Clostridia > Clostridiales > Clostridiaceae > Clostridium_X. Next base: position 1,208 of record DINW01000061.1, read on the forward strand.
AGGCAGAAAAAATAGTCAGAGGATCATTATAAAATCCGCTGACTATTTGACTACTTCCCATTCAGTTTTATGGGTGAAATCTCGAAAATTACCTATGTCATCTATATTTTTGCTTAATTTTTGCCCTCAAATAGATGACATTTTCGCCTGTTTTTTCACTCCGAAATCGCTCCAAAACCACTATATCTTGTGGTTTAACCCTCGTTTTTTGCCTTATCACCACAATGCGTCATCAGAATTATCGCTTCAACGTGTTCCGTATGCGGAAACATATCTACTGGCCATATTTCATTTGCTTTATATCCTTTTTTCTCTAAATATTTCATATCTCTTTCCAAAGTTTCTGGGTTACAGGATATATATATTACCTTCTTAGGTCCCATTTTGCATAGGGCGTCTAGAAACTTTTCTGTGCTTCCGCTTCTTGGAGGGTCCATCATAACTACATCTACAGTCTGATTATTAGCCGCCATTTCTGCCATAAAGTCTCCTGCGTCACCCTCATAAAACTTTGCATTGGTTATATCATTCCTTTTTCCATTTGCTATGGCATCACGAACTGCATCACCATTAAGCTCAATACCTATTACCTTTTGAGCATTTTTGCTGGCAATTAAACCTATAGTTCCAATGCCACAATAAGCATCTATAACAGTTTCCTTTCCTGTGAAATTTGCTAATTCAATGGCCTTATTATAAAGAAATTCCGTTTGCACTAGGTTTACCTGATAAAAGGATCTAGAAGATATTCTAAAGGTACAGCCACATAGCACATCTTCAATGTAGCCCTTGCCATATATGATTTTTTCCTTTGTGCCTAGAACCATGCTTGTTCTTTTATCATTAATATTCATTATTATAGTGGTTATCTCAGGATGAAGTTTACATAGAGCCTTTACAAAATTATTTTTAGAAGGGAATATCATAGAGGACATTACAAGAACCACCATGATTTCACCTTTGTTAAAGCCCTTTCTTATTAATACATGCCTAAGAAGTCCCTCTCCAGTGTCCTCGTTAAAAGGTCTTATTTTAAAGGATTTTAATAAATCACGAATTGATATAATTATCTCATCTGCTTTTTTATCCTCTATAAAACAACGATCCACTTTAACTACTCTATGACTTCCTCTCTCATAAATACCAGAGATTATGTTTCCATTTTTCTCTTTATGAAATACAGCATGAACCTTGTTTCTATAATGATATGGATTCTCCATTCCTTGAATTGGATTGATCTTTATGTTTTTTCCAAAAAGCTTTTTTAATTGAAGCTCCTTGTTCTTTAATTGCTCCTCATAAGGTATATCTAAATTGTTACAGCTTCCGCATCTTCTCTCTACAGAGCACTTAGAAGGCTTTTGACTTTTTAAGTCAATATGTTTGTTTTCCACTTGTGATTTATTTTTTGAAGGATATTTTCTTTCCTTAGTCGCTGGTTTATTTGGTTTATACTTCATTTCTTATTTCTCCTGTCATCTTTTAAAGTTATTGCTTCAACATCAGTAATTAAGTTACTCTTATTTTAGCATTTTTTCAAGGGTTATGGTATTGTTATCTCTCAGTAATTATTATAACATTTCTATATTCATAGAGATTTTAAGTCACAGTACTACTGCTTCACATGGACACATTAAAGTTTAGAGGATGAGCTTCCCCTAAACTTTACTTTATATATTAACCACTTGATAAGCTAACTTTATAATATGTTTTTTATGAGTTATCATAAGCACCGTCTTATCTATGGTTAACTTTCTTATGGTATTCATTATTTCCTCCTCTGCTTCCTTATCTAAAGAGGCTGTTATTTCATCCAGAAGCAATATAGGAGCATCCTTCATCATAGCCCTGGCTATAGCTATACGCTGTTTTTGTCCTCCTGATAAACTCTTTCCATCATCCATTACCATGGTATCATATCCCTTTGGCAAATCACATATAAATTCATGAGCCCCTGCCATCTTTGCTGCAGATATTACCTGGTCTCTATTACTACCTGATTTACCTAGGCCTATATTTTCAAGGATGGTTCCTTTAAAGAGCCTTGACTCCTGAGGTACATAGGCTACTTTTTTTCTAACCTTTTCTAGGGTAGGTTCTCCATTCCCTTGGAAAAATATATTTCCGTCATTAGGTCCATAAAGTCCTAAAATCAACTTCATAATTGAGCTTTTGCCCTTTCCACTGGCCCCTGTAAGGGCTGTAATTTGATTTTTAGGTATCTTCATAGAAAAATTTTTTATTACCTCTGTTTCTCCATCATAAGAAAAACATACATCTCTAAGGGCTATGGCTGGGGTCATGTTTTCAAAACAGATTTTAGGACATATGGTTTCCCTTTTATCTTCAATAAGATTAAAAACCTTATCTACCATAGCAAGATTTGACTTCATCTCACCTATAAACTCTCCACTCTCCACAAATAACATATCTGATGTGTTTTTTAAAGCCATAAGTGCAATTACTGTTCCCCAATCTGAAAGACCATAATATACAAGCAAGGCTCCTATAAACAGAATCCCTATATAAGAAAGAACATTTATAGCCTTTACCATTGCCTTCATCTTTGTAAAGGTTCTTCCTATATCCATCTTTATATCAGCCTCAGCCTCTATATATTTTCTAGTTTCCCCTATATTTTTTTCTTGAATCTTTAATAATCGAATAGTCTTAGCTGCCTTTATAAATTCATATATATCAATGGTAGTTTTAGATAATCTTTCTTCAAGTTCCTTTCCCATAGCCCCTAGTTTTTTACTATAGCTATTGGATACAAAGACACATAAAGTTCCCATGGCAAAGACCACCATTGCAAATCTCCAATCTATTACTGCCATTATTACAACTCCACCTAATCCTCCAGATATGGATCTTAATACCTGAAATAGTGACCTATCATATATTTTTTCTAAAGCTGATACGTCATTGGATAGGTTAGATATTATCTCTCCCCTAGGTTTATTATCATGATGTGCCATAGGTAGATATNNATCTCTCATGGTTCCCTTAGTTGCCTTGGCGCATTCATAGGAAGATATTGGTGCATAGATCCACCATAATACATGGTTTGCCATAACTAAGATTATACCTTTGTAAAATTCATTCATATCTCCAAAGGTAATTCCATTAATAGCTTCTTTCATTCCAAAAGAATATAGAGTAGTACAGCAAAGTTCTACTGCACAAAATAGAAAGATAAATATTAAAAATGTTTTACCCCTTTTCCCCATAATTTTTATGACTTTTTTTACGTTCTGTATGTTGGAACTTTTAAATACTGTCATAGATTTCATCTCCCTTCATAGCTTCCATGTCTATAGACTTAGATGCTATTTGGTGAAGCCACTGCTTGTGAGCTGAAATCAATATTAATTTCTCTTTTGACATCTTCCTTATCATCCCTAGAACTACTTTTTCTGTATCACTATCTAGGGCTGAAGTAGGCTCGTCTAATATCCAAATAGACTTTTGTGATAATATGGTTCTAGCTAAAGAAATTCTTTGTTTTTCCCCACCAGACAAATCTACATTTCCATCTCCTAGGATAGTATCATAGCCCTCAGGTAATTTATCTTTAAGTTTCTCTGCTCCAGCCATGTCTAAAGCCTTCTTTACTTCTTCATCTGTAGCGTTTTCCCTTGCAATTCTTATATTTTCAATAAGATTTTTTTGAAATACATAAGGTTCTTGGGTGACCACAGAAATATCACCATTAACTTTAATTGCCCCGCTGCATGGCTTATAAAGCCCTGAAATTAAATCTATTAAGGTAGTCTTTCCACTTCCAGATTTTCCTTTTAATGCTATGATACCAGGCCCCTTGTGATTAAAGGAAAGATTCTTTATGACCTTTGAGCCTTCACCATATCCAAAGTAAATCCTATCTATTTCTATAGAAGGTATTTCTGGCTTTTCAAAAGCTTTTATCCCTTGCTCCATAGAAATTTTCTCTAGTGTCTCTATTCTATTTATAGAGGCTACAGATCTATTTAATCCATTAAGTAAAAATGGAAAATATACAGAGGGTCCTATAATATAGTTCAGCATATCAAAAACTCCTATAAAAGTCCCTAAAGTCAATTGTCCCTTCATAATCATCCTTGCTCCAAAGATAAGATATAATATCTTGGGCATAGCGGATGTAGAAGAACATGCCGTTTGTAACAGAGCATTCCAAATGGAAATTTTCATCTCTGTATTATAGACATTGTTATAACCTTCATAAATCTTTCTTTTCATGGATTTTTCCATTAAAAATGATTTAATAACAGGAATCTGTGATAGTGCCTGCTCTACTAAAGATAATGTCTCTCCCATATTGTGTCCACGAGTTTTATAAAGTCCCTTCATCTTCTTGTTCAATGTCAAAGTAAAAAACATACCCACAGGAGTATAGGCAAATGTAATTAATGCTAACATCGGGTTTGTAAAAAATAAGTATCCTAATGCCCCTATTAACATTACAAATTGAGAAAATAACCCTGTAAGATCTCCACCTATAAAATCACATACCACCTTAGTATCCATATTCACAGTGGCCATAGTATCTCCCGATTTCAATTTCATGATTTCATCATATTTACCATAGGCCAATTTCTTTGAGAGATGACTTTTTAGATCTTTTAGAGTTTTTGATGAAAGCTTTGATACAAAGATTCCACTAAAATATTCTAAGCTAATAGCTACCATTGCAAGTAGCAAAAACATCATAAGAGAATATATTACCTTTATAAGAGTCCCCTCTGTCACACTATTTATCATGATCTCAGTAAATTTTACCTTCATAATTTCAATGATCATTAAAATTAACGCTATAATTGAAGCTGCAAAATAATATCTTTTATGAGGCCTTATTATTTGCCAAAGATATTTTGCAGCACATAAGTAACTTAATTCATTATTTTTTGACATAAAAATACCGCCTTTCTAACATAAGCTACAAAAGAATGTATCATTCTTTTATAACTTCAATAAAATCGTACCTTAATAAAACCCCTTCAAAACAAGGGATTTTCATTGCCCTATGGCAATATTAAGTTATTAGCGAATTCTATTGTTGTTAAAAAGCCAGTTAACTATCATAAGATTATTCCAACCTTTACCTTTCTTGTAATATCTTAATTATACTCTCTTATGGCTACTTTTACAATGTGAAATCAACTAAGCTTTAGATGGAATCTGAACTACATCTGAAGCTTAGTTAAGGTTATCTAGTGTGGTAGCTGCTGTTAAGTCCAACCTAAAGAGGGTGGAGGGTTACAGCAGGTAGGCATGAAGTAAATTTTCTACTTCTCTTCAGACTTATTTACTATCTTTGATGTTATATTACCTACTATTGGAATGCAATATTCTTTGTATCTATAGGCATTTACCATGGCTATAATAGCGAATATAGTTATTATTATAGAAATGATTCCAGCTAATAGAGCTACTATTCCCGTAATTCCAACTGCTGCATAAGCATTGTATGGATTATACATAGCTGCTCCTACAATTCCTCCGATTATAACAGTAAGTATAAAGGTTATAACTCCGCCTAACACTTCTAGCATAAAGGCCTGCATAGCATGGAATTTTACAAAGGCACTATCCTTCTCTATAAAATAAATAACTAATGGGGCAAGCCATGCAAAGTAGCGTAACCCGGGTATCCAGCCTATTACCACTGACACTATATAGGCAAGAAGAGCCATGACATTTGCATCCATACTTCCTATGGATGACTTGTGACATTCATAAGTTTTATTGACCATAATAATTATCCCTCCAATGTTTATATATGTCCTATTTTATTTCTAATATATTCCAGCTTCTATTAATGAGTTCATATGAACAAGAAAAAATATCCTCATTAGTTCTAGTGATATACCATAGGTTGTATTATAACTTGTCTACTTCTCAATATATTGTTTGAATAACAACATCAGTTCTGCCCTGCTGTTGATATCTAATTTTCTATAAAGAGAGGTGCAATAAGTATTAACAGTGGAATAGGCTATACCTATCATAGCTGAAGTCTGTCTCAAAGTATGTCCCTTTAATAGCAACTGGCATACCTGAATTTCTTTGTTTGAAAGTCTTAGTTCTCTTAATCTTGCTTCTAATCTGCTTTCGAAGGTTACATCTTCACGATAGGAGTCATCAATCCACTCTCCCTCATACAATGTTTTATTAAACACTGGAGCTACAACAAAAAACAGAACAATAATAAATATTGATGCCAAAGCTATAATTACCTGAGATTCTTTTAATAAGTAAATAATCACAAAGGACACAAAATAATAGGAGGATGATAAAACAATCCCTCTTCTATAAAATGTAATACTTCGAAATTTCTTTGCCATAAGGCCTGCTATATAATACATATCTACTATTCCTATAGAATAAGCCCCACCAAAGAATAGTGCAGTCATGTAAGCCCCATAAACATACTTAGTTGCAATAAGGCTATTTGCAAAACCAACAATTAGGAAAGCAAATGAAAGTCCTATAATAATACATATATTAAACTTACAATATTTTTGAAATATAATTATAGTAGCAACCCCTAAAACCATGCCAGTAAAATAAAGAACCTCTAAAGGTTTTTGGATTCCATCCTTTATATAACTTAAAATAAATGGAGCAATTACATCGTTTAAGGCTAGAGTTACAAATATTACTGCCATAAGAGAGTATGCCTTTTTAGAAATCTCTATTTCCTTCAACTTGGGAATGTGGGATTTCTTTCTTCTAAAATCAATGGAACATATAAGTAGTACTATTGTACATAAAATCATTATAATTCTTGATGTTTCTTTACCTTGTTCTACACTATTAAAAAGGGTGGATATAACCAATATACCTTTAGGGATTACTATTCCTAAGATCATTGAATAAAGTTTTTCAGAATTATTAAGAATCATAAAAAATCCATAGCCACAGGATGCAAAGACATGTCCTACTGCAATGGCTCCTACCACATTAAATATTAGGTTTATAAAGCTATCCCTAAATACCATGATTGTAATAATACTTATAATCAACATTAACATACTGTATATAGTTTTAGGCACATACTGTTCTCCCTTAAATATCACCGCTATAGTGGAGCAAGTTATAAGACAGATATATGTATATATTTAGTTGTAGCTTTTTAAAGATTCTCCTCCTAAAAACATAGAACTTCTTTCTATAAATAAACAACTGTAGACACATATTAGTATGGTTATCCACCCAATAAAATAAGATATTCTATTTTTTTCAATGTGTTTAATACTTAAGTTTCCTTTCACCTGGGTCTGATGTTTAAATTTATCTTTTACTATCCTTAATGTTGCCACTGTATCACATTCCCCTTTAAAGTATTCTTTCTATTGTATGATAAACTTCATTAGTTAATCCCTTAATTTGGCAATTTAAGTTGTTTTTTAGGCTTATGCTGATTAAGCATCGTCCTCTATTTTGTCGTGGCCGTTGCACTTTAAGAACTTCTACATACTATGTAATATCAAGTGAAACTTAGTTTCAGGTGGAGTTTGAATTCCTTTTGAACATTAGTTGAACTTATTAGTGTCGTAGCTGCTGTTATCTTCAACCTAAAGATGGTGAAGTGTTACATCAGGTAGACATGAGATTAATTACCATAGCTAATGATAAAAAAACGGAGGCGTTCCCATGAATACCACAAATGAATTTGGAATCACTATAAATGATGTTGCAGACTTTATTGAAGCAATAAAAAAGGCCTATGGTAAAGATTTAACTCCTGGCTTGAATACCTTTACCTCCATAAAAGATACAGCTTTTTTCTGCACTACTAGCGTAAAGGATGATGACAAAGGTCCCATTGCCATAGTTCCTTCAACCTTGTCTTTAAATAATAAAAACCAGAAAGTCTATTTAATTAGCCTAGGAGGTACAGAATTCGTAAAAGGGCAAGCTACTGATTTAAAAACAGACTTTTTAGTTGCCTTAGAAATGAATAATGATTATCTGACAGCTGTAAAGGAAGCTATTTTAAACAACATTCCCTCGGGTTCATCTTTAATATTAACGGGTTATAGTTTAGGAGGAATGGTTGCACAACAAATATCTGCCAACAAAGAAATAATTAGAAGCTACCAAGTTGAAAATGTAGTTGCAGTAGGCAGCCCCCTTATCAGCCCTATAGGTCGTGAAGGAAAAATAAGGCGCATCTGTGATGTGAATGATGTAGTTCCTTATTTAAGTCTATGCAACATGCTATTTCAGTGGATGTATAAAAGCGAAAAAGTTGTAGAAGATGGAGGATATAAAACTCCTATAGGTGCCCATGCCTTAAGCTATGTAAGCAGTGATGTATGGTCCGAATATGACCCCTTAGGTATAAGCAATGGTGGCTCTACCATAACCTTTGATACTTCAAATCTAGTCTATTACCCTGCTCCCATAAGATAAAAAGTTATCCTTGTAAAGATAAATGAAGTTAATGACAAAATTACCTTCTGAAACTTTGTCATTAACCTCATTTTTAATAATCCTATCTTTTTATATGCATCTGTAGCTGGCAGCTATAGGACCTAGTGTTAAAAAAATCATCAAAAAGATCTATCTCTAAAAAGTCCTTTAGCTTTAGGTTATTTTTTTCTAAATAATTTTTTAGCTTTTTCATCTGCTGTTCCTCATTTTCCTTAGTGTAATTAAGAAGCAGATACTGGCCTTGTTTAAGTACTTTTGTTTCTTTTGGAAAAAGATTTATTTGATCCTTCTCAACAAATTTAAATGTATACTGTGAAGTTATGTTTCCCTGACAATCTACATCATATATTATTCCTCCATCTCTTAGAACCTTTATATCTTTTTCTTTAATCAACTTATCCAATTCTGAATAATATAGTAATTCTTTGTATTCCCCCACCGCTTTGCAGGGTGTCCTTACAACATACCTTTCTGGAAAATCCTCCATGTAAACTTCATGATTTTTTAGGACTTTCTTTGAGGTATACACCATATTAGAAAGCTCGTTTACATCTTGAATTATCTTTTCCATCTTCTTTATAGTTTCCTCTGCTTCATCCTTCTTCTTCTTAAGCAAAGCCATCAATTCTTCCGTATTTTTATTTTTAAATATCTGCTTAATCTCATCTATGCTAGTGCCTAATCCTCTGCATGCCTTTACAATATCTATATGGATAAATTGCTCTGTAGCATAGTATCTATAGCCTGTTTCTTTGTCAATGTAAACGGGTATTATAATGCCCATATCATGGTAATATCTCAAAGCCTTTATGGTGATATCTTTTATCCTAGCCACTTCTCCAATAGAGTACAAATTTTGTTTCATGCCTTCCTCCTATTTGTATTGACTCTCCCCTTAGGGTACACTTTATACTAATGATACACTAATTGATACCTTAGCTGAAAGGAGAATTTCCACTTATGAGTGAAATAATTTATAGAAAATTAACTAAAAATGATTATGAAACAATTAAATCCATAATAAGTGAGGCCTTTGGATTTCACAAAATTATTCGGGATAAAAATCTTTTAAACAAAGCCCTTAAGATCTATTTGCATTCATGCCTTAGCGAAACCACCTTTAATGAGGTGGCTGAAAAAGATGGTGAAGTCATCGGACTTATATTTGGTAATTGCAAAAACTCTTTGAAAAAGACTACTTATCTTGTTAACAGTGCTATAGTTCTTTGGAACTCTTTGAGTATAGCTTGTTGTAAAAGTCAATATAAAGCTAATCTAAAGGAATACAGAAAAATTTTAACTGTTTATGATGAGTTTATGAAAAATAGAAAACATCGATTTCAAGGCTCGGTGGCTTTGTTTGCTGTAAGAGAAAGCTGTCGTGGTTATGGTGTTGGTAAGCATCTTATGAATTCTCTTTTAAATTATATGAAAACTAAAAATGCAAATAGTATTTACGTGTATACTGATACTATTTGCAATTATGGCTTTTATGAAAGCCAAGGTTTTATTCGATTGGATGAAAGAACACTGGAAATCCAGATATCTACTACAGAATCCTCTCCTCTAAATGTGTTTATGTATGAATATATTATTTCATAGGTATTAGGTATATGTTACAAATTCTTCTACAGGTTTTCTATAACCCCTAAGCCTTCTATTATTTTCATCCTCTTTGCCAATGGTTATAAGTAAGACTATTTCATATCTATCCTCAATTTTAAACATATCTCTGGTTACATCCTTATCAAAACCTATCATGGGGCAAGTATCCCATCCTCTATTCTTAGCACTTAGCATAAACATCATAGCTGATAAAGCTCCATTTCTTATAGCTTCCTCTTTCATAAAATCCAGTCCTTTTCCTTCGTAAAAATTATATATGGTATTTACCGTTTCAAAATATTGAGTTTCATCTATAATTTTAAGCCATTTCATTGGCTCATATATTTTTTCTGCACTTTTATAGGCTTCTTTGTCTCCTAACACCAAGATAGCAGCTGAGGCAGTCTGAAGTTTATATTGTTTACAAGCTTTGTCTTTAAACATTTCTTTTATATCTTCATTATTTATAACTAGATAATTGGCATGTTGCAAATTAAAGCAAGATGGTGCCAAAGATACATCTTTAAAGATTTCATTTAGCTCTTCTTTTGATATTTTTACACCCTGCTGAAAATTGTTTGCTGACTTCCTATCTTTTATTAATTGGGAAAAATTTATATTATCCATATTCATTACTCCTTAATATATAAAATTATTTAATAATTAATATTATTTATTAATATAAGTATATTACTATAAATTTTCCCAGTCAATAGCTTATTCGTATTTTTATGAATTATGTAAAAATATCTGCTATAAATTTTGCTGTTTAGGATCTGGACCTATAAATCCTAGGTTATCTTGAGTTGATATAAAGGCTCCACAATATTCATATTCTTTTTCTATATGTTCTATTTTAGGAAACATGCTCTGAATTTTTTGTTTAAGTATGGTATATTTTTCTTTTTCCACTTTTTCATTACATATATTTGTTTGAAAATCTATGTATTCACCTCCTGCTAAAATTCTATTGTCAGTAGTAACTCTATAGTAATTGTAAGGATCATTATTATCTCTAATAAGCACCTTATTGAACCATCCATCTAACTTATTAAGAGGTTTGGTAGCTATATTATATGTTACGGTCTTAACTCCAAAATTTCTCTTACTAAATCTCTGGGTATTGTATCCTGTTGCCATAATCACCTTCTTACCTTTAACTTTATAATCATAACTGGTTATAACCTCTACTCCTTGATTTAAATAATTAATTTCCATAGCTTCTGTATTTTCATAGACCTTTAATCCCTTTTCTACTGCTACCTTTAACAATTGGTGAGTATATTTATATGGGTCTAGTTGAGCACCTCCATTATTACCATAAACCCCAGCTTTTAACTCAAAACTAAATGGATCATTATCTTCAGATATAAGCTTCACACCTAACCCTATACTTTTTCTAAAGTTATATTCTTCTTTTATTTCTTTTTCTTCTAAGGTTTTTGCTGTATACAACAAAGTATCCTTTTTTTCATAATCACATTGATTGCCATATTTCTTTATAAATTTATTAATTTCATCCAAGGCTTTTATTCCTAGCTTGTAAGATTGAGCTACTTTATCCAATGTAGTATATTGTCCTAATTCCTTAGCATTACTATCTAGCTCATATTGTAGAAGAGATGTTGTTATGCTAGTACTACAGTGAGCTATACGTTGTTTTTCTATAATTACTGCAGGTATATTAGCTTCGATAAAATAGTATCCCAAAATGGCTCCAGTAACCCCTTCTCCTATGATTACTACTTCTGTTTCTATATCTTGTGTTAAATACTCATATTGTTTATAAGTCTTATTTATTTTTGTGAATATAGGCGTTCCCTTTACATACTGAAGTTCCAATATTTTTCCTCCTTTTCAGCTGTGGTTAATTGATTTTAATATATATTGGTGTGCTACTAACTGTGAATATTTACTCCTTTAGTTTTATGGAATATAAAGGAACCACCCCAGGGGTGATTCCTTTTATTTCTAATTTGAAAATTCATATAATGCTATACCTACTGCCACTGATAGATTTAATGAATCTATGGTTTTACTATGTTTAATTAACACACTTTGTCCAATTTTTGAAAAGGACTGATCTAATCCTGTAGCTTCATTGCCAAAAACCAAAGAAAAATTCTCATCTTTATTTCTTTCTAGTTTATTAATGTCTTTACTGCCATTTAGCATAAATGTATATATTTTTCTATTTCTATGCCTATTCAAGTATTTATGAAAAGATTCATAGTAGGAAAACTTTATTTTGAACACAGCACCCATAGATGCTCTCACTACCTTAGGATCAAAAATATCTGAACATGGAGTTATCATAACTAAATTATCCATACCGAATCCTACACAAGTGCGAATTATAGTTCCTAAGTTTCCCATATTGCTTGGATTTACTAGCACAATATGAGGCTCATTACCTTCCACTGAATTTTTAAATTTATTAAAAACACCTATAACAAAACAATTCTCTTTGTCACTTAATGTATTGATAGCTTTTTCATTGATTTCTATAGGTATTTTATGTTTGGCACATATTGTATAAATAAGATTAATATTAGTCTTTTCATCTACTCTTGTACTTAATATTACCTTAATGGTATGATGAGGAACTATTTGCAATAATTCAATGGTAGGAGCAGCTCCAAAAGTATAAGAATAATCCATGCTCTTATGATACCTCTTTAAAATTATATTCTTTTGCATATTTTTTCACCTACTTTAATACCTAACCTTTTGTTCATTTCAATCATTATTTAATATTTTAGCTTTTAACTCTATCACATTAAATACCAAAGTTAGTTCTGTATCAAAGTGTATAAAAAGTGGCCAATAATTAACCACTAGTAACTTCCTTATCTTTCTTTATAAAATAATTGATTTTTAAGCTTTTAATCTTTCTTATTTAGAGAAGTTTTTTCTTTCTTTACTTATAATTCTTCTATACTATATTCTGAAAGAAAATATTCATTAGCTTATTCTATTAGTATATTTTTTAAAATCTCATAATTTCTAGTATTAAAAATAGCTCTTGTATAATTTTTTTCCTAATATTTTGTATTTTAGTTTTCTTATGAATGTTTTAATATTCTCAATCTACATATTACTAAAAATTATATAAATTTATTTAACTTTAAATGTACATAAAATTTAACTATATAGTAATGTCATGTGTAGCTTTCTTTAAGAATTGACATGTTCTTGGGTTTTGAGGATTAGTAAAAATTTGTCCTGGACATCCCTCTTCTATAATTTTTCCTTCATCCATAAATACAACCCTATCTGCCACTTTTTTAGCAAAATTCATTTCATGAGTTACAATCAACATAGTGGTATGATTTTGTGCTAATTTTTTTATAACATCTAGCACCTCTCCAACAAGCTCTGGATCTAGCGCCGAGGTTGGCTCATCAAAAAGCATAATCTTTGGATCCACAGACATAGCTCTACCTATGCTTATTCTTTGTTGCTGCCCCCCTGAGAGCTTCGAAGGATAATAATCCTTCTTTTCCTCTAGTCCTATTGACCTTAAGATACTCATTCCTTTATCTTCCGCCACTTTTTTGTTTAATTTTTTTACTACTATTAATGGTTCTACTATATTTTCTAGAGCTGTTTTATTTCTAAAAAGATTATAATTTTGAAACACCATAGCTGTTTTTTTTCTTAATTCATATATTTGCCTCTTTGTGACATTTTCTATATTAATTTTTAAATCGTCAACTTCAATCATTCCCTTTTCTGGTTTGTCTAAATAATTCATGCATCTTAAAAGCGTTGACTTTCCTGTACCTGATGGACCTATGATAGCAATAACTTCTCCCTCATTCACAACTAAGTTAATCCCCTTCAATACCTTTAAGTCTCCAAAACTCTTTTGCAAATTTGTTAATTTTATCATATTATCAGCTCCTATACCATGCTTGTACACAATAACGATTTTCTTATTACCTAAATGTTAGATCATTAACTCCTAATATGCCTCATTTAGTTTATCTTCTACTTTCCTCTGAATATACGTAAGAGCCACCACTACCATCCAGTATATTATCATCACTACAGCATAACACTCAAAGTATCTATATGAATTTGATGCTTCTATCTTTGCTTTAGCCATTATTTCTGTAACACCAATAGTAAAAGCTACAGCAGTTCCCTTCAATGTCATTATGAAATTATTTCCTAGAGGTGGAATGGCTATTCTTACTGCTTGAGGAAAGACTATTCTTTTCATCACCTGCCAATTTGTCATTCCTACAGATAACCCTGCTTCAATCTGTCCCCTATCTACCGACGCTAAAGATGCTCTTATTGATTCCGACATATATGCCGATATGTTAAGGGCTATTGTTAATGTAGCTGCTATATATGCATTCATACCTCTTAATGGAGTTATCAAATAAGGCAACCCAAAATACATGAAAAACATCTGAGTAATTACTGGAGAACCTCTAAAAAAGGATACGTACAATAATGCTATTTGGTATAGTATTTTAATCTTATACCTATATATCAATGCTATCACTATTGCTATAGCTAATCCTATTACAAAGCTTAGCAACGTCATAGAAAAAGTTACGTCTAATCCCTTTAAAATTTTAGGAAATAATGTCCAAAAATATTCTATATCAAAAATCATATTTTTCTAGCCTCTCCCCTTTGAATTTTGCTACCATAGGATATAATTTTTTATTTTATGCTTTGAAATCCTTCTAAGGTTGTGGCATCTATATCAAACCATTGTTTAGATATCTTTGATACTGTTCCATCTTCCCTCATTTCCTTAAGAGCCTTATTGATTTCTGTTATAAACTCTTTAGCTTTATCATCATTTTTTCTAAATGGATAAGCTACATCTGNNTATTCAAAACCAAAGGATTTATTTTACAATTGATATTCATCTTTTTTATATCCCCAACCATTGTTATAGTATTTCCAAAGTATGCGTCTAATCTTCCCATTTCAACATCCTGTGGTATACTTCTAAACTCTTCATAAGGCTTTACTTTTATTTTTTCTTCTGGATCAAGTCCCTGTATAACACCTGCTGCAGCTGACCCCAATGATATTCCTACTGTTTTCCCGTATAGTTGTTCTACTGATTTTATCTCTTTTGCGTCATTTTTGATCATAAGTTGTAGTACCCCATAGGCATAAGTATCTGTGAAGTCATACTTTTCTTCTCTTTGTTTAGTTTTTCCTAAAAAGTGGCTTATTGTATCTATTTTCTCATTATCTAATAGTCCAAAAAGTCCACTTATACTGTTAAACTCATACTCAACCTTGTATCCCGTTCTCCTGCTGATTTCTTTCCACATATCAGCCTCAAATCCCTCTACTTCTCCATTTTCCTTATATATGTATGGCTGTCCATCCTCCTTGGCTCCAATTTTAATTATCTTTTCCACTTTACTATTTGAAGCATTTTCATTATTTCCCTTACTTTCATTACACCCTGCCAGCATCATAGAAAAAACTAGAACTATTGATAATGAGAGTGCTAATCCTTTTTTCTTCATAATTTTATCCCTCCGTAATTTTATTATTTATATAATTTAAAAAGCAATTCTCATATTATTAAGAATCGCTATTGTTAACTAAAAAATCCAATATAAATTGAATAGTAGCAATAACACCTATAGGTAAACTCTCTTCATCCACATCAAAATTTGAATTATGGTGTGGAGCTCCTGAACCTAAATTTTCATTTTTAATACCTAAAAACCCATACACTCCTGGATAATTATTGGTGTAGCGCCCTATTGTATCAGATGCCATCCATGGTTCCATGTCTACCAACGCATTTTCTCCTAAAGACTTCTTTACAGCTTCTTCTGCAATCTTAGAAAGTTTCATATTATTTATCACAGGAGGCTTAGGTCCATCATATATTATTTTTGCTAAACAACCATTTGCAGCTGCTACGTTGTTTATTATTCTATAGAAGGCTCTCTTTACTTTCTCTTCTTCATTGGAATTATAATACCTTATAGTTCCTGCAAAGTTTGAAGTTTCAGGTATTATATTACCTGCTTCACCAGCTTGCAACTTTCCCACTGTTAGAACTATAGGCTCTCTTGGATCAACTATTCTAGATAATATTGAGGATAAATTACATAATATCTGAACAGTACAGTTAATTGGATCTATGGTTTGATCTGGTCTAGAACCATGTCCACCTTTCCCTTTTATAGTTACATCAAACTTTGAAGAGCCTGTCATTCGCACTCCACTATTTACTGATATTGTACCTATAGGAAGTTCAGCATTAACATGTAGCGCCCATACACCATCTATATCCATTTCTTTTATAGTATCTATGATTTCATCTACTCCAGAACCATTTTCTTCTCCTGACTCAAAGCAGAACAATACTCTTCCACTAAAATCTTTTTTATTATTAGACAATATTTTAGCCACTGCAAGCATAATAGCCATATGGCAATCATGTCCACACATATGAGATATTCCTTTAGTCTTTGAGATAACATTTCTTTCTCTGTGGATATTATATTTGCTTTCTTCTATTGGAAGTGCATCCATATCAGCCCTTACCAATAGTGTCTTTCCTAGTTTGTCTCCCTCTAGTATTGCTAAAATATTGTATTTTCCCACTATTCTGTACTTTATGTTTAGGCTACTTAATTCATCCGTAATTTTACTAAAGGTGTTTTCCTCTTTTCCACTAATTTCTGGATATTCATGAAAGTATCTTCTCATTTCAATCATATATTGACGTTGCTTGTCTACAGCCTCTTTAAGTTCCATGTTTATATCCTCCTTTGTCTGAGTAACTATTCCAATTATAGACAAATTTATACAAATTATTCACTTCAAGTAGGATTATAACATTGAGGATTTTTTAATTCCAATAGATATTATCTATCTAAATATCTACCTGTATAAGTTTCTTCTATATGGAATAAAATAGGCCCCTGGGGTGCTGCCGTTTTTCTCCAGCACCCCAGGGGTCATTCCTAAAAATTACATAAATCTATTTAACTGTAAATATAGATGAAGTTCCTACATATGGATATATCTTTCCATTCCACCCATTCTTATAACTTCCACTATGAACTATTCTGTATTCACCGGAATTAGCATCCTTAGGAATATCCCAATTTATTATAGCAAGAGAAGTTCCGCCTACTGAATCTACTCTCTTCCAATTGAATTTTGTTTCAAAGTCCAAATCCTTAGCCACTGTGACCCATTTGTCCCCATCTTTTCTTTGAACCTCTAAATAAGTCCCTTGAGTCTTCAAATTATTCTTTGGATGACCAGCCCAAAAACTTACTGTCACTGTATCTCCTAAGTTATAGCTGTCATTAACGTCTTGATCTATTTCTCCAAACTTTTTACCTAAGGGTACGTTATCTAATACTACCCCTGTCTGATAACACATTTGTTCATTCTTTAAATCTCTTGGCATAGGTCCTGACACCACATCTGCCCCTGTTGACATTGCTTGGGCTAGTTTATCAAATTCTTGAATGTAAGCATTTAATGTCCACTTTCCAAAATGGGTAGAGGCTCCTTCATAATGCTGAAGATCATATTCCTCTGGTGTAGCTATATACTCAGCATAAGCATTACAGAGTCCAGCTATAACTACCTTGTTGTTTGGTGAGGATTTATCTAATGTAGACTTGACCTTCTCCATAAGCCTTCTTCCTGACATAGTTGTTATTTCACTAGGAACAGCGATTATTGTAAGCTCACCTATTCTAACCATTTGGACTGGAAGTATCTCTGGAGTCCATGGGTATGGTTTGCCTTGAGATGTAGCAAATAATATTGGTTTAGGATAATGTTGCTTCCATAGCTCGGGATACTTAGTTCCTACTATACTATCAAAATAAGGTGCTATACCTATAATCTTCTGGACAGCCACTATAAGTTTACCATTCTCTCCACCATCTATAGGATAATCATCTGCTGTCATTCCTTCATGAAAAAGACTTACTCCACTAGGTCCATCTTCAGCTCCTGCAGCAAAAGAATATCCAACTGCCCCTGGATAAGTATGTCTTTCCATTCCATCCCCATATTTAGGCGCTATAGTCACATTTGAGAAATCCACATAACTATGTCTGTAATCAATATCTCCACTTAATCTTACTGATGCACTCTTTACCAATTCCTTGCACTTTAAATACTGATTCTCACCTGCATAGGCAGTGCTTTCAAAATCGTTATTACCATAGCCATTCTCTCCTCCATAAATATTAGGAGAAACATCACCGCTGTGGCTCTGACCAAAAGCTGCAACAAAGGTCTTATCTTCAATATAATTTGTTTTCATTTCTTTCTCATATAGATAGGATGCATACCCTTTGTTGTCTCCGGATATAAGCTTATTATTGTTTCCCATGGATGTGGCATGTAAAGGAAACCAATTATATACTCCAACAAGGTTACCTTCTCTGTTTTTAAAGTTTAGCACTGTCATCTCCTTATCTACATTGGAGGGATATTTTTCACGTTCACTAGAAGGATTATTATCATAGGCTACTGGAGAACGATTTATGCTTACACCTTCTAAGGTGCCACTATTTATTTCTATATATCCTGGTTCTAAATTTTCTGTAGCTCTTACAATAGAATTATATATGCCATCAACTATGCAGTTAAAATTTTCTTCAATATAACCGTATCCAGACACATTGTATAATGCATAATGAGAGTATCCTGCTGGTCCACTATGAGTATGAGTTGCACTTAACAGTACGTTATCATCCCTATATAAATTTCCATATTTCTCTGTAAGCTTTTTCATAACTTGCTGCTTAACCCCTTGAGTTATTACTCCTAGGTCAGCACTTACAATTGCAACTCTTTTGTGATTTGAAACCTCTTCAACAGCAAAAGCTCTGGCCCAAAGTCTTTGATGTATACCTGCTGTACTTTGGTCTGTCTTAGCATACCCCATCATTACAACCTCTGCAGCTGGACCTGTTATATCATATACCCCAGTTCCTATTAAAAAAGGTTCTTCTTCATTAGTGGTTGAATATGCCTTCTGTGGAAAACAAGTGAAGTTAAGCAATAACAACATTCCTGCTAGGATATACAGAAAAGGACCTCTTTTCAGCCTATACTTCATTTAAAAATCTCTCCTTTTTAAATTTATATATTAATATATTATATGATGACCCCTGGGGTGCTAGGAGGTTTTTGGATAATTTTAATTTGTAAATTGCACTATGAAATTATGCAATATCATAAAAATGCGTAATCTCTCAGGAGACTATGCATTAAACATTTTATTTCTGGCTACATATACCTCTTCCTCACCATTTAATTCTTTAATACACCCATGATGGAAATATCCAAACTTATCCATAAGATAATCAATATCCTCTTCTTCATTTATATCTATCCATTTTTCATCTCTCATAGTTATCCCCCTTAAAATAATATATTTAGTTTAGCTCAATCCATATCTGTTGTAGCATTCCACACTTTTATATTTATTGTATGGAGTTTTATAGAACGTAACTGAACTGGCTTATTCTTGTTTCATAAATGTCTTATAGGTTGAGGCAAAATGATTTATAATGATATGCTTTTAGTAGGGATAAAACTAAATAGAATTTATCTAATGTCCGCCTGGTGTAACACTCTATGCCTTTTAGGCTGGATTTAACACTAGCTACAACCCTAGTTAAATTCAACTAACCTCCAGTTGGAATCCAAATTCCAACTAAAATTAAGAAAATCCCTATATTTTGTTTTTAATAATGAGAGGGTGAGTCTATGCCAATACAATTTTAGAAATATCATTAAACCAAATAAAGAAAGGAAGTTTTTTAAATAGCTAAGTGTTATGTATGTGAAAAAGCAACTAAATTCGGAACTAAAAATGCAATTTCTCGTTCTCATGTAAGTGGCAGATCCAATAGAAAGATAAAGCCTAATCTTAAAAAGGTTAAGATTATTGAAAATGGTACACCTAAAACAGTTTATGTTTGTACTAGATGCTTACGTTCAAATTTAGTTGCAAGAAAAGCAGGCTAGGATATACAATACAATTCACTCCTGCTTATTTAAATAAGGATTCAATTAAATTCACCTTTTCATAGCCTGTATATTTTAATGAACCAAAAACCTCTTAAAACTATGGAAAGGTGTTATTTAATGGACATGCTATATTTTAACCACACCTATTGTCCATTTCCAAATTTCAACTTTCTTATTGCTTCCAACAACTTTTATTACTTTATCAGGCCCAAAGGTAATAGCAGCAACTCTATTACCAATGTAATCCACATTTATAACTCTACCATTCCAAGATATAGCATTACATCCTGTAATATAATTAATACATCATTATTAATCATTTTTTTCTCCCAATTCTTTATAAGCCTTAGCTAACCATGGGTGTATTACCTTTAACTTGTCCTTATTCTCCATTAAATAATTTATATATGCATAAGCACCTTTTTTTAAAGAAGAATCTAACCCCCTCTCTACTTCATACAAATATGGTGGTATTCCTTTTTGATCCCATTTGATTTTATCTGCTACAAACAGTACTAAGTCTAAGTTAGAAGGGTTCTCTCTTAATGTTGTATGACACCCTATAGCGTTTAGTATATGTTCATTATCCACACACCATATCCTTTCCGCCATAACTTTAGAAATTTTTTGATGTAATATAAGAGGTAGCCTTCTCTCCTCGTCAAGTATTTCTATTTCTAATTTCTCTGCTACCTCAACACGCCTATTAAAAGGATATATTGCAGAAACATCATGCAAATATCCAGCCACTTCTGCTTCCTTTTCATTTATGCCAAACCTTTTAGCTAACCTTTTACATTCCTTTACCACTTCAAAAGTATGTTCTGCAGCAATATTACAATTATGCTTTACAAGGAGATTATAGCTGTCTATTGATATATCATTAGTTACCTGAAAATCATCAAGTACATAATCAAAGCTTTTGTTTATTCCCCCATTATCCATTGCAGAATAAAAATCATTAGCTTTAGTAGAAGCCCCTTTATTACACAACCTTCTTATTTCTTCCTTTGAACCCATAGAAATATTCATGGATTAACCCCCATTCTCACTTATATGATGTCTATCTGCTGTAACAACACACCCTTTGGGGCTGGGCCAACTGAAAATCATCATATAAGAAGTTTATCATAATTATAAACTATTTTGTATTAATTTAACACTAATGCTATTATTATTAAAATCATTTTATATATAAATAGAAGCCAGTGAAAGGATTTTTTACAAATCCTCTTCCACTGACTATTATTTTTCCTTAGGTGATAATTCTACTTTAAATTCTTGATGCAAGATTATAGGCTGCTCTAGATGCTTCTAAAACGCGGCCTGCTTTAAAACTGTCCCCAATATTATAAAGTTCAGGAGCCACATGAAGTTTTTGAGCCTCAAAAAACATTGTGTCATCGGCTATGCCTCCCATTGCTAAAACAACTAAGTCAGCCTCTAAGGATTCATCAATGGTTTCCTTTCCTATAGGTTTAGCCAAAGGATTAGGAATATTAGCAGGTAGAATTGGTTGCCATGTATTATATGGATTAGGAACCCTCTTTGAAATATTCCTATTTATATTTACTTTGTTAGTGTCAAAGGATGTTACTTTGGCGCAATTTATAAGTTGTACCTTTGCTTTATTTAAATAATGAATAAGATGACCACGATTTGCAGTACATGCACCTATCATAAAGTGTGGTAGCATTTCAACTACTTTTACATCACGATTATATTCATACCTAAGCCAATATGCGGTTTCACAACCAACTACACCTCCACCCACAATTACAATATTTTGGGCCTCTCCCATAAGACTTGGATCGTTGAGCAAATCCGTAGCTTGAACAACTCTCACCTTCTCCATGCCAGGAATTTTGGGGTTAATATTTTTAGTACCATAAGCAAATACTATAGCATCATAATTGTTATCTTTTAGCATGGTAGGTGTTGCTTCAGTATTGAAAGTAACCTTAAAGTTATCCTTATGTTCTGCCTCCTTAACCTGGCTTTTAAGATAATAAAGGTAATTTTCAAAATCGTATTTAATTTTTGGCACACTGCCGCATATAACCTTCCCACCTAATTCATTGGCTTTTTCTACCAGTTCAACGGTATGTCCTCTTTTTGCTGCAGTTAATGCAAAAATAATACCTGCTGGCCCTGCACCAACAACACAAATTTTCTTTATTTTCTCTGCCCTAGGTAACTCTTGGGGTAATATATCCTCAAAGCCTGTTCTAGGATTTACTGCGCATTGTGGATGTCCCCCTTCTACAAATTCATTAATACATCCTTCTTGACAGCCAATACATGGACAAATTTTTTCTACCTCCCCAGCATAAGCCTTATTACACCATTCTGGATCAGCAAGTAATGGTCTACCAAGCATAATCATATCGCATTGATGGTCTCTTAAGGCTTTCTCAGCAACATCCGGATATCCTAACTTACCTACTGCAACCACAGGAACCTCTATTCCCGCATTAGACATGATAGCCTTTTTCTTAAAGTGGTCTTTAACAGTTTTTGAGATTTCTAAAAAACATCCAGCAGGCATGCCAGCTGGTGGATGAGGCAACCACCAATTATCATAGCAGCCTAAATCCACATCAAAAATATCTACACCAGCCTTAACTAGATTTTCCATATAGTTTAATGTGTCCTCAATGGTACGTCCATTTTTAAACTTTTTAAGCTGTTTTACCTTCATACCTTCTTCTCCATAGGTCTCATTTAAGGCAAGAGATAAATCTATACGATACATAATTGGATAATGTGGACCAACCCTTTTGCGCATTTCAGTTACTATATCAATTCCGAATTGCTGCCAATTGGAATATCTACCAAATGAACGTCGATTGAATGCTGGATTTGTTAATTGTTCCAGCAAATATCCCTCATGACCGTGAAGATAAACTCCATCAATACCGCATTCCTTAGCATCAGCGGAGGCTTGGCCAGCATTTTTTATTATTCTTTTTAATTTTCGTCCTGAAAGAGGCAAACAAGGAATCTCAGGAATATAAAAGTTTGGATTTAAAGATGCAGATACAGGAAACTTTTTTTCAACCACAACACATTGAGGATTACCTACTCTACCTAAGCCAGGTGTAAGTTGAATAAATATTTTACTCCCATAAACATGGCATCCCTGGGCTAAATCTCTCCATCCCACAAAGTTGGTACGTGTTCCATCTATTCGTGGGAAATAAGAAAGCCTACCAGGTTCAGTAACAGTCTTGTCAATACCATGGCTAATAGGAATTAACCCTGTGGTTAGTAGTCCAACACCACCCTTTGCCCGTGCAAAAAAATATTGTAGCATTTTATCATTAGGTCTTCCTGTCTCTTCACACATATCAATATTCCCCATTGGTCCCATGACAATTCTATTTTTGATAGTGACTCCATTTATACGTATTGGTGAAAAGATTTTATCGTAGGGATACAATTCCTTTGTCATTCTCCCCGTACCACCTGCTTTATTCTCACACTCACTCTGCATCCATTTGCCATAGCCATCAACTAATTTTTGAACTTTAGAATCAATCTTCATATATACCCCCTATATTTATTGCTCTCAGAATTTCTGAAAGTATTAATAAACTTAGCTATATTTCATATTTAAAGAATATTCTGTATATTTATAGGAATACCTTTCTTTAAATATACAGAACTTAAAAATTTAGTGACACCTTACCAAATAAATATTAAGTAAAATATCACTTGATATATTCTATTATTACTACACAAAAACTATTCCTGTTGTTCCAATCCATTTAAAAAATCTATTACAATAAATTCAAAATTAGCTATTGATATCCTTTTAATGGTTTTTGTTCCACATAGTGCGGATATATATCACTGCTTATTTTCGTTAGTTCCTCCCCACTCTTTGAAAGACCAATGATATGCAAATAAGGTCCTTTAACTTTAAATGGATTGAAAAATCCACCTAAAATCAAAAGGCCTTGTTCTTTGCAATCTATTCTTCAGTTTCTATAGAAATATGCTCTGTCCTTACAACTTTAACTTTGATTTTTATACACATTTTTTCTCTTAATCTCGCATATTGATTTAATGGTGGATCAAACTCTCTGTATTTAGTCATTGCCGTAGGAACTTGAACTATTACTTTGGCAGGTTTAGGCAATGTACCAGGAGGATCGTCTGGGCCTGGTGGTATTAATACTACTACTTCCTGATTAGTCATAGTAAAGGCATTAGATTGATATGGTTCGTATATGGGCTCAGGATCTAATAATTCATCATGGGTGCCAACAATTTCAGCACTTAAAACCTCCACTTTATCTGTATCCTTTAGTACCTCACCTTCCGGCAAATCTAATTCTATAAATCCACCGAAATCAATTACTTTTGTCATATGATATAATGGTCCATAAACCGTTGGGTATCCTTCCGAATCCTTCATTCCAATTCCTACTGTTTCAATTTCAGGGGTTGGCATTGGAGGAAATGGGCCTATTCCTTCCATTCCTTGGCACCCTATAACTTCGGTTGGTAAACAACATGATGTAACCTGTTTAGGAACTTGCTTAGCTATTTTATAAGATATATTTTTAGTTATCCATGCATTAAACATAATAGCTTTATCCCTTGTAGGATAAGCCCTAACTTGTATTTTTTCATCTACATTTTGTATCATAAATAATCTTGATGCAATATTGGGGGTTTGCCACGTAAAACTATTTTCTTGTGGTAATGCATCAAAATCAAATTCTACTTCTTTAAAAAAAAGCTCTTCTTTTTCCACTATGACAACATTGGTTTGAATCGTTTTTGTAGCCATTGAATTTTACTCCTTTTTATTATATTTAATTTTCATATATGACTTTTATCATAAACCTAAAGGCCATATATGGTTTTTCATACTCACCTTATTTTTCCTTATAATTTTCCTTCATCTTCCTCTTCTTCCTCATAATTTTTCACATCAGAGTTATTAATATTTAAAAAATAGAAATTATAAGCCACCGAAACATCTTTGCTATCAACTATTGTTGTAACTACAGTGTTAACTATTCCCTCTTGATTAGGAGTTTCTTCTGGATAAGGTGGTACATCAGACCCTACAATCTTATCCTTATACTCAGACCACTTAGGATCTTTTTTATATTGCTCAACCATAGCACTTGGAACATAGATAAGCAGATTTGCATCAGTATTCATAAATACTTTGCTACCTATAGTTGGAACCCTATTCCCATAGATAATGACCTTCTTAAGTTTTATACAGCTCTTAAATGCCTCATCTGATATATTCATTATATTTTCCGGTATTATTACTGTCTCTATCTTTTCATTTTTTATAATTCTGTTAAGACTATTAGAAAATGCATTTTTGCCTATGGACACCACTGGCTTATTGGCATAATAGCCTGGAATTGCTATATCTTTTGGCATCTCTATATCAGCTTTGGCAAATATGGAATAGCTTTCATTGTCTTCTCTTATCTGAAATACAAAATAATCCTTACTAGTGTCTTCTGATACCTCAATGTTTTTTTCAATGTATTGGCCTTTATTGATATTCTCTTGTATAAATTTCATGAGTTTAGAATCTAATTTAGACATGTTCTTCCTCCTAGAATAATTATTTATCTTTAGTTGTGATACTTCATTATATTCTTTAAGGAAGTAATGAGTTACTTATTATTGTTTGGAAAAATTAAGGGAGTCACTATTACTTGTGACTCCCTTAATTAATATATAATTACTTACGGTTTATTAACAACTTTATTTAAAAAATTTCCAAAACCCTTTGCCATGATTTTATTGAATCTATTGATATTACATTTAAAATAATATATATTATCATCCCATCCTTTTTCTTTCCAATACTCACCATCCAATCCTAGAAGCTTACGAGCAAGTACTTTTTGAGTTTGAAAATTTATTAAAGATTCTAATGAGGGCTTATATTCCTCCTTGTTCATTTTTATATGATCAATTAGACCTTTGCATTGAGATTCTAGAATTTTATAATCTATATCTGTGATGGTCTTTCCTATGCTGCCCACATAAAATCCGCCCCACTGAATAACAAGTCTTTTCAAATATTTCAAAGTACTTTTAAGTCCGGATCCTTTAGTAGTTGCTATTACCATTACTGGCTTACCGTAAATTTCTGGGCGATGAAACCATTGGCAAGTTCTATCAACAAAGGTTTTTAGCTTTCCAGATATATTTTCCATATAAACTGGTGAAGTTAATATTATACCATCACTAAGTTTTATCTTTTCCATTAATTCTGGTACGGAATCCTTTAATAGACATCCGCCCTTCACAAGGCAATGCTCACATCCAATACAGCTTTTTATATCATAATCAAAAAGATTTATTATCTCTACATCAATATTATTTCTCATTAGTATTTCTTTAACTTGAAGAATAATTCTATAAGTATTCACTTTTCTATTGCTTGAATTTATGGCTAGTACTTTCAATATACTTGAATTCCTCCTTTTTTATTATATTATACAATATTAAATAAGAATACTTCAAATATTTAGTATGCCATATTCTGCTCAATGTTTATTTGCTGAAATCCAGACCAAGTTTTACTTGATTGTTAACTTTTGAAATTTACCAAAGTCTTTAGCCATTTGCTCATACAATTCCTTACCTAATAAGGATTTATATATTTCATCGGCCTTTTTCTCTGGGTCTATGTCTTTAAATTTTTCTGGAAACAATACCTTTCCTATATAGTAAGCATCAGCCATCGCAGTATCAATATTAGTAGTATAGAAGTTATATGGCAGTAGAGAATATAGCTCTCCATTTTTAAATGCAGCTATGTTGTTATAAAAGCCAGGATTTTTCTTATAATCTTCTTTAATTATATTAAGCCCACTAAAATCTATGAAAAGTCTGTCAGGATTCCACTGAATCAACTTTTCCTTGTCTATCATAACTGAGCCAGTCTTCCCCGTTTCGTCTACTACGTTCTTTGCATTAACAGCATTGAATAGAGAATAGTTCCCTTGAGTACTCTCAATGCCATGAGATCCTTTAGCACTTAATCCTCCTACATATGCTTTTAACTTTTCACTATCCTGTATGTCCTTTGTTCTATCTTTCAAATCATCTTCACAGGTCTTCATGAATTTCACTGCTTCTTCAGCTCTTTTATCATCACCAATAACTTTTCCAATAATCTCTAGGGACTGATAAACCTTAGGGTCAAAAGTAGATACTTTTCCATAGCTTAATGCTACCACTGGAATACCAGTTTTTTGTTGAAGCTCATCTACAACAGATTTATCAGCTCCATAAGTTGTAAATATCACATCTGGCTTCACAGCCAATATCTTTTCTGCATCTGGAGAATTATTGGGTCCTCCTGGTCCTATTATTGAAAGTTCTGATAACAAAGGGTTAGCAATAGTATAAGGTCTCCCTTTAGGATTGTCCTTCTCTAATTGTTCTATACCTGCAACTTTTTCTGCACTTCCCACATAGCAATAAAGCCTAAGGGCTCCTGGTCCAATGGCTACTACTTTATTTGCTTTCTCTTTCAATGAAACCTCTCTACCTACCATATCTGTTATAGTAATATTTTTTGAAGTTTCACAATCCTTAGATGATTCCTTAGGATTGCATCCAACTAAACTAAATATTAACAATAAACAAAGAATTAATAAATTTATCCTTTTATTTCTCATAATAACTATATCTCCTTATATCTGTAATTCTAATGCTCTATCATTATAGAGGCACTATCACTGATTTATTTTCTATCTTAGTAATGATTACTGGAACAGAATACACCTTTTCAATATTTTTAGGGGTTATTATTTCCATACCCCCTGCTGCATAAATTTTGCCATCCTTAAGTAGTATAAACTTATCTGCAAAACGAAGAGATAAGTTCAAATCATGTATGGTAACTATGGCAGATATACCCTTTTCTTTAACTACTTTCTTTATTATATTTATAACTTCAAGTTGATTCTTTAAATCTAAACTGCTAGTAGGTTCATCAAACATAAGTATATCTGGTTCTTGAGCTAAGGCTCTGGCTATTATAACCTTTTGAAATTCGCCTCCGCTAAGTTCATCTATGTACCTTAGTGAATATTCTTCTAGTTCCATGATCTCAATGGCTTTATTCACAATATCTAAATCCTTCTTGGTCACATCTAACTTTATGTAGGGTTTTCTTCCTATTAAAACCGTATCAAATACAGTGGTTCTAAAACTTTGGTTGCTTTGTGAAACATACCCTATTTTTTGTGCCAATTTAGTTCTTTTCATTGTTTGTACCACATCTCCATCAATAGTAACTGTACCTTTTTCAGGTTTTAATATTCTATTGATGGATTTTAATAAGGTTGATTTTCCTGTTCCATTAGTACCTAATATAGCTAAACATTCCCCTTTTTTTAAAGAGAATGACACATCCTTAAGAACCTTATGGCTTGGATAACTAAACTCTAAACCTTCTACTGATAATATCATCTTCTTTTCTCTCCCTTCAATAAAAGATAAAGGAAAAGTGGTGCTCCAAGAAATGATGTAATAGCTCCTACAGGTAATATTACAGGAGCTATTAAAGTTCTTGCAATGGTATCAGCTATCAAAAGAATTAAAGATCCCATAAGGGCTGATATTGGAATCAAAAATCTATGATCTCCTCCTATAACTCTCCTAACTATTTGAGGGGCTATTAACCCTATAAAACCAATGATACCAAGAAATGATACCGTAACCACTGTAACTACAGAGGAAACCAACATTCCTCCAAATCTTACTTTTTCCACATTAACTCCAAGGCTTTGAGCTGACTCTTCCCCACTATCTAATGCATTATAATCCCATCTTCTAAACATAAAATAAATAAGGGCTAAAATAATGATTATAGTCATTATGATTACTTCTTTCCATGATACTCGGCCTAAGTCTCCAAAGGTCCAAAACACTGCTGCTGCCACTTGCACATCATCAGCAAAATATTGTATTAATGTGGTTCCTGCCGTAAAAAGAGAACTTAAAGCTACTCCTGCTAATACTATGGATTCTGGAGAAAACCCCTTGGATTTTGCAAGGGCTAAAATTACCATCATAGCTACAACAGAAGACAAAAAAGCTGCTATGGTAACCATATAGGGGTTATTTATTATTACAGCATCTGCAGCTGAACTTCGAGTGCTCCCTGCCCCCAAAAGGACTATGGCAATATTAGCTCCAAAGGCTGCTGCATTTGATATTCCTAGAGTAGATGGAGATGCTAATGGATTTCTTAAATTATTCTGCATTACACACCCTGCCACAGCTAATCCAGCACCTGCTACTATTGCACCTATAATTCTTGGCAACCGTATACGCCATATTACAACGCTAGATGCTGAAGTGCCTCTACCTAGGATTGACATAAGCACCTCATATATGCCTAGGTCTGTTGAACCAGCGTTGATAGCCACTATAGTCAAGGCTATTATGGCTATAGACAAAATTGCAGCTATTAAAAACTTTTTTCTTATATATCTTTTATAGCTGCCCTGTTTATGGTTATTTTCTTTTACCTTTAATTCTTCTTTCATTTGTTTAGACCTCCCAAAGCATCCATGCAATCTTTGCTTCAATATGCTCCTCTACTTGTCCATCATTACTTATTTGTGTTAAATAGGAGGTTACCTTATCTTTTATTAATTGCTGGTTCCCATTATTTTTACAAATCATAAAGGTATATGTATCAATGGCTTGATCTATGGGTATTTTTTTATTCCACACAGCATCTCTATAAGTTATCTCAGGATAAAATGCCATATTCCATAGTATATTAAAAGCACAATAGATATTTTTTTGTGATGGCTTTTCATAATCTTCTCCAAAGATTATCTCCATAAGGCTATCCCTTATGTTGTCCCTCCTATATACAAAGCCACTTATAAAACAATACTGCTTTGATACTTCCATAAGCTTCATTAAAGACTCTTTGCTATTAATGGCTGGACTCATGGATGCAAAAACTAAATTGAATTTTTTATTCCATTGGCACCTATCTATGTTTAAGGTTTGCCATGGAGCAACCTTAAGGTTTACATTGTTTAAGTGTTGTTTTTTTACATTGTCCCTAGCATAAGATATCATCTTTGGGGATATGTCTATTCCAACTGTCTCTTTTACTATCTTAGCAAATTCAAGTAGATATTTTCCTGGACCGCAACCTATGTCTAAAACTTCATGTTCTTTATCCAATTTGGTTTTAGATATAAGATACTTCATTAATTGTTCTTTTTCTTCTCCACCTTGAACCATGTCCTTAAATTCTTCAGCTCTTAAATCCCAAAACCTTTCTGTTTCCTCTAAGTTTTCATTTCTTGATTTATTCCAAAGATCTTCAAAATTTAAATCCTTCACCTTTTTTACCACACTCTTGAATAATCTTTGGCACAGTCTAAGCAAAGCTTTTTACCTTCACTTAATCTGATTTTATGCTCTGGTGCACCTTCACCACACTTGTCACAAATTACTGTGTTAAATATCCTTGCCTTTTCAGGTACATTAAAGTCTGGCTTCATTATGGAAAACACCTCTTCTACTGGAGCCTCCAATATATACTTTTGTCTTTCCTCTCTGGTCATATCTCCTTTAAAGGATTTTAAAATGAACCTTATACTGGTATTATTCCTTCTGTCAAAAAATGAAAAGGCCATTTTTCCTGTACCTTTATATATAAGGTTTCCTTTTCCCATAGTGCATCCTGTAATAACTTGTACAGCATCCACTCCACAGGCATCATTCTCTGTTATACATACTAAATCCTCATCTTCAGAAAATTTTAGTCCCATTTTTTCTATAGCTATTTCACTGGCTCTGAATCCTATAGCAAGGCCTGGACATTGATGTCCATGAAATTCAACACACTTGTTCCACAATTCTTTATTCATAACATATTCCCCCTTAAATTAAATAAAAAATCCACTAAGAATACTACAGTAACAGCACCCTTCGTGGATTAATTTCATTTTCATAATTCTATTTTAAAGTATATATCTTCATAGACTAAGAGCCTTCGTGACTCAATTTATCTTTAATTTTAACATCTTTCTTATGTAAAATCAACATTCATTAAAATTGTGTTGTTTTTGTGCCTTAACCTTGACTATTTTTTACCAAAAACATATAATGTAGTTGTAGTTTAATATACAGGGGAGCTTGTGAAATCAGGCTGAGAAGAATCTATTAAGATGAATACCCTTAAACCTGATCTGGATAATGCCAGCGTAGGAAAATTGTTAATAGATTTTTTGCGGACATTACCAGCTTAGGTAAATGTCTTTTTTTATTGCTAAAAATTAATTATCGAAAGGAGAAATGTAATGAATTTAGCTGTTATTTTATCAGTAATTCTCTCATTAGGAATTTTAGCTGCAACTATTAAAACCTTAAAGGGAATTAAGTTTGACGTAAGAAGAATTTCAAGAATTGGTGTTGTGGCTGCTATTACAATTGTGCTTTACATGATTAAAATAGTTCCATTTCCTCAAGGAGGCGGGTGCAGTTTACTTTCTATACTGCCCATAATGATATTGGCAGTAATGTTTGATACTCAGGAGGCCTTAGTTTGCGCTATAATTGTAGCATTTATAAAAATAGTTATCCAGCCTCCATACTATCCAATGCAAATACCTCTAGATTATTTAGGTGCTATGATATCAGTTGCCTTTACACCTATGTTTGGAACTTATAAGAAATCAAAATTAGTAACTGGTGCATTAGTTGCCTCATTGCTCTCAATTAGCTTTAGCGTGTTATCAGGAATTATATTCTTTGGAGAATTTGCACCTAAAGGAACTTCTGTATGGATTTATTCTATAGTATACAACTTCTTAGGCTACGGGGTAGAGGCGTTGCTAAGTGTCATTGCCTTATCTCTACTGCCACTAAAACATTTAAAAACAACTATTATGGGAAAGAAGGTTATTTAATGGGATTTTCAAGAAAAATTGTGGAAGATGAAAGAGTAAAGAGATGCTATGCTGCTTATTTAAATCATCCCTTTATCAAAGGTATGGAAACTGGTACCCTATCAAAAGAGAAATTTAAAACCTATTTAATTCAAGACTCCTTATATCTTAAGGATTATGCAAAGGTCTATGCTGCTGCTTTTTTATTGACTAATGATATTAGAGATTTACAGTTCCTACATAGCTGTATAGGTGTTGTTACTTCTGATGAAACAAATATGCATACAAAATATCTTATGGATTATGACCTTGATGTGTACAAGGTAGACAACATGGAAATAAAACCTGAGAATAGAAATTACTTAGATTATATGTTGGGCTTTATAAAAGGCGGAGACATTAAGGAGATATTTATATCTGCATTGCCTTGTACATTAACTTATGAATACATAGGTAAAGCTTTGAAAAAGCAATGTGGTTTAAAACTATCAAATAACTATTATGGTCCTTGGATTGAAGCTTATGCTGGGAAAGAGTTTGAGGATTTTAGCATAAATTCTTGTAATCTTGTAGATAAGCTATGCAAAGATATAAGTGAAAATGAGGAAGAAAAACTAATCAAAATATTTCTTAAATCCTGTCAACATGAAATGAATTTTTGGGATATGTGCTATTAAATACACTCATTGCCATATTGTATTAATATTTTAAGCTATGGTAAGATATTATATATTACATCATTAAGGGGATGAAGTACCTATGGTAAAATTAATGTTTGTTTGTCATGGAAATATATGCAGATCTCCCATGGCAGAATTTATATTTAAAGATATGGTAACTAAGAAAAACCTTCAACATGATTTTCATATAGCTTCTTCAGCAACTTCTGCAGAGGAAATTGGTAATCCCGTTTATCCTCCTGCAAAGCGTAAACTAAAAGATTATGGTATATCTTGTGATAGTAAAAGAGCCATACAATTGAAAACTAGTGATTATGAAAACTATGATTATATTATAGCCATGGAATCCTTTAATTTAAGAGGTATTATGAAAATCATAGGGCATGATAGCCATAATAAAGTGTACAGGCTTTTAGATTTTACGGATAATAAAAGAGATATAGCTGACCCATGGTATACGGGAAACTTTGACATAACTTATGATGATATTTGTGAAGGTGCCCAAGGGCTTTTAAATCATATTTTAAATGAAATAGCAAATTAAAATATCCCCCATGGACCCTTCCATGGGGGATATTTTGTCTAATTATTTTTAGCTTCTTTCTTTTCAAATCCATGAACCCAATCTGATTTTAAGTAGTATATTAAGAAGATAATTGAGCTTAAGGACCATGTTATAGGATATGCCCAAAATACCACTTGAATCTCAGGTATAAAGTGAGTTGCAATGGTTATATATGTTACTCTTATAATACACCAGCATAGAAGCATTACAAACATAGGTACAATAGCCTTACCTGCTCCTCTTAATATTCCTGCTATACAATGAGAAAAAGCAAGTAAAAAATAAAATAAAGCAATAGTTCTTGATTGGGATGTTCCAAATTGAACTACCTCAGGTTCATTATTAAATAGTGATATTAACTGAGGTGCTAACATAAAAAATATGACCCCAATTATTTCCGCTATTATAATAGAAGTTATAATTCCAAATTTAGCTCCTTTTTTTGCTCTATCATACTTTTTTGCTCCTAAGTTTTGTCCCATAAATGTTGTCATAGACATGGCAAAGCTTGTAACTGGTATAAATACAAATCCCTCAATTTTAGAGTATGACCCGCATCCTGCCATAGCAACAGCTCCAAAAGCATTTATATTAGCCTGCACTACTACGTTAGCAAGGGCAATTACAGAATTTTGTATACCAGCAGGAAGTCCTAAACGTATGATTTCTTTTAATATGCTAAAATCAAAGGATATTTTTTTCAATGATACTTTATAAATATCCTTAGTGTTTGCTAACTTATGAAATGCCAAAAACACACTTACAGTCTGAGAAATAACGGTAGCAAATGCAGCGCCGCCTATTCCCCACTTAAAGCCAACTACAAAAAGTAGGTCTAAAACTACATTTACAATTGATGATATTATAAGGTAGTAAAGGGGATGCTTACTATCCCCAACGGCTTGAAATATACCACTTGCAGTGTTATATAAAACAATTGATAATATACCTAAAAAGTAAATTCTTACATATAAAGTTGCATTTGAAAATACAGAATCTGGTGTTCCCATTAATCTTAGAATTTGAGGTGTAAAAACTGTACCTGCTATAGTTAAGATTATTCCAGCCACTATGGCAAATGCAATAGTAGTGTGAATTGCTCTTTGTACAGATTCTTTTTTCCCAGCTCCAAAATACTTAGATATAACAACTCCAGCTCCCATGAATATTCCACCAAAAAATCCAACCAATAAAAAAATAAGAGACCCAGTAGAACTTATAGCTGCTAAGGCATCTCTCCCTACAAAGTTACCAACTACTACAGAGTCAACTATGTTATAAAGTTGTTGAAATAAATTTCCCCAGCATATAGGCAAAGCAAATTTAACTATTTTTCTCCATATACATCCTTCTGTCATTAGTGATGTGCTTGATTCCATACGTCATTCCCCCTCTTTAACTAGTTGTATTGATATAATCAATATATTTTGTATAACAAAATACGCTACCTTTAATGTTAGCTTATATCTATAGTGATTTCAACGTACAGTTAGGGGTAAAATTAATTTAAAGATACGGTACAGATATGAATCTTCTACCTTACCTGTTATGTGAACTAGGTTATAAAGGAATGTGTTTTTCTTTTTTAAAGAAGTGTTGATAGATATATAATGTTAAGTGGACATGCATTTCTTGGTTCACCAACACTTATCTAGTGTAATATCTACTATACTACTCTAGACTAGTAAGAGTAGAGTAGTATAGCAAGTAGGCATCAAAGAAAATCCAACTAATACCCAAAAGCACAAGGATAAAAAGAAAACACCTGGTAAATACCAAGTGTTAACGTGACCTCCAATGCTCTTTCAGCACCATTATTAAATATTATTTTAGAAGGTAGTCTAAGGCTTCAATACTAACTACTGGTCTTAGAAGCTGCATTTTCTTTACTTCTTCATAGTCAACCCCTGCTATACCATTTTGAAGCAAGGATACTCCATAGCCCATTTCTATTGCACCATTATAAGAGAAGAGAACACAATACTCTGCAGCAAATCCACTTATAACTACAAATTCAACCCCAAGTTCTTTTAATTTATCATTAAGATCCGTTTTAAAAAATGCATTATTGTACTCCTTGTGAATTACAATATCATCATCATTAGTATTAATAGAATCAACAAATTCAAACTTTTCAGCCCCTGGTCCTCCACCTACCCCTACATCTAATACTCTAATAACAGGTAATCCCTTTTCTCTAAACAAATTAGCTGTGCAGTTTATGTACGCCACTGCATCATCAAATTCCCTTTGACATTTACAAAATTCACGTGGTCCCTTTTGCATATCAATAATTAAAAAAGCACATTTCATATTCACACACCCCTTATTTATATTAATATTTTAATTTTACCAATTATATAAATTTATTACAACACATCCTTAATGGTATTACAAACAACGTGATATTATTTTTTCAACTGTATTTATCTACTATATACACATGTTTACATAAGTATTTATCAATTGGTTTTGATCTAAAATGGTTATTGGATTAGCAATAATCTTATTCTTTGAGCACGCAGACACTTTGTAACCCATATGAAAGTCAAAGGTTTCTAATGTATAATTTTCTTCTCTCCTACCATGAACAATTTTAATATCCCCATAATTATCCTTATCTATGGAAAAAGATTTTAACGGAATAGTTAGTCCCTTTCCGCAACATTTAATATAGCTTTCCTTTAAAGTCCATACTTCATAAAATTTACTTAAGCAGCTATGTGAATCCCTTTTATTGATATATTGAACTTCACTGTAAGTAAAAAACTCTTTTGCTATGCCCTGATATTCAATGTTTTTTATTTCTTCAATATCTACTCCTATGGGTTTATTATCAGTTGCGCATATAACAAAGTCTCCTGAATGAGATATATTAAAATCTAATCCTTGGTAATTTCTTAGATATGGCTTTCCATATCTGTTTTTTTCAAATATTATTTCACCATTATCTACTGCCGTTTCTTCAATAATCATTGTTCTTATTAATATCTCTCCTATTAATGCTCTAAGTTTATCCTGCCTATTAATTAGTCTTTGGATTTTATTTCTTTTCTCTAAGCTAATTAATAATCCTAGACTATCTATCCTTTCCTGTGTAATATCCGAAACCCTTACCGCACAAATTCGCATCTTTTACACCCCTTGTCTCATTGAAATATTAAAGTCCAGGACCTTCCTGATTCTATAAAATTCCTGGACTTTAATACAATTGTGTCATTTCTAATTGAAAGTTTTTCAATAGACCTAATTACATCTTTTCAACCCCTGAGTATGAAGTTACCTGAATTTTTTCATCTTCCATAGCCTGCAATTTATCTTTATCCTTTATAATAATGTCACCTGGAAGTGCATCTTCAACTAAGTCATCCATGTTACTTAATGGTTTATACATAAATCCAACTATACTCCAAAGCAATAATAATGTTCCTGCTATCAAAAGAGCAAGCCTCATTCCTCTGCCTGAACCAGCACCTAAAATAAATTGTGCAAATTGAGAGCTTAGAATACCTTTCTCAAGTATAGGTTCTAATACCTTATCAGCAAGAACCCCTGCAGTAAGATAACTGATTGGCCTTAGTAAAGACACCATCATTTGATTAATGGCAAAAACACGCCCTTGAAGTTCTAGACCAACTTTAACCTGTATTAATGACTGCCAATGAATATTTACCATAGTTAAAAACAATGAAAAACATAATAAAGCTATTGCATCAAAAGCAGGTAAAGGTCTTAATGCTGCAATCATCATTGCAAAAGATACTGGAATTACAAATCCAACCATACCCTTTGCTCTCTTCCTTGTTCCACCTGTAATTAACATGATTATAGAACCACATAGCACACCTATTCCTGAAAATGAATTTATAATCCCCAGTGTTGATGGGTTTGAGAAAGAAAGTATTAGTGGTGTAATAATAACGTCAAAAATACTCATTAAAAAATTAGTTCCAAGGAAAAACACAACCATTGCTACTAAGCTTTTTCTTCTTATAATAAAGTTCCATCCACCAACTAACTCTTTTATAATAGTTTCTTCTCTTCTAGCGAACATAGTATTTGGGAATTTTACAAAGGCTAATACAACTAAAGATATAACAAAAGTAGATAAATCAATAGCAACTAATCCCTTAAAGCCTATAACTTCCATAAAGATACCGCCACAAATTGATGCTAGAATTCCTCCTATTGCCACAGAAAACTGAGAAACACTATTGGCCTGAGTTAAATAAATCTTTGGTGAAATTTGAGTAACTGCTGCCATATATGCTGGCTGTCTGAAGGCATTTGATACAGATGCTACAACGGTAAATATATAAACATGCCAAATTTGAAGACCATTGGTACTCAAAAGTATTAGAAGGCTTATTGAACATATAGAAGAAAGTATATCACTGGCAATTAATATTAATCGCCTATCAACCCTGTCAACTACTGCACCTGAAAAAGGAAGAACTAAAATGGTAGGCATTACTCCGAGGAAAAACATCATAGCAAAATCCGATAATGCACCAGTCTGGTTATAAACCCATATGCCTGTTCCAAAACCAGACAATATGGTACCTATTTCAGAAATTATTTGGGCAATGGCAACAATTAGGAATAACCGCATGCTAGGAACCACTTCTTTTTTAGCAGTTTCCTTTTCTTTTTCCTTTCTAGCATCATCTTCTTTGCAAGTTTCCTGTAGAGCCATCCGTCCTTGCCAAATATCAACTTTTTCTTTTATAACTTCTGCTAATTCAGCAGCTTGAGTTTTAAAGAAAAAGTGACCTGCATATTTAATTACCTTCAAGTCTACGCTTTCGCTAAAGTGTTCCCATTCCTTGTATCTTTCCTCATAGAATTCTGTAGCTCTGTCTCCATCACCAATTACACAAGTTATTGGAGCTTTGAGTTTAGGATTTACTTTATTGCTATAGTAGTTAGTAAAAGTATCTGTGGATTCTTTCAAGTCATGCTTAAGATTCCTAAGGATAAATTTAGTTTCCTCCGCACTGATGCTATCATTTAATCCTCCAATAGTCTTTAACATATCTCTGTTGTTTCTATCATTTGCTTGACTTGGAAAAATCTTATCCCAAACATTGAAGAATTTATTAGAAATACGTGGTGCTGGGAACATCCCGCTCATAAATACTCCATCTACCTTAAATCCTGCCTCTTCTAACTTATAAGCTAGAATTGTTGCCATTGCAGCTCCTAAGCAATGTCCATAAAGAACTATTGGCCCCTTAACCTTTGCCTTAATTTCTTCAAAACAACGATTTGCAGCTTCTTCGCTAGATACCAATTCCTCATTAGGTGAGCTAAAGTCATGACCTGGAAGCTCAACAGAATATAAAGAGTAATTCTTAGGCAGTGCATTAGCTAGCGGCTGATAGGAAATAGCACTTCCCCCTCCATAAGGAAAACAAATTATTGAAACGGCTTTGTTTTTCAAGTCTATTGGTTTGGTAAGTTCATGAAGCATAGTTACTTCCTTGGGTCCGCTATCCTTCTTTAATAAATGGTCTATAAGCTCACATATTGTTGGATTTTTAAACAATTCCATTACTCCTAGGGTGCTACTTACACTTCTCACTAATTTAATAGCTTTGAAGGAGTCCCCACCTAAATCAAAGAAATCATCATTTATGCCTATCTTATCAATGCCAAGAACTTCCGACCACTTTTTAGCCATTTCTAATTCTTCTTTACTTCTTGGAGCTATGAATGCATCAGAGGCATCCCTTTTCATCATGTCCGGTTTTGGCAATGCAGCTTTATTCACCTTTCCATTAGCATTCAATGGTATACTTTCAATTTTAACAAACATAGCAGGAATCATGTATTTTGGAAGCTGTTTCTTTAAAAATTCTCTCAAATCTCCTTGAGAAAATTCCTCTTCAATTCCAAACTTAGGTACTATATAAGCTATTAATTGTTTATCTCCTGGCTTATCTTCTCCAACTATAACCACTGAATCTTGAACCCATGGATAACTCTTAATCAGTGTTTCAATCTCTCCTATTTCTACACGATAGCCTCTTATTTTTACCTGATTATCTATACGTCCTAAAAACTCAACATTACCATCCTTTAAGAACTTAGCCAAGTCACCAGTTTTATAAAGCCTTTCAGGTTTTTCACCATTGAAAGAATGCATTATATACTTCTCTTCCGTTATTTCTGGACGATTTAGGTAACCTGCCGTAACTCCATCACCACCTATATAAAGTTCTCCAGGAACTCCTAAAGGCACAGGTTTCATATATTGATTTAAAATGTACACTTTGGAATTTGGTAATGGTCTACCTAAAGGCACAGTCTGCATGTTCCCTTTCTTTGGTACTTCACAGATCTTATAAGTTAACACACCAACAGTAGTTTCCGTAGGCCCATAATGGTTTACAACTACACACTGAGGCTTTGCTTCCTTTACGCTAGCTATAGTTTCCCAATTACTTGATTCTCCACCAAAGATTAGATATTTATTAGGAACAATATTTTTAATATCTGTAGCTGCCTTTAATGCTTCAAAATGGCTTGGAACAATTTTTAATACATCTATAGAGTTATTCTTGAAATAATCTTCAAAAGCTGCTGGATCTGCTGCGCGCTCATAACTAATTATATGAAGCTGCCCACCAGAGCAAAGTGCTCCCCATAAAGTAGTTAGCCCTAAATCAGCGGCAAAAGTGGTTACAATGGCAAAGCTTAATCCCCCTGCAAATTCAAATCTCTTAAGTATTCCTTCTGCGTAGTTGATTATATTGCTATGGTTAATAACAACACCTTTTGGCTTACCAGTTGAACCAGAGGTAAATATCATATATGCAGGACTTTCTGGTAATATATTAAGGTTAAGATTATCCTTAATATTATTTTCAACTAGATTCCACTGAGTATCAATGTTGAATTTATTTACATTCTCAATGTCCTTAATTTCACTTGCCAGTTCTGAAGTAGTGACAATTACAGATGCTTTTGTTTCTTGAAGCATGTATTGAATTCTATCCTTAGGATAAGTGGGGTCAATAGCAATATAGGCAGCCCCTGCTTTCAATACCCCTAGTAAAGATACCATTATTTCAAGAGATCGATCCATGTAAATTGCTACTGTATCTCCTATTTTCACACCCTTAGATAACAGATATATTGAAAGTTGATTGGCTTTTTCATTTAGCTCCTTGTAGCTATAGCTTTTACCTTCAAAAGTTACAGCTATAGAATTAGGAACTTCTTCTGCCTTTTCTTCAAATAGTTGGTGAATACCCTTTATATGTGGTAGATGAACATCAGTGCCATTAAATTCAGATAATAATTTTGTTTCTTCTTCCTTTGAAAGCATATTTATTTCTGATAACTTTATATTAGGCTTGTCTGCAATCTCTTGCAAAATATTTACATAATGGCATATCATTCTCTCCATAGTTTCTTTCTTAAAGAGCTTAGTAGAGTACTCCATGGAGGAGTATATTTTATCATCAGCTTCACCAGCTACTAGTTTAAGGTCAAATTTAGATACTTTATTTTCAAACTCATAATGTTTAATACTTAAATCATCAAGGGCTATTTCTTCACTAGCAATATTTTGAAGTACAAACATAGTATCAAATAATGCACTTCTGCTTAAATCTCTTTTTATATCAAGCCTTTCCACTAGTTTATCAAACTGGTAATCTTGATTTTCGTAAGCGCCTAATGCATTATACTTTACATCTTGAAGGAATTCACTAAAGGTTTTATCCCCTTCAGGATAGTTTCGCATAGCCAAAGTATTTATAAACATCCCAACTACATTATATAAATCGGCATGATGTCTACCTGCTATCGGTGATCCTACCACAATATCCTCCTGGCCACTATACTTAGATAGCAATATATTGTATGCCGATAATAGTGTCATATAAAGAGTAGAGCCACTGTTTTTACATATTTCTTTAAGTTTTGCTGTTAATTTTTCATCTAAGCAGAAATCTATACTTTCACCTTCAAAGCTCTGAATGGTTGGTCTAGGATAGTCAATTGGCAAATCTAATACTGGTATGGTTCCATTGAATACTTCTGTCCAGTATTTTTCTTGTTTCTTCATATTTTCTGATGCCAGCATTTCATTTTCCCAATAAGAGTAATCCTTATACTGAATTCTTAAGCTATCCAAGGTTTCACCTTTGTATAATTTAGCAAATTCCTCCATTATAATGTTTATAGATGTTCCATCAGATACTATATGGTGCATATCAACCATTAATCCATACTTTTCATTTTTGAACTTTATAATCTTGCATCTAAGCAATGGAGCCTTTGATAAATCAAAAGGTCTAATAAAGCTATCAACTATTTTTTTCATTAATTCCATTGACTCTTCATAAGTTTTTTCTACTTCTTCATACTCTACTTTAAAGTCCACATCATCATTAATTTTTTGAACTATTTCGTCTTCTATTAATTCAAAGGATGTCCTAAAGGCTTCATGTCTTTCTACAAGAGTTTTAAAGCTTTTTTCAACTCTATCTGTATCTAATCTGCCTTCTATTATCATAACATTAGGTATGTTATAATTGGTTTCCTCTTTTGCAAATTGATTTAAAGCATACATTCTTTTTTGAGCAGAAGATACTTTATAGAAATCTTTTTTCCCAACAGATTCTATTGATGAAAAAGTAACAACTGTAGCTTTTCTAATATATTCTCCTAGAAGCTTTATGGTTGAATTATTGAATATTTCCCCTACAGGAATTTCTACTTCTAGTTCTCGTTGAATAATTGATGACATTGTAATTGCCTTTAAAGAATGTCCTCCTAGAGTAAAGAAATCGTCATTTATTCCTACCTTCTCTACTTTCAATACTTGACTCCATATCCTTGCAAGTTTTTCTTCAATTTCATTTCTTGGAGCTACATACTCAATACCTGTATTTATCTCCCCTTCTGGTTCAGGAAGTGCCT
>DINW01000014.1:0-35103 GCA_002423705.1 Clostridium sp. UBA5530
CCTTGGTCAAGCGGTTAAGACACCACCCTTTCACGGTGGTAACAGGGGTTCGATTCCCCTAGGAGTCACCAACAAATAAACTATTGTGAGATACAATAGTTTATTTGTTGTTTTTTACAATGAGCTATTTAAATATTAAATAAAAGAAAATATGCCTATTACATTATGCAAATAATAGAATCTTAGTATTGACGTCAACCGGTAAAGGAGTATAATAGATGTGTGGTTACAAATAGTTAAGTATAGTATAATTTGTTAACAAACATGGCTCCTTGGTCAAGTGGTCAAGACACCACCCTCTCACGGTGGTATCAGGAGTTCGAGTCTCCTAGGAGTCACCAAAAAGGCGTAGATAGATATCTGCGCCTTTTTATTATATAATCCACATATATAATAAAATATTAACATATATGTGGACAAAGTCTGTGGATAAAGTGCATAACTTTTTTAAATTATCTGATGTCTACCTGCTGTAACACTCTACCCTCCTTAGGTTGGACATAACAGTGGCTTGGACCCGAAATAAGTTCCACTAATATTTAGTTGGAATTCAAACCTTACCTAACTATTAGTGGAGATTGATAAAACCATATTGTATAACATTAAGTAGCCTTGTTACATAACCATGGAACATGATATAATTGTAAATATATTTCAAATAATAATTATGGATTTAAATGGAGTAGAATATGAATATAGAAAAACCAGTAATAGAAGCTAAGTTTGTTAAAAGACCAAATAGGTTTCAAGGATATGTTATTATAGAAGGAAAAGAAGAAATGGTTCACGTTCCTAATACAGGAAGATGTAAAGAGATATTAAAAGAAGGAACTACAGTATTGTTAAGGAAAGAAGATAATCCTAATAGAAAAACCAGGTATAGTTTAATAGGTGCTTATAAGGGTGAGAAACTTATCAACATAGATTCCCAGGCACCTAATAAGATCGTGGAAGAAGCTTTAAATAATCAGGTTATTGAGGAATTACAACAATATACTTTTATAAGAAGAGAAAAGACCTTTGGTAATAGTAGATTTGATTTTAAACTATCCAGATGCAATGATAAAGAGATAATAGTTTCTCCAGAGGAGGAGTATTATTTAGAGGTTAAGGGAGTTACACTAGAAGAAGATGGAGAAACTCGGTTCCCAGATGCTCCTACAGAAAGAGGAGCTAAGCATTTAATGGAGCTAATAGAAGTGAAGCGAAGTGGCAGGGGAGCAGGTGTAATTTTTGTTATACAGATGGAGAACGTAAAGTACTTTAGGCCTAATGATGAAATGGATAAAAGTTTCGCAGAAGCCTTAAGGTTAGCAGTGAACAATGGGGTTCAAGTTTTTGCTTATAGTTGCAAAGTGACTAAAAATAGCATAACATTGCATGAACGAATACCTGTAATGCTATCTGACGCACACCTGCTGTAATATGCTAAACTTTTTAGGGTAGAGATAATAGCCAGATAGGATCAAAATAAGTTCAACTAAGGGGGAGTTTATATGA
Source organism: Clostridium sp. UBA5530 (assembly GCA_002423705.1). Lineage (GTDB taxonomy): Bacteria > Bacillota > Clostridia > Clostridiales > Clostridiaceae > Clostridium_X. Next base: position 1,501 of record DINW01000014.1, read on the forward strand.
GATATAAGTATTGTCCAATATGTGGGAAGCCACTTAAAGATAAATACAGTTGGGATGAGGGGGGAGTGCCATATTGTGAAACTGACGATATGATGTTTTTTGACACTCCTAAGCCATGTATAATAGTAGCAGTAGTAAAGGATGATCAGGTATTATTGTTAAAACAGAGTTATATATTTAAAAACTCTAAAGTTTTAGTATCAGGTTATGTGACTACGGGAGAAACTGTAGAAAATACAGTAAAAAGAGAGGTAATGGAAGAGACTGGTATAATCATAGGGGATATTACTTATTTAGGAAGTGACTATTTAGCCTCTAGAGAAATAATAATGTTAACTTTTTTAGCAAAATATGAGTCTGGTGAGATTAATAAATCGGAAGAAGTAGAAGGTATTCAATGGATTAAGATTAGCAATGCTTTGCAAGAGATGCAGGAAGATGAAATAGGCAAAAATGTTATGAAAAAAGTATTAAAAATCCATAATAGGTGTGACGATGAGGCTCTTAAAATCGTAAATAACTTTTATAACCAGTAATCTATCACTAAAACTCAAGGACTATTCTTAAATCATGAATTTAGATAAAGAAATATTTCAAACCCCACCTGAAGTTAAAACTGGTATATAATAATGAGAGATTGGAGAGTTTAGTGTGAGAAAAAAATTTTCGCAAAACATAATAATCCTTCTGGTAATTCTAGGTGTGATAGGAGCCATTTTAGGCATTTCTACCTTAAGAGACAGCTTAGTGGAAAAGGATAAAAAATATAATGACCAAGCTGTTTTTATAAGTAATAGTGATATATTGAAGGGAAATACTATCGATTACATGGAGGCATCTAATGTTAAAATCCCTATAATTACATATTCCTTTGTCAGCTATAATGATGAATCTTTTACCTTAACAGTGGATGATTTTAAGGCACAAATGAAATGGCTTTATGATAATGGAGTTACTTTTGTAAGTATGAAGGAGCTTTATGAGATGATAACTACGGGGAATAATATACCTAAGAGGCCAGTAGCTATATGCTTTGAGGAAGGCTATGATGATGTTTACAAGAATGCATATCCTATATTAAAGCAATATGGAGTAAAGGCCACAGTGTTTATTTCTAGTCAATATATAAATAAATCATCTTACTTAACAGAAGGTATGATAAAGGATATGGCGCTAAAAGGAATAAACTTTCAAAGCCACAGCAAAAATAATACGAAACTTACATTGCTCACCTACGAAGAGCAGTTAGACTATTTAAAATCCTCACAGGAAAAAATACAAACTATAACAAATTCAAAAGTTGAGTTCTTAATGTATCCCGAAGGAAGCCATGATGGAGATACCACTAAAGCAATGAGCAGTTTGGGATATAAGCTAGGCATAAGTAATAGATTTGGATATGCTGAAGAAGGTAATGGACTATACAATTTAAGAAAAATAAAAATAAATTACAACAATAAGGATTTGAAAAACTTTAAGGATATATTCGTGCCCTTATGGTGAAAAAAGCTTATTAAATGCAAAACATTTAATAAGCTTTTTTTATATATTTCTCTTTACCGTGACTTCTAATAAATTTCCATCATAATTTATATGAGCCTCGTCTATCATCATACCAACTAGGGATAGTTCACTAGAAGTATCGGTATCTCCAGTAAGTTCCCAATAGTATTCTTCCATTTCATGGCATCTAGGAGTATTTAAAAATCGTTCAAGGGCATCTAAGTCCTCCTCTTCAATGTGGGGAAGTACACATTCCAAATGAAATATTACTGAGTCCTCTAGTGTATCCAAAGTCATTGACATATGCCTTGCACCCTTAGAATAACAATAGGATAAAAGTTCGTCTAGTATCTTAATATTTTTATGTTCATTATAATTCAATTTTCTTTCTCCTTTCTAAAGGCATTAATTAAAGGAATAAGGGTCATAGCAACAAAACCGCCGGCAAGACCATTATTATATAAATTTAAACCACCGTGAAGATAGCCTATATTCATTACAGTACATACATGTAAGAATCCAGCCAAAATTCCATATTTCCATCCGAATTGACCAGCTATAGGAGCAAGAGTAGTGCTAAACAGCATGGAAATCACCATTTGAGGTGATGAAACGGACCAAATATTTAATACAGATGCTAATAAGGCACCTAGAATGGTTGGAATCACATTTCTAGGATGTTTACCAAAAGCTCCAAAACCAACAATGGTTAATATCCCACCTATGGTTGGTCCATTAAAATCCCCACCTACAAGTATAACAGAGATAGTAGATATTATACCTAAGATACCCATGTTAATAAAGGCAGCACCTTCATACATTATATAATAATCAGATACTAATCTTCCACTATGTTTCATTATTTTTGAGATGTTTTTTAAGGCCTCTTTGTTATTATTACATCCATACAATATTAGAATAAAGAAAATTACAATTAAAAATGCTATGAATATAGTATTATCACCTTTATATAAAACCAATTGAGATTCAAAACCAATGCCTAATGCCCTAAAGATAGACATAATCATAGCTCCTAGTAGACCAGCAGCAAGACCTACATTATATAGATTGTACCCTTGATGAAATTTTATACAATGGGCACATAAGGGAGGCAGAACAAAACCTAGGCATATTCCTAAAATAAAACCTAAAGGTATTGATATATATAATGGAAATACTTGTAAAAAACTTATTTGACTTACAGCAGGAGCTAGGGAAGTACCTAAAAGAGCTATTAAAGAATAATTAAGAAAAGGCTCTTTTCTATACTTTGCATAAAGCCATACACCTATAATTATAGGCCAAATATTTAAAAGGTTTTTTCCAAAAAGTCCAAAACCCGCCATAAGCCATAAAGACATAATTGTTGATCCATTAGGTTTAATACCTATAAACAATACCATAACTATGGAACATAGACTAATAATGCCCGCATTTACAAAGGCAGCTCCAATTCCCCCAATGGCTATATAATCAGATATGAGTATATCTGGGTTTACCAGTATTTGCCGTAGTCCATGAAAAACCTTAGTAGGTCCATCAACAATAAAACCAAACAATATGAATAGGGAAAATATTATTATGGATATCCTATAGGTGGGGTAGACTTTTTTATTCATAAATAACCTCCAAGTTTAAAGTAATTTAATTATATAGTAAAACTTAACGGTTTGTAAGTATGTAATAACTTATTTTAAAAAATGGTAACAAATATCTATAATATAATTATGATGTTATTATTATCTATGTGATAAAGAAAAATTTAACTTTTGGTAAAGTAAAAAAATACATTGTAAACAAATAGGTTAAAACTTTTTTTATATGAGAAAAAGATATATAATTAGTTGATAATAATCTTGAAAATAGGGGGTAATAAAATGAAACAGGTGCCAGAAATAAAAGGCACATTAAGGGATCACTTAGTGGAGGTGCCAGGTGTAATAAGAGAGGCCAGCGGAATAAAGGTTTTTGGGAAAAGACTAAAATCTTTTTTGTTTAGCACGGATGTAGCTGTAATAAGGAATACCAATGCAGATGCAATAATAGCAGTATATCCATTTACTCCTCAACCAGTAATAACTCAAGCTTTGGTTACAGCAGCAGATGTTCCAGTATTTTGTGGAGTAGGAGGAGGAATAACTACAGGAAAAAGGGTAATAAACTTAGCACTAGATGCAGAGTTTAAAGGAGCTATGGGCGTCGTAGTAAATAATCCAACACCTAATGAGGTGATACAAAAGATGAGAAACACCATAGATATACCTATTATTGTAACGGTGGTTTCAGAATATGAAGATATAAAATCTAGAATAGATGCCGGTGCTACTATATTAAATATTTCTGGAGCAAAGGATACTGCAAAAATAGTTAAAAAAATTAGAGCTGATTATCCTACATTCCCTATAATAGCAACAGGAGGACCTAAGGAAGAAACTATATTGGAAACCATAGAGGCTGGTGCTAATGCTATAACTTATACACCACCAGTTGCATCAGATATATTAACAGGTTTTATGGATTCATATAGAAGAAAATATGAAAGTGAAAAATGATACTACGGAGGAAAAATAATGGTACTAAGCAATAATTGCAACAATTGTCCTGATTTTAAAGAAAAAAAATGTGATGGTAAAGTTTCAGATTGCTTGTGTAGAAGATGTCCTAGAACATTAGGAAAATGCATGATAACTAAATATTGCAGCGAAACAGAATCTGTACTTTATTTTGAATAACTGTTCTAATATTACAAATTATATAAAGGCAAAAGTATAGGATATAGACAATATATACCATAGAAATTAAATGCTGATTTATTCATAAGATAATATGTATTTAATATGATGAGGAGTAATAGCTATGTGAAATCATAGCAATATAAAGGGGGATTTTTATGAGAGAAGAGGCTATAAAAAAAGTAGAAGAATTTAAGGGGCATATAGGAGCAATAGAGGCTATAGCTCATCTTTTAGCACTTGCTGATTGGGATGCTAGAGTATGTATGCCTAAAAAGGGAGTAGATACTAGAGGACAGTCTATGGGATATTTGGCTACTGAGATTCACAAGATGTCTACAGATGACAAGGTAAAGGATTTTGTTGAGTATTTTTCTAAGGAGAAAGACTTAGATGAAATTACTGCCGCCATGGTAAGAGAAGTAACTAAAAGCTACGAGGAAACAATAAAAATACCAGCACAATGGCAAACTGAATATACTATTTTATGCTCTAAGGCAGCTGTAGCATGGGAAGAAGCTAAAGAAAAAAGTGATTTTGAAATTTTTAGACCATATCTAGAAAAAATTAAGGATATGAATCTTCAATATATAGATTTTATAGGTTATAGTGATAACAAATACAATGCTTTATTAGAGAACTTTGAAAAGGGAATTACTGTAGAAAAGCTAGATAAGATATTTGGCCAGTTAAGAGATGCTATAGTTGAACTTCTAAACAAAATTAAAAATAGCAATGTAGAGATAAAAGATGATTTCCTTAAATGCTATGTATCCAAGGAACAACAAAAGGAATTAAGCAATTTTGTATTGGGAAAAATGGGTTTTGACTATGAAGCAGGAAGGATGGATGAAAGCGTACATCCATTTACAACTAACTTTGGAAACAAGGATGTTAGAATAACTACTCACTATTATGAAAATGACTTTGCAGATGCAATGTTTTCCACAATTCACGAAGGTGGGCATGCTCTATATGAGCAGGATATACCTGATTATTTAAAAAATACAGGACTAAATGGTGCAGCATCTTTAGGAGTTCATGAGTCTCAATCTAGATTTAATGAAAATATCATAGGTAGAAGCTATAGTTTTTGTAAATATATTTATGGATATATAAAAGACAAATTGCCACAGCTTAAGGATGTGTCCATAGAGGAGTTTTATAAAGCTATAAATAAGGTTTCTCCATCTCTTATAAGAGTTTCTGCAGATGAACTAACTTATAGTTTGCATATAATAATAAGGTATGAAATAGAGAAGGCTCTTATAAATGGAGAAATAGAAGTAAAGGATTTACCTAGAGTATGGAACGAAAAATATAAGGAATATCTAGGTGTGGAACCTAAGAACGATGAAGAAGGAGTCCTTCAAGATACCCATTGGGCTAATGGAACCATAGGGTACTTCCCAAGCTATGCTCTAGGAAACATATATGGAGCTCAATTTTTAAATACTATGCTGAAAGAAATACCTGATATATACGATCAAGTAGAGCAAGGAAATTTAGAGGTAGTACACAAGTGGCTCAAAGAAAATATTCATATTTATGGAGGTATATATACCCCAGCAGATCTTGTAAAAAAGGTTACAGGAGAAGAGCTTAATGCCAAATATTTTATAGAATATCTGAATAAAAAATACTCCCAGATATATGGATTTTAATTGAATAATCTAGGCAATAATGATGTCGTTGTTAAACTATTTTTATAGTTTAACAACGACATTTTTAGTATAAAACTCGTAAATATACAAAAAATAAAAATATTCACTAAAGATAATTTACTAGGAGCTGAGAATATGGAATATGAAAGATTTCAATATATGGTAGCACAAAGCTGTGAAGAATATAAACCTAAAGATCTAATTAACATCATAAGTAATGGAGAAAAAGGTGTAAGTTGTTATAGTTGTAATTATTATATAAATAAAAAATGTGAGAAAAATATATATGATAATTTGGTTAATAACATATTTAGGAATAATTGAAAAAACATATTCTAATATTAAAAGTATGATACTCTAATGAGAAAAATAATATTAAAATCAACAGAATAATCAGTAAAAAAAACATTACTTTCACACTTTAAAGGAGTGAAAAGTGTGTATAATGACAAAATTTTAATAAAAAATATGATTTTAAATATTGAGAATATAACAACAAAGTGATAGAATTGAATTGCAAAGTTATAGAAGAAAATGTTTAAAAAAGGCTATTGCCATTAGTTGGAGGGTTAACATGCATAAAAAGTTATTTATTCCAGGACCAGTTGAAGTAAGACCAGACGTTTTAGAGAAGATGTCTACACCAATGATTGGACACAGATCTAAGGATGCTTCAGCACTTCAAAGAAGAATTAGTGATAACATGAGAAAACTTCTTTACACTAACAGTGAAATTTTACTTTCTACAACTTCAGGAAGCGGTTTAATGGAAGGTGCTGTACGTTCTTGTACTGCCAAAAGAGCTGCTGTATTTGCTGTAGGAGCTTTTGGTAAGAGATGGTACGAGATGGCTGAAAGTAATAACGTACCAGCTGATTTATATGAAGTTGAATGGGGAACACCTACTACTCCAGAACAAGTGGACAAGGTGTTAGCAACAGGCAAGTATGACCTTATAACAATTACTCACAATGAAACATCTACAGGAATAATGAATCCAGTAGAGGAAATTGCAGAAGTTATGAAAAAATATCCAGAAGTAGTTTATTGTTTAGATACAGTAAGTTCTGCAGCAGGAACCAAAATAGAAGTAGATAAATTAGGAGTAGATATTTGTATAACATCAACTCAAAAAGCAATTGGATTGCCTCCAGGACTTGCTATTTGTACTTTCTCAGAGAAAGCTAAAGAGAGAGCAGAGAAGGTTCCAAATAGAGGATTATACTTAGACTTACTTTCTCTTTATCAATATATTCAAAAGAAGGATTATCAATATCCATCCACTCCATCCCTTTCTCATATGTTTGCTTTAGACTATCAATTAGATAGAATCATTAACGAAGAAGGCATAGAGAATAGATTTGCAAGACATAAAGCTATGGCTGAAGTAGTAAGAGCATGGGCTAGAGAGCATTTTGAAATATTCCCTGATGAGAGATATTTATCAAATACTTTGACTAACATAAAGAACACAAAGGACTTAGATATAGCTGCATTAAACAAGAAATTAGGTGAAAGAGGATATCAAATATCCAACGGATACGGTAAATTAAAGGATAAGACTTTCAGAATAGCTCATATGGCTGATTGTCAAATGGAAGACATTAAAGAATTACTAAGTGTAATGGACGAAATATTAGGATTCTAATTTAGACTAATTTAAGAATTGACATATAGGAAGTGTCTCAAAGGTAATTGTAAATTCAGACTGGACTAAAGTAATGTTACTATTAACCTTTATCAAGGTAGATTAATAGAGAAATACATTAGTAATAGTTAAGTATATTACTTTTGGGACATGCTTTCTTTTAAAGTATGAAACATATAAGGTACTTTAAACCCTGAAAAATATATCACAAAAGGATAGGTGATTTTAATGTATAGAATATTAGTTACTGACGGTATGGAGAAAAGCGGAATAGAGGAATTAAAGGCTTCAGGATATGAAGTTGTAGAAAAGTTCTTTGAACCAGATGTCCTTGGAGAAGCATTAAAGGATTTTGACTGTGTAGTTGTAAGGTCTGCCACTAAAGTTAGACAACCTATTATAGATAAAGCTTTAGAAGGAAAATTAAAGCTAGTTATTCGTGGAGGTGTAGGTGTAGATAATATTGATGTAGCTTATGCTGAAAGTAAAGGAATAAAGGTAAGAAATACTCCTAAAGCATCTAGCGCATCAGTAGCAGAACTTGCTATTGGACATATGTTTTCCCTTGCTAGATTTATAGCTAATGCTAATGTTACTATGAGACAAGGCCAATGGAATAAAAAGAAATATGAAGGAATTGAGCTAGCAGGAAAGACTTTAGGACTTATAGGTTTTGGAAGAATATCAAAGGAAGTTGCTAAGAGAGCTGAAGCTTTAGGAATGAAAGTTATATATACTGATGTTTTAGGAAAGCAACAAGGGTATGATAACTATAACTTCTGCAGTCAAGAAGAATTATTAAAGACTTCAGATTTTGTATCTCTTCACATTCCTTATGATAAGACTAAGGGAGCAACCATCGGGGAAAAAGAAATATCCATGATGAAAGATGGTGCATACTTAATAAACTGTGCAAGAGGCGGAGTTGTATGTGAAAAGGCTCTTTTAGATGCACTAAATAGCGGAAAATTAGCTGGAGCTGGGATAGATGTATACGAAGAGGAACCAACTAAGAACGAAGCACTTATAAACCATGCAAAGGTTTCAGCAACACCTCATATTGGAGCATCAACTGTAGAAGCTCAAACTAGAATTGGAGAAGAAATTGTTTCAATAATAAAAGATGAATTAAAATAAGAAAAGATTTAAGGAGGATTAACTAATGGCTTTAGTTAGAGGCTTTAAGGCAGTTAGGCCAAGGAAGGATTTAGCAAGTAAAGTGGCTGCGCTTCCTTATGATGTAATGAATAGTGAAGAAGCAAGGGAGATGGTAAAGGACAATCCATACTCTTTCTTACATGTAGACAAGGCTGAGATAGATTTAGATCCTAGTATAGATTCATATGATAAAAAGGTATATGAAAAAGCTAGAGAAAATCTTTATAAAAATATAGATGAAAAGGTATTCATAGAAGATGAAAAACCTAAGCTATATATCTACAGACAAATAATGAATAATAAGGTTCAAACAGGTTTAGTAGCATGTACATCCATAGATGAATATATGAATGATACAATAAAGAAACATGAGCATACTAGAGCCGATAAAGAGCAGGATAGAATAAATCATGTAGATTATTGTGATTCCAATACAGGTCCAATATTCCTAACTTACAGAAGTAACAAGGATATAACCTCTATAATACTTAAATGGGCTGAAGATCATCATAGTGAGTATGATTTTACTTCTGAAGATGGAATAAGACATATAGTATGGGTTATAGATTGTGATGCTACAGTAGAAACATTGTGTAACCTTTTCAAGAAAGTAAATTATTTATATATAGCTGATGGACATCATAGAGCTGCTTCTGCTGTAAAGGTTGGAAAGATGAGAAGAGAAGAGAATCCAAACTATACAGGACAAGAAGAATTCAATTTCTTTTTATCAGTAATATTCCCAGATGAAGATCTATATATAATGGATTATAATAGAGTAGTTAAGGATTTAAATGGATATTCTTCAGAGGAATTTTTAAATAAGATAAATGAAAAATTTGATGTAAAGCTATACAAAGGTCAGGGCCAATACAGACCTTCCACAAAACATACCTACGGAATGTACTTAGATGGACAATGGTATGAAATAAGTGCAAGGGCAAACACCTTCAATGAGAATGATCCTGTAGATAGATTAGATGTATCTATACTTCAAAACAATTTATTAAGACCTATATTGGGCATAGAGGATCCAAGAACGGATAAAAGAATAGACTTTGTAGGCGGAATAAGAGGATTAGGAGAACTAGAAAGAAGAGTCAAGGACGGAATGAAGGTAGCATTTTCAATGTGTGCTACTACAATAGATGACTTAATAGCTATAGCAGATGCAGGCAAAGTAATGCCTCCAAAATCTACTTGGTTTGAGCCAAAATTAAGAAGTGGATTATTCATCCATAAATTAAAATAATATGCTTTAATTTATAACAGTGGGGTGCAGATAAATTAAAAGATTAGCAATGAAAAAATCTCTCTAGGGGAAGAGATTTTAGATTAGCTTTATGAAACCATGGTCGGAATTAAGAGTTTTAGATTTGGGGGAATTTAAAACTCAAAATCAAGTGAAACTTACATCAATGTAAATAAGGGGAAGTAAAAAAGGATATTGGCTTTTTAGCTAATATCCTTTTTACTATTTTGTTTGTCCACATACATTCTTTTATCGGCAATATTTAATAGAATATCAAGGGAAACACTATCCTTAGGGAACTGGGCATAACCTATACTTATGCTTGTTTGCTTAGTGGGAGAAATTTTTAAAATTAAATCTTTAATATGACTTATAATGTGGTGAATTTCATCTATATCCTTAAACTTTAAAATCACAACAAATTCATCCCCACCAAGCCTAGCAACATATCCAGTATCTCCAACTACATCTACAATAGTTTTAGTTGCATTCATAATATATGTATCTCCTTGGTCATGTCCATAAGTATCATTAATTTTTTTTAGATCATCTAAATCACAGAACAAAATATAAAATATATCTTCAGTACTCATAAGAATGTTATAAATTTTAGAAAGCCCTTTCCTATTGTATACATCTAGCATGGAGTCCTTAAAGGACATATCCTCTAACTTCTGAATAAATTTTCTTGTATAGTCAATCCAATGAATTAAACCTATGATATAAATGATTCCTCCAAGGGTAAAGCACCCTTTCATAAACATATATACAGAATTACTCCCTATTAGGGGCATTAATATATCAATAAATGTTGCAATTAGAATTAATGATAGTCCCCAAAGCAACCCTCTAAATGTATTAGTCTTAAACTCTCCTCTTTTCTTTGTGAAAATAGACAGCCTTATCATATACACAATAAGAATTGTTACAAATATGAATATTAGTATTTTTTTTATGTCATACATAGAAATTCTCCTTAATTAATCTTAACTTATGTAGAATATATAAATATCACAATATTTTAGTGCTATTATTCTATCAATCTATGATTTTTCTGTATAAGATGGAGGTGCAACTTCTGTACTGTTTTTATTAAGCCATTCAATTAGTTTGGATTCTGTAATTTGGCTTCCAATCAAATCAGTATGATTTGAATTTTTTTCATTATTTCTGCTTCGATAATGTTCTGGACTTACAATAATCCAATTATCACCAACATAGGCTATATATCCAACTAAATTATCAAAGGTAGCCACAGGACAACTATTATAAGCAAAGTAGATTTCAGTTCCTTCTGTAAATATATTATTTATATGATAAATACGTTCATCAGAGTGATATGAAACAAGCTCTTTAAACATTTCTATGTCAGTTTGATTTTTACTAACCTTATTGTTGTTACTTCTAACAGCGGGATCCATAAATACCTTGGTAACATCGCCTGACGCGGGTATTGTAAAGCCTTTGATTTTGTAACAATCAGTATTATCAGAACCAATTAGAGTAAATAAATTATAACTATAGCCGTCTCTATATGTATATACCTTAAAATTTTTATCTTCTGTACGTCCTAAATATTCTGCTTCAGTAAAGTCTGAATAAAAAGCATCTATAATTGCATTTTGTCCGTTATACTCAATAACCTCCCTACCCCCGTACAAACCTTTGATTACAGGATTTTTTATATTATAATTCACAATACCACCTATCACGATTAAACCAATTAAACTGGGTACAATTATTTTGTTACTATTCTTCATAAAAATTTTTCTCCTTATATGTGATGATATATAGTTTTACTAAGTAAAATTTAACAAATAATACTAAACTGACTATTTTAATCACCTAATAAAGAAAATCACATATGTGATTTCACATATATGATTTTACTTCAGATTTTAATTTAATTAACAACTGACTCCACTTAAAAATGGAACCAGTTAATCAATAGAGTAACCCTTTTTTTATTATATTCTAGATTTCAGCGATTATATTTTTTAGAATAGCAGAAGAATTTTTTACTGCTATAGGAGTGAATTTTGCAAAATCCATATGGGCTCCTGTGTTGGCGTTGTCTGAGATAGAACGTATTACAACGCAAGGAATATCATTTAGATAGCAAACCTGAGCTATACTACATCCTTCCATTTCACAAGCTATAGCTTGGAAAGTGCTATTAAGCCACCTTATTTTCTCCACATCAGCAACAAATTGATCACCAGTGGCTATCCTTCCAATGAAACATTTGAAATCTTTGACACCTTCAAAAGATTTTTGTGCTAAATTAATAAGAAAATCATCACATTTAAAATCAAAAACTTCTAATCTTGGAATTTGACCCATAGGATCACCAAAGCCTGTGGCATCCATATCATGTTGAACTAAAGAGTTAGCTATAACAACATCTCCAGGACGGATATTTTCACCTATTCCACCAGCTACACCAACGTTGACAACATGAGTAGCACCATAAGTTGTTATCAAAATTTGAGTACATACAGCAGCATTAACCTTACCGATACCACAAATTACAGCAACTATTTTTTTCCCTGATATATATCCTTCATGAAAAGTCATCTTTGCTCTGTTTTCTGTCTTTATAATATTCATTTCTTCTAACAATGGTTGAAGTTCTTCACTCATTGCAGCAATTATACCTAATACCATATTAAAAACCTCCATATGTATAAAATGAAACCTAATATAAATATTATAACAAAGTAAAAGAAATTTATATATAAGTTTTATATTTGGTATATTATAATATAGGAAGTAAAATTAACTTAAAAATGATATAAATATATTATCTTGTATTGTAGCCAATGAGATATTAAAAGGAGAGAAGAGATATGTTACAGCATAGCCTATCAAGAACAGAGCTCCTTATAGGAAAGGATGCTTTAGATATTTTAGCTAAAAAAAAGGTTGTAGTTTTTGGTATTGGAGGAGTTGGAAGTTTTGCAGTAGAAGCTCTAGCAAGAAGCGGATTAGGCACATTGGTTTTAGTTGATGATGACGCGATATGCTTGACTAATTTAAATAGACAAATTCATGCTACATATTCAACAATAGGAAAGCCTAAGGTTGAAGTGATGAAGGATAGAATTTTAGATATAAATAAAAAATGTAAGGTAATAACTAACAAGACCTTTGTTACAGAAAATAATATAGAAGATATTATAACTAAGGATGTAGATTATGTAATTGATGCTATAGATACAGTATCCTCCAAAATAGCCTTAGCTTTGTGGTGTGAAAAAAACAACATAAGTATCATAAGTTCCATGGGAACAGGAAATAAATTAGATCCAACCATGTTTAGAGTAACCGATATATATGAGACAAAGGTGTGCCCCCTAGCCAAAGTAATGAGACATGAGCTTAGAAAACGTGGTGTTAAAAACCTTAAGGTTGTATATTCTGAAGAGCTGCCAATGAAGCCAAGAAACCAGGATGTAATAACATGCAAAGAAGGATGTGTATGCTCAGGTGAATCTTCAAAAAATTGTACTAAAAAAAGGCAAATACCGGGCAGCATAGCTTTTGTGCCACCAGTGGCAGGAATGATATTAGCAGGGGAAGTAGTAAAAGATCTTGTGAAGTAAATTAGGATTTGGAGAGGATTTTAATGAGAGTACTGAAAGAAAAGTTCTATGGTCGAGAAACTCTTAGGGTAGCAGAAGAGCTACTAGGAAAATTTTTGGTTCGAAACATAGGTGGAGTATTAGTAGGTGGCAAGATAGTAGAAACAGAAGGATATCTAGGTATAGAGGATAAAGGATGCCATGCCTATGGAGGAAAGAAAACACCCAAAATAATGCCCCTATATGGGAAACCAGGCACTGCATACATTTATAGTATCTATGGAATGTATTATTGCCTAAATGCTATTGCAGCAAAGGAAGAGGTACCTGAAGGTGTTCTTATAAGAGCTATAGAGCCTTTATTTGGATTGGATGTTATGGCACAAAAAAGGAATAAAAAAAGTTACGAAGAACTTTCTAAGAAAGAAATTTTAAACTTGACTTCAGGCCCATCCAAATTATGTATGGCATTAGATATAGATAAAAAATTAAATAATACTTTCCTTTGGGAGGGTAATATGTATATATGGGAGAGAAGTCATCAGCTGGAAAACTTATTTGAAACTAAAGAGATGCCCTGTGGGAATATAATAAAGACTAAAAGAATTGGCATAGATTATGCAGAAGAAGCTAAAGATTTCCCTTACAGATTTTATTATGAAGAAAATCCTTATGTGTCAAAAAAAGGATAATAACATTGAAGATGTGTGCTATAATGTAGGTAATGACTAATTTTGAAGAGGTGACTTTATGTTATGCCTAAAATAATTAAGGATATTGAAGATACTATTTTTGAAAAAGCGAAAGAACTATTTTGCTCAAAGGGATATGATAAGGTGGACATGAAAACTTTGGCAGAACACTGTAATATTGCAGTGGGAACCCTGTATAATTATTATCCTAATAAGAAGAGATTATATTTGGATGTGGTTACTTTTAGCTGGAAAAGCACCTTTGAAAGATTAAAAGAAATAAAGGAAACTAAAGAAACTAAAGATTATATAAGAAATATAGTAGAGATACTCTATGATGATATTTGTAATAGAAAAGGTCTGGGAGCCAATATAAGAAGAGGTTCAGAATATGGAGATAAGGACTTTATAGAGGTAGAAAAATATATACGGAAGGGTATAGAGGATGCCTTTTTAGACTTACCAAAGAAATCCCCTTTTAATAATTATAAGAATTTAGATAAAAAGATAACAGTATTTTTGATTTCTATGATAGGACCCTTAGTTATACATTGTTCGGAAGAAAGAGAAGAAAATATATCTATAATATGTGAAAGTATAAATGTGTATTATAAATAACGCTGTGATTAAATCACAGCGTTATTTTTATAAAATATTTTAAGCATTTCCTGCTCTTCTTGCAATGTAGGTTGTTCTAAACATATTAACTTTCTAGAGTAATCTTCAAAGAGTATATCTAGCACGTTTCCATAGATAGAGATAGTACGAATATCCTTCCAGTACCAATTCTTATTAAAGTAACATATTCCCCAATCAGTTATATAGACCTTTTTAGGAACAATATAAAATATAGTAACAAAAACTGTTAATAGCAGAAGTTTATCTAGCATTAAAGCCAAAGAAAAATCTTTTCCTAGAAAGTAAAGAAGTAAATCTACCGAAGAGCATAATATTAAAAAATATGATAGCAGTTTAAACTTTAGACTGTTTTTAGGTGACAGATGATAAGCTCGGACAAATTCTATAGATCTTCTTTGCTTCCAGGTATCATATATTACTGTACATAAGAAAAGAATTAATAATATATCAATACACCAATGAAGTTTTATCACAAAAACACCTCCTATAACTATTATATCATAGGATACAAAAAATTACCAAATTAAATTTAGGACGTAATAAAAATACTATTTACTAAAATAATTCATAATTCCCTTAGCAATAGCTTCAGAAATAGATTTTTTACCATTTTCAGATGAAATAAAGTTAAGATCTTCACTATTGGATAAGAAACCAAGTTCCAATAAAGTGGAGGGTACTAAATTTTCTTTCAATACTTTTAAACGGCCTTGACTTTCATACTTTATTCCTCTGTTTTGTGTATATTTTAAAGCGGATAATTCATTTAAAATGCTTTTGGATAACATATCACCATCAGTATTAGGAAACCTTGTCCAAATTTCTGTGCCTCTAAAAGTATTATTTTTATCCGAGTTGAAGTGGATAGATACGAAAATAGTAGAGTTAGCGGTTTTACAGATATCCACCCTTTGAGCTAAATCTTTTTTTACATTGGAAGGCCATGGAACTGAGTCACTGTCTCTAGTATAAACTACATTTACTCCATTTGATTTCAATATATCTCCCACCAGAGTTGCTAAAGGTAGGGTAAGATTTTTTTCTAGGATGCCATTGGAGGAATGGCATCCTTCATCGTAGCCCCCATGTCCGGGGTCTAGACATACTGTAAATTTAGAATTAGGACTGTTCTCAATAGTTTCTGCTAAGACTACATCAGTTTCTGAAGGCGTATCTTCATGGGATGTAGTGAAATTCTTTATTAAAAAATATGTAGAGGTTGTGGAGATTAGCATCATTATAATGCATATGAGGGCAACGGCACGTCTTAGAAAGTATTTGTTTTGCACAACTCTGTATTTCATAGAAAAACCTCCCAGTAATTAAATGGTGAAAATGTATGTTGTATCAAATAATACAACTTATATTATAGGAATAATTTACAGATTGATTAAAAAACAACATTATATTAATTATTTTTTAATTACTTTCCTATTATCTTTAACAAAGTGATTTTATCCTTTAAGGAAACGGTTATAAAAGTTAATAAGATTAAAATAAATACATATATGAAAATGTATGGATAATAATATATACGTATTTAAGAGGTGAAAGGATAGGATAATATAAAAAATATATGTATAATAAAATATAGTGTTAATGAAGTTAGATGGAGTGCAGAAATCCATCTGAAGCCTGGTAAATTCATTTAGAGTATTATCTGAGTGTTTTTTAGACTAAGGGCAAGGAGTATTACAGCAGGTAGACACCGGATAAATAAGTAAAGGGGAAGAAATGAAGATTATAAATATTTCAGTGAGACAGATAGTAGAATATGCTCTTAGGAGTGGCAGTATAGATACAACCTTTAGGGGGACTTCCTCTATGATGGAAGGAATAAAAGCCCATCAAAAAATCCAAGGCAATCAAGGGGATAACTATGAGAAAGAGGTTACCTTAAAGGGAAGTTTTGAATATAGGGAGTTTATATTTAACATCGAAGGAAGATGTGATGGAATTATAAAAGATCTAGAAGGGGTAACTATAGATGAAATAAAATCAACAGCCAGAAATCTTCAGGATATAGAAGAGGATTTTAATCCCCTTCACTGGGCTCAAGGGAAAATTTATGGATACATATATGCTACTGAAAATCAATTAGAACACATAAATATTCAACTCACTTATGTAAATATAGAGGAATATGAAGAGAAAAAGTTTTTAAATACTTTTGAAAGGCAGGAGCTAAAAAAGTTCTTAGAGGATTTACTAGATAGATATTTAGAACTGGCAGAATTAAAAGCAAATCTAGAAATTAGCAGAAATGACTCTATAAAAGCATTGAAATTTCCTTTTCCAAAGTATAGAAAAGGTCAAAGGGAAATGGCAATAAAGGTATACAGAACTATAGAGGAAAGAAAAAGACTTTTTGTTAAGGCTCCTACAGGAATAGGAAAAACTATATCCTCGATTTTCCCAGCTATTAAGGCTATGGGAGAAGGGAAAACTCAAAAGATAATATACCTTACTGCAAAAACTATTACTAGGACAGTGGCAGAGGACACCTTTAAGATGATTATTGAAAAAGGAGGTAATATTAAAGTAATATCTTTGACGGCCAAGGAAAAGATATGCTTTAACAGTGAGGTAAATTGTACAAAGGATGGGTGTGTTTATGCTGATGGGTATTACGACAGATTAAACAAAGGTATATTGGAAATCTTGACCAAAGAATATCTTATAACTAGAGAGGTAATAGAAATTTATGCTAGGAAGCATAATCTATGCCCCTTTGAATTTTCTTTAGATTTATCAGAACTGGCTGATGCTATGATATGTGATTACAATTATGTATTTGATCCTAGGGTTTCACTTAAGAGATATGATGACAGCCAAGTGAAAGAAAATATAATTCTTATAGATGAAGCGCACAATTTAGTGGATAGGGCCAGAGAAATGTTCTCTGCTTCCTTGGAAAAGAAGGATGTGCTAGACATGAAAAAGCTATTTAAGGATAAAGATAAAGGGTTATATAAATCCTTTGGGGATATAAATAAATTTTTCATAGACATAAGGAATGATGAAGAAAACACATATTCTACATATAAGGAAAAGCCTAAGGATTTAGTTATGAAACTATCTAACTTTATGACTAAGGCAGAAAAATGGTTAGTAGAAAATACTCAAAGGCAAGGTCATAAGGAACTACTAGACATATACTTCAAATTTAATTCCTTTATAAAGATATCTAAGATATATGATGATAGATTTACTACCTTTGTAGAACGGAAAAGAAACAATATAATAGTAAAGCTATTTTGCCTAGATCCATCTAAATTGCTCAAGGATATAACAGGCACATATAGGGCTACCATATTTTTTTCTGGAACTTTATCTCCTTTGGAATATTTCAAGGAGATTTTAGGTAGCAATGAAGGGGACTATAAGATGGTACTGAAATCTCCTTATGATAGAGAAAAGCTGAAAGTATATATATGCCCACTGTCCACCAGATTTAGACACAGAGAGGTTACTTATAAAAGTATAACAAAAAGGATAGGAGAAGCTATAGAAAGATACCCTGGCAATTACTTGATTTTCTTTCCGTCCTATGCCTATATGAACTATGTGTATGAAGAGTTTATAACATTAGGGATCAAGGTTACTACTATAGTCCAGAGAAAAGATATGAGTGAAGAGGAAAGAACTAAATTTTTAGAAAGATTTACAGAAGATGACAAAGAAATCATTGTAGGATTTGGGGTCATGGGAGGCATATTCTCCGAGGGAATAGATTTAAAAGGTCAGAGACTTAAAGGGGTTGTTATAGTTGGGGTAGGACTTCCACAGATTTGTCACGAAAGGGATATAATAAAAGAATATTATATCTCTAAAGAAAAAGATGGATACGATTATTCTTATGTATACCCCGGTATGAATAAGGTTATGCAGGCAGGGGGAAGAGTAATAAGGACAGAAGAGGATGAAGGAACCTTATTATTGATAGATGATAGATTTTTAAGTGCTAAATACTTAAATATGATGCCCTATGAGTGGCAGCATTTTAAAATTATAGAATAGTTTAAATAATAAATAATAAATAATAAATAATAAATATTTATGAATATAGAAGGAAAAATTATACACATGTCGAATAATACATGTAAGTAACCAAATCACTTGAAAGGTTACTTAGTATAGGCGTAGAGGTGAGAGGTGTGTGTAAAATAGTTTGGGGAAAAAATGACAGCAACTGCATATTCATAGGACGGGATATGGATGCTCTTAATTTTGACAACAGTGTACACTTCATACCACATAAAACAATAGGAAGTCTAAGAACAAACTCCTTTTACTTAATAGAAAATAAGTTTTATGAGGGGATGAATGAGCATGGTCTTTTTGTTCATGTGGATTTGGTACCTATAGGAAAAAGTAGGGGAGAAAAAAATTTAAAGGAATTAAATATAACAAAGCAGCTATTAGAGCGATGCAAAAATGTAAAGGAATCTTTATACCTATTAAAAGGTATCTTATCTAATCATAGAACTAAAGAAGAGGAATTTAAGTTCCAATACTTTATGGCTGATAGCAATTGTAATATAGCAACTTGTTTTGAAGAAGGTATAAATGGATATTATAACTTACGAGTAGAGAAGGAAAATGTCATGGAGGTATTGTCTATAGACAATAAAGCAAATGTATTTTTTACAAATTATAAAGATGTTATGGAGAATAAAAATAAGAGTATAGGGGATTATGAGGTTGGGCTGTTGAACAAAAATAGTGAAAGCAAAAAGTATTCTGTAATATTTAATTTGGAGGAAAAATCCATAAATATATATTATGGGTGTAAACTAAAATCCTTTAGAAAACTGATCCTAACTAATGAAACCGGAGGGTTTGCCTACTTCTTTAAAACTAAGGCTATGCCACCTAAAAAGCATAGGGCAATCAATATATAAAATTACCCCCAATAAAGGCTGTGTCACTAAATAATTAGTGCACAGCCATTTTCCTTGGTCAAGTTAAACTTAGTTTAGTTTTCAGCTCCATCCTTACCATCTTTTTTAGTGGCACTATCCTGAAGCATTTTTAATAAATCTATTCCAGTAGTAGCTTTTACTGTCTCAGGAAGTTTGGTCATGATGTTAGTAACATAGTCTGTAACCTTTGAAGCCCCTCCTGAACCGCTACCACCATCTANNAACTATCTTTTCGGTCTTAGATAGAGGCTCAGCTACAGCCTTAGCTATATCAGGCAACTTTTCTATAATCATTTGAGCCATAGCAGCATCATTATATTGCTTAAATGCTTCAGCTTTTTTAGACATGGCTTCAGCTTCAGCCTTACCAGTTTCCCTTATGATATCAACTTTAACCATACCTTCTAATCTCATGGCTTCAGACCTAGCTTGTCCTTCAAGCTTTATTGCTTCAGACTTAGCATAAGCTTCTTGAATGGATTGATATTTATCAGCATCAGCTTCTTTCTTTACGGTTGCATCAAGTTCTTTTTCTTTTCTAGAAGCTTCTTGTTCAGCAAGTTCAATTTCTTTTTCCTTCTTGGTTATTTGAACCATCATTTCAGTTTCAGTAACTTCCTTTTTCACTTTATTAGATTCAATCTCATAAGCCAAGTCAGCTATAGCCTTTGCTCTTTCTTGCTCTTGTCTGTAGCTTTGGATTTTTAATTCCTTGTTTTTTAGAGACTCAGATACACTTGTTTCTGCAATGATCTTTGCAGCCTCTCCTTCTCTGAATGCCTCAGAAGTCTTTATCTTTGTTTCCTTATTAGCTTCAGCTTCAGCTATTTCAGCATCCCTTTTAACTTGAGCAATTCTACCTTTACCAAGGGCTTGAAGATAACCATTAGCATCAGATATATCTCTAATGGTAAAGGCTTTGATTTCAAGACCCATTTGATCTAAATCTATGGCAGCTACTTCTTGTACTCTTGAGGCAAACATCTCTCTGTCTTTATAGATTTCCTCTACAGTCATCTTAGAAACAATTTCTCTTAGTTTACCTTCAAGAACATCTTTAGAGGTATCCTTAATTATCATGATGGTTTTATCTTCGTTACCTGTGTTAAATTGTTCCACTGCTGCTAGTACTGATTCATGATCAGATTTAACTTTTATCACAGCTACACCATCAGCAGAAATACCAACGCCTTGTTCTGTAAGGGCATGATTTATGGTAACTTCTATCTTCATGTTTTCTAAAGAAATCTTATCTGTTCTTTCAAGAATTGGTATTACAATACCGCCGCCTCCTGAAATAACTCTCTTTTTAAGACCTGTTACTACTAAAGCCTTATCTTGAGGTACCTTTTTCCACATGCTTAATAGGAGACCTAAAACTAATAGAACTATTACTCCTATCATAATGTACTGAACATATTGAGCCATTTAATTTCCTCCTTTAACTTTGATATGTTAATTTATTTTAATATTTATTAACCAGAAGTAGAGTTTTCTATAGCAGAAACGTAGAAGGTGCTATTTTCAATTCTAACAATAAGAACTTTTTCAAATCTAGGAATTTTGTCATCATCTACAGACTTAGCAGGAGACGAGTATTTATTGCCATTTATAGAGTAGGTAATGGCCCCTACACCTTTTACTGGAATGGTTTCTAACACCACGGCCTCAATTCCTATTAGGTCCTCCCTTTTAGCTGAACTTGTATTTTCCGCTTTTTGTAATGGAATAAGTATAAACTTCCACATGATAAAAGCGGCTATGAATCCACTAATAAAAGCAAAAACTAAACTAACCATGAAAAAACTGTCGTAAGTAAGAAAACCTACTCCTCCAAAAATAGTTAGAAAGGTTACTATTATTATAGGTCGTAAAAATGAGGCAAATGGAAAGTCAAAGTTACCGTCTAGGTTAAAAATATCAAAAATACCACCTAACAGGACGGATAACACAGAATATACCACTCCAATAGAAAGACATATAGTATACAAAGTTTTCACATATATCCCTCTCAATCTAATTTTATTAGCATTAGGTCTAAAGTAATTCGAAAAGTTAAACATTGGAATGTCACAAAGTTACTTTTAACTTTATTTAATTATACAGTATTCTTACAATATTAGGAATAGCACATTGGCAAAATGTCATATTTAAATGATGAATTGTCATTTCTACTACCCTTAATCATGGGAAAAGAACTATCACTGAAGAACAAGGGGATTCATATCTAATGATAGCCTTGGTAAATTAAAGTGGCTCATGGTATGATATTAAGTGAAACTTAGTTTCAGGTGGAGTGTACAACAGGTAGACATCAGATAGGATATAGTGAGGTGGGAAGAATGAAATATTTTTATTACTTAAGACACAATGAAGATATAGAGGTTATGAAAAATCCCAAATACTATTGGAAGGAAACTCGATGTGAAAGGTTAAATAATAAAAGTTGTGAAGATAAAGCTAAGGTTATAGCTATGTATTCTTATAAAAAACTTTATTTTATAATAAAAGTCAACAAAACAGAGTTTAAAAACAATGACAGGGCTTACCAATATGGAGATGGGTTCAATTTAGTTCTTGCAAGGCCAAAAGAAGAAGCCAGCGATGAATTCTATGTTATAGCCTTAAGCCCATTTAATGGGGGAAGAAGAGTCTTTATATGGTATAGAAATGTGGATTTTCTAGCACAAAGTATAGAAAAAGCAGAAATAAACATGTCTAAGGATGGCAATTACACATATTTTTCAATAGCTATACCATGGGAAGAAATCAAGCCTATGAACCCATTTGAATTTAAAGAATATGGTGTGAACATAGCATATTATGAAGATGAAGATAACAAGTTAAAGGAATATATGCTAAGATATGATCCTCATATTCAGGAGGAAAATCAAAAGAGAATTTATGATGTATTCAAGTTTGAAGAAAAGAATGCCTTTAAAGAAATTGAGGTCTTTGCTACTTTAAATAAAAATTATGGACCTTTAGGCAGTGATTTTAAGATACAATTATATATAAATTCTCCTAAAGCAATAGATACCAGTATACAATTTAATATCAACTCCAACCTTCATGAAAGGCAGCTCTTAATAATGAAGGGAAGAAACAAGGTGGATTTTGTTATAGCCCCTAAGCATGGAATAATAAGAGGAAATAATGATTTCAGGATAAGTTTATTGGAACATTCCTTTGAATTTAAAACATATGTTTATGATAGGGCATATATAATGCAGATGAAGGCTATTGCAAGGAATGCAGTGGGGAAAAATCCAGATTATAAAAACACTTTAGAATTTTTATATAAAAATGCTACTGATATGATGAAAAAACTAAAAAGCTATGATGATTTTAGTGTTGTAAAAGAAGAATTTTTAACATTGGAGAATTTTTATAATAGAGGAGAAGATAATTTTATAAACAAAGGAACAGTTCAGCGAATGGCAATTAAAAGCTCCTTTGATGGAGAACTAGAACCCTATAGTCTTTATGTGCCCAAATCAATGAACAATAGAGGTATTACGGGAATAATAATAACCCTCCATGGCAGTGGCAGTGATGATAGAGCTGCTATGCTAAACCCATTAAACAGAAAGTTATGTGAAGATCTTTCCTTGATATATGCAGCGCCTAAAGGAAGGGGAATCTCTAATTGCTATTGTCCTAAGGAAGCATTAGAGGATATAAAAGATATCACATTAAGATTAAAAGAAGTATATAACACAGATAATATATTTTTGGAAGGATTTTCAATGGGTGGATATGGGGTTTTAAGAGTATTTGACTATATAGGAGAGCTATATAAAGGATTAGCGATTTTTGCAGGTCATCCTAATTTAGGTCCATTGTTTGAGATATGCAATGGTGTAGATTATACAAAAAACCTAGACTTGTTCAAGGATATTCCTATGATAGCTTTTCATGGCAATAAGGATAATAGTTGTCCTTATGAAGAGGCAGCAGCTTTTTATAAGGACATAGAAAAGGTAAATCCAAATTTTAATTTTTATACTCTAGATGATATTGGTCATGAGGGGCTCATTGAAGAGGAGTATAATATCTATAGGCAATGGTTAGAGCATAATTTAAGATTTTCTTAAGAATTATATATAAGCCTTTGTAAGAATATAGAGCTATTCTTAAATAAGATAATAGCTTATAACTTCTAATGTATAGATAGAGAGGGGATCCAGGTATGAAGAAGTTTAATGTTATGGTAGTGGATGATGAGAAGGAAATAAGGGATGCCATTGAGATATATTTAAGACCAAATGAGGATATAAATGTGATAAAGTGTCAGGATGGAATAGAAGCTTTAGATATGCTAGAAAGTAAAGAAATACATTTGATCATTTTAGATATAATGATGCCTAGGCTAGATGGAGTGAGAACTTGTATAAAAATACGAGAAAAAAGAAACATACCAATAATAATGTTGTCTGCTAAAAGTGAAGATGCAGATAAGATATTGGGTCTTAATATAGGGGCTGATGACTATATTACCAAACCCTTTAATCCTCTTGAATTAGGTGCTAGGGTAAAGTCACAGCTTAGAAGATATATGGCCTTTGGAAACTATAAGCCAAACCAAAATGAGATAAACATAAGGGATCTTATAATAAATAAGGAAACAAGGCAAGTCCTTGTGGAGGGGCAAGAAATAAAACTAACTCCCATAGAATTTAAAATACTGCTTCTTTTGGCTGAAAGTCCAGGGAGGGTATTCCCTTCAGGAGAGATATATGAAAGAGTATGGGAAGAACCAGCCTTTAATGCAGATAACACTGTAACTGTTCATATAAGAAGAATAAGAGAGAAGATAGAGATAAATCCAAAGGAACCTANNGAAGAGTAAGGAAAGAGGGAAAGCAGGTTTTTTTACAAAACATATAGATTTAATAACAATCTTTATTGTGATTTTTACTGTAATAATGTACCCTTATATATTTAGAGTTTGGGATTACTATAGATTTGGAGCTTATGATAAAGATAGCATTAGGCAACAGTGGATTTATGAGCTTTATGATGTGGATAAGATAATATTTGAATCAACCAATTATCTTAGGGATGTACAGCAACTGTCTCAAGATGAACTTATAAACAAGGCTAGAAATGGAGCTGTATATATAAAATCAAGGTATTATATACTCCATAGACCCACAGGAAAGGTTTATACTAATGAGCCAACTCTTATAGGAAGCGATGTGGAAAAATTTTTAAATGAAAAATCTCTTTTTTACTATAAAGTAGATGAATCTCATCCGTCACCAGGATTAAAAATAGATCCTAATCTAGCTAAGAATATAAGTGACCTAGGGGACTATGAACAATTCTATTGGATAACAAAGGAAAGTATGAAAGATTCCAATGGGCAATATGTATACATGTGGCAAACACGGGAGAGAGCTATAAAGAATACCGTGTATATAGGTATTTATGGAATTGTGGTACTTATATATGTCATTGGCATATTTAGAATGGGAAGTGAAAATTTTAAAAACCACCTTAAAGAAAGCAGATGGATAGGATGTTTGAANNTTTGAAGGGGATTCTAAAATATTTAAAGGATGTTATAGAATCCTTAGGGGAACTGTTTAAAATCAAGACTATAGGATTTAAGTTTTTAGCTTTTTTATTGGGAGCACCTATATTTATGATGTGTGCATTATATGTAATATCATGGCGTGGAAATATATTTTCTATTCAATTTTTATATGTAATTGCTTATGGAGTTATACTTATACCTATGATAATTAAGGACGGTGCAGGCCTTTCTAGAATTATAAAAGGCTCTAGAACCATGGCTAAGGGTGATCTAAACACAATAATCAAAGAAGAAGGATCTAAAGAGTTAAAGGAGCTGGCACATAACATAAATAAGATAAATACAGTGCTAAAAACATCTATAGATGATCAAGTTAAGAATGAAAGATTAAAAAGCGAATTAGTGGCTAATGTATCTCACGATTTAAAGACACCATTGACATCCATAATAAATTATACAGATTTACTAGGAAGAGAAAATCTAACGGAAGAGGAACGTCAGGACTATATAGGAATATTGCATAATAAAAGCCTTAGGCTTAAGGCTTTAATAGAAGACTTATTTGAAGTATCTAAGATGAATAGTGGTAAGGTAGAAATAGAAAAGAGTGAAGTAGACATAATAGAACTTATAAATCAATCTATAGGAGAGCTATCCTCACTATATGAGGGAAAAAATATAGAATTTAGAATAAAGGCATTTAACCCATCAATCATAGTTATGCTGGATGGAAAAAAGATGGCAAGGGTCTTTGAAAATATCATATGCAATGCATTAAAGTATTCTTTGGAAAATACTAGGGTTTATATAGATGTTATTGAAATTAACCATGGTATTCAGATATGCTTTAAAAATATTTCTGCCTATGAGATGAATTTTGATGTAAATGAAATATTTGAAAGGTTCACCCGAGGAGATTCCTCTAGAAATTCAAATGTAGAAGGATCTGGTCTTGGGCTGGCTATAGCTAGGGGTATAATAGAACTCCATGAAGGAAAGATGTATATAAAGAAGGATGGAGATATGTTTAAGGTGTTTATAGAGCTAAGAAATTAGACAAATAAAGGTTCTTGTAAGTTTTTTATTTGAAATTTACAGGAACTTAATTATTTTTTTGGTCAGTAGGAGATAATAGTGGTATGCTATTCATTAGAAATATTACCCACTAGAATTTAAACACAGAGAAGGGAGCTTACATATGAATCCAGGAGAAGTATATTGCGATTTTAAATTAGTAGAAGAAAGAAGAATAGATGAGATATCTGGCAAGGGACTTATATTTATTCATGAGGGCAGTGGTGCTAGGGTTATTAAAATAGAATGCAAGGATGACAACAAGGTGTTTTCTATAGGTTTTAGAACCCCACCTAAAGATAGCACAGGTTTGACTCATATATTAGAGCATTCAGTGCTTTGTGGATCAGAAAAATTTCCTTGTAAAGAGCCTTTTGTAGAGCTGTTGAAAGGGTCTATGAACACATTTTTAAATGCTATGACCTTTGCGGATAAGACCATATATCCAGTAGCTAGTAGAAATACTAAGGATTTTTTTAATCTTATGGATGTGTATATGGATGGAGTTTTACATCCTAATATATATAAATATGAGGAAATATTTAAGCAAGAGGGATGGCACTACGAACTAGAGGATTTAAAGTCACCACTTATATATAATGGGGTAGTTTATAATGAAATGAAGGGGGCCTATTCTTCACCAGAATCAATATTATATAGGAAAATAAATCAAAGTCTATTTCCAGATATCCCTTACAAAGAGGAATCTGGTGGAGATCCAGACCATATTACTGATTTAACCTACAGGGAGTTTATAGAATTTCATAAAAACTATTATCATCCTAGCAATAGTTATATATTCCTTTATGGGGACGGAGATACAAAAGAAGAACTGAGATTTTTAAATGATAACTATTTAAAAGATTTTAATGAAAAAAAGATTTCTTCAGAAATCCCTATTCAGAAACCTTTTAATAAGCCTAAGGATATGGTGTTTACCTATGGTATAGCTGATAATGAAGATTCTAAGGATAAGACTTTTTTTAATGCTAATTTTGTAGTGGGTACTTCCTATGATAAAGAATTAGATTTATCCATGCAGATTTTAGAATATATATTACTGGAAACACCAGCATCTCCAGTGAAAAAAGCTCTAATAGAAGCAGGAGTAGGCAAATCAGTATATGGAGATTTTGATACATCTTTAAGGCAGCCTATATTTAGCATAATAGCTAAGAATGGTAGTGAGAACAACAAGGAGTATTTTAAGGAAATATTGTTGGCCACATTAAATGAACTTGTGGAGGAAGGAATAGATAGTGCGCTTATAGAGGCATCTATAAACAAGATAGAATTCACATTAAGAGAAGCAGATTTTAAAAGCTATCCAGCGGGAATCATGTATGATATAAAGATTATGGATAGCTGGCTTCATGGAGAAGACCCTTTTATGCATCTTCAATATGAAGATGCTCTTAAAAATATAAAGGGTCAATACAAAAATAGATACTTTGAGAATCTTATAAAGAAGTATCTATTAGAAAATCCTCACAGCTCAATAATAACATTGATTCCTGAAAAGGGAGTTTCAGAGGCTAAGGAAAAACAACTTAAAGAGAAACTAGAAAAGTATAAGAATAGCCTAAGCCAAAAAGAATTAGAAACAATAATAGAGGATACTAAAAAACTTAAAAAGAGACAACAGACTCCTGATAGTGAGGAAGCTTTAAATAGTGTGCCTATGCTTTCTATAGAGGATATAGATAAAAATGCTGAAAGAATTCCTTTAGAAGAAAGAAATTTAGGGAGCACAAAGGTATTATTTCATCAGTTAGACACCAACAAAATAGCATATATGAATCTGTATTTTAATGCTAAAGCTGTACCACAGGATTTAGTTCCCTATGCTAAGCTTCTAACTACCCTTATGGGAAAGATAAGTACCGAGCAGTTGGATTTTGGAGCATTATCCAATAAGATTAATCTTACTACAGGAGGAATGAGCATAGGATTAAACGCTTATGGCAACTCTAAGTCCCTAGAGTATACACCTATGGTGGTAATAAAGGTTAAAAATCTTATGGATAAGAGCGATGATACAGCAGCTTTAGTAAATCAAATAATAACCAAGACTAATTATAAAGAGAAGACCAGAATCCTTGAAGTAATAAAGGAAAGCAAAGCTTATTTTGAGTCTATAGCTTTGACCAGTGGCCATGTAATATCTTTTAATAGGGCTATGGCTTATTTCATGCCTAAAGGAAGATATGATGAAATTACTGGGGGTCTTGAATTCTATAAATTCCTTTGGGATTTAGAAAAAAACTTTGATGGCAAGTGGGATGAGATAAGCAGCAACCTTTATAAGACTTCTGAATACATATTCAATGAGAACAATCTTATGGTAAGCTATTCATCAAAGGCAGAAGAATATAATAACCTAGAAAGAATTATGCCAAAGCTTTTAGAGAACCTCAATAAAAATAAGGTCAACTATGTGGAATATGATTTTCCAAAGTTAGAAGGTAACGAAGGTCTCCTTACTCAAAGCAATGTTCAGTATGTGGCTAAAGGAGGCAACTATAAGAAGGATGGATTTAAATATTCAGGTTCTTTGGTGGTGTTAGAAAGCATAGGAAGCTATGACTACCTATGGAATAAGGTTAGAGTACAAGGTGGAGCTTATGGAGTTATGACTAATTTTAGAAGAGATGGAGCCATGTTTATAGTATCTTATAGAGATCCCAATATCAAGGAAACTTTACAGGTTTATGATGATATGTATAAATATTTAGAGACCTTTGAAGCTAATAATAGAGAGATGACAAAATACATTATAGGTGCCATAAACAAGGTAGATTATCCCCTAACTAATTCTATGAAGGGAGAAATGGCCACTTCAGAGTATTTAAGGGGAATAACTCACCAAGACATTCAAAAAGAGAGAGATGAAATTTTAAATACAAAGGTTGAAGATATAAGAGCTTTAAGTAAAGTTATGAAGAAAGTCATGGATCAACATCATATATGTGTTCTTGGCAATGAAAACAAACTGAAAGAAAACAAAGATTTATTCTCTAAACTCATAAGGGTTATAGAATAAGTGAAGCTTAGCCAGTAAACATAAAATAAAAAAGCCCTAGGGATCAAGAGTAGTATGATCTTTAGGGCTTTTTATTAATTTTTATTTTGACATATAGGTGAAGGTATCTTTAAATACTTTAAATTTTTTGCCTTTATAATAATAAAGGTACAGAAAAAAGGCTACAATTGATCCACCTATGGTTCCGCAAATTATATCCCACATGGTATCATTTAAACTACCATTTTGAGCTGTTAATCCGAATAAGGCATCTGTTGTAAATTCATACATCTCCCATATCCCAGCACAGGCTATTGAAAATATTATGATGAACCATATGACCACTTTAGGATGAAGTTCCTTTCCTTTGGCATTTATAGACCATAGGAATAAAAGTCCAACAAAAGCTAATATGACTCCGGAGGTAATGTGTAAAAATTTATCCCAGTAGGGAATACCATAAAAATTTAAAGTTTTACCTAGGGTCATAGATAGAAATACAAAGATGTAAGCCCATATAGGAAGTATAGGAGGAACCTTTACTCTGCAAAATCTAAAAAATACTTCAACAGCTATAAGGGTTAAGAGGGTAAGAGCACTTGAATAAATAATATTAAAGTTGGATGTGAAAAGTCCATATCCTAATAATAATAAGGTGATTAAAACCAGAACATTTCGAGATTTTTTTACCATAAAAGTTGGCCTCCTTCAAGATAATTCATAGAGAAAATAAGTTCCATATATTACAATATAAAAACAATATATAACTTTAAAATTATATCAGAAATTTGTTAAAAAACTATGTCGAAGTATTGATTAAAGTGTAATCATTATTGGAAATCTATAAATATTTTGTCCTCATCTATATTGCATAAGGAGGCTAACAATTTTTTTATAGAATTTTGACTTTCTTCCTTAGCTTTTTTATAAAATTCCTCTTGAAGCAATTTAGTTTTCATTTCAGTTTTTATATGGTTTAGTATTACTTCATATTCAGATGGTGTAAGTTTTACCTCCCCAAATCTTAATATGCCCATGTCTGGGGATTCATATAAGGTTTTTTCTTCATCTATTACTATGGTTTTTATAGAAGGAGAGGATAATTTTAAAGTTAAACTTTTACCCTTTTTATTTTCTACTAATGAACTATCATCTAAAGCAGATAAGTCAATATAATAAATACCTCGCCCAAAGAAATGGATAGTTTGAAGCTTTTTAAAAACCTCAAATTGTCCCCAGCTATCATTTATGGTTAGAGTCTCTTCAAGGTCTATCTCTGCGGTTATAAGTTCTCTTTTAGATTTTATATCTTTTATAAGAGTTTCCTTAGAAATAAACTTGGTGGAGTTGCCATCTATGTTTGATACTATCCAAGGCTCATTATTATCCTTTGATTTCAGAAGCTTATAGGTAAAAAATACCCCTGTAGACGTAAATATTACTGCTATGACTATCAAAAAAATCAGGTTCCTCTTTACAGATTTAAACATAACACAGCTCCTTAAAATATACTTGCTAAAAAATTATATGCTAAAAATCACACATATATTATTAAGAACCTGTATTGAAGCAATAAAGGCAGGAGTAAAATTTTATTACTCCCACCAATTATTTAGAAAGTCATATAAAGCTGGATACACATTTAATTCTGACATAAGCTTTGTATACTCATCCATTAGACTAGATTTTTCTTCCCCGGTCTTTATTGCTCTTATCATTAGGTTTTTAGGTGTTTCTAAGGGTGAAATATACTCTACAACGGAAACAGAGTATCCTTTAGCTTCTAAAAGCATAGAGCGCATCCCGTCGGTGAGGACATCTGCCATTCTTGCTTTAAATATGCCATGTTTTAATATACCTTTAAAGGGTTCATAGCTATATTGATTTAATAGCTCTCTATGGCAACATGGTACGGCTATTATCACATCAGAGTTAAGCTTGATGCCTAAGGCCATAGCCATATCTGTAGCAGTATCGCAAGCATGAAGGGATATAACTACGTGGATTTTTCTTTTTGGTACATAATCTTTAATATCTAGGGCATGAAATTCCATATTCCTATATCCTAAATGGGTAGCCATATTGTGGGAGGCTTCAATAACCCCTGTGGAATGGTCTAGTCCTATAAAATGACACTTGCGCTTTTTTACTTCTGTTAAATAGTAATTGAGCACAAAGGTTAAATAGGATTTTCCACAGCCGCAGTCAAGTATAGTTATAGTATCATTATTAGGAAGTTGGTCTAAGATTCCCTCAACTAACTCCACGTAGTGATCTATTTGATTATATTTTCTTACCTTATCATTTTTGATTTTGCCGTCCTTAGTCATTATTCCAATCTCTTTTAATAAGGCATCAGCTTTCCCTACTTTTATGTAATATTCCCTATTAAGAAGTGTAGAAGTTTCTCCAATATGATTTACAGGGTTGCTTTTATTACTTGAGACTTTGGAAACTTCCTCATCTTCCCCTACTTCTTTGGAAATCATTTTAACATTCTTATTATCTCCAGTTATGACTATATCAGTGCCACGTTCCCTGTATAGTATGTTTATTGAGTCGTATTTAGAGCATTCTTCTAATATGTTCTGGCACAAGTTACAAAATTCTATAGTAGAGGTTTTACCATTAAAATTCCACCGGATTTTACCCTTTTGAAAGTTACCAGTAGCCTTGAATTCTTTAAGTCCTGTAGAAAAAGTAAGGGATAATGATCTAAATATATTTTCCTTTTCTTGAAAGCGATTCTCCAACCCCAATAGAAAAAGTTTAAGTTTGTTTATATTTTGTTTATTCATCTATAACCACCCTTTAAATTTTTTGCAATAAAACATAAATTTTAATTATAATAATATATAATATATAATAACATAGCATAAAAATCTAGGGGTGGTAAAAATGAACGACAAGTTTTCCATGGAAGCAGCGCAAGGGGTAAAAAATCAATATATATTAAAGGATGATATAGGTATCACCCTAGGAAGATTATTTATATTAGAATTCGACAGGGATTTAAAGCAAGGATTGTTCAGGTTTAAACTTTATAAAGAATTAAAGGAGGATTCAATAAAGAGTCTTATAGCTTTTGTAACCTCCAGTATATTAAAAGGAACCAACCTGATTAAAATAAGCATTATAGCTGACAACTCTATGGTGTTAAGAAGCGCCGTTGAAATAGGATTTATTATAGAGGGGATATTGCAAGATAGTCAAGAATCAGGAGATACTTCTAAAAGCCAATTCATAATAGGTATAACAAACAGGGACTTTAACAAACTTGGCATGATAAGTGGTCTTACTTTAAAGAATAATAGTATAGAATTAAAAGTTTTAACCCCAGAATATGCACAGGAAATTTTAGACTACTATCTAAAGAATAAAGACTATCTAAAACCATACGAACCAGCCAGGGACTTAAGTTTTTATACTATAGAAGTTCAAAAAAATATATTAGCAGAAAATTATCTCCAATATTTAAACGGAGATAGTTTAAACATGGGATTATTTAAAGATAATATCCTAATAGGGAAAATTCAATTATCAAATATAGTCCATGGAATATTCAAAAGTGCCGTCTTAGGTTATTCAATAGATAAAGATTGTCAAGGCCATGGGTACATGAAAGAGGCAGTAAACTCCATGGTGGAGTACGGATTTAATGATTTAAAATTACATAGAATAGAGGCCTCTACCTTGGTAGACAATATAAAATCCCAAAAGGTCTTAAAAAACTGTGGGTTTCATGAAGTTGGTTTAAATCCAAATTACCTATATATAAATGGGGATTGGCGCGATCACATAACTTTTTGTAAGATAAGGTAGTTACAGCTGTATAAATTTAATTAGTGTAATAACATACCTCCAGCAACTATACGTGGGTTTTATAAAAACGTGTTGTTTTGTACATTAAACATCTTACAGACAAGCTATTCGGTTAAAAGTGAGTAGCATACATATGAAATCGTGTTGTTCTATTTAGTGGCTATTGCTGTAGCAATCCATCAATTTTAGGCAAGTTCTCCACGTAGATTAAGTCTAGGTATTTCATAAATTCTTATTGCCTTAGGATTAAGAAAAATTCTATGTACTAATTCAATTATGTTTTCCTTAGGTTTTAAAAATAACCAGGTGAACCATCTAGCGTAAGATGTCAAATACTTAGTGGATA
>DINW01000014.1:35269-35523 GCA_002423705.1 Clostridium sp. UBA5530
ACACCATAGTAACATTATCCATAGGCAATATATTCCGAAGGTCATTGTTATCAGCAAAACTAAATATTTTTACAAAGGGCGTAAAGGTATTACCACATGTCCAGGAACCCCTTCTCCAGGATTTACTTTTATCTTTATGATTACCTTTATTACTTATAGGTATACTAATTTCATTAATGTGTAGTACATCAGTAAAGAGGTCTTGACTCTGTTGAATAGTTAAAGAATTCAAAAGTTTATGCCTCCAATAAAAA
>DINW01000057.1 GCA_002423705.1 Clostridium sp. UBA5530
ATGATACAGTACATGAAATGTGCAAAGATGAAGCAAGACACGGAATGGCTTTCAAAGGATTATTAAACAGATATTTTAAATAAGATATATATCAAGGGACTCATTGAAATTTTCAATGGGTCCCTTTTTAGCAATAAGAATTTTTAAATATTTATAAGTGTGATTTCAGGGAGAATCTCTTTACTACCTAAGTAAAGGATAGTCTTAATGAAAGTTATGCTGATTTTTTTGTTCTAATTTTAATATATACCCCTATTATATAATGTAAGATTATTTGGAATAATAAAAATAGAAAGAGGTGTATGTTATGAAAACAGCTTTAATATTAGGGGGTGGTGGTGCTCGAGGGTCCTATGAGATTGGAGTTTGGAAAGCACTAAGGGAACTAAAAATAAACATAGATATTGTAGCAGGAACTTCTGTTGGAGCAATAAATGGAGCTATTATAGCCCAAGGAGATTATGATAAAGCATTAAAGTTGTGGCTGTCCATGAAAAACTCTTTAGTATTTGATGGAATTAAGGAAGATGATAAGTTTAACTTAGAATTTTTAGTGAATAAGGTATTGAACAATGAAGAGATTAATATGGAACCACTAAGAAAGCTTTTAGAAGAGACTATAGAAGAGGAGAGAATAAGAAATTCTTCTATAGAACTTGGAATAGTAACAATAGAAAAGGACTGCCATAAACCTAGAGAAGTATTTATAGAAGAAATAGAAAAAGATAAACTTATAGATTATATAATGGCTAGTGCATGCCTGTATCCATTAGTAAAGCCTCAAGATATTAATGGGAAAAAGTATATGGATGGAGGAATTTATGATAATTTACCTGTTAATATGGCATTGAAACATGGCGCAGAAAAAATTATTGCAGTGGATCTTAAAGCTATAGGTATGGTAAAGGAGAATGTCATAGAAGAAGTAAAAGATCTTATAAGAATAAGTCCAAACTGGGATTTAGGATCTATAATAGAATTTGATCATTACCAAATAAAAAAGAACATAGAAATTGGATATGCTGATACCATGAAGGCTTTTGAAGTGTTAGATGGGTATAAGTACACCTTCATAAAAGGAGAAGATAGATGGATAGAAAAAACATGTTATGAATTTATGGCAAAGATATATTCATTAATTGATAAAAGCTTTCTAGAGGAGATGTTCCCAGATATAGAAGAAATTAAAACGCTAAATAAAAACTTTAATGAATTTTTAGGCCATGGAATTGAAGGAAAAGATTTTGCTTTAAAGTGCGGAGAAAAAGCAGGAGAAATTTTTGGAGTGGATTTTACCCCAGTATATACCTTTAATACTTTTAAAAGTCACTTAAAAAAGGGGATTGAACCTATAAAGGAATATTTGGATATAACTTTATACAAAGATGGTGATATAGATAGTATGGAGATGATGAAACAGTTGAAAAATTTACTGGATAAGAAAATTAGAACTTTAGTAATAGCCAGGTTAATGCAAGATATCATTAAATATAATGATAATATTAGCCATGGCATTTTAAATAAAACTATCATTGGCAAAAAGTTTATTATGAGACTTTTATCTATGATGAATGACGAGTTTAAAGCTGCTCTATTTTTAACATCATCTCATAGCGTGTAAACATGAAAAAATAATTATCAAGGCAATTTACTAATGGGTAAAAATTTCATCATAATAAGCATTATTTCATATTTTTTCATTAAGGTAGATGTTAATTTAATTAAATATTTTCCATCTGAAAGCATATTGATAAAAAAGAGATTTACTAAGAACATATTATTACAAATACAAGAAAAGTAGTAAAAATTAAAGGAAAATATAATATATCAATGTGTAAATTGGTTAATTAATTAACATAGTTACTTGAAAAAAAGACTTAATTTTGAGAAAATAAGAATAAGATAAATATAAAAGGGGTGGGGAAAATGAAAGTATTAAAGGTATGTATTGGAAGCGCGTGTCACTTAAAAGGATCCTATGATGTTATAGAGGAATTTAAGAAACTCATTAAGAAAAACAATTTAGAAAATCAAATTGAACTGAAAGCTGCCTTTTGTCTTGGACATTGTACTGAAGCTGTTTCAGTGGAGTGCTGGGATGGAAAAATATTATCTGTCTCTAAGGAAAACATAGATAAGATTTTTAACGATGAAATCTTGCCAAAGCTTTAAGGGGGCTATTACATGGGGGTTATTAAATTTTTAGAAACCAACTGTAGAAATTGTTACTCTTGCGTAAGAGCCTGTGAAGTAAATGCCATACGAGTAAAGAATGAGCAAGCAGAAGTGGTAGAGGAAAGATGTATAGCCTGTGGTAGATGTATCAAGGCTTGCCATAGTAATGCTAAGGAAATAGCAACAGATATACAAAAGGTAAAGTCTTTATTAAAAAGGAAAGAAAAAGTTGCAGTGTCTATAGCTCCATCTTTTG
Source organism: Clostridium sp. UBA5530 (assembly GCA_002423705.1). GTDB lineage: Bacteria > Bacillota > Clostridia > Clostridiales > Clostridiaceae > Clostridium_X. Next base: position 2,432 of record DINW01000057.1, read on the forward strand.
TTGCAGCCTTTGGAAAGTTAAGCAATAAGCTAAGTGGTGCCCTTAGATATTTAGGATTTAGTTATATAGAAGAGACTGCTATTGGCGCAGAATTTGTAAATAAAGAATATGAAAAATACATTGAAACACTAGATGGTACATGCTATATAACAAGTTCTTGTGCAGCAGTAAATGAATTAGTTGAAAAATATTATCCAGAGATTATTTCTAGCTTAATACCAGTAATTTCTCCTATGATATGCCATAAGCGTCTTATGGTAGAGAAATATGGTGAAGACACAAAGGTAGTATTCATAGGTCCATGTATAGCTAAAAAAAATGAAGCTAAAGAGGAAGGCAATATAGATGCCGTAATAACCTTTGATGAACTGGTAAATTGGTTTATAGAAGAACAAATAAATTTAGAATCCTTTGAAGAAGTGCCCTTTGACGCTATATCTACAACGGAAAGAAGATATCCAACTGTAGGAGGCGTAACCTTTAACATGGATAAGGATAAGATCCCAAGACAAATAATTCATGTAGATGGTATAAAGGAGTGCATAGATGCCCTTAATAGAATAAAACAAGGAGCTTTCAAAGATGGGTTTATAGAAATGAATTTATGTAGGCATGGATGTATTGATGGACCTGCTATGCCGGAAAATGGACTATCCCCCTATGAAAGGCTTCAAATAATAAAGGATTATGCTAATATTTGTGAAAAAACTAACGATGTCAGCAATGGATATACAAAAGATTTTAATATAGATATGGAGAGAAGGTTTATCTCTAAATTTAAACCATTAAAAGAACCAAGTGAAAAAGAGATAAAAGAAATATTATCAAGAATCGGTAAAAATACATTAAAGGATGAATTGAACTGTGGAAGTTGTGGATATAGGACTTGTAGGGATAAAGCTATAGCAGTATATAATGGCTTAGCAGAACCAACAATGTGTTTACCCTTTATGAAACAAAAAGCAGAAAATTTATCAAATGTGATTTTCGATATGACCCCAACCATAATAATGGTTATAGATGAGAATTTAAGGATTATAGATTACAACGCAGCAGCAGAAAAGTTCTTTAAGGTAAAGAAAAATATAGCAATAGGTTTAGATATAGAATTACTTATTCCTACAGACATAATAAAGGAATTTTTACAGTCAGAACAAGATATTATAAGTAAAAAGGCCTATTTAGAAAATAAGGATGCAACGGTATTAGAAAGTGTAATTGCAGTAGAAAATTCTAATGCTACATTAGTAATACTAAATGATTTTACAGATACATTAAAACAAGAGGAAAGCTTACGACAAATGAGAATAAACGCTATAGAAATGGCACAGCAAGTTATAGATAAACAAATGACAGTGGCCCAAGAGATAGCTAGTTTATTAGGGGAGACTACCGCGGAAACAAAGGTGTCTTTAACTAAGTTAAAGAGGGTAGTACAAGGAGAAGAGGTAGATTTGAAATGAGTTTTTTTGTTGACTATGCAGCAGTGAATTTAAATAAATTTGGGGAGGAGCTGTGTGGTGATACTGTAGAATTTTTTCGATCTAAAGATAGCTCCATTGCGGTGTTATCAGATGGATTAGGTAGTGGAGTAAAGGCTAATATTCTTTCAACCCTTACAGCTAAAATAGCTATTACCATGTTAAAGGAAGGGCTTCCTATTGAGGAAGTTGTAGATACTATCATTCATACTCTTCCAGTATGTCAAGTTAGAAAACTTGCATACTCTACTTTTACCATAGTGAAAATAGATGACAAGGGTATGGTTTACGTAGTTGAATTTGATAATCCTAACTTATTTTTCATTCATGACAATAAAATTGAGAATCTAGAAAGTTCTGTTATTAATATAAATGGAAGAAAAATAAAAGAAAGCACATTTCAAATCGTAGAAGGAGATACTTTAGTATTTGTCAGTGATGGAGCAATCCATGCTGGTGTAGGAAATTTAATGAATCTAGGATGGGGATGGAGTGAAGTTGCGGACTTTATTGAGAGAATGCCTCACTATGCAATGTCATCCAAAGAAATAGCAAACAAATTATTGGATGCATGTGATGCTCTATATATAGGAGAACCGGGAGATGACACTACTGTTGTTGCATTAAAACTTATAAGGCCTAAAAAAGTAACTCTTTTTTCAGGTCCACCTAAGGATTACACTAAAGATAAAGAAATAGTAAGGGATCTTATGGAGGGTGCCGGTGAAAAAATAGTATGTGGTGGGACTGCCTCAAACATAGTATCTAGAGAACTTCAGGAGAATATGGAAATAGATATGGAATATGTGGATAAGAACATACCGCCTATAGCACATATTAAAGGAATTGATTTAGTAACAGAAGGAGTACTTACAATAAGGGCTGCTATTGAAAGGCTTAATAAAATAAAAAATTCAACAGATTTAAATTTTTTATATGAGAAAAATGGAGCTGCTAAATTGGCAAGAATACTTTTTGAAGATTGTACTCATTTACAAATGCTTATAGGAAGAGCAATAAATCCAGCACATCAAAATCCTGATTTTCCTGAAGAGCTTAGTATTAAGTATAAACTTTTGATGGATCTTCAAAACACCTTGGAGAGTCTTGGAAAAGTGGTTGAAGTGAAGTACTATTAAGGAGGATATATAATCATGAGAAAATTTGAAAGTCAAGTGCAATTGATAAAAAACAAAGTATTACAAGAGGTTATAAAAAGAACAAAGGATGGCACCTTTATGGAAAATAGACATAAGATGCCTAAGGATATACTTCCAGGTAATGAACCTATAACTAGATGTTGCGTATATAAGGAAAGAGAGATAATTTCTCAAAGAATAGATTTAGCTTGTGAAGACATAAAAAATGAAGATTTTATGATAGATATATTGGACATAGCATGTGATGAATGTCCAGTACAAAGATTTAAAGTTACGGAAGCTTGTAGAGGGTGCTTAGCTCATAAATGTATACAAGCATGCCCTAGAAATGCTATAACTACTGTTAATGGAAAGGCCTATATAGACCAAAAAAAGTGTGTAGAATGTGGAAGGTGTAAGGAAGCATGTCCTTTTAATGCTATATCAGATGTTATGCGTCCTTGCAAAAAAGCTTGTGGAAGCAAAGCTATTGAAATTAGAGAAAATAAAAAAGTTGATATAAATAGAGATAAGTGTACAAGCTGCGGGGCCTGCGTTTACAAATGTCCTTTTGGAGCCGTAACAGATAGAAGTGAAGTAGTATCTATAGTAAAGGCTTTAGAAGAAGGAAAAAAAGATAAAAACAAGAAAGTTTATGCAGTGATAGCTCCAGCTATAGCTACTCAGTATAATGCTCAAATAGGCCAGATAGTAAGCGCAATAAAGAAGATGGGCTTTGATGATGTAATAGAAGCAGCTTTAGGAGCAGATATGGTAGCCCACTATGAGGCCCTTGAATTTGCTGACAGGGTAGGAGAAAATGGTGAAACATGTATGATGACATCATGTTGTCCAGCATTTGTGGCTCATATAAAAAAGAATTATCCTGAATTAGAAAAACATATATCTACCATGGTATCTCCTATGATAGCAATATCCAGATTTATAAGAAAAACAGAGCCAGATTGTACAATTGTATTTATAGGGCCATGTACAGCTAAAAAGGAAGAGGCTCGTATAGAGGAATTAAAGGATGCAGTAAACTATGTCATGACCTTTGAAGAATTAGAAGCTATGATAGACGCTTATGGCATAGTAGTTTCAGAATGTGAAAATGAAACTATGGAAAATGCATCTCACTTTGGTAGAGTATTTGCAAGGTCCAGTGGAGTTAAGGATGCTGTAGTTGAGGTCATAAAGGAAGAAAATCTAAGTCATATTGAATTTAAGCCATTGGTTTGCAATGGAATCGATGAAGTAGATAAAGCATTGAAATTATTAAAGATAGGAAAGCTTCCTTATAATTTTGTAGAAGGAATGATATGCAAAGGTGGATGTATAAATGGACCAGGGTCACTAACCCACGAACCAAGGGATCAAAGACTAGTAGATGAATATGCAAAGCAAGCCTTAGAGCATGATATAAAGGACTCTTTAAGGGTCTTAGATTTAGAAGGAGTTAAACTCCATAGGAACCATTAATATTATTTAATAAAGTGAAACTTAGTTTGGCCATAGAAAATATTAGTTGAACTTATCTATGGTAGTAGTTGTTATTATGCCCATCCTAAAGATAGTGGACATAATAGCAACAGATACACATGACATTAAGTCTCCTGTAGAAATAATTGATAATTCTACAGGAGACTTTTGTTTCCATATTGATTTTGGCATAATATATATAATACTTAAAGAAACTTTTTCATAAATTCTTTATAAATTTAGTAGGCACTTCTTAAAAAGTTTTTTATAAAATTAAATTGTGGGATTCAGAGAGGAGAAAAGCATTAATGGAAGGAAATAGCAAAATATTAATAGTTGATGACGAAGAGGACATAAGAGAGATAGTGGAAATATATCTTATAAATGAGGGCTTCGAAGTGACGCAAGCCTCCAATGGTATAGAGGCCTTAAAAGTCATTGAGAAACAAAGTGTAGATTTAATAATTTTAGATATCATGATGCCAGAAATGGATGGAATTAAAACTTGTTTACAAATAAGAAAGGATAGAAAGATACCAATAATAATGCTATCGGCAAAGGCACAGGATAGCGATAAAATCTTAGGGCTAAATATAGGGGCAGATGACTATTTAGTGAAACCATTCAATCCCTTGGAGCTGGTAGCAAGAGTAAAATCTCAACTTAGAAGAGCCACCAGCTTTAATGAAGGTTTTCAGGAAAATGAGAACACAATAAATATAGAATCCCTTATTATAAATAAGTACACTAGGGAAGTCTTTGTAGAGGGAAAATTTGTAAGGCTCACTCCAAGAGAATTTGATATATTAGAAGTTTTAGCAATAAATAGAGGAAGAGTATTGAGTACAGAGCAGATATACGAAAAGGTGTGGAAAGAACCATTTTATAACTCGGAAAATACAGTGGCTGTACATATACGAAACATAAGAGAAAAAATAGAGATAAACCCAAAGGAGCCTAAATACATCAAACTAGTATGGGGAGTAGGTTATAAAATTGATAAAATACAGTAAACTACATATTAGAAAAATAATTAGAATAAATTTAAAGGGAAAATTTATTTTGGTGAATCTGGTGGCTATATCCATAATAATTATGGGCTTAGCCTACGGAATAACTAAGTTAAATGATGACACATACATAAACTCTACAATAAACACATTTAACAGTGCATATATAGCTATATCTAAATTTGTAAAAAGTGATGATTATAAGGCAAAGGATTATTTGGATAAAGTAGCTAAGTACTATGGAGTTAATGTAGCTGTAGTGGATATGAAGGGGAATATAGTAATTAAATCAGAATCAGTAAGTGAAGAAAAAATAGATATGGGAAAAATAAAGAAGGTTTTTCAGGATAAGTATGATGATGGTAATGCATATCAACTATATGACATTTCAATAAATTCTATTGATAAAAAGCTTCTCATATGGAAGTCAGTAAAAAAGAATGGAGTAGAGGTTTTTGTGATAATTCTTATAATATCTGTGCTCCTAGCAATTTGGATTATGTATATTTTTGTTAATAACAAAGTTAGGTATATAAAAAAGATAGTACAAGGATCTAAAGAATTTTCCCAAGGAAATTTGAAATTTAGAATTGATGAAAAAGGAAAAGATGAACTCCAAACTTTAGCTAATGCCATGAATGATATGGCAAAGAAACTAGAGGAAAACATAGAGAAGGATAAGGCAGAGGAAAGGTTTAAAACTGAATTGATAACCAATGTTTCCCATGATTTAAGAACTCCATTAACATCTCTTATAGGTTATATTCAGTTGTTAGATAATAAGACCATTGATGATAAAAATAAAGATAAGTATATAAAAATTTCCCTGCAAAAGGCCTATAGATTAAAGAATTTACTAGAAGATCTTTTTGAATATTCTAAGCTAGAATGTGGACAGATAAAATTGAATAAGAGTCTTGTGAATATAGTGGAAGTAATAGAACAAAGTATAGGGGAACTGTTTATGGAAGCTAAAAATAAAAATATGACATTTAATAAAAACTTTAATAAATCTAAAATTATGGCAAACATAGATTCACAAAAAATAGCAAGGGTTTTTGAAAACATCATTGGCAATGGAATTAAATATGGTAAAGAAAATACAACTATAGATATAGTAGTCTGTGAAGAGAAGGAAGATATAATCATTACCTTTGAAAATTATTGCACTGAAGGTGAAATTAAAGATACATCAAAAATATTTGAAAGATTCTATAGGGGAGATCAATCAAGAAATTCTAAGGTAGCTGGTTCTGGTCTAGGGTTAGCTATTGCTAAAGATATACTAGAACTTCATCAAGGAAAAATATGGGCGGAAATAAATATGGATAAGTTTAAAGTATTCATAAAAATAAGAGAGAATTCATAGTGATTATGAGTATATAAAGTGAAACTTACTTTTGGTTTCACCCCAATATTGGTTGAACTTATCTAGGGTCCTAGCTACTGTTATCTCCACCTAAAGAGAGTGGAGATAACAGCAGATAAAAAATTGAGAATCTATATGAAATAAAAGTAAAATATGATATATTTATGTAATGAGTAATATATTGAAAATTCATATGGGAGATTATAATATGACTTTTATAAATGAGAAATATATAAAAAAATATTTAATTATGATAATAGTAATATTTTTTTCAGTATCTTTGATAACAGTACTATCATGGGGAAATAGTACACTTTTAGGAAGTCTAGAAACCTTTGATAATGATGATGTGAATTATATAAGAAGTGCATGGATATTGGTAGAAAAAGGGGTAGTCACTTATGAGAATACCATGGAACCTACTGTATTTATAATGCCAGGTCTTACCTATGTTTTAGCTTTATTTACGCTGATTTTCGGTAAAATCCAGGGCCTTGTGGCCTTTAGAATTTTTCAAGTAGGACTTCAATCTTTAAGCATATATATATTGTTTTTAGTGGCAAAGAAAGTTTTTAATAGTAAGGTAGCTTTAATAGCCTGTTTTTTAGATGCCCTTTATATAGTTGAAACCTATGTAACTAGTTTAGTATTAATGGAAACAATGTTTAAATTTCTATTTTTGCTTTTGGTTTATCTAAGCATTATGGCTGTTGAAAAAAATACAATGAAATACTACGTAGAGGCTGGTATTGTATGGGCATTAGGGTCTATGCTTAGACCAACTATAGCGGTATACCCCCTTATTATAATAATAGCTTGGATAAAGAATAAGTATGATATAAAAGATATGATTAAATACACATCTGTTGTGTTTTTAATATTTTGTATAGTAATGGGTCCATGGTGGATAAGAAATTATAGGGAATTCAATGAATTCATACCATTTACTAAGTCAAGCGGCAAACCATTTTTGCAGGGTACCTTTTTAAATTATGATGAAAGTGGAGGAATGGGTGTATCTTATGAAGAGGGCGTAGGTTTAATTGATAGTAATGAGAAAAACTTTCATATGGGAGTTGAGAGATTAAAGACCTATGGCAAAAAAGAACCAGTAAAATAATCAGCGGCATAAAGTTCATCTGATGTCTTCCCCCTCATTCTCTGCGGCGGAANNTAAGAATACAAATGTAACGATGATACTATTAACAATATTATTAATGAATCTAGTGTATCTACCATATTTTACATTTTGCAGATATTCCTATCCGTTAATGCCTCTAATGATGATATTTTCAGCTAAGGTTATTGGAGACTTTGTAAAGAAAAAAATAAGTATAAATAATAATGTTGAAAAACCTTTAAAAATCTTAAGAAAGTTGTAATGAATATAAGAAAGAGTTTGTAAAATATTAGCCGTATAATTAATTTGTAACCAAATAAGTGAAATTTTTATTTAAAAAAGTAAAGAAAATCATAGAAATAGGTTACATGTAATACTATACTAGTATTTCAAATTTATGTTATAATTAGCATAAGGTTCAAATGCTCTTTGGTTCTAGATGAAGAATGTTTCGCATAATCTAGAGCTGTGACAAGGAATAATAGTAACAAAGAATAAAATCGTGATGAGAGGAGAAGTTTTATGAAATGTCTTATCATAGTTCCAGCATATAATGAAGAAGAAAATATATATTCTGTAGTGAACTCTATAAAATTAAGCAATCCCTTGGTAGATGTGTTAGTAGTAAATGATGGATCAAAGGATGATACTTATAAGGAAGCTGTAAGGGCTGGAGCAAGGGTAGTAAATCTAAAAACTAATATAGGTATTGGGGGAGCCGTTCAAAGTGGATACATCTATGCTTTACATAATGATTATGATATGGCAGTACAGATAGATGGAGATGGACAACATAATCCAAAAGATTTAGAAAAATTAATAGGGGCTATGAGTGAAGGCCATTACAATATGGTTATAGGGTCAAGGTTTGTGGAGGAAACGGGCTATAAACCTAGTGTGTTCAGAGGAGCGGGCATAAGATACTTTTCAAAGATAGTATCCATTTTATGTCACAATAATTATTATGATACAACCTCAGGATATAGGTTAGTGGATAAGGAAGGAATAAAGATTTTTGCACAGTATTATCCTAAGGACTACCCAGAGGTTGAAACCATCGTTTATGCAAATAAAAAGGGACTAAAAGTAAAAGAAGTAGGAGTAACAATGGAGCAAAGAAAAGGAGGAAAATCATCAATAACGCCAATAAGGGCAGTTTACTATATGATAAAAGTTACTATAGCTACAGTGCATATAGCATTAAATAAATCTATAGCATAGTTTTTAATGGGGGGATAGGAAAGTGAAGATACTGATTGTAGTAGTTATATTACAAAGCATATTAATATTTTATATGATACCTGAGATTATAAAAACAAAGAAGGCATTGACTAGACTTATACAGGAAACAGCTGTGATGTGGCAGTGCCTGGAGGAGAAAAAGAACATATGAGTTATATATTATNNTATTATTATTAGTTAACATATTGTTGTTAGTAACAGGACAAGTTCTTTGGAAGTTAGGCGTAGGAAAGCTGAACTTTACCTTTACTTTTAAGGGAGTAGTAAATGCTATCTTTAATCCTTACATTTTAGGAGGAGGGTTTATTTATGTAATAGCTACAGCAGTGTGGCTATATATACTATCTAAAAATGACCTTAGTAAAGTCTATCCCCTTCAAAGTCTTTGTTATGTACTAGGAGCTTTAGCGGGAATTTTATTATTTAATGAGAAGATTACTGTTAGCAAATTTATAGGAATAGGATTTATAATTATTGGAGCATTTATAATGGGTAGAAGTTAAATTTTAATAAAGTATTAGAGAGGTATACACATGAGAATATTTAGGAACAGAAAAAAGGATGTAAGATTTTACGTCTTAATTATAATAGGTTTATTTGCAATAATATCATTGATAACAGTATTAAAATGGGGAGATAGCAACTTATTAGGAAGCTTACAGGAGTTTGATAATGATGATGTAAAATATGTAAGAAGTGCATGGACATTAAATGAAAAGGGCATTGTCACTTATGAAAATACAGAAGATCCTACGGTATATATAATGCCAGGTCTTACATATGTACTAGCTATCATTACAAAAATATTTGGAAAGGTACAAGGATTAGTGGCTTTTAGGGTTTTTCAAGTTATAGTACAAAGTTTTAGCTTGTATTTAATATTTCTTATAGCAAAAAAAGCTTTTAATGAGAAAGTTGCAATTATAGCATGTATAATAGATGCATTGTATATAGTGGAAATTTATGTGACAAGTCTCATACTTATGGAAACTATATTTAAATTTTTATTTTTGCTACTGATTTATCTTACCATGAAAGCTATAAAAGAGAAAAAGATGAAGTATTATATAATAGCGGGAATTGTTTGGGCTGTTGATTGTTTATTTAGGCCAACAGTAGCAGTATATCCATTAGTAATAATAATTCTTTGGATAAAAGAAAAATATGATATAAAGGATATGATCAAATATACATTAACCGTATTTTTAGTATTTTGCACTGTTATGAGTCCCTGGTGGATAAGAAATTATGTAAACTTTGATAGATTTATTTTATTTACTAAATCCAGTGGCAATCCATTTTTGCAAGGCACATTTCCAAATTATGATGAATCTATGGGCCTTGGAGTACCTCATGAATCAAGTGAAGATTTCATAGAAGATAATGAAAAAGAGATAAAAATGGGAATGGAAAGATTGAAGAAATATGGGAAGGAAGAACCAGGAAGGTATATCTGGTGGTATACTATAGGAAAAACCGTGGTTTTTTGGAAGGATGCCTTCTATTGGAGAGGTGGACAGGCGGCCAAAATTATAGATATAGAACATATGACAATGTTAATAACAGGCATCTTAGGAATATTGGTTTATTTTGTAAGAAAAGATAAAAATATGGGAAAAAGCACAATATTTCTTTCTATGTTAATAATAAATTTAGCATACTTGCCATATTGTCCATTTAGCAGATATTCTTATCCATTAATGTGTTTGATGGCTATTTTCTCAGGATACATCATATATCTTATAGGTAGTTATGGTTATAATAAGATAATGGAAGTAAAAAGGATAGGGGTCAAAAATAATTTACTATAACAAAGAAAGAGACTTAAGGGTAGAGTTAAACCCTTAGTCTCTTATTTTCTTTTAAAAACTTTATGACTTTAATTACAGTAGATACCACTATAACCCCAAAGGCTAAAATGGCAGCAGAACCTAAAGTTGTAAGAATCATAGACCAAGTATTATAAGGGTCTCCTTGTATGGCTTCATACATGGTATAATACATGGCTCCTCCAGGCACTAATGGAATAAGAGAGCCTGTTAAAAATACTGTTACGGGGGTTTTAAATTTTCTTGCACATATTTCAGAATAAGCACTTATAATTATAGACGCAAAGAATAATGCTGGTATTGTAGAGACCCCGAAACTCATAAAAAGTTTATAAAATAACCAACTAATGCCTCCGCCTACACAAGAAAAAAATAAATTTTTACCCCTTATATTAAAGAGAACTCCTATGCCCAAAACTCCAAAAGCAGCGGCTAAACTTTCTTTTAACATATATATACACCTCTATTATCAAGTAAATAATTACATACCACCCATTACATTGAGTTTGAATAAAAATACTGCCCCTGTTCCTAAAGCTATAGATATAGCAATTAGAAAGGCTTCAGCTCCACGGGTGAGACCTGCCACAAGATCACCGTGCATAGTATCTCTTATAGCATTTGTTATTAATAAACCCGGAACTAAAAGCATTATAGCCCCAATAGTTATGGTATCAACATTATCACCAAGACCTAAATCTATGGCAGTTATGGCCATGATGGCCCCTAAAACACCACTTAAAGCATTTACAAAATATTGATTTAAGTTCATTTTACCGCAGGTTATAGCTAAAGATCTTAGAATTATACCTATAAAGAAAGTACATATAAAATCTCTAAAAGTACTTCCAAAAAGTATAGAGAAGCAAGAAGCAGCTAAAGCCGCGGAAAAGAGCTTAGTTATATCTTTGTATAAACTTATAGAATTTATTTTGTTTAATTCATTTTCTAATTCATCTAAAGTATAAGCTGTTACAGCCAAATTCCTAGATAGAGTATTTATTTGACAAACTTTTTCTAAATTCCAACCCGTAGATTTTACCCTTTTTACATAAGTATGAGTCTGTGAATAGTTAGAATGAATTGATACCATTATTCCTGTGGGAAGGACTAAACTTTCTGTATCCTTTACTCCATAGGCACTACAGATACGTACTATGGTTTCCTCAGTTCTAAAAACCTCTCCACCACTTTCTAGCATTATTTCTCCAGCATAAACAGCTAAGTGAAGTATTTTATCTATATCCAATATTTACACCACCTAAAACAAAAAATTATCAATATAGTACGAAGGGAAACTTAATAGAATTATATATTTTATTATAATATACAAAAATAAAAAATCATATAGTTAAAATATAAATAAAATTTTGTCAAATTAATAGAATATGTTGACAAAGAGCCACAGGAAAATTATACTATATGTAAAGATAATAATTATTAGATACAAATGATTAATATTTTTAATAATTAAATGTAATTTAAGGAGGATGGAAATGAATTTAAAAGGAACAAAAACTGAAAGCAATTTAATGGCTGCTTTTGCAGGAGAATCTCAAGCTAGAAATAAATACACTTATTATGCATCAAAGGCAAAAAAAGAAGGTTTAGTTCAAATTGCCAACCTTTTTGAAGAAACAGCTAATAATGAAAAGGAACATGCAAAAATTTGGTTCAAATTATTGCACGATGGAATTCAATCAACTGATGAAAACTTAAAGGATGCAGCAGCAGGGGAAAACTATGAGTGGACTGACATGTATAAGAAATTTGCAGAGGAAGCAAAAGAAGAGGGGTTCACCCAAATAGCTTTCTTATTTGAAGGAGTAGCTAAAATAGAAAAAGAACATGAGGAAAGATATCTTCAGCTTTTGAAAAACTTGAAGGAAGATGCAGTTTTTAAGAAAGATGAAAAAGTGGTTTGGAAGTGTGGAAACTGTGGATTCATTTATGAAGGTGAAGAAGCACCAGAAAAGTGTCCAATCTGTGATCATCCAAAGGCATACTTTGAAGTGAGAGCTGAAAATTATTAGAATTTAGAAGGAAGCTGCAATTCAGCTTCTTTTTTGTTTTTAGAA
>DINW01000017.1:0-50329 GCA_002423705.1 Clostridium sp. UBA5530
ACCAGGGGTTTTCTAAAAACAATAAAGCCATGGAACAATCCATAGCCTTACATTAGGGCATATTTACATTTTTAATTGTATTAAGTTACTGATTCTTATGCTTTCATAGTATCTTCATTGGATTTTATCTGAGTCTACCTGCTGTAACATTTCACCCTGGTTAGTTTGGAGACAACAACAGCTACGACCCTAGATAAGTTCAACTAACCTTCAGTTGGAGTCCAAACTCCACCTGAAACTAAGTTTTACTTGATAAGTTCTAATAAAGTAAGTTTATCTTCTTGGTGTGCTTGATTTAAAATGCTATTGTATATCTGTGTCCATTCTTCTGGTGAAGTTACTCCTATTCTATTTTCCTCATTAGTATAATTCTCATAATAAATTTTAGAATTTATAAGCTCGCTTCTTATAGCAGTCAATATGTTTAATATTTGAGTTTCTTCTAATTTTATATTCATAATATCACCCCGTTACTATATTAATTCTATATATTACAAATAAAATCCTTTTTTTAAGAGGTGATTTTTCTATTTTTTATTAACCCTATTTTATACTATTTTTCTACATTTGAATTGTGGTGTTTTAGTATAAGGCAATATATTTATCTGATATCTAACCTGCTATAACACTGCACCTGAAACTAAGTTTCACTTTATATATAAGTATGTTCCGCAAAGGAAGCAATTTGAACAAAGTTGTTTCTTTCATACAACTCTTTTGCACCAACATTAGATTTTGCAACTCTCAATCTTATATTTTCTACATGTCTTTCTAAAACCATATATATAATGCAATGTTTAAGAATATAACTCCCATAGCCTCTATTTTGAAATAATGGATTAACAACAATATCAGCTATATAGTTCTTTTCTATTATATATGCTCCTATAAGATTTTTATCTATCCAAAATGAATGTATTTTATTATGTTTATTTAACTCCTTAAGCTCTTCACAAAATTGCTTTTCATTTTCTGAATTGCTGTTTACTTTCCATCCATTGTCTAGGTTTAATTTATAGTAAGCACCATCAAACAAGTCAATAAACTTTTTTAGTTCACTATCTTCAAACCCTCTTTCCTTAAGATTACATCTATTTAATTCAGGGATTTCTTTGCCCACGAACTGGAGATGATACCCTACCATATCCGTTTTAAATCCTAGCTTCTTTACCAATTTAATTATCTTAATATTTTCTCCATATACATTAAAACATATTTCTTTAGAGTTTTCCTTTATAAGATACTCCCTAGTTTTGTTTTCTATAATTTTCATAATTTCATCTATATGATTTTCATTCAAAAAAACTGCATAAAATATACAGCAATCTTGGTTATCCACCTTTACAAATACTCCCTTATTTTCTTCATTGTTAAGAGAATATAATATATCTGCGTTATTATTCCTAAGTCCTTCTTTAACATAGTCTTTACCATGTGGTGTTATTTTTTCTATTAATAATAACATCTCTTCATAATCCATACTATCTCTTTCCCTTTCTTATTGAATAAATTATATACTACGCAACTTGCAAATATTTTTATAGGATTTGGGGATATTTTTCTAATCCTCCTCTCAATTAAACAGGCTAAATACTTGTAAAATCTTATATTTTATTGTTGAAAAAAGCATATATTCCTTTACCATTTTTCTTAGCATCATATAAGGCTTTATCGCTTTCATGATAAAGTTCTTCAAAGGATTTTTTTTCTTTAGGAAAAATAATTGTACCCCCAAGACTAATTGTAACCTTATAATCTGGCATTTCAGAAAAAGAAAGACTGTGAATTTCCTCAAACAACTTCTTAACATAAACATTTGCATCATTAAGATCTTTAATGTTTAACGAGTAAATAGCAAATTCATCACCACCAAGCCTCATTACAATATCATCATCTATAAAAGTTCTTTTTAGTTTATTAGCAATAGCTTTTATAACCTTATCTCCCATATCATGACCATATTGATCATTAATAGATTTGAAGTTGTCTACATCCAGTATCATAAGCATACCTCTTTCCTCATTCTCTATTAGCCTTTTAGTCTTTTCTTCCCCTGCACCTCGATTGTATATTTTTGTTAATGCATCTATTTCCGAAATATACTTCATCCTCATCACATATTGTACATTATTCATCCTATCCCTTAGAATCATACAGTTTATCCCTATACTGAGAACTGAAAACAATACCAAATCAATCATATCTTCTACAAACATAATTTTATTTTTTGCAATAAAACAACATACTACATATATAATAGAGTTTATGCTAATATAAGTAACAATTCGCCATGGCTTATCTAAAATAAACAGTGGTAATATACATAGAAATACCATAATAGTAATTGATGGTTGTGTGGGATCAAGGAATGTTCCCATTAAAATACTTATAATCATTAAAGGTGTAATCCATATATAAAATATAAGTGTAATATACTTTGTATGACTTTTTATACATAGTGTGATGATATTCATAAGAATAAAATATGCCAACATAATTGAAAATTCTGTATTAAAGGTTACAACTTCTCGCATTAAATGTCCAAAAATCGTGGTAAAGCACATTGTTACAAGGCCTAAAAAAGAGAATATTTTTAAATTATCATAGTTACGTTGTCTCACTTCCCCACCATGTTTTTCTATGACTACACCATGAAAAAACTTTTTCCATACTTTTAGCTTTTCTTTCATCCCGTTCCTCCTAATATACTGCTACAATCCTTTATATAAACCATTTAATTTGTATTATATATAAATATACTATATTTTTAAAGTTATATCTTGTTATGTACAAATGAAAAAGTACGGGAAATCTCAAATTAAATCCCGTACTTTTTTATTAATTTTCAATGGTCTGGGTAACTGGATTTGAACCAGCGACTTCTAGAACCCCATTCTAGCGCGCTACCATCTGCGCTATACCCAGATATTTCTTTAATTACATCACTATTATAATATGACCTATTAGAAAAATCAAGGTTATATTACAGTTGTACTGCAAGTTTTATCTCACACTACCTGATGTAATACTCTACCCTATTTATCCTGGAGATAACATCAACTAATATTCAGCTTGATAAAATTTCAAATCCCTCAAAGTTTATAATTCTTGAGGGATTTATTTTACTTTATAAGATTATACAAATCAAACCGCCATTGCCTTCATTTATAATCTTTTGAAGAGTTCTTTGAATCTTTACCTGTACATCTTCTGGCATTTTATATAGCTTACTTTGAAGCCCTTCTTTTACCAGCATTTCTAAAGACTTCCCAAACATATTGCTTTGCCACATCTTAGATGGGTCACTTTCAAATTGGTCAAGAAGATTTTTCACAAACTCTTCTGTTTCCTTTTCACTTCCCATGATTGGAGCAATTTCTGTCTGAATATCTGCCTTTATAAAATGCAAAGATGGTGCTGATGCCTTAAGTTTAAGTCCATATCCATTGCCTCGATTTATTATTTCTGGCTTTTCGAATTTCATTTCTGATAACTGAGGTGCTACTAAACCATAGCCTGTATCCTTTACATCCTTTAGAGCCTCTGCTACTTTATCATATTCTATTTTAGCATTGTGAAGATCTTGGATTATTGATAAAAGATCATTCTCTCCTCTTATATTACAATCGCAGATTTCGCTTAGAATTTGATAATATATTCCACTCTTAGGATTCATGGATATCCTGGCTACTCCTTCTCCCATATTCATATCTGTTATGGAAGTGTCACCTAAAAAATCCTCCTCTCTAAAGCCTTCTAAAGATTTTTTTATATCCCTAACTTTAAAAACATTTTTACACATGTTTTTAATAAGTCCGAGGAAATTAGTTTTTAACCAATGAGTTGACTCTAATTTTTCTATCCATTCAGGCATATCTATATTTATTTCTTTTATTGGGAATTCTTTTAATACTTTTTGGAATAGGTTTATTACATCCTCTTCCTTCATATTAAGTACATCCATCACCTGAACAGTTACATCATATTTTTCTTCTAATTCTCTTCTTAATTGTTGAGTTTCAGGAGCATACATATGAGCTGAATTTAAAACTACTAAGAAGGGCTTGTTTATAGCCTTAAGCTCACTTATAACTCTCTCTTCAGCCTCTAAGTACTCTTCTCTTGGAATGTCAGTTATTGATCCGTCAGTTGTTACTACTAATCCTATGGTAGAATGCTCTGTAATAACCTTTCTTGTTCCAATCTCTGCTGCATCTTCAAAGGGGATTTCATAATCATACCATGGTGTAGTAACCATTTTTGCATCACTACCCTCAGTATAACCTAAAGCTCCCTTAACTATATACCCAACACAGTCTACCATTCTAACTTTAAATTTGATACCATCTTCTAAAGAAATCTCTATAGCTTCATTTGGAACAAACTTGGGCTCTGTAGTATGAATACTTTTTCCAGACCCACTTTGAGGTAATTCATCCTTAGCTCTTTGCTGTTTATATCCATTCTCTATCTTAGGTATAACCATCATGTCCATAAATCTTTTTATGAAAGTAGACTTTCCTGTTCTAACAGGACCAACCACACCTACATAAATATCTCCTTGGGTTCTTTCCGCTATATCTTTATATATGTTGAAATTTTCCAAGTCCGACCCTCCCAAATATACAATATTAACACTATATAT
The DNA here is from genome assembly GCA_002423705.1 of Clostridium sp. UBA5530. GTDB lineage: Bacteria > Bacillota > Clostridia > Clostridiales > Clostridiaceae > Clostridium_X. The sequence continues at coordinate 4,646 of DINW01000017.1, forward strand.
ATATTTGAGTTATTATAAAATTATTACTTTTTTTAAATTATAATATAAAACAAAACTAACCTTGGAATATTAGCTTATGTTTATATTCCAAGGTTAGCTTATATTAAAATTGTTCTCTTTTTCTATCTCTCATCATAAGTTCCATAACTGCGGTTTCAGGATTTTTACCATGGAAAAGCACCTCATATAGAGAATTAGTTATAGGCATAGAAATATTTTTTTCTTCATTCAGATGATAGAAGGCCTTACATGCCTTAACTCCCTCTACTACCATGCCAACTTCTTTAGTAGCTTCCTCTAAGGATTTCCCCTTTCCTATTAGTATTCCCGCCCTTCTATTTCTACTATGGATGGATGTACATGTAACTATCAAATCTCCCATACCCGTAAGTCCAAAAAAGGTTTCTTTATTTCCACCTAGAGCCTCTCCAGCCCTTATAATTTCACTCATTCCTCTAGTCATAAGAGCAGCTTTAGCATTATCTCCATATCCAATGCCATCACATATTCCTGCAGCAAAGGCTATTATATTTTTTATAGCTCCACCTATTTCTACTCCTACCAAATCATCATTGGTATATACTCTAAAATAAGAGGTCATAAAAAGATCCTGTATTTCCTCTGCTAAAGTCATATTCTTAGCAGATGCCACCACCGTTGTAGGTATTTCATCTCCAACCTCTTCGGCGTGACTAGGCCCAGACAAAACTGCTACTGGATTGTTTGGCAACTCCTCTTCTATTACCTCTGTCAATAGCTTGTAGCTTCCCTCTTCTATGCCCTTAGCTACATTAATAACCCTTGCGTCCTTTTTTATGTATGGACTTGCTTTTTTAGCTACTTCTCTTATGCTATGAGAAGATACAGCTATAATTACATATGTTGCATCCTTCAATGCCTCACACATATCAGTAGTAGCTGAAATATCTCCTTCTAAGGTTACATTAGGTAGATACTTTGTGTTTTTTTTATTTGTATTTATGTCCTTTACTACATCTATATTTCTAGCCCAAATAACAGTTTTGTATCCTTTTTTAGATAATAGATGGCTTAAAGCTGTGGCAAAGCTTCCCCCACCTAGAAATGCCACTTTAATCATATCTACTCCTTCCTTTCTCTAAACTCTATTTTTATTCCAGTTCCTTTAAAGTCAAAACTACTTCTTAATTGATTTTCTAAATATCGTTCATAAGAAAAGTGTAAAGCTTGAGAATCATTTACAAAAAATATAAAAGTGGGAGGTTTTGTTCCTATTTGAGTCACATAATATATTTTAAGTCTCTTTAAGGCTACGATAGGTGGCTCCTTCATAAGTACAGCTTTACTTATAACATCATTTAATATACCTGTAGAAATTCTTTTATTATAATTATCATAGCATTCCTTTGCCATAGATAACACCTTTTGAACCCTTTGACCTGTTTTAGCTGATATAAATAAATATGGTGCATATCCTATAAAATTAAGTTTTATCTGAATATCTTTTTTATATTTATCTAAAGTCTTATCATCTTTCTCTATTAAGTCCCATTTATTCACTATTACCATAATAGCTTTATTAAGTTCATGTGCATATCCTATTATTTTTTCATCTTGCTCTGTGACACCTTCCTCTGCATCTACCATAAGAATACACACGTCACTTCTTTCAATAGCAGCCAAAGTTCTAATAACGCTATATCTTTCTATTTCTTCCTTTACTTTGCTTTTTCTTCTAAGTCCGGCAGTATCTATTAATGTAAATTTACCATATTCAGTTTCAAGGTAACTATCAATAGCATCTCTTGTAGTGCCAGGTATGTTGGATACTATAGCCCTATCTTCTCCTAAAAGTTTATTTATTAAAGAAGATTTTCCTACGTTTGGTTTCCCAACCATAGCTATTTTAATATTCTCATCATCTTCATGGTCTTCTGGTATACTTTTAAAGTTTTCTACAACTCTATCTAGCATATCTCCAAGTCCTAGTCCTTGGGAAGCTGAAATGGTTATAGGATCCCCTATACCTAGATTATAAAATTCATAGGCATTATCTTCTTCTTTTAATGAATCTACTTTATTTACTACTAGTACTACTGGTTTTTTGCTTTTTCTAAGCATTTGAGCAACTTCCTGATCTGCACCTGTTAGTCCCTCTTTACCATCCACTATAAATACTATAACATCTGAAGTTTCAATGGCAATTTGAGCCTGCCTTCTCATTTGAGCAACTATTATGTCACTACTTTCTGGCTCTATACCACCTGTATCTATCATTGTAAAATTGTAATTAAGCCAGTCTCCTTCAGCATAAACTCTATCTCTAGTAACTCCTGGTGTATCTTCTACTATAGATATTCTTTTTCCAGCTATTCTATTGAATAAAGTAGATTTACCTACGTTTGGTCTGCCTACAAAGGCAACAATTGGTTTAGCCATAATTCTTTTCCTCCCCTGTGCTATTTATAAGTTCGATGAGATCCTCTCCAGTATAATCACATACAAGAACCTTTATATTTAATTTACTCTCTAGTTCCTTTATTGTGATGTCATCTAAAAATACGTCTTCATAAGCCCTTAACATATTTTTAGGAATTATAAGATATTCTCCTAATTTTTTATTCTTTAACTGGTCTATTATATCTGTAGCCGTTATAAGTCCACTGACAGTTATAGTTTCCCCGAAAAAATTGTTAGTTATTTTTTCTACTTGCAATTTTAGATTTTCATTTTCTTTCATGATATCTTGTGAAACCTTTACTATCTCTTCATAAGCAGAAGCTCCTGTAGCAAAGGTAAAGGATTTTTTTAGATTTTTATTTAAATCCTTAATAGATTCTTTAATATTCCTTCTTAAAATCCTTATCATTCCTATACCATCTTCAAGCTGTTCATATTCACCATAAAACTTATCTTCTGGTACATCTATTCCTGCCATTATATAAAATTCATCAGATAACCTTACAAAGGGCGATCCTATTTCTTTAATATATTTTTCCTGCAATTTCTTAATGTTTTCGATTTCTAAAATAGCCTTTTCCTTATTGTATGTCTCTACTGGATATAAACCTTCTCTATATTTAGTTATACCTATAGGTACCGCTGCTACATTTTCCACATAGGGATACAACTTATACAAATCCTCTACAGTTCTTATAAATTCCCCTCCATTATTTATAGAAGGGCACATTACCACTTGAGCATTCATATATATCTCTGCATGAGCTAGTTTTTTCATTCTTTCATAAACATCACCTGCAAATCTATTGTTTAGCATTTTCTTTCTAAGGTCTCCATTGGTAGTATGTACTGATATATTTATTGGACTTATTTTATATCTTATTATTCTATCAATATCTTCTTCTTTCATATTAGTTAGCGTTACGAAATTTCCTTGTAAAAAAGATAATCTGGAATCATCATCTTTAAAATATAAGGTGTTTCTCATTCCTTTAGGTAACTGATCTATAAAACAAAATATGCATTTATTGCTGCAGCTTTTGGCTTTATCCATTATTCCATCTTCAAAATCTATGCCTAAATCTTCATCATAATCTTTTTCTATTTCATATATCCAGACCTCTCCACTAGGTTTTTCTACTTCAATTTCTAGATAGTCATCGGAAACTAAAAACTTATAATCTATTATATCTTTTACTTCTTCATTATTAATAGATAGTAATTTATCTCCAATTTCAAGGCCTACCTCTTCTCCAATTGAATCTTTGCTTATACTCTTTATTTTTGTACTCATTTATATCACACCTCAAGCATAGTCTATCATTATGTTATAATACCTTAATTATATAGCTTAGTCAAATAAAATAATCCTATGTTCATGGCATTATTTTCCCCATAAATATAATATTTAATTATATTTATTTTTAATTTGCAAACAAAAAACATCTTCTCATATCAATGAAGATGTTTTAAATTACTATATTAATCATTTAAATCTATAGTATCTCCTGTAACCATATATACTGTCCATTCACATATATTAGTAGTATGGTCTGCTATACGCTCTAGAAATTTGCAAACAAACAAAAATTGACTACATTGTTGTATTATAGTTCCATCTTTACTCATGAGTTCTAGCAACTCTGTAAATATATCCTTATATATAGCATCTATCTCATCATCTAATTTACAAGTTTCATATGCCAAGTCTACACTAGAGACTATATAAGCATCTATAGATTTTTTAATCATATTAAGAACCAACTTTGACATTCTAGGTATATCTATAAGTTCTTTTATATATTTTTGTCCCTTCAATCTTTTAACTATCTTCGCAATATCCACTGCATGGTCAGCCATTCTTTCTAGATCAGTGACTATTTTTGTTGTAGTAAATATATTTCTTAAATCCTTAGCTAGCGGTTGTTCTCGTGCGATTAGTTTTATACACTTATCTTCAATTTCTCTTTGGAGGTCATCTACCAAATCATCCTCCCTTATAACTTCATCTGCTAATTCCTCATCTTGATTTACTAATGCAGTTATAGATGAATATATTTGTTTTTCCACTATACTACTCATTCTTAATAAATCATTGTGCAATTTGTGTAGTTCTAAGTCAAAAGATCCTCTTGTCATAAAAACACCCCTTTCTTCTTAACCAAATCTTCCCGTTATATAATCTTCTGTTCTTTTATCTTTTGGTCTGTAGAATATATCCTCAGTTTTGCCACTTTCTACTATTTCTCCATTAAGAAAAAATACAGTGTTGTCTGAAATTCTTCCTGCTTGTTGCATATTATGAGTAACTATAACCACAGTATAATTCTTTTTTAATGTATCCATAAGTTCTTCTATTTTCAAAGTGGATATAGGATCTAAGGCTGAAGTAGGTTCATCCATCAATAACACCTCAGGTTCCACAGCTAGTACTCTGGAAATACATAGTCTCTGTTGTTGCCCACCAGATAAGCCATAAGCGTTCTTTTTAAGCTTATCTCTAACTTCATCCCACAGTGCTGCACCCTTTAAGCTTTTTTCTACTATTTCATCAAGAACCTCTTTCTTTTTTATTCCATGAATTCTAGGTCCATAGGCCACATTATCATATACAGACATTTGAAAAGGATTGGGTTTTTGAAACACCATACCAATTCTTTTTCTTAATTCTATAACATCAAAATCCTTTTCATAAATATCTTTATTTTCAAACAATACCTTTCCTTCTATTTTTACATTATCAATAAGATCATTCATTCTATTTATTGTTCTTAAGAAAGTAGATTTTCCGCAACCTGAAGGTCCTATTAATGCCGTAACTTTACTTTTTTCCATGGTCAAATCTATGTTTTTAAGTGCTTGGGTATTCCCATAATATAGATTCAATTTTTCTGTTTTTATAATCTCCATATCCATCCTCCTCTACTTAGTGCCTCTATATTTCACGTATAATTTTTTACTTAGCATTCTAGACAATACATTAGNNCATTAAATAGCAAAACCATTATCATGAGTACAGCTGCAGATTTATTTGCTATAGCTGCTGCATCTGGAAGATTTGCTTCAGAATTTAGCTTCCAAATATATACTGACAATGTCTCTGCTGGTCTAAATATATTAAATGGATTTGCTTTACTAGTTATTGAAGCTGAAAGTCTCAAAGCTGGAGCACTCATTCCAGATGTATATAAAAGGGCGGCTGCTTCTCCAAATATTCTTCCTGCTGCCAATATTATTCCCGTTAAAATTTGTGGAAAAGCTGCTGGCAATATTACCTTTACTATGGTTTGCCATTTGGTAGCACCTAATCCTAAGCTGGCTTCACTATATTTCAATGATGCATCTTTTATTGCTACTTCACTAACCCTAGTTAAGGATGGTAGATTTAATATAGTTATGGCTAAGGCTCCGCCTATTAGTGTGAATCCAAAACCAGTACCGTTTACAAAAATCAACAATCCAAAAAGTCCTACTACAATGGATGGCAGTGAAGCCATAGTTTCTATACATAATCTAATTATATTTAAAAATTTTCCTTCTTTAGCATACTGAGCTAAATAAATACCAGCTCCTATACCTAAAGGCGTGCTTATTGCTAAGGTTAACACTAACATATAGAAGGAATTAAATAGTTGTCTTCCGATTCCACCCCCCGGTTCTCCTAATTTAGGAGCTCCAAAAAGAAACTTCATATCTAAAAATCCCCATCCTCTATATATAATTATACCAATAAGTAATGCCAATATACCAACTACTATAAATGAAATGATATAGAGAATAATTGTCCATAGCCTATCAACGGTTTTAGCATTCATTATTTAACCTCACCTCTTTTTCCAATAAATCTAATTATTATTATAAATATAAATGATATAAGAAGTAATAATGAGGCTAATGTCCACAAAGCATTATTCCACTGACTGCCTGTAGCAGTGTTTGCCATTTCCATGGTTAGTATTCCTGTTAAAGTTGATGTTATATCTGTAATACTCGAAGGGAATTTCACAGAGTTTCCTATAACCATCTGAACTGCTAAAGCCTCTCCAAAAGCTCTAGCTATACCTAAAACTATTGCTGTAAGTATTCCACTTCTAGCACTAGGTAAAATAACTTTACTTATGGTTTGCCATCTTGTAGCTCCTAAACCATAGGATGCCTCCACATATTCATGTGGTATCACCGCCAAGGAATCTGATGTTATACTAGCTATAGTTGGTAATGTCATTATACTAAGAACCAATATGCCCGCTAAAAGGCTAAAGCCTAACCCACCAACTGTATTTTTTAAAAGAGGAACCAAGAAGCTTATTCCAATCCAACCATAAACCACTGATGGTATTCCTACAAAAAGCTCTAGTGCAGGTTTAATTATCCTATCTCCTAGTTTATTAGAAATAAAGTTTATAAATATTGCTAGGGCTATGGCTATAGGTGCACTTATTACTATAGCACCTATAGATACTAGGGTAGACCCTACTATAAATACAAGAGCTCCAAACTTAGCTGGTTCACCAGATGGATCCCAGCTTTTAGTGAATAAAAACTCTCTAATGCTTATAGATCCATCTGCTATACTTGAAATTCCCTTTGAAAATACAAATATTAAAATAGCTAAAGTTAATACCACAATCAATAAACCACAGAAGGTGGCATAGGTTCTTCCTAAATATTCATTTTTTATTTTTAAAGCAATATTTTTTTTGCTCATATCTTTCCACCTTTACTGAATATTAGTTTCACTTGATACACTTTAAATAGGCTGGCTATGGCCAGCCTATTTAAAATTATTTAAAATCGCTCATTGGAATATATCCTTCTGATATTATAGTTTCTTTATTTTCTTCACTTTTTATATAATCTATAAATACTTTTACTTCTGCTTTTGGCTCTCCTTTAGTTATCATATACTCATAGGCCCAGAATGGATATTTCTTAGCTACTATATTTTCCTTAGTTGGCTCTACTCCATCAATTTTTAATAGCTTTAACCCTTCCTTTTCCTTATCATTTCTTAGGTTTGATAAAGCTACATAGGATATGGCACCGCTAGTTTCTTGAACAGTTTTCTTTGCTGCTGATGTAGAATCTTGGGTTAGTCCTAGTCCTTCTTTTTCATCCTTGTCTTTTAATATGGTATTTTTGAAAGTGGCTCTAGTTCCTGAAGATTTTGGTCTGTTTACCACATGGATTGGAAGATCTTTTCCACCAACCTCTTTCCAGTTAGTTATGTTTCCTGTAAATATGTTTTGTATTTGTTCTACGGTTAGAGTATCTACTGTAATATCCTTATTCATAACTAATGCAAATCCTATACCACACACCTTAGTATCTACTAATTCTTTAAGCAAAGCTTCATCTGTTATCTTAGTTTTAGATTCAACATCAGAGTTACCAATTTGTACATTTCCTTGAGAAACTTGGGTTATTCCAACACCGCTACCTCCACCTTGTACATTTACAGTTACATCTGGATACTTATCCATAAACTTTTTTGCTCCTTGTTCTGCTAGAGGAGCTAATGCTGTTGACCCAACTGCTAATATTTCTCCTGATAGCTTTTCTGAAGATGATGCTTCTTCTTTTCCACAAGCTAGCAATGTACTTCCAAGAGCTAAAGTAGTTATCATAACACATAGTCTTTTAATATTCTTATTCATTTAAATTTCCTCCACAATTTTATTTATTCTTTATTGTTTACAATTTATATTATGTACTATACGAGTTAAGGCAATATTATTGTAAAGTTAAAGAAAGTTAACATATATTAACCTTAGGTTAAGTATCTTTGAAAATTATCACTAATTAAGTTTAACAATACGTTAAAACAAACAAAAAAACCTTGCCTATCCAATTAAGGTTAGCTAAGGTTTTTATGATTTACTATTAAATTATAAATATACTGCCTATTCCAAGGGCAAGGTTATTATGAACTCACTACCTTTGCCTAGTTTACTAATTATATCTATTTCTCCTTTAAACTCTATTACTATATGCTTAACAATTGCTAGACCTAGTCCTGTTCCTCCTGCCGCCCTTGATCTGGCTTTATCAACTCTGTAAAATCTTTCAAATAGTCTTGGTATATGCTCCTCAGGTATACCTACACCCTCATCTTTAACTTTTACAACAGCCTTCTCTCCGCTCTTCTCATAGCTTACCCATACTTTAGAATCCCTATCTGAGTATTTTATAGCATTATCTATGAGGTTTATCATCATTTGCTTAAATCTATCTTTACTTCCATAGATAAACATATCTTCTTTCCCAATGTTTATTATATCAATATTTTTCTTCAAGGCACTAGTTCCCATTAAATAGCATATATTGTTTAATTCTTCCTTTATATTAATTCTTTCAAATATTTCTTCCTTCCTCTGTTCTATATTTGATAAAGTCAAAATATCATCTATTAACCTAGTAAGCCTTTCAGCTTCATCATTTATTATGTTTAAAAATTTGTCTTTATTTTTTTCATCCTCAACATATTTTAAAGTTTCAGCAAAACCTTTAATGGAGGTAAGAGGGGTTTTAAGTTCATGGGATACATTGGCTACAAACTCTGACCTCATATTTTCTAATCTTTTTATATCTGTAATATCTTGAACCACAGCAACGGTTCCTATTAGTATATTCCCACTTATTATATCTGTGGTTCTTATTCTCAAAATTCTCTCCTTAGGCCATAAAATCTTTATTTCTCTGCAAATATCTGTATCATTAGCAAATATACCTTCCATTTCAAAGTCTCTTATATGATCCATAAGGTTTTCCCCTATGATATCATGATTTATACCAAATATCTCATTAGCATATGGATTCATCATGATTATTTTATGGTTTTTGTCCACTGCCACAACTCCACTATCCATGCTTTTTAATATAGCTTCCAATCTATTTTGCTTATCTGTCAAGTCTTGCAATGTGGACTGGAGTTTATCTGCCATATCATTAAAGGTATCTCCTAGCTTTCCAATCTCATCATTAGATGAAATTTTAACTCTTCTATTAAGTTCCCCTTTAGCAATCCTAGAAGTTACAAACTGTAATTCTTTAATTGGTTTTACTATTATATGACTAAGTTTAGAAGAGAAAATTATAGCCATAAAAATAACTAATAATACAGCTCCAAAGTAATATTTTTCAAATGGACTTTTTAGTATAGATACATTATCCATTTCTATAGCTGATCTAACAATACCCCCATTATCCATTTTAGTAGCATAATATACCATGTTTTTACCTATGGTATCGCTAAATCTTATACTACTTCCATCTCCTTTTTCATTGGCTTCAATTATTTCTTTTCTATCTTTGTGGCTACTCATTTCCTTGGGATCTTTTAAACTATCAAAAATGACTTGCCCATCATTCTCCATATAGGTAATTCTTATCTTGGAATTTTTATATACATTATCTATTAATTTTACTTTATTTAGTTCTTTATTACTATTAATATTTTCTATGAGTATTTTATTATTCATCATAAGATCATGTTTAGAATTCTCTATATATTGATAATTGAATATAACCATAAAAAGACTACCCACTATAAGTAGACTTATAATTATAGTACTTAAAATAGATATTAATATCTTCTTTTTCATGTTAATCACCATTATTAAACCTATATCCAATTCCTCTAACGGTTTCTACATACTTAGGGTTCTTATCATCATCCTCTATTTTTTGTCTTAAATGTCTGATATGAACATCTACAGTTCTTGTTTCCCCTATATATTCATATCCCCATATCTTGTCTAATAAGAAGTCTCTAGTCATTACTCTTCCTTTATTTTTCACAAGAATCTCTAAAAGTTCAAATTCTTTTAATGTGAGATCTAATTTATCTCCATCTTTCAAAATCTCATGCTTAGTAAAATCTATGGATATATTACCAAAATTATAAGTATGATCCACGAAAGTAACATTGGTTCTTCTAAGAAGTGCCTTGACTCTTGCTACTAATTCTCTTACTGAAAATGGCTTTGTTATATAGTCATCAGCCCCTAGTTCTAAGCCTAAAATCTTATCTAGCTCCTCTCCCTTTGCGGTAGTCATTATTACTGGAGTATTAGATATGGCATTGTCCTTTCTTATTTCTTTACAAACATCATATCCATCCATACCTGGTAACATGATATCTAGAAGGACTAACCTAGGTTTTTCTTCTCTAATAGCTTTTAATGCATCCTGACCATTGGAAGCTGTCATAGTTTTAAAGCCCGCATTTTCTAGGTTAAATTTGATAAGCTCTAAAATATGCTCTTCATCATCTACAATTAAAATTTTTTCATCCTTCACTTACTTCATCCTCCCTTATGTTACTATTTCATATATATAAAAGAAATCATTCTTCCACTTTTTTCTCCATCTCTTCTATATGAATGAAATCTTATATCTTTATTACAAAAAGTACATAAATCCAAAGATACTATATTTTCTTTTTTTATTGCTTCTTTTAATGCCTCTATTATTATGCATTGTTTCATATCTAGATTTCTATCTTTAAATATATGTTTTTTGTTAAACATAATATTATTTTGAAACTGTTCTTTTACTTCTTCTCCTATCTCATAACAGCAACTTTTATTATGTGGTCCTATTAAAACTTTCATATCTTCTATATTTCCACCCAATGTTTTAAATTCATCAATGGCTTTTTTAAATATATTGTTTAAAGTTCCTTTCCATCCACTATGTATTGCTGCGATAAAATTATACCTTTCACTATACAAAATTATAGGAACACAGTCTGCAGTAAATACACCTATTGCTATATTTTCTTTAAATGTATATAATCCATCCCCCTCTTCTTCTCTTAGGTCCATATCAAATATTTTTGTGCTATGAATTTGCTTTAAATAAATTATATCCTTAACTTTATACCATTCCTTTAATTTATTTATATTTTCCTTGAAGGTTTCTTTTTTTAAGTTTAAATCAAAATTATTTTCTCCTGTGGTAAATACAGCCTTTGCTCCGCCTAAATCAATCTCTATTACCTTTACTCCATCTAATATGGTTCTTAACATATCTTATCTCCTTTATTTTAACATTAATATTACTTCTAAAATTTTTTATAAAAAGCTTTTAACTTGTTTTTAACAAAAACCAGTTTTTTATATTGAATAAGCCAAACTAATTTAATAGCTTGGCTTATTTAGTAGACATTAAATTTTTGATTTCCTCCATAAAAGTATTTATATCTCTAAATTGTCTATATACCGATGCAAATCTTACATAAGAGACCTCATCTATATCCTTTAACCTATCCATTATCATCTTCCCTATATCCTCTGACTTTATTTCAGCCACCATATTATTGCTTAGAATTTTTTCTATATCAGTTGCTATAACTTCAATTTGTTTTCTGGAAATAGGTCTTTTTTGGCAAGCTTTTATTAATCCATTTATGATTTTATCCTTATCAAAATTCTCTCTAGTTAAATCTTTCTTTACAACTAATATAGGTATGTCTTCTATTTTTTCATAGGTTGTATACCTTTTACCACACTTTAAACATTCTCTTCTTCTTCTAATTGCCATATCATCCTCTGTAGATCTAGAATCTATGACTTTACTTTCATCATGTGCACAATATGGACATTTCATTTCTTCACACTCTTTTCTTATATAGTAAATATTATAGATATATTATACTATATATCTTTCAATTTTCTATTGTTCTTCATTAATATTTTTAATATAGTTTACCAATATAACATCTACTCCTATTTTTATAACATTTTCCCATGGTATTTCTCGCATGGTTCCCTTCCCAAACCATGATATCTTTTCCTCAGGCAATAGCATAGCTATGATTTTTGATTTTTCACAATCTACCTTTAAATCCTTTATGTAGCCTAATTTTATTCCCATATTTACATCTATTATTTCCATGGTCTTTATATGATTTAATGAATGCATACTATTTATATCCACAGTAACCTCTCCTTTAAATGTTCTCATAAAAATATATGTGTATTTATATATATAAATACCTATTTTAACTGTAGATTTTTTATTACTTTTGTACTCTCTTGTAAAGTCTTTTAGCAAGAAATATAACCTTCAGATAAGGTTTTACACCTTATTTGAAGGTTATATTAAACTTTACAGTTTATATGATATCTATTTGTTGTAACACTTCGCCCTCTTTAGGTTGGAGATAACAGTAGCTGCGAACCTAGATAAGTTTGACCTGATGCATAATTATAGCTTTGAATAATCAGAGCTTTATATGTATTTTTTCATATGTTTTAAAGCAGTCTTTTCGAGCCTTGATACCTGGGCTTGAGATATTCCTATTTCGTCTGCCACCTCCATCTGAGTTCTTCCTCCAAAGAATCTTAAATTTAATATAAGTTTTTCCCTATCATTTAATTTTTTCATTGCCTCTTTTATAGATATATTTTCAAGCCAACTCTCATCTAAACTTTTATTATCACTAATTTGATCCATAACAAATATGGCATCTCCTCCATCATGATATATAGGTTCAAATAATGACACTGGATCTTGTATTGCATCTAAAGCAAAGACGACTTCTTCTCTTGGAAGCTCTAATTCTTTTGCTATTTCTGATACAGTAGGTTCTTTATTGTTTTCATTTATGAGTTTATCTCTTACAAGCAATGCTCTATAGGCTATATCCCTTAGAGATCTACTAACCCTTATAGAATTATTATCCCTAAGGTATCTTCTTATTTCCCCTATTATCATAGGTACTGCATAAGTTGAAAATCTAACATTCTGACTTAAATCAAAATTATCTATGGATTTCATAAGTCCTATACATCCTACCTGAAATAAATCATCTACGTTCTCTCCTCTATTATTAAATCTTTGTATTACACTTAATACTAGTCTTAAGTTACCCTTAATAAAAGTATCTCTGGCTTTTGTATCACCATTTTGCATGGCTAGTAAAAGTTCCCTCATCTCTTTTTCTTTTAATACAGGCAACTTCGAGGTGTTTACTCCACATATTTCTACTTTGCTAATCATCATAAGTAATCAATCCCTTCAGAGTAATTCCATTAAGAGTATCTCCTGTACCTTATAATTTTATACTAATGCCAAGCTCATAACATTTTGTTTATTTCTTTTTTTAAACGAGTTATTATTCTTTTTTCTAATCTAGATATATAGGATTGAGAAATTCCTAGCATATCTGCTACTTCTTTTTGAGTTCTTTCCGTTACCCCTTGAAGACCAAATCTTAACCTGACAATTTCCTTTTCTCTGTCACTCAGTTTATTTAAGGCCACACATAATAATTGCTTATCTACCTCATCTTCAATATAGTTGTACACAGCATCGTTATCTGTACCTAATATGTCTGATAGTAACAATTCATTACCATCCCAATCAGTATTTAAAGGTTCATAAAATGATATTTCAGACTTTATTTTGCTATTTCTTCTTAAATACATCAAAATTTCATTTTCTATACATCTTGAAGCATAAGTAGCTAATTTTATTTTTTTCTCAGGGTCAAAGGTAGAAACAGCTTTTATTAATCCTATAGTTCCTACAGAAGTTAAATCTTCCACAGAAACCCCTGTGTTTTCAAACTTTCTAGCTATATATACTACTAATCTTAAATTTCTCTCTATCAATGTACTCTTAACCTCATTATTCCCTCCAACAAGCTTCTCCACTAGATTTTCTTCTTCATCTTTAGATAATGGTGGAGGAAGAGCATCATTGCCACCTATATAATATACTTTATTAAAAAATATTTTCAGTTTAGAAATAATTCTGTTTAACATAATCTTTAATTTAATCATTGTCTAATCCCCCTCATATTAATCCTCTTGAAAGCAATCCATTATATTCATTGGTTGAGCTTAATTTATTTTCACAAAAACACACTATGCCTTCCCTTGTTTTTATATCCTTATCACTATAAAATATTTTTATTTCTTTAACTTTAAATCCTTTCATATGCCCTACACTGCCATCCACCAAAGAATATGGAATATAAAAACATTCTTCCTTATCAAAGATGATGTTTTTTATAATTTGTTCTTCTATTATTATGACGGGCAGATTAGTCACCGGTTCCCTGAGCTCATTTCCTGTATCTAAAAAGGCTTTTATTTCTTTAGTCCATCCCTCTCCTGTTATTTGAACCTTATATATAAACTCTTTAAGTATTTTTCTGTCCTTTATGAAATATGAAATGCGTTTAGCAACCATGTATATTATCATCACGGCAATCATAATATATTTATAGGAAAAATCTATTAAGTTGTATTCTATAGGAGATTTACTATTGAATTCCATATCTATAAAAAAGCATAATCCTGCTAAAACCATAGAATATCCTATATATATCAAAGAACTTTTTATCACAAACCTGAAATCTTTGACTCTAAAATATATATATACAAATATTATGCATATTGAAATTTTTACCACTAAAGAATTCAACATATATCTTTTAGGTAAGAATATAGATAATGTATATATGGTTGCTATAGTAGAGGGAAGAATCATTTTACTTATATTGGGCCTAATCATCATAGTTTCACTAGTTATATACAGTAAAAATATATTAACTAAAAGATTCTCTATTAAAAGCACATCTATATATACCTTCATATTATTTCCTCCTTAATACATATTATATATCGATAGCTTTCAAAATTTTGTCATTTTAGAAAAGCTAGAGGTTTTTTTATTATTCCATAATTTTACATATTTGATTTATTCCTTTCTTTTTTTGTAAATACAACTTTTTTTATTTTTCTTATAATGTTGGTTCCTTACAAAGGTCTTACCTGTGAAATTCTATACTAATTCTTTGGGATTTTAATCAATGTCCAATAAGATTAGATATTAATTTCATTAAAAATTAAATCAAAGATTGTTATAATTTAAGATATATTTCATTTATTTTATAATATAAAAAGGAAGATGTTATGACGCTAAATTAAATTTAGTCCTATAACATCTTCCTTTATTATGAATTTCCTATATTTATTTTCTTTGCTTTCTTAAAAATGCAGGTATTTCTAGATCATCATCATTAAAATCACGAGATGGAGCTACCTCATCAAGAACTTCCTTCTTTACTCTTCTAGGTCTTTCAACCTCTTCCTGGGTATAGCTTGGTCTAACTTCATCTATTTCTCTTTCCCTTTCACCCTTTTCCTTTTCAAAACCTGTAGCAATTACAGTAATTCTTATTTCATCCTTAAGGTTTTCATCAATAACTGCTCCAAAAATTATATTAGCATCTGGATCTGCAGCCTCTTGAACTATTTCTGCTGCTTCTGTTATCTCTAAAAGTCCCAAATCTGCTCCGCCAGTAACATTTAAAAGTACTCCTGTAGCTCCCACTATAGATGTCTCTAGCAATGGACTAGAAATAGCTTGTTTAGCAGCCTCTTGAGCTCTATTATCTCCATTGCCTCTTCCTACTCCCATATGTGCCAATCCCTTGTCTAGCATAACAGTTTTTACATCAGCAAAGTCTAAGTTTACAAGACCTGGTATAGTTATAAGGTCTGAAATACCTTGAACACCTTGTCTTAAAATATCATCTGCCATTTTAAAGGATTCTAAAAGAGTAGTCTTTTTATCAACCATGGTTAAAAGTCTTTCATTAGGAATTGTTACTAATGTATCAACCCGTTGTTTTAAATTGCGTATACCTAACTCTGCATGAAGCATTCTTTTTCGTCCTTCAAATGGAAATGGCTTAGTGACTACTCCTACAGTTAAAACTCCCATTGACTTAGCTATCTCAGCTACCACTGGTGCAGCTCCTGTACCAGTTCCACCTCCCATTCCAGCAGTTATAAATACCATATCTGCACCTTTTATTGCCTGTGATATCTCTTCTTTACTTTCTTCAGCAGCTTTTTGTCCTATTTCAGGATTTGCTCCTGCTCCAAGTCCCTTAGTTAATTTGTCTCCTATTTGTATCTTTTGAGTAGCATGGGAAAGCATAAGAGCCTGCTTGTCTGTATTTATAGCAATGAACTCTACATTTTTTAATCCCTCAATTATCATTCTATTAACGGCATTATTTCCTCCACCGCCACATCCAATTACCTTTATATTGGCAAATTGTTGCATTTCAACATCAAAATCTAACAATGTAACTCCTCCTCTTTAGAAATATTTTCTAAAATAATCTTTTATTCTTTTTATAATTCCATCTTCACTATAAATATTTTCATCATCATCTAAGGGTATTTCATCCTCATAAAAAATGACTTCACTATTTAATTTTAACTCATTATACACATATTTAACAATACCTATTGAATTAATTGTTAAAGGATTTTGTAAATTTATAGTCCTACTATTTATAATAAACAGTGATTTATGGTTTATTCTCTTCCACATATTATTTATAAAGGCAAAATTACTCAATCCTCCACCATATAATATAATGCTATTTATATCATCATAATATATTGTTGACCGTAATTTTTCAATAATTAACCTTAAAATTTCTTCTACTCTAGCATTAATTACATCATTAACCTGGGCCCTGTCTAATTGAATACTTTCCCCACGGCTAGTTGTAAATTCTAGAATTTCATATTCTCCATGACTTTCATAAACCTTTGTCTTTATAATTTCACTATCTCCTAATGATAATTTTGTAAAATAAGCTATATCATTAGTTATGCTATTTCCTCCTATTTGTATTTTACCTGTATATGCAAGCTTTTCTTTACTATATATAGCTATGTTAGCACTATCTCCACCTACGTCAACTAAAGCTATGGTTTCACTTTTATCATCTTCTGTGAATATCATAGTTGATGCAGCTTGTGCTTGAGCCATGGTCCCTACTATCTTTATGCTACACTTCTCCGCTGCCTTATATATATCACTAATATATCCATCATCCACAACAGCAACCTTTGTGATAACTTCCAACTTGCTTCCCTTCATACTTAATGGGTTTTTAATATTATTTTTATCATCTATTGAATATGACTCTGGTATGATATCAATAATTCTTTCATCTCTAGCAATCTTTATATTTCCGGAGGATTTCAAAACTCTCTTTATATCCTCATAAGTAACTTCACCCTGGTCATTATCAATAACTACTATTCCTGATGAAGAAATTAAATTACACAATCCACTTGGAATTCCTACATAAATTTCATCTATGTATACATTTACTAAGGTTTCTAACTTAGCAATACAAGTCCTTATTGATTCTGAAACATCATCTATGCTTATAATCATTCCTTTTTTTATACCACAGGATTTGATAGAACAACTGGATAAAATTTTCAGTTTACCTTGCTTATCTGCCCTACCAATGGTTCCATGAATATTATAAGCACCTATATCAATTCCCACAATATAATCATTATTCATGTAAATCTGTCTACCCCCTTTGCAGATAGCATTGCATATTATGTTATATATTCAACAAAAAATTTTATTTTCCTCTTATACCTTTTAAAATATTATGCCAAATATATAATATTTTTAATAACCATAGGCTGAATATTATAACTCTTATTATTCTTATTAGTAAAACTAAAAAAATAAGAGAATCTCTAATACTAAAGATTCTCCCCTTTTCCTAATTTATTATGTTTTAATTGGCCTTTTCCAAATCCTCTATATTAACCTTTCGAGTATGAGCAGTATGAGACCACTCCTTATTCTTCTTGTTCATGATACCCTGTATAGATATAGGTAGCCATGTTATTAAATATAGAGAATATAATAGATAATACAAAAATATTTTCACATCCAATTTTTTTTCTAAAATTAATATAAAAGGCGTATACACAAACTGTATAACTATTCCTAATACAACACCTATGTTTATCATAGTCCAGTTAGCACTTTGTATCATTGTTATAGCGCTAGCTATTATTTGAGGCGCATCAACAATATAATTTATTACATTAGTTACAGTTGCTATTCCTAGTAATATAACTACTATTGGCTGAATTGAATATAATGCACAATCTAAAGCTACAAAACTAAACTCTTTAATAGATCTTTTTAAAAGTTTAAAAAAGTACCTACTAGCTACATCTGCAAATCCCTGCATCCATCTCCTACGTTGTGCCCATGACTGAGCCATGGTTAAAGGTTTTTCATCATATATTACAGCATCATGTGCCCATCCTACTTTATATCCATTTAAAACCAGTTTGCAGGTAAATTCTAAGTCTTCAGTAAGACAAGTAGCACCCCATCCTAAGTCCTTGAGTATGTCCATATCCATACAGAAACCTGTACCACCTAATTGATTAGACAATCCTAGGTTGCTCCTTGATAGCTGAAACATTCTGTTGCTGCTCCAAAAAGAAATAGAATAACAACCAGTTATCCAAGTATCTTTTGGATTTTTACTATCTAAGTATCCTTGAACTACTTTATAACCTTCACACAATTTGTTATTCATAGCTTTCAAGAAATTTTTAGATACTAAATTATCCGCATCTAATACTACCACTGAATCATATTGTTTTTCTAATTTAAATAATTTAGAAAACATCCACTCTAGGGCATATCCTTTACCCCTTAAATCCTTATTAAATCTTTCATATACTATAGCGCCTACATTTCTAGCAATATTTGCAGTATTGTCTGTACAATTATCAGCAATAACATAAATATCATATAATTCCTTAGGATAATCTACCTTGTGAAGACTCTTTACTATTCCTTCTATAACAGCCTCTTCATTATGAGCTGCTACTACTAAAGCAAAGCTCTTTTGTGGTTCAAATTGATGTTTATCTTTTCTTTTAACTATACCAAATACTGATAAAATCATATAATACATAGAAATAATAAGCACTACATTAGTAAATATAGATACTATAGCTCGAAACATTACGATCCCCCCTGATTCAAAATTATTGTATCACAAATAATTTTGAAATACTACAATTTAAGAAAAATATAACATTTGCTATTGTAACAGAATAATTAAAGCAACCCGTTAGGATTGCTTTAATTATTAAATTAAAACCATTCTTGATACCATATCCTTATCAATAGCATAGGTATATAAATTTTCTTCATCTATAACATCATTTTTATAAAGTTCTACCAGTGCCATATCCATAGTTTTCATCCCATACTTTCCTCCCGTCTGTATGGATGACTCTATTTGATGTGTTTTTCCTTCTCTTATCATAGATTGAAGGGCTGGAGTCGCAATCATTATCTCTAAAGCTGCTACTCTATTCCTTTCATGAGCTTTGGGTATTAACTGTTGTGATATTATTCCCTGTATAACCGCTGACAACTGTATCTTGATTTGCTGTTGCTGATAAGGTGGAAATACATCAACTATTCTATCAATGGTTTTAGCAGCTCCTATAGTGTGTAAACTAGACAAAACTAAATGCCCTGTTTCAGCTGCTGTAATAGCAATAGAAATAGTTTCTAAGTCTCTCATCTCACCTACTAAAATCACATCTGGGTCTTCTCTTAAAATTGACTTTAATGCGTTTTTATAACTTTTGCTGTCTTTTCCTATCTCTCTTTGATTTATTATACATTTATTGTGCTTATGTAAATATTCTATAGGATCTTCCAAAGTGATTATATGAGCATCTCTAGTCATGTTTATTTCGTTTATCATAGCTGCTAATGTAGTACTTTTACCACTACCTGTTGGCCCTGTTACTAATATGAGGCCTCTTTGTTTATCACATAATTGTTTTAAAACTTCTGGATGTCCTAATTCTTTTAAAGTAGGAACTTTAATTGATATAACTCTAAGAGCTATAGCTGTACTATTTCTTTGTTTAAACAAATTCACTCTGAATCTTCCAAGACCTTGAATAGAATAAGAAGTATCTGCTTCCCCCATTGTTATATATTCCTCATACTCCTTAGGATCTTTAAGTATTTCTTTAGCATAGTTCTCTGTGTCCTTTGGAGTAACTTTGTCATAATCTAAAGCTTTTAACCGCCCATTAATTCTTATAGTTGGTGGAACTCCAACAGTTAAATGTAAATCTGATGCCTTCTGATTTATAGTAAGTTCTAATAATTCATTAAGTAATATCAACTTTATAGCCCCTTCCTTATAACTAATAGCAACTCAAAATTTATCTGATGTCTATCTGCTGTAACACTTCACCCTCTTTAGGTTGCCGATAACAGCAGCTACGACCCTAGATAAGTTTAACTAACCTTCAGTTGGAGTCCAAACTCCACCTAAAACTAAGTTTCACTTCATGTTTATTATATTTTTTAATTCGCCATTGTACTTTTAACTTTATATATTATTCTACAAAAATATGCTAAAATCCTTTTACATTTATATAATAAAAGAACTTTAGCATATATCCCCTTAAATCTTGCTTTTCCCATTTAACTCCTTAAATAGCTTTTTCAAAGCCCTTTTTTCAATCCTTGATACATAGGATCTGGATATTTCCAGTATTTTAGCTATCTCCCTTTGAGTTTTAGAATTTCCATCTATAAGTCCATACCTCATCTCCACTATTGTTCTTTCTCTGTCTGTTAAGCAAGAGCTCATGTTTTTATATAATTTCTTAATTTGAATTTTATTCTCTACAATTTCCACTATTGAATCTTCCTCAGTGCTTAGCACATCCATTAATGATATCTCATTCCCCTCTTTGTCAATACCTATGGGATCATGTAAAAAAACTTCTCCCTTACTTTTTTTGTTGTTTCTTATAAGCATTAATATCTCATTTTCAATGCACCTAGCTGCGTAGGTAGCTAGTCTAGTGCCCTTTTCATAATCAAAGGAATCTATAGCTTTTATAAGACCTACTGTGCCAATAGATATTAAATCATCTATATCTCTTCCGGGATAGGAGTATTTTTTTACTATATGTACAACTAATCTTAAATTTCTTTCTATAAGGATGGTTTTTGCTGAAGGATCTCCTTCCTTGAGTTTTAATAAGTAGTACTCCTCTTCCTTTTCATCTAATGGCTTTGGAAAAGAGTTGGTCCCTGTAACATATCCAGCAAAAATTCCCATGGTCCCAACCACATCTAAGAAATATTGAACAATAAACACCTGATGTTCCTCCTAATAATGCTTATTATATAATATGTTTACCATGGAAAAAGTTTACTTATTTCATGTTTTAAATTATTTGTTATCTATAAGTTTTTCTACAATTTCTTTAAAAATTGGAGCTGCAGTAGTACCACCAGCCTCTTCATCCTTTATGTTCTCAACAAAAACTACAAGGGAATAGGTCTGGCCTTTAAATTTATAATACCCTGCAAACCACCCGTCATAGTGTTTTTCCATGAGATTATTTCCATTTTGATCCTTAACTATGTTTCCCTCTAAATCCTTCTTTGGTTCCATCCTCGTTGCTGTACCTGTCTTCCCTCCCATATCTAGATCTTTTATATAAGCACCTTTTCCTGTACCATTAGGATCTTTTACCACCTTAGTCAGTTCACTTTTCATAGCAGAAGCTACTGAGGCTTTTATGACTTCTTTTTTTATTTCTGGTGAAAATGTTTTAATAGTATTAAAAGAATTATCTTCTAAACTGCTAATTATATATGGTCTTACATAGTTTCCCTTATTTATTATTGTGTTAATCATTCCTAAGGCTTGAATTGGTGCTATTCTCATATTTTGACCTATTGATATATTAGTAGTACCTCCCTTATTTAAATCTGATGCTAAGTAATCTCCCTTTGCTTCATTGTCTTCATAAAAATTCAATGTTTTTGTGAAGAATCCCTGATCTGTTGCATACTTTATTATCTTTTCTCCCCCTAATTTGTTCCCTATTTCTACAAAAGTATTGTTACAAGATCGTATTAACCCTTGTTCTAGTGTTAAAGTTCCATGACCAATTTTACATGGAAACTTTGGATTATAGGTACATGTATATTGATCATCTAAAGATACTATTCCTTCATTCAATGCCGCTTCTAATACTATAAGTTTAAATATAGATCCGGGACTATATCCATTTTCAGTGGTAGACCCTAGCATTATATTGGGTTTTTTATCGTCTTTTTGAGTTAAAGCCTTTACTTTTCCTGTGGTACTTTCACATAATGCTACTCCTATTTGTCCATAATTTTTATATTTATCACTGTCTAATACAGTATTAATCTTTTCAATCATGTCCTTATTTAAAGTCATTTTTATATTAACATTATCTTTTGGTATATTATATATTCCTTCTGTTATTTCCCCTAAATTATCCTTTGAAAAGGATATAGTTGGTTCATCATTGTTTGAAGTGTATTCTTTTATACTGCCTTCTAAAGAGTCCCTGTCCTTTAGTTCTCCATCTTTATTTTTTATATTTGTTAGCATGTTACATATATTCCAGCTATTGTTCTTATCTATGGAATTATATTTATAACTATAAATGCCCCTTATGGCTTTTAATTCACTTATATTTTTGTAGGTGTCTTCATCTACTTCATAATATAGCTTGCCTTCTTTCTGGCTTTTTAAATCTTTAACTACATCATAGTCTTTATTGTGGTTTTTCAAAATATAATTAAAAGCATATAATTCTTCCATAGGAGTTACATTGTTATTTCTCTTAAATGACACCGTATCTATAACTATTTTATATTTTTCATTATATTTAAGTAAGTTTTTGCCCTGGTCATCTAAAATCATATAATTGAGCTCGTTTATGTTGCCTTTATGACTATATTGAGCTTTTGCCATAACGCTTAATTTTTCTCCATTAATACATTGGATGTATGCTACTCTTGCTGTTAAAGCTAAGAATAAACAAAAAAAAGTGGTAGCAACTATTTTTATATTCTTCTTCATAAAAAACACTCCTTTTCTTAGCTAATTCTAGCCAAAAAAAGGAGTTTCTATTCCTATCTACTTTGTAATATTTGATTTATATTGGCAACTAATATATCTATAGCAACTTGATTGTGTCCACCCTCAGGTATTATTATATCCGCATACCTTTTAGTTGGTTCTACAAATTGCATGTGCATGGGCCTAACTACATTCAAATATTGTTCTATCACTGAGTCTACAGTTCTTCCTCGCNNAGAATTAAACATTACATCTGCATTTTCTTGAAATACAAATATATTCCTATCTTCTCCTCTTTTTATAGATGGCCACATCTTTAAGGTTTCTTCTCCTCCATATCCTCTTGATAAATAATCTCTAACTAATCTTCTTATTATTCTAACGTCAGCATCAGTATCCACATATATCTTTATATCTAAGGCATCTCTAACTCTTTTATCTTCTAGTATCATTATTCCTTCAACTATTATTATATTTTTAGATTGAACTAGTATAGTCTCTTCTTTTCGTGTATGTTTTTCAAAGTCATAGATTGGCTTATTTATGCTTTCTCCGTGGAGTAAAGCATTTAAATGATTTAACATAAGTTCTGTATCAAAAGCAGAAGGATGATCATAATTTGTCTTTATTCTTTCTTCAAAAGGCATATGGCTTTGATCTTTATAATAAGAATCGTGCTCTATCATAGCTATGCATTCTTCATCAAATTTATTATATATAGCCTTAGCTATGGTGCTCTTTCCTGATCCTGTTCCTCCTGTAATTCCTATTAGTACAGGTCGTCTCATCATTCATCTACCTCCTTGCTTTTAACTAACATATCTTGAGGTATAAGCCTTTTATCACTATGAATTTTAAATATCATCTGAGCTCTAGGAGCAACATCAATTTTATTTCCTTTTTGATCTTTCATATCATTTAAAGAAATATGAAACATATCGCCTAAGGGTCTTAAGACTTCAACCTTATCTCCTTCAAACACTCTATTTCTCTGTTCAATTACTGCTTCTTTCGTGACCTCATCATAGGATTTCACCACTCCTACAATATCATAGTCTCTCACATATGAAGATGTTTCATATATTTGCATAGAACTTCTTCCATAATAAAAGCCAGTATAATAACTTCTATGACTTACTTTTAGTAAGTAATCCATCCACTTTGGATTAAATTTATAATTTTTAGAATCCTTAAAATAGCTATCTACAGCCTCTCTATAGGCCTTCACTATAGATGCAACGTAAAAGGCGCTCTTCATTCGCCCCTCTATTTTTAATGAGTATACTCCACTTTCAATGACCTCGTCTATATGATCTATCATACATAAATCCTTTGAGTTCATTATATAAGTTCCCTTTTCATCCTCAATTATTGGAAAGTATTCTCCAGGCCTTTTTTCTTCTACTAGATAATATTTATATCTACAAGCCTGTGCGCAAGCTCCCCTATTAGCATCTCTTCCTGTCATATAATTAGAAATAAGACATCGCCCAGAATAGGCCATACACATTGCCCCATGAATAAAGGCTTCTAGCTCGCACTCTTCAGGCAACTTTTCTCTTATTTCTTTTATTTCTTTTAAAGTTAGTTCCCTAGCTAGGACTATCCTTTTAACTCCTTGTTTATGCCAAAATAAGGCTGATTTCCAATTTACATTATTCGCCTGAGTACTTAAATGGATTTCAAAGTCCTCTGCTACTTCCTTAATAGTCATTATAATTGATGGATCAGAAACTATAAGGGCATCTACTCCTAAATTTTTTAATTCTACTATGTATTGCTCCAATCCTTCCAAATCAGAATTATGAGGAAAGACGTTTAAAGTTACATAAACCCTTTTGTTTCTATCATGGGCATATTTTACTCCCTCTCTTATTTCCTCATTTGTAAAATTGTCCGCAAAAGCTCTTAAGTTTAATTTGCTTCCTCCTAAGTAAACCGCATCAGCACCAAAATCTATAGCTGTCTTTAATTTTTCAAGGTTTCCAGCTGGAGCTAAAATCTCTGGCTTTCTCACTTAGCTTTTCCTCCTTTTTGTTACAGCAATGCCATCTCCCATAGGTATCACAGAAGTTATTAACTCTTCATTTTGTGATACCATTTGAAGATAAGTCTTCATTCTCTTTACTATAGTAATCTTTCTTCTTTTTAGAAGCTCCCTAGAAGCAACCATACCTCTAAATAGAACATTATCCGCAATTATTATACCTTCATCAGAAAGCAACGCCATACAATAAGGTAGAAAATGATTATAATGTCCTTTACCAGCATCCATAAATATAATATCATATTTTCCCTGTAGAGTTTTTAATATCTCTAAACAATCACCCTCAATAATACTTATGTTGCCTTCCATTTCATATTTTTTTATATTTTCTCTAGCCAGCCTTACCATCTCTTCATCTCTCTCAATAGTATCTATATGCACATTGTTTTGAAGAGTTGTGGCCATAAGTATAGAGGAATATCCTATGGCTGTTCCTAACTCTAGTATATTTTTTGGTTTTTTTATGGATACCATGAGCTCTAAAAACTTTCCACTTTCTTTTTGAATAATTGGAACTTTATGCTCTTTAGCATAATCCTCTAATTCCTTTAATGTTCCAGCACTATCAGGTATAAGTTGTCTTAGGTATTGTTCCATATATTCATATGCTACTCCACTCATAGTTTCCTCCAATACTACTTTTACTTCTTATTTTTATTATCTCTTATATTTTTCAATCTTGTAAATTCAGCTTCACTGCTTGTAAAAGAATGAGTTCCGTCATCATTAGAAATAAAAAATAAATAATTTGTCTTGTCCGGGCTTATAGCCGCCTGCAAAGATGATTTACCTGGTGAGGCTATTGGTCCTGCTGGAAGTCCATCAACTTTATAAGTATTGTAAGGTGATTCTACCTTTAAATCTTCATTACTTATTTCAGCTTTATGGTAACCTAATGAGTATAACACTGTAGCACAGGATTGAAACTTCATCTTTTTATCTATTCTATTGTAAAATACCGAAGCTACCTTAGCCCTTTCTGTATCCTTTTCTGCCTCTTTCTCTACAATAGATGCTATAGTAACAATATCATCTATAGTATTTTTATCTATTTTTTGTCCATTAGATTTCTCAATTTCACTTATTACATCTTCAAACCTATTTAGCATCCTTTCAATTATATCTACTGCTGGAGTTCCTTTTTCAAAGTCGTAGGTATCAGGAAATAAAAATCCTTCTAATGGATATTTTCTAAGATTATTTCTTCTTATATAAGCCGGAAGCTCATATTCCTTTACGGCCTTCAAAAATTCTGCCTTTGATATTATTGAATTTTCCTCTAGTTTGGCTCCTATTTCCTCAACGGTAAATCCTTCTGGAATAGTTACTCTCTTTAATCCTTCTGCAGTTTTACCAGAAACTAAATTGTCTAAAAAAGTATTAAGATCCATATCCTTTTCAATGATATACTTTCCTGGCTTTATAGTAGTATTGATATCATTAGATTTTATATAATATTTTATAAAATAAGTATTTCCTATGATATCTTGACTAGAAAGCTTCCTTAATACATCATTTATACTTTGACCATCTTTTACTTCCAAATTAACTTTTTCTACGCTTAATTTAAAGGGTTTTCTTATAAGACTCTTATAGTAGCTTATACCTATTCCCCCAAAAATAAATATGGCAATAACTACTATAAGAATGGTTTTCTTTTTTTCTTTCATAAACTCCCCCCAGTTTATCTATTTCTGCTTATAAGTCTCTTTCTTTCTGCGCTATCCAGTATTCTTTTTCTCATTCTTATGCTCTTTGGAGTAACTTCAACCAACTCATCGCCTCTTATAAATTCTAAACTTTGTTCTAGAGACATTTCTGTTGGTGTAGTTAATCTTAAGGAATCATCTGAACCAGAAGATCTTGTATTACTTAAATGCTTTTTCTTACATACATTTACTTCTATGTCATCTGCCCTTGAACATTCTCCTGCTATCATTCCTGAATAAACCTGAGTACCTGGTGATATGAATAAAATTCCTCTTTCCTGTGCATTAAATAATCCATAGGTAATAGCCTCTCCTGATTCAAATACAACCAAAGAACCTCTTGATCTTTCTGGAATATCTCCCTTGAATTCCTCATACCCTGAGAATATGTGGTTCATTATTCCATTACCCTTAGTGTCTGTCAAAAAGTCATTTCTAAATCCTATAAGACCTCTAGCTGGTATTTTAAACTCAAGCCTTACATACCCATTAGTAGCAGATACCATGTTCACCATTTCTGCCTTCCTTGGTCCTAACTTCTCCATAACAGGCCCCATAAATTCTTCAGGTACATCTATAGTTAAATATTCTATGGGTTCTGATTTTTTTCCTTCTTCTTCTCTAAAAATTACACTAGGTTTTGATACTTGGAATTCATAACCTTCTCTTCTCATAGTCTCAATTAATATAGATAAGTGAAGTTCTCCTCTTCCACTAACTTTGAAGCAATCCGGTGAAAGTTCTTCTACCTTTAAGCTTACATTGGTCTCTAGCTCCTTAAGCAATCTGTCTCTTAAATGTCTAGATGTTACAAAGTCTCCCTCTTTACCAGCAAATGGTGAGTCATTAACCATAAAGTTCATGCTAATTGTTGGCTCATCTATATTAACAAATGGTAAAGCCTCTGGACAACTGCTATCAGCTATGGTATCTCCTATATTTATATCTCCAACTCCACTTATTGCAACTATTTCTCCTAGGGAAGCTTCCTCTGTCTCTACTCTTCTAAGTCCATCATAAACATAAAGGTTAGATATTTTCCCATTTTTAGTCGAATCTTTTGATATTATGGAAACCTGTTGATTCTTCTTTATAACTCCTCTTTCAATTTTACCTATGGCTATCTTTCCTACATACTCACTGGAGTCTAAAGTAGTTACAAGCATTTGAAGAGGTTGATCCATGTATCCTTGTGGTGGTGCTACCCTCTCTATTATTGTTCTAAATAAAGGTTCCATATTATCGCTTTCATCTTCTACTTCTATTTTGGCAATTCCGTCTCTAGCAGAACAATATACTATTGGGAAATCTAATTGAGTGTCTGTAGCTCCTAATTCAACGAATAAATCAAATATTTCATCAATAACCTCTGTAGGTCTTGCATCCTTCTTATCTATTTTATTTATTACTACTATAGGATTTAATCCTAATTCTAGGGCCTTCCTAAGTACAAATTTTGTTTGAGGCATTGGACCCTCATAGGAATCTACAACTAATATAACACTATCCACCATCTTTAGTACTCTTTCTACTTCGCCCCCAAAGTCAGCATGTCCTGGAGTATCTACTATGTTTATTTTTACGCCTTCATGGATTATAGCAGTATTTTTAGAAAGAATAGTTATCCCTCTTTCTTTTTCCAAATCATTTGAATCCATAACTCTCTCTTGAACCTTTTCATTGTTTCTAAATATGTTACTTTGTCTTAACATAGCATCTACCAAGGTTGTCTTACCATGGTCTACGTGCGCAATTATAGCTATATTTCTAATATCACTTCTTATGTCTAAATTCATATTATTCCTCCATCGTATAAAAAATTATTAGTTTAATAAATTTTACTTCATAAAAACTATCTTCAATACAAGGTTTTTATCTGTGCTATAGCCACCATGACCTATTTAAAAATTTTAAACTAAAATCATAACCAATGAACATAAGATAAAAACTCAAAATAAAATTGGATACATCAGTATCCAATTTTATTTTCAACTACACTTAATTTTAATCTTTCATCATTAAAAAGTCAACTTAAGTATTTTTTAATCTATTCCTCTAGATTTATGTCTATATCAATAGCTTCCATCAATATTTTCATCATATTTTCCCATAAAGTCGCTAATTTAGCCTCTGCATTCATATAATTAGAAATATCTGAATTTAAATCTATTATTCTACTTAAATTGTCTATTTTTTCTTTCATTTCTTTTGAAATTTCTCCATTGTCTACATGCTCTTTATAACCCTCCATTTGAACATTTCTAAAGTCACTTAAAATTTTTTTATTTTTTTCATCAATTTTAATTTTATCTAAAGCTTCTTTTAGTTCTAACGTTTCTGGACAAATTTTCAAAGCATCAGCCAAATCATAAATCTTATCATAAATATTCATAAAAAACCTCTTATTTTAAAACTAGATTTCCATTATTATTGGAAGAATCATTGGTTTTCTTTTTGTCTTTTCATACAAGAAAATTCTAAGTTCTTCTTTTATTATAGACTTCATAGTGGCCCAATCTGTTATTTTTTTTGTCTCACATTGTTTTAAAGCCTCTTTAACGATTTCTCTAGCTTCTCCCATAAGATCTTCGGACTCTCTAACATAGACAAATCCTCTAGATATTATATCTGGTCCTGCAATTACAGCACCACTCTCTCGTTCTATGGTAACTACTACTGTAAGTATTCCATCTTGAGATAAATGTTTTCTATCTCTTAGGACTATATTCCCTACATCGCCCACGCCTAAGCCATCTACAAAAACTTGACCCGCAACTACTGACCCACTTCTTCTTATAGAGGTTCTAGAAAGTTCTATAACATCTCCATTGTCAGCGATTAGAACTCTACTAGGATCCATTCCTAATCTAACTGCCAATTCCCCATGCTGCTTTAAATGCCTATATTCTCCATGGACTGGCATAAAGAATTTAGGCTTTACAAGAACATGCATAAGTTTTAATTCTTCTTGACAAGCATGACCAGATACATGAACATCTGCCAAAGCAGAATATATAACATTTACTCCCTTTTTAAATAATTGATTAATAACCTTAGATACAAGTTTTTCATTGCCTTGAATTGGACTAGCAGATATTATAACGGTATCACCTTCACACATAGTTACTTTTCTATGCTCTGAAGATGCCATTCTTGCCAGTGCCGACATAGGCTCCCCCTGACTCCCTGTGGTTATTATAGCTACTTGATTATTAGGATATTTGTTTATAGCGTCTATATTTATCAATGTATCTTTCTCTACATTTAAATATCCTAACTCTAGAGCCACGTTTATATTGTTTTCCATACTTCTTCCAGAAACTGCAACTTTTCTTTTATCTTTTTCTGCAGCAGTAATTATCTGCTGAATTCTATGAATATTGGAAGCAAAGGTAGCTACTATAATTCTTCCCTGCGCTTTTCCAAATATATTTTCAAAGGTTTCGCCCACTGTTCTTTCAGACATGGTATATCCAGGTCTTTCTACATTTGTGCTATCAGCTAACATCACAAGAACTCCTCTTTTCCCTAGCTCGGCAAATCTTGCAAAATCAGCTATTTCTCCGTCAATTGGTGTATAGTCTACTTTAAAATCTCCGGTGTGAAGGATAACCCCTAATGGAGTATGGATAGCAATAGCTACAGAATCAGCTATACTATGATTTGTCTTTATAAATTCTACTGACATGGAAGTTAATTTTACTATATCTCTTGGTTTTACCAAATTCATCTCTGTAGTGCTTAAAAGACCGTGTTCCTTAAGCTTTGTTTCTATTAATCCTAAGGTTAATTTAGTTCCATATATAGGGACATTTAACTGTTTTAATACATATGGAAGTGCACCTATATGATCCTCATGACCATGGGTGAAGAAGATTCCTCTTACTTTTTCTTTGTTTTTAACTAAATAAGTTACATCTGGTATTACAATATCTATACCGAACATATCTTCATCTGGGAATTTTAATCCGCAATCTATAACTATTATTTCCTCTTTATACTCAATGGCTGTCATGTTTTTACCAATTTCATTCAAACCACCTAGAGGGATAATTTTGACCTTTTCCCTTTCCTTTTTCATTTACTTCCCTCCTTACATTCCTAGTGTTTATCTAAGACTAGCCTTACTATAATTTATTATGCTACCATAGCATAATATTTAACTAAGTTTAATTAGTAAGTTATTGTTGAGCTTTTACACTTTTATTGTTTTTTAAAGCTTATTATAACTTTATATAGTAACTCTTAGTATATACACTGGTAAGCTTCTTTATTAAATTACTTCAACTAATTTTAAGATATCATGAACCTATTACACAAATCTATTTTTCCTTCGATTTGCAATTATGACAAACGCCGAAAAACTTTACGCTATGGTCTTGAATCTTAAAATTGTATTGTCCTTCAATCTTCTTCTCCAGATCCTCCAAAAGGTCTCCCTCTACTTCAATAACTTTTCCACACTCAGTACAAATTAAATGATGATGTCTATGAAGCTCATCTTCATGTACTAGCTCATATCTACTACATCCATCATCTAAATCCAACTTGTATACTATACCCATTTCCTCTAATAACACAATAGTTCTGTAAACAGTAGCTAAACCTATTTCTGGACATGGTTTTTTTACTTTATCATAAATCTCCTCTACTGTTAAATGAGTTCCTTCATTATCTATTATTGTATCTAAAATAGATCTTCTTTGAGGAGTAAGCTTATATCCTTTTTTCTTTAGCTCTTCTTTTAAATTATTCATATCTATAGAAGACATTCTTGTTGGCATGGACAAAACAACTCCAATCTTATAACTAATTAATTTAAATACTCTTCCTCTGAAATTGCCTCATAAGCTTCACTTACTAGTTGAAATTCCTGTTCATCTTCTACAGGAATCAGTACGTCATTGCCCTCTTCATCCTTGATGATTTTTAAAGCAATGGCATCCTCTTCACCTTCTTCAACTACTATAACATACTCATTGCCTTCAATATCAAATTTTACTTCTACGTAAAATTCAACTTCATTGCCCTCTTCATCAAGCAATACAATTTTTTCTACATTATTTTCCATTGTATTTACCCTCCTTATTATTTTATATAAATATTTTTTACTTTTCACCTTAAAATCTTTAACTTTTAGAAATTCTATCAAGATATCCCTGGAGAATATAAGTAGCAGCCATTTTATCAACTATTTTTTTCCTTTTAGCCCTAGATAAATCCGCTTCTAACATAGCTTTATGAGCTGCAACAGTAGTAAGTCTTTCATCCCACATCTCTAAAGGAAGCTTTATCTGCTCCTTTAATTGCTCGCAAAATTCAAGAACTTTCTCACCTTGTGGCCCTACCGTTCCATTCATATTTTTAGGAAGTCCTACTAATATATTTTCCACTGAATATTCTTCACACATTTTTTTTAATTCATCTATATCATATTGAAGACTTTTTCTTCTTATTGTTGTTATACCTTGAGCAGTAAATCCTAATGGATCACTTATAGCTACCCCTATTGTTCTATCTCCTACATCTAGTCCTAAAATTCTCATTGAATTACTCCTTTTAAACTGCCCTAAGACAACTAAATTTTTCTTTATTAGGTAAATGTAAAATAAAAGTGCCCTAATAGGGCACTTTTATTTTATGCCTAAATAAGATTTTATAACTTCTTCAAGAATCTCATCTCTCTCAAGTTTTCTCACCAAGGCCCTTGCACCATTATAGTTAGTGATGTATGTAGGATCTCCTGATATCAAATATCCTACTAATTGATTTACAGGATTGTATCCCTTCTCCTTTAAAGAATTATATACATCATTTAATATTACCTTAGTTAAATCTTCTTTATCCCTATTGAAATCAAACTGCATTGTGTTGTCACTATTCATAAGCTAGCTGCTAAAAGCAGCTTCACCCCCTTACATAATATTTTTACATGTAAGTAGCCATCCCTTTGTAGTATAACCTATATATATTAACTTATTCCATTTAGCCAAAAATTTTCTTTGTATACTTATATATTATAAATCATAAACAAGAAATTGTATACTCTTACTTTAATAAAGTTTCTAATATATAAGGGACTTTTTCTAATGCTTCCTTAACTTTCTCTGGTAGTTTTCCTCCAGCTTGTGCCATATCTGGTTTTCCGCCACCGCCGCCTCCAGCAATGGTTGCTACTTCCTTTATGATTTTTCCGGCATGAGCACCTTTAGAAACAGCTTCTTTAGTGGCCATAGCTACAAAATTCACTTTTCCATCCTTAGTTGTTGCTAATAAAATAACTCCTTCACCTAGCTTATTTTTAACTTTATCTCCTAAATCTCTTAGACCATTGACATCAACATTATCTAAAGCATAGGTTACATACTTTATTCCTTTAATCTCTTTAGCTTCCTTAACTATATCATCCTCTGCTCCTTTAATAAGTTTAGCCTTCAATCCTTCTATCTCTTTATCTTTTTCTCTAATATCATATAAATTGCTATTTATTTTGGCAACTACATCCTTCTCATTACATTTTAAAGCCTTGGAAGCTTCTTTTATTATTTCGTTTTTCTCTTCTATATCTTTTATAACATTTATCCCTGTTACTGCTTCTACTCTTCTTATTCCAGCAGCTACTCCACTTTCGGATAATATCCTAAATAATCCAATTTGACCTGAATTTCTAACATGGGTTCCTCCACAAAGCTCCTTACTAAAGTTTCCTATAGATACTACTCTTACTTCATCTTTATATTTATCGTCAAACAAGGCTATGGCTCCACATTCTTTAGCCTCATTTATAGACATTACATCTGTATTAACATTATATGCTTCCATTATTTTTTCATTAACTAAAACTTCAACCGCCTTTAATTCCTCTAAAGTTAACTGAGTAAAATGAGTAAAGTCAAATCTTAACCTTTCTTCATCTACATATGAGCCACTCTGATGAACATGATCTCCCAAGACTTCTTTCAATGCTTCTTGAAGCATATGAGTTGCACTATGGTTTTTGCATATAGAATTTCTTCTTTCACTATTAACCTTTAATGTTATCTCATCTTCTAAGCTCAAAACACCCTTTATAACCTTTATTATATGCATTATTTTTCCTGAAATATTTTTTTTACAATCAACAACTTTTCCCTTAAAGTTCTTCCCTAAAATTAAACCTGTATCTCCTATCTGACCTCCCATTTCTGCATAAAAGGGAGTTAAGTCAGAAACAACTATTGCCTCTCCTTCATTTACAGAGTTTACAAATTCATCATTGCAAATTATAGCTTTAACTTTTCCAGAACACTCCAAGGTGCTATATCCTGTAAATTCTGTAGAAATTTCTGAAGGGATTTTATTAACTATAGATTCTTCGCCACCCATATAAGTGTTTTTACCTCTAGCCTCTCTAGCTCTCTTCTTTTGAAGGTTCATTGCTTCCTTAAATCCTTCTAAATCTAAAGTCATATGCTCCTCTTTTAAAATTTCTTCAGTAAGCTCTAGTGGGAAACCATAAGTATCGTAAAGTTTAAATGCATTTTCTCCTGATAAAACTTTAGAATTTTCTTCTTTAAGTTCCTCTATATATCCTTTTAATATATCCATTCCTCCATCTATGGTCTCATTGAATCCTTGTTCCTCTAGAGAAATGACTTTCTTTATATAATCTTCTTTTTCACTAATCTCTTTGTAAGCATTGCCATAGTTTTCTATAACCTTATCAACTAAATTTGTAAGGAAAAGTCCTTCTATTCCTAAAAGCCTTCCATGTCTAGCAGCTCTTCGCAAAAGCCTCCTAAGCACATAACCTCTTCCTTCATTAGATGGGAGAACCTCATCCCCTATTAAAAATGTCACTGCTTTTATATGGTCTGCAATTATTCTTATAGATATGTCGCTGTTTTTACTTTTCCCATATGGTACCTTTGATATTCTTGACACTTCTGCTATGATGCTTTTTGTTGTATCAATATCAAAAATTGAATCTACATCTTGCATTATTGTAGAAATTCTTTCAAGACCCATTCCTGTATCTATGTTAGGATGACTCAATCTATTGTAATTTCCATTTTCATCTCTATCGTATTGGGTAAATACTAAGTTCCAAAATTCTACTATCTTATCTTCATCTGATGCCTTTTGAAACTCCTCTGCTGTAGTTACCTTCCCAGCACTCTTATCATAATGTATTTCAGAACAAGGCCCACATGGTCCTACCCCTATCTCCCAGAAATTATCTTCTTTACCCAATCTAAATATTCTTTCAGGATCTACATCTGTTTTATTTACCCAAATGTCATATGCCTCATCATCATCTAAGTAGATAGTAACATATAGTTTATCCTTTGGTATTTCCAAAACCTTAGTAATAAATTCCCAAGCCCAAGGAATAATTTCCCCTTTAAAATAATCTCCAAAAGAAAAGT
This sequence comes from Clostridium sp. UBA5530, assembly GCA_002423705.1. Lineage (GTDB taxonomy): Bacteria > Bacillota > Clostridia > Clostridiales > Clostridiaceae > Clostridium_X. The sequence continues at coordinate 40,019 of DINW01000017.1, forward strand.
TTCCTAGCATTTCAAAAAGAGTTGCATGTCTAGAAGTCATGCCTACCCTATCTATATCTATGGTTCTTACACATTTTTGACAAGTTGTAACTCTATTCCTTGGTGGAGTCTTAAGACCTGTAAAGTATGGCTTTAAAGGAGCCATGCCTGCGTTTATTAAAAGAAGTCCTTTATCGTCCTTAGGAACTAAAGGAAAACTTGGCATTCTTAAGTGCCCCTTTTCCTCAAAGAAATTTAAATAAGCTTCCCTTATTTCATTCAATCCCATATTTTTCATTTTCATTTCCTCCTATTTTGATTCATATATTAAGTAGAATTTGCTGAATAAAAAAAGCCTTCATCCCTATGACAAGGGACGAAAGCAACATTCCGTGGTACCACCCTAATTATGGACAAAAACCCATCTCTCAAGATTTATAGCTCCAAGGTAGCCTTCAAGTTATCTTCTTTGGAAGTTTTCACCCTCCACTTCCTCTCTGAAAAAGTTCTAACTTTACTCCTCCTTATCATCGCTGCATATTCCTTTATAGGCAAATTATATGTTATTATAAAAAAACTGTCAAGAATTTAAAACAAATAATAATTAATATCTTCATAAATTATTTTAATTATCACCCCTAAAGGCACCGCCAATACCATGCCTAAAAATCCTCCAATCTTACCTCCTAGTATTAAAAGAAGTATAACTATTATAGGATGTATGGCTACACTAGCACCTATTATCTTTGGCGATATTATATCTCCTTCAACCTGCTGTATTATACATAAAAGTATAGCTACCCATAAGGCTTTTTCTGGAGAAGATATTAGCGCTATAACTATAGTTGGCACAGCTCCTATTATAGGTCCAAAGTATGGTATTATGTTAGCTAACGCATTGATAAGAGATAAAAGTATGGGAAAATTCACCTTAAAACATATAAGGACTATGAATGTAAGAACACCTATAATAATGCCTAATATAAACTGACTAGCTACATATCTAGATAATATCTTATCTATATCCTTTAATATATTTTTAACATTGCTTCTTATTTTTATTGGAATAATGAGCATTAGTTTATTGTGAAATAATTCCCCTTCGCTTAAAAAGTAATAAGATAACACTGGGATTACCGCTAAGGAAATGGCATTTTCTCCTAAACTCATTATACTATTTAGTATTTTAATCATTAGTTTATTTAAAAATATTTTGCTTCGATTTTCTAGCTCTCCATCTATATAAGAAAACATCCTATTTTTTTCTCTAATGCCATTGTATATTTCATTTATACTATTTTTTATATTGTCTATAGAGTTATAGAAATTGTTTCCTTCTTTAAGGATTACAGGGATAAAAAACATAAAGAAAGCTACAATTATTGCTATGATGCTTAGAATTAGAACTATGGCCGCAATTTTTTTATTTACGCCCTTATTGTATAAGAAGTTTTGAACTGGTCTTAAAACATAAGATAAAAGAAAGGATATAAAAATTACAGAAATTAATTCCTTTATTATGGATATTTTAAAAATAAAATATACTAATATTATAGTTATCACTATAATGACTATATTTATTATTATTTTATCCCAAGTCCTTTTCACTTACTTCATCTCCTAGTCCATTGTAGGCCAAAGATATGAGCTTAGTTTTACTTCTGTGCCCACAATAGCTAATGCTTTCATTTCCTAATATAGTTTCCTTTGTAAGGACTATTTCTTTCCCTTTCAAAATTCTATTTATTATTCCAGGATTCACTATGATACCCTTAATAGAGTAATCTTTTATATCCATTATAAAATCCTCTACAACCCCTATTATACTTCCATATTCATCAATAATGTCCATGGACTTTATATCTTTAAAACACAAATAATTACCTTTTACAAAGTCCTTAACTATAACCTTTTCATTTATAGCTATTATGTCCTTAATTAATATATATTTATCTTTGGAAAACAAACTATTAGAGCTTATTTTAAATCCTACCACCATAGCTTTATGATAATTTAAAGCTATGTCTTTTATGAAGCCTATATACTTTCCTTCATTATTGTATACATTCATATACTCAAAATATTTTGAACGATACATTGAATCACGCTCCTAAATTAAGATTAGAATCCTAAAAAATCCTCTATAATAAGTTTTCCCTAAAATAAAAAATAATACCCTATTTAGGGTATTATTTAAAATATATATTAATTTTTAAAATTTTATCTATTAACTACCTACTATAGAGCTCTACCTGCAACTAAGTTTCATTTCATACTGCTATTTTTATTCATGATCATGGTGATGCTCATGTGGATTTTTTTCTTCCCATGGTTCTAAACCTTGGCTTACTCTGTAATCATTTATTGCTTTGTGTATAGCTTCTTCTGCTAAAACTGAACAATGCATTTTAACTGCTGGAAGTCCATCTAAAGCTTCTGCCACTGCTTTATTAGTAAGCTCCCAGGCATCCTCTAAGGATTTTCCCTTTATAAGCTCTGTAGCCATACTTGAAGAAGCTATTGCAGATCCACATCCAAAAGTCATAAATTTTGCGTCCTTAACTATATCCTCTTCTACCTTTAAATATATCTTCATTATGTCTCCGCACTTAGCGTTACCTACTTCTCCTATACCATTAGCATCATTTATTTCTCCTACATTCCTAGGGTTTCTGAAATGATCCATTACTTTATCACTATATAACATATTATTTTTCTCCCTTCTTAATAAAATCATTCCATAATGGTGACATAGACCTTAGTCTTTCAATTATTGGTGGTAATTTTTCAAGGACATAGTCTACCTGCTCTTCTGTAGTACCGTCTCCCAAGGTAAGTCTTAGGGATCCATGGGCTATTTCATGAGGTAATCCTATTGCTAACAATACATGAGATGGATCAAGGGATCCCGATGTGCAAGCACTTCCACTAGATCCACATATATTAACATCATCTAAGGATAAAAGTATACCTTCTCCCTCGATAAATCTAAAGCAAACATTGACATTATTGTTAAGTCTTCTATGATCTTTAGGACCATTTAATCTTGTATATGGAATCTTTTCCATTATTCCATTAATTAGCTTATCTCTTAAATGCCTTATTGTCTCACTCTTTTCATTAAGGTTTGTTGTAGCTAATTCTATAGCCTTGCCCAATCCTACTATTCCTGCTATATTTTCTGTGCCTGCTCTTCTGTTTCTCTCTTGAGCCCCTCCATGAACTAGGTTGTCGATTTTTACACCTCTTTTTATATATAAAGCTCCTACACCTTTAGGTCCATAAAATTTATGAGCAGCTAAAGATAATAAATCTATGTTCAATTCTTTTACGTCTATATCTATATGTCCTATAGCTTGAACTGCGTCAGTATGAAATAACACTTTATTTTCTTTACATATATCTCCTATTTCTTTTATAGGTTCTATTGTTCCTATTTCATTATTTGCAAACATTATAGAAACTAACACAGTATCTTTTCTAATTGCATTTCTTAATTCATCTAAATTTATAAAGCCTTCTTCATCTACATCTAAATAGGTCACTTCAAAGCCTTGTTTTTCAAGGTATTGACAAGAATGCAATATAGCATGATGTTCTATCTTAGTGGTTATTATATGCTTGCCTTTTTTTAAGTTAGCAAAAGCAACTCCCTTTACAGCCCAGTTATCTGCTTCTGAGCCACCGCCTGTAAAGTATACTTCACTTCTATCACAACCAATTGCATTAGCTACTCTTTCTCTTGCTATATCTATAGCCTTGGTTGTTTCTCTAGCTAATCCATAAGCTGAAGATGGATTCCCAAAGTGTTCTGTAAAGTATGGTATCATTTCCTTTAGAACTTCATCCTTAGTATACGTAGTAGCTGAATAATCCATATAAACTACCTTATTCATAATCTCACTCCTGTTTCATCGAAAATTCAATAGTTTTTGGTTTTTTCTTCTTCATATTTTCATAGTCATCCACTATGTCCTGTAAAGTTACCGATTCCATTACACTCTCAATGCTATATTTGATTTTTTCCCATAGCAATCTAGTAGCACAACAATCTATATTGTCGCAAGTAACTCCATCAACACAGTCAGATATTTCTATAGGTCCTTCCAGAACATTCATAATATCCGCAACAGTTATTTCTTTTGGATTCTTATTAAGGACATATCCTCCCTGAGCTCCTCTTATACTTTTTATAAGCTCTGCCTTTCTTAATGGTCCAAAAAGTTGCTCTAAATAATATTCTGATACCTTTTGTCTTTTTGATATATTTTTTATAGATATAGGATCTCCTCCATAATTTATAGCTAAATCAACCATGGCTTTAACCCCATATCTGCCCTTTGTAGATAATTTCACGCCTCTCACTCCTTAAAGTCGAGTGTTTTACTATGATTTCAAATTTATTTTATCAAAGCCGACTATAATTGTCAACAATAAACTATAAATCCTGATTCTTCACCTTACTCCAATACTCTTTGCAGTTTCTTTCCATTTTATTTTCTCCATAGTCATAGTATTTTTTGCCCTGAAGTCCCAAGGGCATATATTCTTGCTTTACATAATGATTCTTAAAACTATGAGGATATTTATACCCCTCCATCCTGCCTAAGGTTTTAGCTCCTTCATAGTGTCCATCCCTTAAATAACTTGGTATCTCTCCTGGGTTTATTGAATTTAAATCATTAAGCGCCATATCTATAGCAGCATTAGCACTGTTAGATTTAGGAGCAGTAGCCAAAAGGATCGTAGCTTCTGCTAGTGGTATTCTAGCTTCTGGAAATCCCAATTGCATAGCTGCATCTACACAACTTTTGGTCACTGTTATCCCCTGTGGATATGCAAGACCTATATCTTCCGCTGCTATAACTAAAATCCTTCTGCATATGGATATAAGATCACCACCTTTTATAAGTATAGCTAAATATACTATAGCCGCATCTGGGTCACTGCCTCTTATTGATTTTTGAAAAGCGCTTAGTAAGTCATAATGGCTGTCTCCATCCCTGTCATAGTTTAATATTTTTTCCCCTTTTATTCCTTCTAAATCCTTTAGGGTTATAACATTGCTCTCCTTAGTATTTATAAGTACCTCTAAAAGATTAAGCCCTCTTCTCAAGTCTCCATCACTATAATTAGTTAAACCTTTAAAGGCTTCTTCCTCAATGATTATCTTTTCTTCTGAAGTTTTATTAAGCTTATCTAGAGCTTGCTTTAAGCCTACATATATATCTTCGTTGTTTAAAGCTTTAAATTCTACAACCAAAGAACGACTTAATAAAGCCTTAAATACATAGAAATAAGGATTTTCGGTGGTACTTCCTATTAAAGTTATCTGCCCATTTTCCATGGATTCTAAAAGTACCTGTTGAGTTCTTTTAGGAAAGTGATGTATTTCATCTATATATACCACTACTCCATTGTAACCCAAAAAAGTGTCTAAATCCTCTAATATGCTTTTTATATCCTTAAGACTATCTGTTGTAGCATTTAATTTATACAATCTCTTACCTGCATTTTCTGCAATTATATTTGCAACAGTGGTTTTTCCTACTCCAGGTGGTCCATAAAATATCATGTTAGGTATATTTTTAGATGCATTTACTTTATTTAGTAGCCCTCCATTACCTAATATATGTTTTTGTCCTATGACCTCTTCCAAAGTTTTAGGTCTTAAATAATGAGCTAATGGTTCTTTCATCATTTTCATCCCTTCTTAGTAAAATGAAGTTTATTTATCTATTATATACTTTTTTCATCCATTTAGGGACTATAATAGTTATTTTCCCTGACATTTGTACCTGGTATAACACTCAGCATCTTTAAACACTAGGTACAACAGTAACTATGGCTCTAGATAAGTTCAACTAACATTCATATATAGTTCAAACTCCCCTGAAACCAAATTTCACTTTATATTAAATAAAAAAGAACAGATAAGCCTCATTAATATATTTCAGCCTATCTGCCCTATAAGTTATACTCCCATATTTCTAAATTTTTCATATCTACTATTTAGAATTTCCTCAGTTTTCATGGATTTTAACCTGTTTAATTCTTCTACTATGGCATATTTTACATAATCTACAGCCAATATTTTGTCATTATGAGCACCTTCCTTGGGTTCTTTTATTACCTTATCTATAATACCCATATTTAGAAGCTCTTTAGCTGTAAGCTTCATCACCTCCGCTGCTTCCTTGGCTTTTAGAGAATCTTTCCATAGTATAGATGCAAATCCTTCTGGTGACAGTATAGAATATATGGAATTCTCCAGCATCATAATACTATCACCTATTGCTAAGGCTAAGGCTCCTCCGCTGCCACCCTCTCCAATTATTATTGAGATTACAGGTACCTTTAAAGATATCATATTAAACAAATTTTCTGCAATAGCTTGGCCCTGCCCCCTTTTTTCTGCTTCCATACCACAGAAAGCTCCTGGAGTGTCTATAAAACATATTATAGGTCTATTAAATTTCTCTGCTGCTTTCATAAGCCTCAAAGCTTTTCTATACCCTTCTGGATGAGGCATTCCAAAGTTTCTCTCCATATTTTCTCTAGTATCCTTCCCCTTGCTCTGACCTATTACAGTAATAGCTATCCCATTTAGCGAAGCAATTCCTCCAACTATAGCCTTATCATCTCCAAATTTTCTATCACCATGAAGTTCTAAAAAATCTTCAAATATTCCATAGATATAATCTTGAGCCTTTGGTCTGTTTCTATGTCTAGCTATTACAACCTTATCCCACGCACTACTCATATTGATTATTCCCCTTTATATTATGAAGATATAATATATTCCATAAAACATCTCTTAAATTTTTCCTTTGGCATATCATATCTATAAATCCATTTTCCAGCAGAAATTCTGCACTTTGAAAATCCTCTGGCAATTCCTCCCCTATAGTTTTTTCTATTACCCTTCTTCCTGCAAAACCTATTAGGGCCTTGGGTTCACTGATGATAATATCCCCTAGCATTGCGAAGGAGGCTGTGACACCACCTGTAGTTGGGTCAGTAAGTACCGTTACATAAAGTCCATGTTTCTCATTTAATTTATTTAGAGCTCCACTTACTTTTGCCATCTGCATTAAAGATAATATTCCCTCCTGCATTCTAGCTCCTCCAGATGCTGTAAATATTATTATTGGAAGGCTTTCTGCTATAGCTCTTTCTATGAGCCTAGTGATTTTTTCTCCTACTACACTACCCATACTTCCCATTAAAAACTCACTATTCATTATGGCAATTAGTGTTCTTTCACCCTTTATAGTTCCTTCTCCACAAACCACTGCCTCTTCTTCATTTAAAGAATTTCTAAGTTTTTCTTTTTTCTCTTCATATTCTGGGAAATTAATAGGATTATCCCCCTTTAAATTTTTATAATATTCTATGAAGGAATTTTTGTCTAAGATCATATCAATTCGCTCTCTTGGATTTAGTCTAAAATTATGACCACAGTAACTGCACACCTTCAATGATCCATTTAAATCTTCTTTATAAAGTATTTTAGAACACCTAGGACATTTAGTCCACATTCCATTAGGAATAAATGGCTGAACCTCTTTTTCTTGGTACTTATCTAAAGATTTTTTACTTACAACTACATAGTTGTTTTTCTTAAAGATATTTTTAAGCATATTATTTCACCAACTTATCCTCTAGAAATGATGTATCATAATGACCTTTGGTAAAGCTATCATTGTCTAAAATTGCAAAGTGTAAATCTATGTTAGTATCTATACCATTGACTACAGTCTCCCATAAAGACCTTTTCATTTTGTTTATAGCTTCTTCTCTGTTTTTGCCATGGACTATTATTTTGCATATCATTGAATCATAAAATGGTGGTATAGTATACCCTGTATATACTCCAGCATCTACTCTAACTCCAAACCCCCCTGGTAATATTAAAGTATCTATTTTTCCTGGGCAAGGCATAAAGTCTCTTGCTGGATCTTCTGCATTTATTCTACATTCTATAGCATGACCTTTTATTTTCACATCTTTTTGCTTTATATCTAATTTCATGCCATAACTGATTTTTATCTGTTCTTTAACTATGTCTATACCTGTCACCATTTCTGTTATTGGATGCTCTACCTGAATTCTAGTATTCATCTCCATGAAATAAAAATTATTACTGTTATCTACTAAAAATTCTATTGTTCCAACACTTTCATATTTTACTGCTTTAGCAGCCATTATAGCTATTTCTCCCATATTTTTCCTTAAATCCTCATTTATATAGACAGAAGGCGCTTCTTCCATTACCTTCTGATTTTTTCTTTGTATTGAGCAGTCCCTCTCTCCTAGATGTATTGTGTTCCCATATTTATCCCCTATAATTTGAAATTCTATATGATGAGGATTTTCTATAAATTTCTCCAAATATACCCTATCATCATTAAAGGACACCTTAGCCTCGCCTTTAGCTGCATGGAAATTTTTCACAAGATCATCTTTTTCTCTGACTATCCTTATTCCTTTTCCTCCTCCACCTGAAACAGCTTTTATCATCAATGGATATCCTATTTTTTCTCCAATATGGTAAAGCTCACTATCGCTAGCTATAACTCCTTCATATCCAGGAATCACAGGTACCCCTATATCCTTCATAATGGCTCTTGCTTTAGCCTTATCTCCCATAATACCTATAGCTTCTTTGGATGGCCCTATAAGCTTTATATTGCATTCTTCACATATAGCAGCAAACCTGGGATTTTCAGATAAAAATCCAAAACCAGGATGAATGGCCTCAGCCTTTGTAAGAATAGTAGTACTTATTATTCTTTCAATATTTAAGTAACTGTCCCTAGGATTAGATGGGCCTATACATATGGCTTCATCGGCTAGTTCAGCATGTAGTGAATCTTTATCTGCTTCTGAATAAACAGCTACAGTGGCTATGCCCATTTCTCTACATGCCCTTATTATCCTTACTGCAATTTCTCCTCTGTTAGCAATTAATATCTTATTAAACATAATTATCTCCTCATTTATTTAATGCAAAAATTAATTCTCCTTCACAGGCTAAATTTTCATCTACAAATGCTTCTCCATATCCTATGCCTATAGTACCTCTTATCTTCTTGATTTTAACTTTTAACTTGAGAACATCTCCAGGAACCACTTTTCTTCTGAATCTAACTTTATCTATACCTGCAAAATATGCAGTTTTACCTTTGTATTCTTCTAAAGACAATATAGCCACAGCTCCTGCTTGAGCTAAAGCTTCTACTATTAAAACCCCTGGCATCACTGGTTCTTCTGGAAAGTGACCCTGAAAAAAGCTTTCATTATAAGTCAAATTTTTCGTAGCAATGATCCTTTCCCCTGGTTTCATCTCTTCAACTTTATCTATTAACAAAAATGGATATCTATGAGGTATTATTTTTTTTATTTCCTTTATATCCATAATTCTAATTCCTCCTGATTTTTATTAAGGGTTGCCCATATTCTATTAAATCTCCGTTTTTACATAGTATTTCAATAACTTCTCCTTGTTCTTCACACTGTATTTCATTCATAAGCTTCATAGCCTCTATTATGCAAAGAGTGTCTCCTTTTTTTACCTTATCACCTATCTCAATATAAGCCTTGCTCTCAGGGGATGGTGAACTATAAAAGGTACCTACCATAGGAGATTTTATAATTGTATCATTGTAAAGATTATCCTCTGTTTCCCTGGGTTCTTTTTCTAAACTGTGATTTAAAACTTCATCTTTCTGTACCTGTTCTTTTATTTCTGTAGTTCTATCTAATGATTTATCCATTTTTATATAATAATCATTTGTTCTTACTTCCAAAAACGATACTGAAGATTTATCTAGAAGCTCTATAACCTCTTTTAAATAGCTTATATCCATTATTTTCCCTCCCACTTTTTAAATAAAAGAGTTCCATTATGTCCTCCAAAGCCTAGAGAATTAGACATGGCATATTTTATATTCTTTTTTCTTCCCTCATTAGGCACATAGTCCAAGTCACAATCCTCATCTTTATAATTCAAGTTTATAGTTGGTGGGAGGAAGCTGTCTTCCAATGCTTTTATGCATGCTATTGCTTCTATTGCTCCAGCTGCTCCTAAAAGATGTCCTGTCATGGACTTTGTAGAACTTACAGGTATTTCATAGGCTCTTTCCTTAAACAAATTTTTAATAGCCTCTGTTTCAAATTTATCATTATACAAAGTCCCTGTACCGTGGGCATTTATATATCCTATATGATCATGACTTATCTTTCCTTCACTAATTGCAAGGTTCATTGCTCTTTTAGCGCCTTCCCCTTTTGGATCTGGAGAAGTCATATGATATGCATCACAAGTAG
>DINW01000017.1:50383-144761 GCA_002423705.1 Clostridium sp. UBA5530
CCTTCTCCCATTACAAATCCATCTCTATTTTTATTGAAGGGTAGAGAAGCTCTATTAATATCCTGGGATGTACTTAGGGCTGTTAAGCCTTGAAATCCTGCTACTGCCAAAGGTGTTATGGCCCCCTCACAACCTCCTGTTAAAGCCATATCCATATAACCATGTTTTATATTTCGAAAGGCCTCTCCTATAGCATGGGTTCCGCTAGCACAAGCGGTGGTAACACAATAGCATGGCCCTTTAGCTCCATATTTTATTGCTACATTTCCTGAGGCAATATTGCTTATCATCATAGGTATAAAAAATGGANNATTTAAATAATTTTCATGTTCTTTTTCGAAGGTTGAAAATCCTCCAATGCCCGACCCTACAATAACGCCAAATTTGTCTTTGTCTATAGCGTTAATATCCAAATTACTTTTGTCCATAGCCTCCTTAGCTGCTGCCAAAGCAAATTGACAATATCTGTCCATTCTCTTAGTATCTTTCTTATCCATATAATTTTCCGGATTAAAATTCCTCACTTCTGCTGCTAATTTCACTTTAAAATCATCAGTATCAAAGGCTTTTATATAATCTATTCCATTCACTCCATTTTTCAAGCTGCTCCAAAATTCTTCTACGTGATTTCCCACTGGAGTTATAGCTCCCATAGAGGTTATAACAACTCTTCTCATAAACTCCTCCTACATCATCATACCGCCATCTACGGCAATTACTTCCCCTGTTATATAGCTTCCACCACTTGAGCATAAAAAAGCTACAACCTCTGCTATATCTTCAGGTTTTCCCAATCTTTTTAAAGCTATATTTTCCTTCATTTTTTCCCTTATATCCTGTGATAAAGCCTTAGTCATATCTGTATCTATAAATCCCGGAGCTATGGAGTTTACTCTTATATTTTTTCCACCTAGCTCCTTAGCTAAAGATTTAGTAAGACCAATAATTCCTGCTTTTGATGCTGCATAGTTGCATTGTCCAGTATTTCCATATAATCCCACTATGGAGGATATATTCACTATTACGCCATCTTTTTTCTTTAAAAACATGGGTGTAGAGTGCTTTATGCAATTAAAAGTTCCCTTTAGATTTATATCTATGACCTTATCAAAATCCTCTTCTTTCATTCTAAGTATAAGCCCATCTTTAGTTATACCTGCATTATTTATAAGTATATCTATAGACCCTAAAGTGTTTTTGCAATAATTTATAAGATCTAAAGCTTCCTTAGAGTTACTTACATCACCCTTAAAGATATATGCCTCTCCCCCAAAGATTCTTATATTTTCTAAAACCTCTTTAGCTCCTTCCTCGTCTTTACTATAGTTTATAACTACCTTAGTACCTAATGAGGCAAGCTTTATAGCTATTGCTTTACCTATTCCCTTATTTCCACCTGTGACTATGGCGCATTTGTCTTTTAACATAGCTATCTTACCTCCCAATCAATGCATCTAGTGTAATTTCTAATGTTTTTATATCCTCTATATTAAAAGTTTTTAAGTTTCTATCTATTTTTTTTATAAAAGAAGTTAATGTTTTTCCAGGACCTATCTCTATAAAGGTATCAACTCCAAAATTTTTCATTGCCTCTATACATTGATGAAAATGTACTGGGGACTTTACTCCTAAAATCAAATTATTTTTTATCCTATTTAAATCCTTATATATTTTACCATCATAATTTAAAGCTATAGGTACTGTACCTTGTGTTAAAAATACATTTAAAAATTCCCTTTCTAATCCACTAGAAGCTTCACTCATAAATTGGCTATGAAAAGCCCCACTTACATTTAATCTTACTGCCTTTATCCCTCCAAAAGCTTTTACATTATCTATAGCCCATTGTATAGCCTGTTCTTCCCCTGCTATTACTATTTGACCAGGGCAATTGTAATTAGCTACAGATATTGTTCCCTTTTTCTTTCCTTCATCACATAGTTCTAAAGCCTGATCCTTTTCAACTCCTATAATAGCTGCCATAGCACCTTTATGTTTTTTTGCACATTGGTCCATAAGTTGAGCTCTTATATTTATTAGCTTCATAACCTGACTAAAATCTATATATTCTCCGCAATACAATGAAGAATATTCTCCTAAGCTAAGTCCTGCTGTTATATCAGGTTTTAAGTTGTATTCTTTCAATATGTCTAGAATCCCTATAGCATTTAAAACCATGGCTGGTTGGGTGTATCTGGTTTCATTTAGCTTTTCATTGCACTCCCAGATAATATCCTTAAAAGAAGTATTTAGTACATCTTCACCTTTATGAAATGTCTCCCTATACAAAGGATAACTTTCATAAAAATCTCTTCCCATATTATGTTTCTGAGCTCCTTGTCCTGGAAATATAAATCCTATTTTCCCCATGATTAAAACCTACCCTGTAATCTTTCTAACACTATCCTTGTTTCTGTCATCATTTCTTTTATTATTTCCTCCGCTGCCTGCTCTTTTGATATAAGCCCTGCAATTTGTCCTGCCATAAGGGATCCATAATCACTATCCCCTTCTACTACAGCTTTGGCTAAGGCACCTTTCCCTAATTCCTCATATTGTTCTAAGGATGCTCCCTGTTTATCTAAGTTTATATAGTTTCTAGCTAATTTGTTCTTTATAACCCTTATGGGATGACCCGTAGGTCTTCCTGTAACTACTGTATCTATATCCTTTGCTTTTAAAACTCTATTTTTATAGTTTTCATGTATCCTACATTCCTTTGCCACCAAAAATCTAGTTCCTAACTGCACCCCCTCTGCCCCTAAGGCAAAGGCGGCTATCACCCCTCGTCCGTCACCTATGCCACCTGCTGCAATAACTGGTATATCTAGTGCATCTTTTACCTGTGGGACCAACGCCATGGTTGTAAGCTCTCCTATATGTCCGCCTGCTTCACACCCTTCAGCTATCACAGCATCAGCTCCTGCTCTCTCCATCCTTTTTCCTAAAGCTACTGAAGCTACCACTGGAATTACCTTTATGTCACATGACTTCCACCTTTCTATATATTTCCCTGGATTCCCAGCCCCTGTGGTTACCACCTTTACTCCTTCTTCACATACTAACTTAGCCAGTTCTTCTGCATTGGAACTTAATAGCATTATATTCACACCAAAAGGTTTATCAGTTAACTCTTTTGCTCTTCTTATTTCTTTTCTTAAATATTCTATTGGGGCATTGGCTCCTGCTATTATTCCTAGTCCTCCACCATTGCTAACTGCTGCTGCTAAGGTACTATCTGCTACCCATGCCATTCCACCTTGAATTATAGGATATTCTATTTGTAGCATTGAGCATAATCTGCTATTAATCATAAAAGCCTCCCTCTATTCTTATCAATACACATTATTTTTTTAAAATTCAAGGAGCCCTAAGCTCCTTATGATAATCTATTTTTTTATTTTATTCTCAATATAAGTGACTACATCCTTTAATGTCTTCATATCTTCAGGGTCACCTATTTCTATATTAAAACTCTCTTCTATCTCTATAACTATTTGAAATAAATCCAAAGAATCTACTCCTAGACTTTCAAAGGATGTTTCCTCTGAAATTTTATCTTCCTCCAAGCCTAATTGTTCTATAACTATTTTTTTTACTTTCTCAAATATCATAATAAAATTCCTCCCTATATTTAAAACTCTACTAACACAGCTCCGGCAGTAAGACCTCCACCAAAACCTACTAAAATAACTCTTTGTCCTTCCCTTATAATTTTTCTTTCTATAGCTTCATCTAAAGCCATAGGTATGCTGGCACTAGATGTATTCCCATATTTATCTAAATTTATATAAAATTTTTCTAAGGGAACTCCCATTTTCTTGCTAGCAAATTCTATTATTCTTTTATTTGCTTGATGAGGTATTATTAGATCAATTTTTTCTATAGTTAAGTCACTTTCCTTGAGGACTTTTTCTACTGCATCTATGATGACAAAGGTAGCAAACTTAAATACCTCTCTTCCATTCATATAGATATTATGATTATTCTCTTTAAAAGGCTTATGAGCAAATACTTTCTTGGCTGCTAATCCATCTATCTGTATGTTATGACCTAAATCACCATAGGATTTTGTGTATATAGCTTTAATACCCTTAGTTCCCTGTCCTAAAATTGCACAACCTGCCCCGTCTCCAAAAAGAACACAGGTGCTTCTATCTTTCCAATCTATAACCTTAGACAACATTTCTATACCCAAAACTAAAACTTTGCCTGCTTTCCCTGAGGTTATTAAGCTTTCTCCTATAGATAGTCCAAATATGAATCCCGTACATGCTCCATTTATATCAAAAGCAGTTGCATTAATAGCACCTATTTCTTTTTGTACCATACAAGCCATTGAAGGAGTTATCATATCTCCTGTTATTGTTGCTACTATTATGGCCTCTATATCCTTAGGATTAATGTGGCTATTGTGCAAAGCATGATTGCAAGCAGTTACGGCTAAATCTAAAGAATTTTCTTCACCACATATTCTTCTTTCTTCTATGCCTGTTCTTGATAATATCCACTCATTGCTAGTATCAATATGATTGGATATTTCATCATTTGTTACAATATCCTTTGGTGCAGCTCTTCCTGTTCCCAATATTTCAATGTATTTCATAGCTTTATTCCTTCCCAGTTATTCCATACTTTTCTTTAAAAAAGTTATTCAACTTTTCTAAAGACTTTATAAGGACTTCTTCTTCCTCCTCTGATAACCCCTCTATAGTGTTTTTCACCATATCTTTATGAAATTTTTCATGAATTCTGTAGGCTAACTTACCTTTTTTAGTAAGCTGAATTAAAACCACTCTCCTATCTTCTTCAATTCTTTTCCTCTCCACATAGCCTTTATTTATGAGCTTATTTATAGCTGTGGTCAAAGTTCCTACAGTTATACTTAAGTCTTCTGCCACTTCAGACATGGAACGGGATTCTCTCATTCCTATGGCTTCTATGGTATGCATTTCAGTAACAGATAAATCACTGAAATTTCCCCCTTTTAAAGCATTTTGTTCTATTTGTAAAATATCATTAAATAGATCTACCAATAAATAATTCAACACTTCTACGGATTTACTCATGAGATTCACTCCTATGTTTTACTTTGTATAAAGTTTTATCATCAAATAGTTTGACTCTCAAAGTATTTGATTTGATAATCAAAGTATATTATATGGATTTTAATATGTCAATATAAATTTAAAATATTTTAAAACCCTGATTTTAAGTTAGCAATCCTTAGATTATCAACTTAAATCAGGGTTTCAATGATTTTTTAACTTTTTTAGATTATACTATTCTTCATTATTAAATATCTTTCCCTTGTATAAAATCTTTTCATCTATATCAATATTAAATATTTTTTTATATTTTTCTATAATCACAACTTCTCCAGGCGTAACTAAAGATATACACTTACCTTGATTCTCTCCTCTAGCTACTCTCCCAGCTCTATGGACATAATCCTTGTTTTCCTTTGGCATATCTAAATTGATAACATGGGTTATTCCATTTATATCTAGCCCTCTTGCCCCAAGATCTGAGGAAATTAAAACATTTATAGCTCCCTTTCTAAAATCCTCTAAAGCTTTCTTCCTGTCTTCTTTAGAGATATTTCCACTTATAGAATTGCAGCTTATATTGTGATATCTAAGTTTTTCTAATGTCATATTAACATCATAATTACTATTTACAAAAACCAAGGCCTTTTTAGGTTTTTCCCAGTGAATAACCTTCCTTAAAAGCTCTACCTTTTTTCTATCCTCACATAGAAAATACTGGTGGGTTATATTAGGGTTAACTTTACTATCTCCTTTGCTTACTTTGATTATTTCTGGATTATTCATAATTTTCTTGGCAATCTCTAAGGTTTTTCCTTCTACTGTGGCGGAAACCATGACTATTTGCACATTATTATCAAGAGCTTTTAAGATTTCCTCTATAACCTGAATATTTTTGCTATCTAAAAGCTTATCAAATTCATCTATTACCAAAAATTTTATCGTATGTCCATGAAGCTTTTTCTTTTTTATAAGATCCAGTATTCTTCCCGGAGATCCTGTGGCAATTTGAGGTTTGCTCTTAAGCTTTTCAATTTGTCTATTGATATTTCCACTGCCTACTAAAGCTATGACACCACTATCTATTCCCGAAGCCTTTTTTATATCTAAAATTGTATTGTGAATCTGCATAGTAAGTTCGTGTGTAGGAGCCAATATAAGGCTTTGTATAGTTTTTTCCTTTATATCTATTCTTTGAATAACAGGTAAAAGATAAGCTAAGGTTTTACCTGTTCCTGTTTCTGATTGAGCTATTACATTATCTCCATTGAGAGCACAAGGTATAACTTTTTCTTGTACTTCTGTAGGCTTTACTATATTTAATTTTTCTAACCCTTGGCACAAGCATTGATTTATCTTTAAGTTTTTAAAATTTGTATCCATGTTTTATTTACCTCTATTCTTTATTTTTCAACTTATATTGAGTTTATTTTTAAAAATTTCTTTTGCAATATTTACACTTTCCTTTGCATCTTTTCCGTAATAATCAGCTCCTATATTCATTGCATGTTCCCTATTTAATACAGCGCCCCCCACCATAATTTTGCAATAAGGACATTCCCTTCTCAGTTCCCTTATGGTTTCTTCCNNTTCTTTTAACTGTATCTACAATACGCTCTATGGGTACATCCTTTCCTAAATCTATTATATCGAATCCATAGTTTTCCAAAAGAATCTTCACTATATTTTTACCTATATCGTGAATGTCACCTTTAACCGTAGCTAAAACTATGGTACCTTTAGATATAGCTACTTCATCATCCTTTTTCAATGTCTCCTTTATCAATTCAAAAGCTACTTTAACAGTCTCTGCTGATTGTATAAGTTGAGGTAAAAATTTTTCTCCTTTTTCATAACTTTCCCCAGCATAATCTAATGCAGGAATTATATCTTCATTAACTATGTTAAGAGGTTTTTTTTCTTTTAACAAGTCTAAAGTAGCCTCTTTAGCTTCACCTTTTAGTCCATTTATAATAATTTTAAATAAAGTTTCTTTTTTTGTTTTTATAGTGTGCTTATTGTTTTCATTTTTTTCTACTCCATAATAAGATAGATATTTCTTTGAATCTAAATCCTCTCCTGAAAGAACTCTATAAGCCCTTATAATATCCATAGTATCATCATCTAGAGGATTAATTATAGGAAGAGTTAATCCCGCCATAAGACTAGCACCTAAAAAGGTTTTATTTAACAAGGTTCTATTAGGCATTCCAAAAGATACATTAGATACCCCTAGAACAGTATTAACCTTTAATTTTTCTCTTACCAAGGTTACTGCCTTTAAGGTTTCCATCACATCTTTTTGCTGAGCCGCCGCAGTTAATGTTAAACAATCTATGTAGACATCTTCTTTTTCTATACCATGGTCCTCAGCCCTTCTCAGTATCTTTTCAGCAATAGACAATCTTTCCTCTGCTGTTTTAGGAATACCTTTTTCATCTAATGTCAATCCAATAACAGCAGCTCCATATTTTTTTACCATAGGAAGAATTGCATCTAAAACCTTATTATCACCATTTACAGAATTTACAATGGCTTTACCATTATAAACCCTTAAAGCACCTTCAATAACATAGGCCTTATTAGAATCTATCTGAAGGGGCACATCTGATATACTTTGAATTTCTTTTACAACCTTTGTCATCATCTTTTTTTCATCAATATCAGGTAACCCCACATTTATATCTAAAATATTAGCTCCAGCTTCTACCTGTAAAATAGCTTCCTTTAACACATAATCTATATTATTTTTTATTAATGCTTCCTTAAAGAGCCTCTTTCCTGTGGGATTAATTCTTTCTCCTATAATTTTAACTTTATCTATAATTATAGTATTGGTAGCCGTAGAAACTATAGATTTCTTTTCAATGTTTACTTTAACTGGTTTTTTACCTTTTAATTTATTATATAGGCTTTTTATATGAGTATCATTTGTTCCACAACACCCTCCCACAATATTTACTCCAGCTTCTATAAATTTAATTCCATACTGAGCAAACTCTTCTGGAGTTAGAGGAAATGAAGTAATATTATCTATAACCTTTGGCAACCCTCCGTTAGGTTGAACCATCACAGGCACCTTTGAATATTTTATCACTTCTTTTATCATGGGAAGTATAGCCTCAGGTCCTAAGGAACAATTGATTCCTAAAGCATCTACCCCAAGTCCTTGAAGTACTGTTGTCATAGCTAAAGGTGTACATCCTGTAAAGGTTCTTTTATCTTCTTCAAAGGTCATAGTGCAAAATACTGGTATATTACTGTTCTCCTTAGCAGCTAAAACTGCGGCCTTAGCCTCATATAAATCTGTCATGGTTTCTATTAAAATTATATCTACTCCATTTTGATTTCCTATATCTACTTGTCTCTTAAAAATCTCATAAGCTCTTTCAAAGTTAAGTGTTCCCATGGGTTCAAGAAGCTGTCCTATTGGTCCTATATCTAAAGCTATAAAGGTACCCTTGCCCTTGGAGGCTCTTTTAGCTATGTCTATAGCCTTGGTAATTATTTCTTCAGGTTCATATCCGCTATGATCTAATTTTATTTCATTAGCACCAAAGGTATTTGTAGTTATAACCTTTGCTCCAGCATCAATATACGCTTTATGTATGCTTAATATAATATCCTCATGGGTTATATTCATAACTTCTGGTAACTCTCCAGGTTTTATTCCTTTCCTTTGAATCATGGTACCCATTGCTCCATCTAAGATTAGAATATTGTTTTTAATATACTCCCTAATCTCCATATTGATATCTTTCCCTTCTATATTCACAGCTTTGCCTATTTTCACATTGGCTACAAGCATTATCTTTTTTCTTAACTTCCTTAGGTATTACACCAATTATAGCTGTTATAGATTTTCTAGGTAGCAGTAAGCCTTCACTATTAGTAGTTACACCAATGATTTTTGTAGCATCTATGGATTCTAAAAAATCCTTTTGTATATCAATAGATAAATCCCCATATCCTGGACTATATCTAGTTGTTATGGTTTTTCCTATAACTTTTTCATGATTTTTTATGGTTTCTGATGCATAATTACATAGGCTTTCTATGGCCACTGTGCCACAAGCATCTAGTATTATTGCTTTAGTTAGGTTAATTTTTTCATAATATCTGATTCTTCTATCTATGTCACATCCAATGGTTCCACATAATAAAAAACAGCCATTGCTATTGCATAGATGTTGGGAAATATCTTTCCCTCGTAAAATCAAAGGAACTTTCCCTAATAATATACATCCTTTTTCACGGTATACTTGGAAATATCTATATGTATAATTAGACCTTAAGATTTCCTCAGCTTCCCCTATGGTTTCATATAGTAGCTCTTCTAATTCTAAGGAAATCTTTTGACCTTTATATCCTAAATATCTCAAAACTTCTTTTTCATCAATAAAAATCTTTTTCTTATTTATCTCCATAGCCATTGATATTAAAACCCTTTTCCAATAAATTTATCATTTAATTATATCATTAATAGGTTACCACTTGCATATTAAAATAATTATTAATATTAAAAAGGATTTCTGATATAGAGAAATCCTTTTTACTCATTAATATATTTAGTTATATAAATATTTATCCATTACTGAGATTAACCTCTCAATTTCAGGCTTACTAAGTTGTGCATCAGCTCCAACGGATATCCCTTTGTGCTTTAAGTCCTCTGTAATCAAAGAAGAAAAAATTATAACTGGAAGTTTGTTTAGCATAGGGTGTTCTTTTATCTTCCTTGTTAAAGTATGTCCATCCATTCGTGGCATTTCTATGTCTGTTATAAGAAGTTGAACATCTTCTGTAAAATTTTCATTTTTATTTTCAATCAAATCATTTAAGTAATCCCAAACTTCTTGTCCATCATCAAAGAATATAAGGCTCTTAAATCCAGCCTTTATAAGAGTATCTCTCAAAAGCTTTCTTATAAGGGCAGAATCATCAGCTAATATTACTTTTATATGTGATCTGTCTTTATACTCTATATTGTCTATTCTATTTTCATTAATTCCTGTATTTGGGCTTATATCTGTTACTATCTTTTCAAAATCTAAAAGGAATATAACCTTTTCATCTAAAACTATATTTCCTATAACTAAGGAGTTAGCCGTTATATCATCAGGCTTTCTTATTTCACTCCAACCTATTCTATGTACTGCCAATATATCATCTATAATAAAAGCTACTTTAATCTTATTAAATTCACATATTATAGCCTTAGTTTTAGCACATATATTAGTTTTAGTACCTTCTATTACATAATTTAGGTCTATTACTGTTATGATTTCATTTCTTGAAAGCATAACTCCACTTATAGCTGGATGACATTGTGGCAAAGCTGTTACATTTTCTAATCCAATTACTTCTTTCACTTTTATTACATTTATAGCGTAGTTTTTATTGTTTACCAAAAACTCTAAGACTTCAACTTCTCCAGTACCCGATTCTAGCAGTATGTTATTTGCCATTAGTTTGCACCCCCATTAATTTTTATTAATTTTATCGTACTTATATTCAATAACTTAATCCACTTATTTCTATATTACAATAATATGAATGTTTTATCAAATAAACTAAAAATGTACCCTATTATAGAATACATTTTTAGTTGAATTTCATAAAAAAATTATTTTAATCTACTGATTTTAATGATTCTACCATTTTAATAGCTCTTAACTTATAGTACATAGTAAAGTTTACTAAGACAGAAAAAGCTATTGTCAAAAGTGAAGAATAAATATAACTAAATCCATTTATAGTTCTTCCAAACATTATATTATCCAGTTCTGCTGTAGCCATTATAAATTGATGAAGGAATATTCCTAAAATCAATCCTGCTATCATTCCTATTACTGTCAAAATTATATTTTCTCTATAAACATAGGCTGAAACCTCGTTATCGTAAAATCCAAGGACTTTTATAGTAGCAATTTCTCTAAGTCTTTCACTAATATTGACATTAGTAAGATTGTAAAGAACTACAAAGGCCAAAGCTCCTGCAGAGATTATCATAACAAGGACCACGTATCCTAGACTTTTTATGGTGTCTCTATAGGTATTTTTTAGTCCAGAGTTAAAGTATACAGAGGTTACTCCTTTCTTTTTTAATAACTCCTTAGAAAGATCATTCTCCTCATCTTTCGATGTGTCCTTTATTTTTCCTATTAGCTCATTTCCTTTAAAATCCCTTCCATAAAACTTTTCATAGGTATCTTTAGTCATATATAAATAGTGAGATACATAATTTTCTGATATTGCTGCTATCTTTGCATTAACCTGCTTTTCATTTTCATCCTTGAAAGTTATGGTATCTCCCTTTTTTACATTTAGCTGCTTTGATACCTTTTCTGTAAGTACTACTTCATCTTCCTCCATCCTTATGTGCTTTTTATTAATCCTATTTCTTAACAGATTAAATTCCTGAAATTTATCTTTATCATCAGGCACCATAAGAGTAACTTCCTTAGTAATGCCATTAGCTGTCACATCTATATTTTTGGTTTTTAAAGTCATATACCGCTGTATTCTATCTTCCTTTTTTATATAATCATAAAAATCATTTTCTTCTTGGGTTTTAATATTTGAATCTAATGATACATTCATATCGTATTGTATAAGCTCACCATATTGTATATCCACTATAGCTCTTATAGAATCCCTTATTCCAAACCCTGCCAGTAGAAGAGCTGTACACCCTGCCACCCCTAAAGTAGTCATTAAAAATCTCTTTTTGTATCTGAAGATATTCCTTGCAGTGACTTTGCTAGTAAAATTCATCCCTTTCCATAAAAAGGTTAATCTTTCCAAAAGTATCTTTTTTCCTAATTTAGGAGCTTTAGGCCTCATAAGCAAAGCTGGAGTTTCCTTTAATTCATTATAACAAGCTAAAAGAGCTGCCAAAGTAGTTGTCAATACAGCAGCAGAAGTTGCTAAAAGGGCATAATAAGTGTTAAAGGTTAATACCACTGGTGGCAATGAGAACATTATTCCATATGCATCAAAAATAACTGTTGGAAATAATGTAAATCCTATAGCCAAACCTACTATGCTTCCTCCTAAACTAGCAAGTGCTGCATACATTATATACTTAGATGCTATAACCTTTTTGTTGTATCCTAAAGCCTTTAAGGTTCCTATATCTATCCTTTGCTCATCCACCATTCTTGTCATTGTTGTAAGGCAAACCAATGCTGCTACTAGAAAGAAAAACAAAGGAAATACTTGAGCAATAGCATCTACCCTTTCTGCTGATTGCTTGTATTCAACGTAGCTATAATTGGTGTTTCTATCCAAAACATACCATTTAGGTTCTTTTATGCTATTTATCTTATCTTCAGCATCCAATATTTTGTTTTCAGCATCTTTAAGTTTATTTTCTACTTCTACTTTATTTTTTTCATATTCTTCTTTTCCCTTAGCTAGCTCTAATCTGCCACTAGCTAACTCTGCTTTAGCCTTTTCAATTTCATTTTTCCCTTGAATTTTTCCTTGGTCTAAATTTGCTTTTTCCCTGCTTAGTGTGGCTTTAGATACCTCTAATTGTTTTTTTGCCTCCCTTAGCTGGTTCTCCCCATCCACTAACTGCATTTCTTTTTCTGCAATTTCTTTTTTATTTACATCTACCTGGCTCTTTGCCATATTCAATGCTATCTCTCTTGCTACTATATACTTTTGTAGCTCTAATCGCTTTTCTTCCGATAAATCATCAGACTCCAACTGCTTTTTAAGTTTTGCTATTTCTTCTTCTTCCTTTGCAATACCTTGTTCTGCTGCAGCTATCCCTGCTTTTGCTACGGCAAGTTGCTTTTCTGCAGACCCCTTAGTATTTTGAAAAGTTTTATATTGTTTTTCATATTCCTCTTCCCCTGTTTTTAGTTTTTCTTCCCCTTGCTGAAGCTTCTTTTCTCCTTCAGCTATGGTAGTATTAAATTGGGTTTCCTTGTTTTTAAGCTGAATTTCTCCAGACTTTAAACGCTCTTCACTTTCATCTATCCTATTTGAAGCTTTTCTTAGTTCCTCATTAGCTTTAACTTTACCCTCTTCGTACTCCCTTTTACTGTCCTGTAATTTCTCTTTAGATTCTTTCACTATATCATTATACCTTAAGGTTGCCCTTTCTTCTCCTAATACCTCCATATCATTTGATAATCCATCAACAACATTTTCATAATCTTTGCTATATGATGACAATTCCTTAGCACCCTTTGCGGTAAGAAATACTTCTGTATACGCAGGAAGAGTAAAATCACTTTCTGGGATAAGTATGTAGCTACTTACCTTTCCCCCTCCAATTGAGCTGCTTCCTTTTTCGTAAGATAAGTAATAAGGAGTTTCAACTATTCCAACTATTTCAAATTCATCATGTTTAAGACTTTCCTTTACATCTTTATCTGTACCTGAAGATATCTTAATTTTATCACCAATGCCTATACCTAAAGATTCAAATTTTCCTTTTTCTATTACGCACTGACCTGAACTTTTAGGTAGTTGCCCTTCTATGAGCCTAGGCCTATTCATATAGCTTTCATCTTCCCTAGACTTTTCTAAAGGCAATCCATGAACCTTTAATACTCTTTGGGTTTCTTCAGTGACCATTAATACATCCATTGAATAAGCTGCCATTACTGCCTTCACGTTAGAATTTGTCTTTATACTTTCCACATCTTTATCATCGAAACCTAAGGTAGATACTAGTCTAATATCCATAAAGTTATAATCATCATAATATTTATCTGCTGTTATCTTCATATCTGGCGGTGCTGCCTTTATACCTGCAAAAAAGGAAACACCCAATGCTACTATAGCAAAAATAGATAAAAATCTTCCTAAGGACTTCTTTATTTCTCTAAATGTATTTTTCAATAAAGGATTTTTCATTCTACCATTCAATCCTTTCCACAGGAGTTGGATTTTCATTTACAGTTATGCTATGAACTTTACCATTCTTAACCTTTATGACCTTATCTCCCATTGGAGTTAAGGCTAAATTATGGGTTATAACTACTATAGTCATTGCCCTTGATCTACAGGTATCTTGTAGCAGTTTCAAAATTGCTTTTCCTGTATTGTAATCTAGTGCCCCTGTAGGTTCATCACAAAGAAGAAGTTTTGGATTTTTTGCTAAGGCTCTAGCTATAGCCACCCTCTGCTGTTCACCACCAGAAAGCTGAGCTGGAAAGTTAAACTTTCTATGATCCAACCCTACTGCTTCTAAAGTTTCTTCTGGATCTAATGGATTTTCACATATCTGAGTTGCTAGTTCTACATTTTCTACAGCAGTAAGATTCTGAACTAAATTGTAAAACTGAAATACAAAACCTATGTCATATCTTCTATAAGTAGTCAATTCTTTAGCATTATACTTACTTATTTCATTATTATCTACTAAAATTTTACCACTAGTGGCACTGTCCATTCCTCCTAGAATATTTAAAATGGTGCTTTTCCCAGCTCCACTAGCTCCTGCTACTATAACAAATTCTCCTTTATCTATGGAAAAGTCCACCCCATCTAGAGCATTTATCTCTACTTCTCCCATTTTATAAATTTTCTTTACATCAACGAATTCTATATATTTGCTCACTAAAACTCCTCCATATACTAAATTAAATTTTAACCTGACAAAGAACTTCTTACAGCATGCTTATGTTCTGTAATGCGCTAGCTTCTTCAAACTATAGATAGGTAATACCCATTTAAGTTTAACTAATAAACTTTAAATGTATTTCATATTCCACATAAATCTAAGTTTCACTTGATATAAGCTCCAAACAATTTATATTCATTCTATAGGTTACATCCTTTCTTTCCACTATAACATTTATCTTTTTCTTTGTTTCTTCTTCTTTCATAATTCTCATAAGTAATTCTTTAGTAGGGTTTATTGCATAAGGTATTCCCACAGTTTGAAGCATGGTAACATCTCCAGCAGTATCCCCATAGGCATAACTATTTTCTAAATCTATATCATATTTATCTCTCATATCCAGTATAGCTTTTCTTTTACTTACTGAATCCCACATAGGAATTATATCTCCATTGTAAGTTTTATCTTCATTCAATTTGTATATGGTTCCTTTATAATCATCCATATCATATTTCTTGCTCATCTCTCTAACTAGCTCCACTGGTGAACCAGATATAGCTATAACTATGTGACCTTGTTCCTTGTGCCATTTTATTCTCTCTCTTGTAAATGTATATACTCTATCACCTTTTTGCTCTATTACCTTTTTAGCTATGTAATCTATATGATATGAATTTATCCCCTTTATGGCCTCAGTATATATGTCTACCATCTTAAGCAAATAGGTATCATAATCTCCTTGTCTTTTATCCCATTTTATAAATGAAGGTCTCACATCTTTATACCATTTATTCTCCTCCACTAGCTCATATTTAATAATCTTCTTAAAAACCTCTGTTATCAGTCCTTCTCTATATATGGTGCCATCTATATCAAAAAAAGCTGCTATATTTTTCATTTTTATAATCATTCCTTTCCCTGGAGGCACAAAATATGATGGAAGCATTTCTTTCACCCTTTCCTCCTATCTAATTTGATTACTTTATTATATTAAATTTGTTGAAAATATTTCCTAGGTGTAGCATAATTTAAAATAGAGTATTTTACTTTACATGGCAGGGGGAGATTATTAAATGAAGAAAAAACATTCATCTAAGAAATACTGGATTTTAGGTTTTATTCTACTTTTTGTATTATCTATTTTATTTACTTATTATATCTATTTTTATCCTAAAACTTCAGTAAAGTCAATGTCTTCTGATATAAAAATAAACAATTTAGATTTAGGAAAGAAATTCATTCCTAATGATATTAAGTTTTCTTTAAAAGAGCTATCCGTTAAGTCACAAACTAAATTTTCTGAAGAGGAGCTTACTGATTTATTTATAGCAGGCTTCAACGAATACCCCCAAATTAAAGATATGCTAGAAGGATTAAAAATCACAATAAATTCAGATAAAATAAACATGTATTTACACTTTAATTATAAAGGCATTCCTTTGGAGGGCAAAGTTACTTTTACTGCTTATAGCACTGATGGAAAAGGAATTTTTCACTACGAAGAAGGCGATGTAGGATTTTTTTCAATTCCAAAGGATGTGATTTTTGAAAGTTTTGAAGATAATTTGTTCTTTCAGTTTGACAAATCCAAAGGAGATATCATATTATCGTTTCCTGGTTTAAAACAGCTTCAAGTTACCAAAATCAGTGCTCATGATAAATTTATTCAAATAGATTTTCAAGGACTCCTTAAATTACAATGACAATTTAATTTTAAACAAAAAGTAAGTGCTTGAAAAGCCATAAGACTTTCAAGCACCTCTTGAAATTTATTCAGCTTTTTAGCTTATGCTAGAAAGCTAGTGGAGATATTTAATTCTCATAAGCCTTACCCTCTTACTTAAACTAAATATCTCCTATATTAAATTTTCTATTTTTAATATACCAACTTCTCATTTACTTTTTTAAAGGCTAAAAAGAAACCAGTTTTCTTTTTAGAATTCCTTTTCTTCAATGAAAATTTCAAGGTTTCACGATAATATTGTGGGTAAACCTTTAAGGCTAAAATTAGTGTGTATACTAAGGTTTTACTTAATATTAGCTACTGGCTTTGTTATTGATATATTTAACAGAAAGTTTAATATGTTAGTAGTATGCTTCATATAAATATTTTTATTCATAAAATTTAAAACTTGTTTTAGATACACATAAACTACCTATTGATTTTTTATTATGTCCATGACCTTGTCACTAAGACCTTTCCAAGTCATAGCTGTAGTATCCACCTTTTTGCCTTCATTGCCTTTCACCCTTAAAATCACCTTTTCTATGGCCTTAGTCATATTATCTATATATTCTTCCATAGCATCTTCTTTAGGTACATCCACAGTTTCCATAGATGGCAATTCAATATACTCTATCTTCTTAGATGAGTTTATCTCTTCTCCAAGCCATTGACTAACACCAGGTATATTGGAGGTTACTACATAAAGACCACTAGCTAATGCTTCCACTATTACTAAAGGAAGTCCTTCATAAAATGATGGAAGAATAAATATATGACTATTGCTATATAATTCACTAAGATCATCTTGGCTTAGTTTTCCCAAAAACTCCACATTAGAAGTTGTTCCATATAAATTTCTTATTTTTTCATACTCCTGTCCTTGGCCCATACCTACCATCTTTAATTTAACATTAGAAAACATATTTTGTATATTTCTAAATCCATAAAAAAGAGGTATCAGCCCTTTGGCATAGCTTATTTTCCCTGTATAAACTAAGGTTATATCCTCATTTTTAGCTTTTCCTTTATCATAAAATATTTTATCATCATATCCTATGCCCGTAGCATAAATCTTATTGGGAGGCATGTTGAATATATCCATTATATCTTTTTTGCCTTCTTCATGAAGTGAAAAAATTCCCTTCAATTTCTTTATATTTGTTATTATAAACTCCTTCATTAATCCGTGACTTTTTATCTGCCTTAAATCCGTTCCATGACATACTCCATATATATTATGGGTATTTAATACATTCACTGTTAAAGCTGTTACTAGATAAAGGTGATGACAAATTATTATATCTGGTTTAAACACTCTAGTAGCTTCCAATATAGCCTTCTTAAAAGCATTCATCATTGCATTGACTTCATATTCTCCTAAATCTCTATATCTACTGCTTTTATAAGGCATAACGTCACTCATACCAACCACATTAAAAGGTAATGTGGTTGTTGAAAAGTATACTGGGTATATGTCTATACTGGATGAAATGTTAGCTTTTTCTCCCTGGTCTAAACCTGCTATGAGGCACTGACTATATCCTTTTTTTTCAAACTCTTTTATCATATTCTTTACATATATGCCGCTGCCTGTCTCCTCCGGTTTTTGTGATGTGATATGAAGTATTCTCATAAACATTCCTTCCTTATATATATTCCATGTTTCTATTTTTAAAATATACAGGTTTTAAATTGCATACTTTAGCTATTTCTTTACCTTCTTTGAAATTTTTGCCTATATCATCCTTTAAGTGAGCATCTGAACCTATGGTAACATATTTTCCGCCTAGATTTTCATATCTTTTATATATTTTTGCAAGATTATTAAAGGCATTTTTGTTTCCTAATCTTCTGGTGTTTATTTCCATTACTATATTGTTTTTTATTGTTTCCTTTAAAATCTGATCTATTAAATCATTAAATTCTTCATAATATATCTCTTTGTCTTCATAAGGGCAATACCTACACATATAGTCTATATGGGCAAGTATATCTACAAAGTCATGACTTTTTATGCATTCTATCATAGTTAAAAGATATTTTGTGAAAATATCTTTTTTGCTTTTGTTTTCATAGGTGCTGCTCATATATATATCATCATTGCCTAGCATATGTACAGATCCAATAACTTGATCAAAATCGTAGCCTTCAACCATATCTTTGTTTTCTTTCAATACATCATTACCCATGCCAAGTTCTATTCCAATAAAAAAACTTTCACTTCTTAATGGACTATATTTATTCATATATTCATCTACTGAAAATCTAAATTTATTCTTATCAAAATAATTTAAATCCATATGATCTGTAATAGTTAATCCTATGCCTTTTTTCTTTGCAGTTTCTATTGCCTCTTTTATATCCATTTTAGAGTCAGTGGAAAAGTTGCTGTGTAAGTGTGTATCTATCATATAATTTTCCTCCGTAATATTTATAATAAGTTCTCTTTTATTATAAATTTCTTTCTCCTTTAAATAAAGATAAAAAAATAAATGTCATTAATTTCACAGTGATTTTCCCATTGCTTTTCCAAAATCATTATGATATAATCATATTAATATCAATTTGTAAATTTTTAACTATTATTACATTAAAAGTATTTGTTGGGAGGTTATTTTATGAAGGAATCTAATAGTAAATCAAAAGACCTAGACAAAAATTTAGCAAAGCGTATCGATAAAATTCTACTGGAACACAACAATGATAATACAGATCTTATTGGGATACTTCTTGATATTCAAAGTATTATAGAACGTCATTATATCCCAGAAGAAATAGCTTATTATGTAGCAGAAAAATTAACTATGCCCATCACTCAAGTTTATGACGTTATATCTTTTTTCTCCTCCCTGTCAGAAAAACCTCGTGCTCAATATCCCATTCAAGTATGTGACAGTATAGTATGTAGAATAAACGAGAACAAATTTGTTTTAGATACCTTGTACGAAATCCTAGGCATAAATTTAAACGAAGTAACCTATGATGGAAGATTTACTATTGAAAAAGTAAGCTGTTTTGGAGCTTGCAATATTGCACCAGCGGCAAGAATAAATGGGCGTGTATATGGAAGATTAACATCAAAAGAAAAAATTGAAGAAATGCTAAATAGCTTAGATTAGGAGGTTAACCCTATGGTTAAAAGTAAGACAGTAAATTATATCACAAGAAATTTTGGTAAATATGATATTAATTCCATAGAATCCTATGAAAAAATAGGAGGTTTCTCGGCTCTGAAAAAAGCTATAACCATGGATGGTCATGATATAGCTTCTGTCCTTTCTCTTTGTAAAATTAAAGGTCGTGGTGGTGCTGCCTATGATATGGGTAAAAAATGGCATCAGGCTAAAGATATTTCTTCACCCAATAAAATTGTAGTATGTAATGCTGATGAAGGTGAACCATGTACATTTAAAGACAGAACTCTCATTGAAAACGACCCATTTAGACTTATTGAGGCTATGATTATCGCAGGATATAGTGTAGATGCTGAAAATGGATATATATATCTTAGAGAAGAGTATAGTCACTTAAGGCCTCTTCTTAAAAGTGCTATAGCTCAAAGTGAAAAAAAAGGTTATCTTGGAAAAAACATATTAGGCACTAATTTTAGTTATTATATACATCTTCACTCTGGTGCTGGTGCATATGTGTGTGGGGAAGGTACCGCACTTGTTGAATCTATTGAAGGTAAAAGCGGAAGACCTAGAATGAAACCACCTTTTATAAAACAATGTGGCTTATTTAATCTTCCAACTTTAGTAAATAATGTAGAGAGTCTTTCCTTAGTTCCAAGTATTCTTTTAGATGATTCAAAAGAGTATTTAACCTATGGAACAGAAAGCTCTGTAGGCACAAAGCTAATCAGTGTTGCTGGAAATGTAAATAATCCCGGAGTATTTGAGATTCCCTTTGGATTAACCCTAAGAGAAATAATTTATGATTTAGCAGGTGGTGTAGTAAATAATAATAATATAAGACTTCTCCAACTAGGAGGTGCCTCTGGAAAGATAGCTCCCCCTAAAGTTTTAGATATTCCTTATACCTATGATGATCTAAGAAAAGTAGGATTAACCATAGGTTCAGGTGCTATATTAGTTGTAGATACTAGAACTACCCTAATGGAGTTTCTAAAATCTACTCAAGAATTTTTTTCTCATGAAAGTTGCGGCCAATGTACTCCTTGCAGAGAAGGAAATCTGCATATCAGCTTAATACTAGATAAATGTATAGCTGGTACAGCAACTAAAAGAGACATATGAACTATGGAAAAAATCGCAAAAACCATGTCTATATCTTCTTTGTGTGGTCTTGGAGAAACGGCTCAAAGCGCTCTTCTTTCCGCAATGCATTGGTTTAAAACCGATTTTGAGTTTTAAGGGGGAACTATACTAAATGATTAATATTAAAATAAACAATATTCCTTTGTCAGTTGAACCAGGTACTACTATAATAGAAGCTGCAAAGCTTATACACATAGATATTCCTCATCTTTGCTATCACCCTGACCAAACTATAAAAGCTCACTGCAGAATGTGTGCCGTTGAGGTTGTAGGAAGCAAAAAACTTTTAGCAGCTTGCTCTACCATAGTATGGGAAGGTATGGAGGTACACACAGATACTAAAATAGTTAGAGACACTCAGGTTACTATTTTAGAATTATTGCTGGCCAACCATGATCAAAATTGCCTGTCTTGTCCTAGAAATCAAAATTGTGAACTTCAAAACCTTTGCAGTAGATTCAATATTTTAAGACCTTCATTACCTTCTGTCAACGTTAAACAACCTTTGCAAATAGGCAACCCTAGTCTTGTCCGTGATTTGTCTAAATGTATAAAATGCGGCAGATGTGTAAAGGCTTGTAGCGAGCTTCAAGGTATAAATACTTTGACATATTGCAATAGGTCCCATGATTTTATGGTTACTACCGCTTACAATAAACCCTTTGAAAATAATGAATGTGTTCTCTGTGGTCAATGTAGCGTAGTTTGTCCTGTAGGAGCTATTGTGGAGAAAGATGCCACTGAAAAAGTTTGGAAAGCTATCCATGACCCTAAAAAACATGTGGTAGTACAGGTTGCTCCTGCAGTTAGAGTCGCTCTTGGAGATTATTTTGGAATGGATGAAGGAGCCATAGTAACAGGAAAAATGATAACAGCTTTGCGCATCATTGGTTTTAATAAAATTTTTGATACTAACTTTGCTGCTGATCTTACCATTATGGAAGAAAGTACTGAGTTATTAAATAGAATAAAAAGTGATGGAGTTTTACCCATGATAACCTCTTGTTCCCCTGGATGGATTAACTATGTTGAAAAAAACTATGGAGAGCTTTTGCCTCATTTATCCTCTGCAAAGTCTCCTCAACAAATGTTTGGAGCTATTTCTAAAAGCTACTATGCAAAAATTGCTGAAATAGATCCCAAGGATATTGTAACAGTATCTGTAATGCCTTGTACCGCCAAAAAATATGAAGCTAGTAGGCCTGAAATGGAACATGATGGTATAAAGGACGTAGATTTAGTTCTAACCACAAGGGAACTAGCAAAAATGATTAAGTACCTAGGTCTAGATTTTCCTAAACTTCCTGAAGATAACTTTGATAGTCCTCTAGGAAGTAGCTCTGGAGCAGGCTCTATCTTTGGTACTACTGGTGGAGTTATGGAGGCAGCTCTTAGAACCACCTATGAAGTTTACACAGGTAAATCCCTTGAAACTGTAGAATTTAATGATGTCCGTGGCTATAACGGTATTAAAGAAGCTACAATCTCCCTTGGTGATAAACAGATTAAAGTTGCCATTGCCCATGGGTTAATCAATGCAAAGAAAATTATGGAATCCATTAAAAATGGTCAGTGTGATTACACCTTTGTAGAAGTAATGGCATGTCCTGGTGGATGCATTGGTGGTGGTGGACAACCTGTTAATAGCACTGTAGCCACTAAATTTAAGAGAATGGATGCTCTATATGATGTAGATAGTAAAAAAGAAATAAGAAAATCCCATGATAATCCAGATATTAAACAACTTTATGAGAACTTTTTGGGACATCCTACTAGCGAAAAGGCTCACGAGTTGCTTCATACTCATTACAAACCTAAAAAGAAAGAATTTGATTTTTCTCATTTAGAATAGCTATGAAGTTCAACTAATATTCAGGTGGAGTTTAGACTCCACCTGAATGTTAGTTGAGCCTATCTAATGTGGTAGCTGCTGTTACCTCCTTACTAAAGAGGGTGGAATGTTACAAAAAGTAGACATGAAACAAATAAAAGGGTTGTCCACTACAAATGGAGAACCCTTTTACATTATCATTATTCATATAAAGGATATTTGTCACAAAGAGCTATTACTTCTTGTCTAACCTTAGATAAATCTTCCTCTCTATGTTCTATTACATAATTAATTAATCTGGCTACTTCCTTCATGTCCTCTTTATTAAATCCTCTTGTGGTTACTGCTGCAGTTCCTATTCTTATTCCCGAAGTAACAAAAGGACTTTGTGTTTCAAAAGGTATTGTATTTTTGTTTACTGTTATCCCTATTGTATCCAATAATTTCTCCGCATCTTTTCCAGTTATATCCTTGTTGGTTAAATCCACTAGTATAAGATGGTTGTCAGTTCCTCCAGATACCAATCTAAATCCATACTTTACAAGTTCTTCTCCTAATACCTTAGAGTTTTCAACTACATGATCTATGTAATCTTTAAACTCAGGTGCTAAAGCTTCTCCAAAGCACACTGCTTTAGCCGCTATAACATGCATCAATGGACCACCTTGCATACCTGGGAAAATAGTTTTATCTAATGCTTTTGCATATTTTTCTTTGCATAATATAGCACCACCCCTAGGACCTCTCAAAGTCTTATGAGTTGTAGTGGTAACAAAATCCGCATAAGGTACTGGTGAAGGATGAGCTCCTGCTGCTACCAGACCTGCAATATGTGCCATATCAACCATTAGATAAGCCTCTACTTCATCAGCAATTTCTCTAAATTTCTTAAAATCTATAATTCTTGAATAAGCACTAGCTCCTGCTACAATTAATTTTGGTTTATGCTTTAATGCTAAACTTCTTACTTCTTCATAATCTATAGTCTCTGTATCTTTGTCCACTTCATATGAAACAAAGTTGTATAACTTTCCTGAAAAATTTACTGGGCTTCCATGTGTTAAATGTCCACCATGGCTTAAACTCATGCCTAATACTGTATCTCCTGGATTTAGAACTGTTAAATACACAGCCATATTAGCTTGTGATCCAGAATGAGGCTGAACATTGGCATGCTCTGCTGAGAATAATTTTTTCATTCTTTCTCTAGCTAAATTTTCTACCTTATCTACAACTTCACATCCCCCATAATACCTTTTACTTGGATATCCCTCAGCATACTTGTTTGTTAAGGGAGATCCCATAGCTTCCATTACAGCTCTACTTGTGAAATTTTCTGAAGCTATTAATTCTATATTGTGTTCTTGTCTTTTTATTTCTTCTTCTATAATGTTGTAAACTAATCCGTCATTTTTCTTTACATTATCAAACTTCATTTGCCTCACCTCTGCTCAAAATATTAAATATTTCCTTTACACCTCTATTATATGTTTATATACTCCTTTATTCAATACAAAACATTTAAAATAATTTTAATTTTCTAAACATAAAATTTAAAGTATTATATTTATTATTTTATGGTATAATACTGTAAAAAGTTATAAAGAAGGTGTCACATTGGATATAAATAAAGTACTTTATATAGCTTTAGAAGCAGGAAGAATAATTCTCCAAAATGGCGGTGAGACTTACAGAGTAGAAGAAACCATATATAGAATATGCTCAAGTTATGGAATTAATAATGCAGAAAGCTTTGTTACACCTACAGGAATAATAGTTTCTGTCATAGATAAATATGGCGACACCAATTCTTTAGTTAAAAGAGTAAAGAGTCGATCAGTAAACCTTGAAAAAGTTTCTAAAGTCAATGATTTAGCAAGAAATATACGCAATGAAGGCCTTACCTGTGAAGAAGTTAAAGAAAGACTTGAAAAAATAGATAATGATAAAAGATATAGCCTTAATACTACTATCTTCTTTTCAGCTTTATCCTCCTCTCTTTTCACTTTACTTTTTGGTGGTTCTTTCTCTGACAGCCTTGTAGCTTTTTTTATAGGCGCTATTATAAAGTATACTTGTAATTTATTAGCTCAAAATAAATTAAACGACTTTTTTACTAACATAATAGGTGGGGCCATAGCTGCATTTTTAGCTAACCTTTCCGTTTATTGTTCCTTAGGCACCAATAGTGATATGATTACCATAGGCTCCATTATGTTATTGGTACCGGGTTTAGCTATAACTAATGCCATCAGAGATACCTTAGCTGGAGATCTTCTTGCTGCCCTTTCTCGTGGTCTTGAAGCAATTTTAACTGCTGTTGCCATAGCTTTAGGTACAGGGCTGGCTTTAAAGATATGGTTTGTTTATATTGGAGGGATTTAAATCATGATAATAGAAGCTATTTATGCTTTATTTGCAACTTTAGGCTTTGGAGTTATTTTTAATATAAGAGGTAAAAAACTAATTTTTGCTGCTATTGGTGGAGGTATGGGCTGGTTTTTTTACAAGTTAGGCCTTTTATTTGGTTTCTCTGATATTACATCTTTATTTTTGGGGGCTATAGCCCTAAGTTCTTATGGTGAAATATTAGCTAGAATTTTTAAAACTCCTGTAACCACCTTTGTTATATGTGCAATAATACCCCTAGTCCCAGGTAGTGGTATTTATTTTTCTCTACTAAGTTCAATTCAAGGTAACGTAGATAAAGCTCTAGAACTTGGTTTGAGTACCCTTTTAAGCGCTGGTTCCATTGCTATAGGAGTTATGTTAACTTCTACTATAACAAGATTTATAAACCACTTAATATCTAAAAATAAAAAACTAGTTTAATTAAAAATGAGCACCGAAACTTACCTACAAGTAATTTTCCATGCTCATTTTAAAATTTTACTTTAAAAACATAATCATAGTATCTATTAGCTTTTTTATTTCTGGGTTCTCTTCATCTAAACTCATGCAATTTACAGCATAATTTTCTAATATAAGTCCCCCAACTTTGTTTATAGCAGCTCTTACAGCAGCTATCTGTACTAAAACATCTTTACAGCAGGCCTCATTATCCATCATCTTCTCAATACCTTTAACCTGCCCTTCTATTCGTCTAAGTCTAACAGATATATCTTTCTTTAAATTATCCTTTTTTTCATCCACAATCTCACCTCAATGGTAATAGAAATTTATTAATTTCTATTTTTCTATTTCTATCTTTTTTATACCTAATTCTTGAAGTTGTTTTTCATCTACACTATTAGGTGCTTCAGTTAATGGACAGAAAGCATTTTGATTTTTAGGGAAAGCTATTACATCTTTTATATTGTCTGTTCCTGATAAGAACATAACCATTCTATCAAAACCAAATGCTAATCCTCCATGAGGTGGTGGTCCAAATTTAAATGCTTCTAGAAGAAACCCAAATCTTTCCCAAGCTGATTCTTTAGTAAATCCTAAAGCACTAAACATTCTTTCTTGGGTAGCTGTATCATGTATTCTTATACTACCTCCACCTAGTTCCTCTCCATTCAATACTATGTCATAAGCTTTTGCCCTAACTCTTCCTGGCTCTGTTTCTAAATACTTCAAATCCTCATCCTTAGGCATAGTAAATGGATGATGAGCTGCGAAATATCTTCCTTCTTCTTCATCATATTCAAGAAGTGGAAAATCAGTAACCCATACAAATCTAAATTCATTCTTATCCTTTACTAAGTCGAATTTTTTAGCAAGTTCTAATCTTAAAGCCCCTAGGCTTTGAAGTACTATAGAGTTTTTATCCGCTACTATAAGCACTAAATCTCCTACACTAGCTCCCACTTCTTTTAATATGTTCTGAAGTTCTTCTTCTTTTAAAAATTTAGCTATAGGTGATTTTATCTCCTCTTCTTTATATTGAATCCAAGCTAATCCCTTAGCTTTATAAGTCTTAACGAATTCTCCCAGTCTATCTATGTCCTTTCGACCCATGGAAGCTCCATCTTCTAAGGCTATAGCTCTAACGGAGCCACCATTTCCTATGGCATCCTTAAAGACTTTAAAATCACAATTTTTAACTACTGAAGTTATATCGTGAATTTGTAGACCAAACCTTAAGTCTGGTTTATCACTACCATACTTGTTCATAGCATCACTATAAGGCATTCTTTCTATAGGTGTCTTAACCTCTACTCCCAATACCTCATTGAATACATGCTTTATAAGTCTTTCATTTAAATCCATAATGTCATCTTCCTCTACGAAAGACATTTCAAGATCCACTTGAGTAAACTCTGGCTGTCTATTAGCTCTTAAATCCTCATCTCTAAAACATTTTACTATTTGAAAATATCTATCAAATCCAGATACCATTAATAATTGTTTAAATAGTTGAGGTGATTGAGGAAGTGCATAGAACATTCCTGGGTAGTTTCTACTTGGAACTAAATAGTCTCTAGCTCCTTCTGGAGTGCTCTTAGTAAGCATTGGTGTTTCTACCTCTAAAAATTCTTCCTTGTCTAAAAAATCTCTTATAGCTTTAGCTGCTTTATGCCTAATTTTAAATATTCTTTGCATGTCTGATCTTCTAAGATCTAAATATCTATATTTAAGCCTTATAGCTTCACTGGCATCTAAATCATCCTTTATATATATAGGAGGCGTTTCTGATTCTGATAATACCCTTATATCCTCTCCCTTTAGCTCTACCATTCCCGTTGGCATATTAGGATTTTTAGATTGTCTTTCAACTAAAACCCCTGTTATTGCTATACAGTACTCAGGCTTTACCTTATCGGCCTTTATAAAAGCATCTTTATTTATCTCCTCTCCAAAAACTACTTGGAGTATTCCCTCTCTATCTCTTAAATCAATAAAGATAAGTCCTCCCAAATTACGCTTTCTTTGAACCCAGCCCATAACATTAAAAGTCTTTCCTACATGCTCCTCTCTGAGTTCCCCACACATTATGCTTCTTTTAAGTCCATTTAGACTTTCTCCCATTATTGACTCCTCCTAACCTTTAATTATATCTATAAAAGTATTTAAATCATCTAAACCTATTTCAAAAATTTCTCCATCATTCATTCTTTTTAAAGATCCCTTATTATTTTTTACTTCATCTTCGCCTAATATTATGGTGAATCTAGCACCCATTTTATTAGCATATTTCATCTGTGCTTTTACACTTCTTCCCATATGGTCACATTCGGCAGCTATTCCTTGTTTTCTTAATATATTGGTCAAGGCAAAGGCAGACTGTTTACCGCCTTCTCCTATTCCGCCTATAAATATATCCATATATACAGGTACTGGTATTTCTATTCCTTCATTTTCTAAGGTCATTATAAGTCTTTCTACCCCCATGCCAAATCCTACTGCTGGCATCTCTGGTCCTCCAATTGACTTTATTAACCCATCATATCGTCCACCACCACATACTGTAAGATCCTTATTTACTATTTCAAATACAGTTTTAGTATAGTAGTCCAATCCTCTAACTATATATGGATCTATTTGGAAATCTATGTTTATAGCTTTAAGATATTGTTGAAGACTCTCAAAATGATTTTTACAATCATCACATATATAATCTATAATAACAGGAGCATCTTTAGTTATTTCCTTACATTTCTTTTCCTTACAATCTAATATTCTCATAGGATTTTTTTCATACCTTGACTTGCAGGTAGTACATAAATTATCATAATTTTCTTTTAAGAAATTCATTAAAGTATTATTATATTTTTTTCTACACTCTGGACATCCTATACTATTTATCCTTAGTGAAAGCCCTTTAATTCCAAACTCTTCAAAGGCCCTCATGGCTAAACTTATAACTTCGGCATCTAAGGATGGTTCTTGACTCCCAAAGACTTCTATACCAAACTGATGATGTTGTCTTAACCTTCCATGTTGCACATTTTCATATCTAAATACTGGGGTAAAATAATACAACTTAGTAGGTTGTGTCTCCGCATATAAGCTTTTTTCTATAAAAGCTCTTACTGCAGGAGCTGTTCCTTCTGCCTTAAGGGTTATACTTCTTCCTCCCTTATCATCGAAGGTATACATTTCTTTTTGAACCACATCAGTAGTATCTCCTACCCCTCTTATAAATAACTCTGTATTTTCAAAAATAGGAGTTCTTATTTCTCTAAGGCCATAGGTATTCGCTATAAATCTTAGCTTATTCTCAACAAAATGCCATTTATATGCCTCCTGTGGTAACATATCCTTTGTTCCTTTTGGTGCTTGAATTGCCAATAAACTCAACTCCTTAACTATATAATGTATTTAAAAGCTCTATCTTTCTTTCAATCATTTCTGGAAGCCTTTTTACATACTCTCTAACATCTTTAACATTAGCAAACCTTTCTATTCTATTGTCATCTAGAAATACTACCTTAGTAGACCCATCTGCACCTAATGCGATTATTGTTTGCTTTTCCTCTATAATTTGAATATTATATATTCCCTCTTTTCCCCTTTTAGAATATCCTATATTCTCCATATTTCCTACCATATTTTTTTGTCTATACATATAATAAGGTTCCATATTTAACTCATGAGCTAAGACCTCTGCAGCCTTATACATATTATTAAGTTCCTCTTGATCTGCTATAGAAAATGATTTTTTTAGTACCAATTCTTCATGAAGTTTAGAAGCTCTCTTTATAGACATGCCATGAACTGTTAA
Source organism: Clostridium sp. UBA5530 (assembly GCA_002423705.1). Classification (GTDB taxonomy): domain Bacteria; phylum Bacillota; class Clostridia; order Clostridiales; family Clostridiaceae; genus Clostridium_X. Next base: position 79,525 of record DINW01000017.1, read on the forward strand.
ACTATCTGGATTTAATGATTTTATTCTATGTAACGTGTGGCTTATTTCATTAATTCCCTCTCCAGGCAACCCAACAATTATATCCATGTTTATATTGTTAAATCCTAAGTCTCTTGCTAGTTTAAATTTTTCTACAACATCCTCTGATCTATGGTTTCTTCCTATAAATCTCAAAGTGCCATCATTCATGGTTTGTGGATTTATGCTTATTCTATGAACCTTAAATTCTTTCATAGTCATTAATTTTTCCTTGGTTATGCTATCTGGTCTTCCGCATTCCACAGTAAATTCTTCCACTTTCATAGGATCTATTAGATTCTCATATATTAATTTCATTAAATCATGAAATTCATCGTTGCATATAGCAGTTGGAGTTCCGCCTCCAAAATAAACACATTGAATCCTTAAGTTTTTCTCTTTTATATACTGAGAAAGAGCTATTATCTCTTCTTTCAAGCTTTTCACATAGGAATCCATAAGTTTTTTATTTCCTCCTATGGGATTTGAGGAAAATGAGCAATAAATACATCTTGTAGGGCAAAAAGCCATGCCTATGTATACACTTATAGTGTCCTTTTCCCTATTGACAAAAGTTTCTTCCCTTTTAGCTACATCTATACATAACTTAGTCTTTTCTTCCTTAGTCATGTAGCTNNTGTAGCTTTCTCTAAAGTGTCTTACTATCTCCTCATTGCTATATCCATCATTTATCATTTCTAAAGCTATTTTACTAGGTCTTATCCCTACTAAGGTACCCCATGGTAAAGTCTTATCTGTTATTTTAGATAAAAATTTAAAGACTTCTCTCTTAATATATTCTTTATTTATTTCTTCATGAAATTCTTCTTTAGAATAACAATGATCACTTTTAATATATATATAGTTTTCTTCTATTTCTACTATAAAATCCCCTTGTTCTTCTACGAATTTTATATCTCTGTAAGGGTAAAATAAATTAAAAATTTGATACACATCATATCTATATTTTAAGTTGTTTAAATTAATATTAAGTTCCATTTTATCTCCTATTATTTTAAAAATGGATTAGCCTTTCTCTCTGCTCCTATGGTGGAGCTAGATCCGTGACCACACCATACTTTTGTATCATCTGATAACACCATAAGTTTTTCCTTTATGCTATTTATCAAAGCTTCGTGGGATCCTCCTGGAAGATCAGATCTTCCAACGGATTTAAAAAATAAAGTGTCTCCTGTAAATACATTTTCTTTGGATAAATAGCACACTCCTCCTGGAGTATGCCCTGGAGTTTCTAACACTTTAAACTGTAAAGCTCCAGCTTTTATCACATCTCCATCTTTCACATTGTAGTCCACAGTTTCATTTGGTCCAAGAGTTCCAAAAATATAAGCTTTCTCCTTAATCAATCTTTCATCATATTCATGAAGGTACACTGGAGCATCATATACTTTTTTAAAGTTCATAACTCCAGACACATGATCCACATGTCCATGGGTCAAAAGTATAGCTTTAACATTTCCATGAAGTTCCTTTATTTCTTGTATTATGTCATCTTCATCTCCGCCTATATCTATAACCACTGTATCTTTAGTATCCTCATCCATAATAATATAGCAATTAGCAGCATAAATTCCTGCTGGTATTCTCTTTATGATCATTTTACTTTCCCTCCAGCTATTTCTTACTTTCTATTATCAATGTCACTGGTCCATCATTTTCAATGGATACCTCCATGTCAGCACCAAAAACTCCTGTTTCTACTTTACTTACATCTTCTCTACAGCTTTTTATAAAGTCTTCATAAAGAATTTTTGCTTCTTCCCCTGCCAGTGCCTCCATAAAATTTGGCCTTCTTCCTTTTCTGCAATCCCCATACAAAGTAAATTGGGAAACTATAAGCAGTTCCCCTCCTACATCTATCAAGGACTTATTAAGCTTACCTTCCTCGTCTTCAAATATCCTTAAGTTTATTACTTTATCCTTTAAATACTTTACATCTTCTATAGTATCACCTTTGCAAATTCCAAGTAGCACATTTAGCCCCTTGTCTATACTCCCTACTACCTTTCCATCTACAATAACCTTAGATTTACTAACTCTTTGAACAACTACCTTCATAAAATCACATCCATATAACTAGTTTTCTATTCTTGAAACATCAAGTACTCCTTTAATCCTTTTAATTCTCTTTATTATATTATTTAGTTCATCGACACTAGTAATTTTAAGTTTTACATGGCCGATAAAAAGTCCCTCACTATTAGCCTTAGCATTTAATGCATCTATTTGCACCTTTAATTCAGTAATAGCTAGTGTAACCTCTGAAAGTATTCCTGATCTATCTTCCGCTCTTATTTGAATTTCAGTTATATATCCATCTTTTCCTGCTCTAGCCCAGGATACTTCAACTAACTTATCCTTTTCATTGACAGGGATATTATATATATTTTTACAGTCTTTCCTGTGAATAGATATACCCTTTCCCCTAGTTATATATCCTATTATTTCATCCCCTGGTACTGGACTACAACACTTTGCAAATCTTACAAGAACATTAGTTAAACCTTTTACATTTACACCAATACTATTATTCTTTACAGGTTCCTTTGTAACCTTCTTATTGCCTTCTAAAAGGTCTTCCACAGTTTTTTCTTCTTCATTTTTATGGATAAAAGGCTCCTTTAACTTAGTAACCACAATAGAAGCCATTATTACTCCAGCTCCTACATCGCAAAACAAATCATCTATGGAGTTAAAATTATACCTTTTTATAAGCTTTTCGAAAATTTCTCCCTTAGCTAGCTCTGCAAAATTGAAACCTTGCCTTTTAGCTTCTTTCTCTAGAACCTCTTTACCCTTTGTTATATTTTCCTCTCTCTTTTGCTTTTTAAACCAAGATCTTATCTTGCTTTTAGCTTGATTAGATTTAGCAATATTAAGCCAATCTATATTTGGGCCTTTGGCAGAAGATGAGGTTAAAATTTCAATTATTTCTCCTGTTTTTAAATGATAATCTAATGTTACCATTTTCCCATTTACCTTAGCTCCAATACACCTATTGCCAATATCCGTATGTATTCTATAAGCAAAATCTATTGGCGTTGCATCTTGAGGTAAATTAATTACTACTCCTTTAGGAGTAAATACAAAAACTTCATCAGAAAATAAGTCTATTTTAAAACCTTCCATAAACTCTTCCGCATCAGCAGTTTCTCTTTGCCAATCTAACATTTCTCTAATCCAAGATAGCTTCATATCAAAATTGCTACTATCATTGGCACCTTCTTTATACTTCCAATGAGCAGCTATTCCATACTCTGCTGTTTTATGCATTTCAAAGGTTCTAATCTGTATTTCAAAAGTCTTTCCTTGAGGTCCAATTACTGTAGTGTGAAGAGACTGGTACATATTAGGCTTAGGCATAGCTATATAGTCTTTAAATCTCCCGGGAATAGGTCTATATACTGTATGAACTATACCTAAGGCTGCATAACAATCCTTTATATTTGATACTAAAATTCTTATAGCCGTAAGATCAAATATTTGGTCTATGGTCTTATTCTTAGTGACCATTTTTCTATATATGCTATAAAAATGTTTAGGTCTCCCATCTATATCTGCCTCAATATTAGAACTCTGAAGTCTTCCTTTTAAATCTACTATGACTGATGATATATAATCTTCTCTTTCCGCTCTTTTCTCTGCTATTTTATGTACCAAATCATAATATTCCTCAGGATTCATATATCTAAAAGATAAATCCTCTAATTCCCATTTTATTTTAGACATTCCTAACCTATGGGCTAAAGGTGCATAAATATCAAAGGTTTCCTTTGCTTTTAGTTTTTGCTTGTCCTCAGGCCTAAATTTAAGGGTTCTCATATTATGAAGTCTATCTGCTAGTTTTATTAAAATCACCCTAATATCCTTAGTCATAGCAAGAAGCATCTTTCTTACATTGTCTGCCTGCCTTTCTTCCTTTGACTTATATTGAATTTTTTCTAATTTAGTTACCCCGTCCACTAAATTAGCGATCTCTTCATTAAACAATTCCTTAATGTCATCATAGGTATATTCTGTATCTTCTACAACATCATGTAAGAGTCCTGCAACCACAGTGTTTGTATCCAATCCCATATCTATGAGTATACACGCCACTTCTACAGGGTGAATTATATAGGGCTCTCCCGATTCTCTTTTTTGGTCTTTATGAGCATTTTCAGCCACTTTGTAGGCTTTTTCAACCATTTCCTTATCTACATTACTATTATTCATTTGTATCCTGTCCAATAGTTTATCGAGCATCTGGATTTCTCTCCTCTTTTAAAACAAAACTTCATAATATCAAAGGCTGGTTTATGAACCAGCCTATTTTTTAAGTAAATTATATAATAATGTGTAGAAATTTGCAATTGTAATTTATAATAGGCACAGACTATATATCATACTTAACTAAGCTGTTTACTTCATAAGATTCTAATTTTGATCTTCCTTTTAGCTCTGTAAGCTCTATAACAAAGTTTAGCGAAACTACTTCTCCACCAGCTTCTTCTACAAGCTTAGCTACTGTTTGGATAGTTCCACCTGTTGCTAATAAGTCATCTACTATAGCAACTCTTTGACCTTTCTTTATTGCATCTTTGTGTATTTGCAATTCATCTGAGCCGTATTCTAAGTCATAGGATATACTCAACGTTTCACAGGGAAGTTTGCCCTTCTTTCTAACTGGCACAAATCCTGCTCCTAATGCATAAGCTACAGGTACCCCAAATATAAAACCTCTAGCCTCTGGTCCTACTACTATATCTACGCTTTCATCCTTTAATAATTCAACTAATTTATCAGTGGTTTCTTTAAGTCCTTCAGCATCTCCAATTAAAGTTGTGATATCCTTAAAACTGATACCTTCCTTAGGAAAACCTTCTATAATTCTTATCTTATCTTTAATACTCATTCTAACTCCTCCATATATATAAATTTCATTAACTAAAAAATCCTATTCCTTAAATAGATATTTAGAAATTTGTTCTGCTCTATACTCATTAGAAGTAGTAAGAAGTTCAACCACAATTCTTGCATTATCACTTTTTCCTACCGCATTACCGCTAGGGGTAATAGCACTTATAATTTTTTCCAGTTGCTCTTCTTTATCTTCATATAAGTTATGTAATTTCATTAGAGCTCTTAGGCCTTTGTTCTTACTATGAGGAAGATAATTAAGTCCTTCTTTATAAAATATAAGGTTTTCTCCCCTAATCTTTTTTGAGGAAGAAGCTATTCCAAGCATAGCTAAATCTATATATCTATTTATATTTTTTATATTATAATAAACTCCTATTGCTTGAGTAAACTTAAAGGTGAGGGAACTTAATGATAATCTTTTATCACTAATAACCACAGAATTTAGGGGTCTGCTTTCTATTTCATCTTTTATTGATATAGTATCTATTCCTAAATCATGAAGGTTATCTTCCTGTTTTTTACTTTCTATACTAGGACCTATGGAAATTATTAAAGATGCTCCTAAGATTTTTATATGACTTTTAACATCATCTGTAAATATATATTCTCTACCAGATTCCTCAGATATAAAATATTCTACGTCTGAGTTTAAGTATTTTAAAAGAATCATAAGTAAAGCACAACTGCATATGCTATCCACAGTACTAGAACCATAGATTACAATTTTCTCTCGTTCATTTATAGCTTTAGCTATCCTATTTATGGCTCCATCCATATGAGAAATCAAAAAAGGATTATATCCTAAGACACGATTTGGACGGCATATATTTTCCCATATTTTTTGCATATCTAACTCCTCCACCTTAATGAAAACATATATATTATATAGGAAAATACTCTGTTTGACAAATGTTTTAGATTAAAATAGTATAAATCCTCTAAAAACTAGAGGATTTATACAAATTATGCTTTAACTGCTTTATTCTTTTTAACTTTATTTTTTAGCATTACCCACACTGGACTAGCTATAAATATGGAAGAATATGCCCCTGAAGTTATACCTATTATAAGAGGAAACGCAAACTCTCTTACTGATGGTACAAATATATATACACAAACTATAGTAATCAAGGTAGTAAGCACTGTATTTATAGATCTTGTCATAGTTTGATTTATACTTCCATTAGCTAATTCTGTAGCAGAAGCTCTTCTGCTGTTTTTAGAGTTTTCCCTTATTCTATCAAAAATTACTATAGTATCATTGATGGAATACCCTACTATGGTAAGTACTGCTGCTATGAAAGGTGAATTTACTGGCACTTGGAAAATAGCATATACTGATACTGTTATCAATAGATCATGTATCAATGCAATTATTGCTGCAAATCCAAATTTGAATTCAAATCTTACAGCTACATATATAAGCATTGCCACTGTAGCAACTAATAAAGCTAAAACCGCTTTATTGGTTAGTTCCTTTCCTACTGCTGCTCCTATTTGATCTTCTGACACCAATGCTTTATCTTCCAAAGAATACTTTGTCTTAAGCTCACCAAACATTTCTTTAACCTTGGTGCTATCTAAACTGTTGCTCTTTATCTCCAGTTGAGTTTCTTCAACCTTGTTAGAAATTACATCATTAGCGTACTTTTTAACTATATCTTCTACTTCTTGTTTGTCAAAATCTTTACCAAAATCTACTATTACTTGAGTACCGCCTTTAAAATCAATACCAAAGTTCATTCCTCTAAAAGCTAAGGATCCCATTCCAATTACTATTATTATAATAGAAGCTGTAAACCAAATCTTAGTCTTTTCTATAATCTTTAATTTGGTATGCTTCTCGCCTCCATTAACTTTTACTCCTAGCAAAGACGGCTTCCTTAGTATGCCCATATCTGCTGCTAAATTCATCAATATTCTAGTAATCACAACTGCTGTAAACATACTAATTAATACACCTATAGCAAGAGTAACAGCAAATCCCTTTACTCCTCCTGAACCTAAAAAGTACAATACAAGAGCAGCTATTATTGTAGTTATATTTGAGTCTAATATAGATGAAAGGGCTCTATGAAATCCTGCATCTATAGAAGACTTTACAGACTTTCCTGTGGACATTTCTTCTTTTATTCTCTCAAATATCAGTACGTTAGCATCTACTGCCATACCAATGGTCAATAAAAGTCCTGCAATTCCTGGTAATGAAAGCACAACTCCTACTTGAGCAAAAGTTAACATTACTAAAAGTATAAATACAGAAAGAGCTATATCTGCTATAAATCCTGGAACTCTATAATATAGTATCATAAATAAAAATACTAAACTAACACCAACGACACCAGCTTTTACAGCATTAGGAGTAGCATTGCTTCCTAATGTTGGTCCTACAGTTTTTACAGAAGCAGTTTTTAATGTTACTGGCAATGCTCCAGATTGTATTATCCCAGCTAAGCTCTTAGCTTCTTCCACGCTGGAACTACCAGATATGACAGCTTTACCATCTCTTATTACTGCATCAACTCTTGGGTTTGACTGCATTTCGTCATCCATATATATAGCTATATTTTGCTTCAAATATTTTTCTGTGGCTTCGGCAAACTTTGTGGTTCCCTCTTCATTCAGTTCTAGATTTACAAAGGGTTCATTTTTTTCATCAACCATAGCCTTAGCTTCTTTTACGTCTTTTCCTGTTAATATAACATCACCGTTGGGGGCCTTAAAGGAAAGCTCTCCTGTCTTAGTTAAAGTCTCTATTATTCCTGCTGAATCAAATTTTCCTGGTATATCTACTCTTATCTTATTATCTCCTTCTGTAGTTACAGAAGTTTCAGCGACTCCAACTTTATTAACTCTTATGCTTATAAGCTCTTTAGTTCTCTCTATAACTTCTTTGCTTACTTTTTCATCCGATACTATTTCTTCAAGGACTGAAACTCCACCTTGAAGGTCTAATCCCTTAGTTATAACTGATTCAAAGGGTAGCACCTCCCAGTTACCAATTTTCAATCCATAGACACCACTATAAGCCACTAAGGCTACTAAAGCCATAATGCATATAAAAATCGCCCAGCTTTTGCCTTTAGAACTTTTTTTTCCTCTAGCTTTCATTTTTTTCCCCCTTCTGCTTTCTGTGACGACTATGCGTCCTAATATTATGATAAGATTTACTTATACTGCTTCTTATTGACAATCTATAAGACTCAGTCTACGAATTATTAACACTTTTTATTCTATAGGCTTAATTATATATCTTAGAATATTTCCAGTCAATAATTGCCTTTATTATTCTTCCATAATTTTGGATTTAAGTGCAATTGCACATTCGATCCTCTTCTTCTGCATCTTACAGCCTATTTCATAAGGCACATGTATGTCTCCATTAAAGTTAAAGTTATTTGCTTGACATCCACCGCTACAGTAGAATTTAGCCCAACACTTATCACAGATTGGCTTATTGTATATATGGGCCTCTTTAAAGGCAGCAGAGATTTTTTCATCCATATTTCCATCAGATATATTTCCTAATAAAAAGTCTTTATTTCCTACAAATTGGTGACAAGGATATATATCCCCATCAGGTGTTATAGCTACATACTCGTGGCCTGCCCCACATCCTGATATCCTTTTATATACACATGGACCTCCATCTAAATCTATATTGAAATGATAAAATCTAAAGGACTTTCCTTTTTTATTTCTTTCTAACATTTCCTTATACAGCATATCATATTGTTTAAATATTACTGGCAGATCTTCTTCCCTCAAAGAAAGTTCATGTTCCTTTGGAAGAACTACTGGTTCTATAGATATTTCATCAAAACCCTCATTGGCTAATGCTAAAACATCTTGGAAAAAATCCGTATTTTGCCTAGTAAAGGTTCCTCTAACATAATATTGTTTAGACTTGTCTCTCTTTGCTACCATTTTCTTGATTTTAGGCATTATAGATTCATAGCTACCTGAGCCATCAAATCTTATTCTGACTTTATCATTTACAGATTTTCTACCATCAATTGACAATACTATGTTACCCATATTTTTATCAATATATTCCATTATTTCATCATTCAATAAGGTGGCATTTGTAGTCATGGTAAATCTTATATTCTTGTTGTGTATTTTCTCTTGTTGCCTTCCATAATCCACAATTTCTTTTATGGCCTTAAATGCCATAAGAGGCTCTCCACCAAACAAATCTATTTCTATGTTTTTTCTTGGGCCTGATTTCTCTATGACAAAGTCTATTGCTTTTTTGCCAGTTTCTACAGACATAGCCTTCCTTGGTCCCTTATATTCTCCTTCATCTGCGAAGCAATACTTGCATCTTAGATTGCAATCATGAATTATATTTAGGCATAAAGCTTTTACATATGAAACTCCCTCTGTCTTATTTGCTATATCTGCATACAAATCCATAGAGTATAACATACCATTGCTTCTAAGCTCTTTTATATCTATTAAAGCTTCCTGTATATCCTCTTTGTTATATTTATCTTTAAACTTCTCTATTAATTCTTCATCTTTTCTAAGATTATCCTCATCAAGAAGATCATAAACTAATTCATCTACTATATGAACGCTCCCTGAATTTACATCTATAACATAATATTCGCCGTCTTGTATAAATTTATGAATTAATGCCACTTTCTAATTCCTCCTAAACTAAATATAAGGCAGTAACAACTGTTACTGCCAAAATATTTTGTAATTAATTTTCGCAAGCTAAGTTTGCAACTGTACATGAAGTCTTGCATGCAGATTGGCAAGAATTAGCACACTCTTTACAACCAGGCTTTTTTAAACTATCTTTTATATTAGTCTTGTTGATTGTTCTGATATGTTTCATTGCTACATTCCTCCATTCAAGTAATTTCTCAACTATTATATCACATATCTTTCCTATAATAAAGTACAAGTTATATATTAATGCCTAACATTCCACTTAAAGTTCCAACACTTAAGGCTATCAATATTTGAACAACTATAGTTCCACTAGATGCAAATCCTCCATTTATCAAGGCTGTTATTATAACTAAAATCATCATGTACATAGCTGAAACCATAAAGCCTGATAACCAACCCTTTTGTCCATTAGCCTTTGAAGAGTATATAGATCCATATACTATGCTAACGCATGTAATAACCATATACACTGCTGATACCACTTTGGAGGAAAAGTCAAAATAATTCATTAAGATAGAATATATGCCTAGTAATATAGTTGTTCCAATTACAGCCCTTAGAACCCCTTTGCTTATGTTAAGAAAATATTCACTTTTTCCCATAAAAAAAGCCACCCCCTTCTAACTAATATTATGAAAGGATGACTTTAATTATTACTTTTCTTCAGCTACTGCTTCTTCTTTTTTGGACACAACATCGCCAATAGCATTTTTAGTGAACTTTAGTCTTGTTTTGTCAGGACCTGATTCGATTATAACATAATCATCTTTTATGTTGATTATCTTACCTACTACTCCCCCTCTAGTCATAACTTCATCGTTGACATTTAGGGAATCCAACATTTGTTGATATTTCTTCTTTCTTTTCTTCTCTGGTAAAAACACCATTAAATACATTAATCCTATCATAAGGACAAAAGGCAATACTAAAGATAACATGTTTGAACTTGACATTTGGACACCTCCTTATAGTTTTAAGCTTTACCATTCCATTGGTTTAATTTTTCTACTTTGAAGTCTTCAAAATAGTCCCCATCAATGGCATTTCTTATATCACTCAATAGTTTATTATAAAAATATAAATTATGCAATACACAAAGTCTCATAGCCAACATTTCTTTAGCTTTAAATAAATGTCTTATATAAGCCTTGGTATAATGAGTACACGCTGGACACTGACAACCTTCATCTATAGGTGAATCATCCAATTCGTATTTAGCATTAAAAAGATTTATCTTTCCTCCCTTTGTAAACACATGACCATGCCTTCCGTTTCGCGCTGGCAAAACACAGTCAAAAAAGTCAACACCTCTAGATACTGCTTCTAAAATATTACTTGGAGTTCCTANNCCCATTAAATAAATAGGTTTATCCTGTGGCAAATGAGGTACAACTGCATCTATTATTCTATACATTTCCTCATGACTTTCTCCCACAGCTAATCCTCCAATAGCATATCCATCAAGGTCCATTTTAGAAATAGTCTTTGCATGGTCAATTCTTATATCTTCATAAACTCCACCTTGATTTATTCCAAAAAGCATTTGGTTTTTATTTATAGTTGAATCTAAGGAATTTAATCTTTCCATCTCATCTTTACATCTTTGGAGCCATCTCGTAGTTCTTGCCACAGATTTTTCCACGTATTCTTTTGGTGATGGATTAGGTATGCATTCATCAAAGGCCATGGCTATGGTGGAAGCTAAGTTGCTTTGAATCTTCATACTTTCCTCTGGTCCCATAAAAATTTTTCTTCCATCTATATGAGAATTAAAATAAACCCCTTCTTCTTTTATGCTTCTCATACTAGCTAGGGAAAACACCTGAAATCCTCCCGAATCTGTAAGGATAGGTCTATCCCAGTTCATAAATTTGTGAAGCCCCCCTAATTGCTGAACCACTTTATCTCCTGGTCTAAGATGAAGATGATAGGTATTTGATAGCTCTACTTGACATCCTATGTCCTTTAAATCCATAGTAGAAACTGCACCTTTTATAGCTGCTAAAGTTCCTACATTCATAAACACTGGGGTTTGTATTACTCCATGAGGTGTATGAAACTCTCCTCGTCTAACTTTTCCACTTTTTTTTAGTAGCTTATACAATTGATGTTCCACCCTTTCTTCTTTTTAGGTCACAAAAACTAGCTATTGTAAATTTTTAAATTTATCACTTAATTGCTTTTGTCTGATGTCTACCTGCTGNNCCCTTTTTAGGTTGGAGATAACAGCAGTTACGACCCCATATAAGTTCAACTAATATTCAGTTGGAGCTCAAACTCCACCTGAAACTAAGTTTCAATTCATAAAGTTAACTTGATATTGTATTATCTTATAAACATTGCATCTCCAAAGCTAAAAAATCTATATTTCTCTTCTACAGCTAAATTATATGCTTTCATTATATTATCTCTTCCTGCCAATGCACTTACTAACATTATTAAAGTAGACTCAGGCAAATGGAAGTTTGTTATAAGGGAATCTACCACTTTAAACTTATACCCTGGATATATGAATATATCTGTCCATCCGCTACTTTCTTTTACGAGGCCTTTATTATCTCCTATAGTCTCTAAGGTCCTGCTGGAAGTAGTCCCTACAGCTATAACCTTTTTCCCCATAGCTTTAGTTTTATTGATTATATCAGCACTTTCTTGAGATAGCCTATAATATTCTGAATGCATATTATGATTTTCTATATTCTCTACCTTTACTGGTCTAAATGTGCCCAATCCCACATGAAGAGTTAGATATACTATATTAGCACCTTTATCTTGGATTTCCTTTAACAGCTCTTTAGTAAAATGTAATCCTGCCGTTGGTGCTGCTGCTGAGCCTCTTTCTTTTGAATAAACAGTTTGGTATCTTTCATTATCTTCTAAGGTTTCCTTTATGTAAGGAGGTAATGGCATCTGCCCTAGTTCATCTAGGACCTCCTCAAATATTCCATCATATTTAAATTCTATTATCCTATTTCCATCTTCTTTCACTTCAAGAACTTTAGCCTGAAGCTTTCCATCTCCAAAAACAAATTCTGCACCTTGTCTAGCTCTTTTACCTGGTTTAGATAGAGCTTCCCATTTATTACTATCTATCCTATTCAAAAGAAGAAACTCTATTTTCCCCATAGAATCTTTTTTATGGCCTATGAGCCTTGCTGGTATTACTCTAGTATCATTTAGTACCAAGGTATCGCCTTCATTTATATAATCTACCACATTGAAAAACTTCTTATGATTTATTTCTCCTGTTTCTTTATCTAATACCATAAGTCTTGATTGTTCCCTATGTTCTAGTGGATGTTGTGCAATCAACTCCTCTGGCAAATCAAAATAAAAATCTGTTACTTTCATACAATTCCACCTTCTACTCTGTAAACATTGAATATTGCTTTGAATTTTCTTTTTTTCTTTCTCTCTTTAAATGAGAGTATGCCTTATCTGTAGCCATTCTTCCCCTTGGAGTTCTTATTATAAAACCTTTTTGAAGGAGATATGGTTCATAAACATCCTCTATAGTATCTAATTCTTCTCCTATAAAATAGGCAAGAGTTTCGATTCCTACGGGACCTCCATTAAAATTATCTATAATTGCTTCAAGAATCTTATTATCTATTCTATCGAAACCTTCATTATCAACTTCTAAAAGTTCAAGAGCTGCCTTTGCTGAATCGTAATCTATTACGCTCTTTCCCTTCACTTCAGAATAGTCTCTAACCCTTCTTAATAATCTATTAGCTATTCTAGGCGTGCCTCTAGCTCGTTTTGCTATTTCTAATGCCCCATCCACCTTAATATTACAATTTAAAATCTGTGCCGATCTTACTATGATTTCCTTTAATTCTCTTTCTGTATAATATTCCATGGAACATAATACACCAAATCTATCTCTTAAAGGTGATGTTAAAAGTCCAATTCTTGTGGTAGCTCCAATCAAAGTAAAATTAGGTAAATCAAGTCTTATAGATTTAGCCGCTGCTCCTTTTCCTATAACTATATCTAAAGCATAATCTTCCATGGCTGGATATAGTATTTCCTCTACGCTTCTATTTAATCTATGAATTTCATCTATAAATAGCACATCCTTAGGTTGCAATGATGTTAATATGGCTGCTAAATCGCCTGCTCGCTCTATAGCTGGCCCTGAAGTAATTTTCAAATTACCTCCCATCTCTTTTGCAATTATATTAGCTAAGGTAGTTTTCCCCAGTCCCGGAGGACCGTATAATAGCACGTGGTCCAAAGATTCACCTCTATTTTGAGCAGCCCTTATAAATATATCTAACCTTTCCTTGACTTTCTCTTGGCCTATATATTCCTGTAAACTCTGGGGTCTTAAATTATATTCATTATTGTCTTCTCCCAAGCTAGAGGATGTTATTATTCTATCATCCATTTTTTTTAACCCTCCTTTAGCTCATAAGCTTTTTCAAAGCTTCTTTTATTATATCTTCTATAGACAACTCCTTATCTATTTCTTTAAGAGCTTTTTGCCCTTCTTTCTCTGTATATCCTAAAGCCATTAAAGCTTCAATTGCATCTCTCTCTTTAGATTCATTAATAATAAATCCTTCCATACTTCCTTCTATAGTAATATTTTCTACCATTTCTTTTATATCTATCTTATCTTTTAATTCTAGTATAATTCTTTGAGCAGTTTTTTTCCCTATACCCGGTGCCTTAACTATGGATTTTTCATCAGAAGTAGCAATAGAATATTTTAGATTGTCAACAGTGCTTATAGATAAAAGTGAAAGGGCTGCTTTGGCTCCTATGCCATTTATAGTGAGCAATAAATTAAACATATCTAATTCTTCTTTAGTTAAAAATCCATATAGTCCTATAAAGTCTTCTCGTACAATTTGATGAGTATATATCTTCACCTCTTCACCTTTTTTCACCATTGATGCCATAGTATTACCTGAGGTGAAAATTTTATAGCCTATATTACCATTTTCAACAATTATGTAATCTTTATTTATTCCTTGAAAAATCCCTTTAATATATTCATACATAAGCCATTTTCTTCCCTTTCCTCTAATTTTAAGTCCATATATTACTTTATCATTTACCCTGAGATAATTCAAGAAAAAAGGCTGTGCATTTTTTGCTCAGCCTCAATCTATATTTATCTATTTAATATTAAAGCTAGTTAAAATTTCCATAGCTTCATTTCTACTTGCAAATCCACTGCCATCCTCTTTCCCATAGCCCTTTCTGTACATTTCCTGCTCATCTTTATTAGGAATTCTATCTATGGAAAAATTTATTATATCCTTCTTTTCATCTTCTATAAATAGCATACCACTTGAATCTGCTTTATATATAGTCAAATATTCAATGTTATCCTTATTTTTTACTCCAATATAATACCTATTAGGAATAAATATTTTTCTAATAAATACTAGGTTTCCATCACCTGTTGGCTTGAAATAATAATTTTGATTTTGAAAATATTGCTGTAAGGCAGCATTATCTTTCTTTTCTCCTAATTCGCTCTCAATATCCTTAAAATAAAGCTGTTTCTCTTCCTTTTCAACACCTTTTCCGTCTTTAGTTTTTAATACTATCTTTGTATCTCCACTAATAGCTTCATAATTATCACTTGCTACAGTTACATCTCCATCTTCCTTTGACCCATTGCTATTTTGAAGCTTATTTAAGGTGAAGAAAAAGCTAGTGAAGAATATAATTGTAATAATTATTGTACCTAAAGTAAAGAATACGGCATTTTTCTTATTTGACATATTATCACCTCTAAGGAAATTATGTCCATATCCTTGTCTTTTATACAATTACTCTAAACTTTATTTTTAATACAAAAAGCTTACCCAAGTATTAGGCCCCACTATACCATCTTCTTGTAAGCCATGATTATTTTGCCAAAGCTTAACTGCTCTTTCTGTAGCTGTATAAAATATGCCATCCTCCATTATTGAAAGCTTTCTCTGAATCCATTTTGTCGCCTCTCTTTGTACATAAGGAATACCACAATAAGGTAAGT
Source organism: Clostridium sp. UBA5530 (assembly GCA_002423705.1). Taxonomy (GTDB): domain Bacteria; phylum Bacillota; class Clostridia; order Clostridiales; family Clostridiaceae; genus Clostridium_X. The sequence goes on from DINW01000017.1 coordinate 95,153, forward strand.
GACTTACCGCATGCTTAGTTTTAGGACCTACTATACCATCTTCAATTAACCTTTTACCATTCATATCTGATATTCCAAGACTATTACATAACCTTTGAATGGACAATACATTGGAGTCCATTGAGTTAGGTGATTCCGTTGATGAACTTCCCACATCCATTAAAAGCTGTCTTTTAAACCAATCCCAATTTCCACTATCCATTATTCTTCTAGGACAGTATTTTCCTGTAACGTCATTATGTCTTACCACATCATTTACTTTTATATTCCATTTTTTCATAAGATATTTGACTAAATCTATAGTATTTTTTAAAGCCTTTTCATAATCTCCATCCTTATTAACACAGGTCTCTATAGCTATGGAATTCCCATTATTTACTTCAGGCCTAGTAGGAGTAACACCGCTATAGCTGTCTCCACAATGCCATCCCTTCCAAGTATCCTCTAATATCTGTATTATATTTGAATCATCCACAAAATAATGAGCTGATGCACCTCTATCTCCACCACCGAAATATCTGTAGTGAGCATAAGCATTAGCACCTTTATCTGTATTGTCCGTATCATGAACCACTATATACCTTGGAGTTATAGTTACTCCTTTTGTATAATTGTAAGATATCAGCATCCTTTTTATTTCTAACATAATATCACCTCATATATTATATATAGAATGGTAAATTTTTTTCTCTATATATTATATTTTATTTTCTCCAAAATGATATTATATGTTTTGAAAATTCACCATACTTTGTGAATATTTTTATATTTTTCGACATATATTATTTTTTAAATCCTGTTGAACCAAAGCCACTTTCTCCTCTATTAGTTTCTGATAAATTATCTGTTTCCTCAACTTCAATGGTCAATATAGGTTTAATAACCATCTGAGCTATCTTCATTCCCTCTTCTACTTTGAATTCTTCTTCTCCAAGGTTTATCAGAATAACTCCTATTTCTCCTCTATAACCTTCATCTATAGTTCCCGGTGTATTTAATACTGTAATTCCATATTTTAATGCTAATCCACTTCTAGGTCTTACTTGTGCTTCAGTGTTCTTAGGAAGCTCAATCTTTATCCCTGTATGTATAAGTTTTCTTTCCATAGGCTTTATCATAACTTCCTCTATAGAAAACAGATCCATACCTGCATCTCCATCATGGGCTATTTGTGGTACTATTGCCTTTTCATTGATTTTTTGTACTAATAATTTCATAAACTTTACCTCCTAATTTTGTAGCATCTTTAATATTTTATACTATAGATCTTGTGTTCTCAACTCTAACTTTTACAAGGTATTAAAAAACACCTCTGATAATTATCCAAAGGTGTTTACTAACTTAATATGTTTAATTATTCTTCCCAACCTTCTGGGAACTCTGCATTGTGATAAACGTTTTGAACATCGTCATCATCTTCTAAAACATCAAGCATCTTCTGGAATTTAGGTGCTACTTCTTCATCTATAGCAGTGTAATTATCTGGAATCATCTTTAGTTCTGCTTCTAAGAATTCTAAGCCTTGAGACTCTAACGCTTCTCTAACTGCACCAAAATCCTCTACAGAAGTAGTTACTACAAATACTTCATCCTCTGCTTCAAAATCTTCTGCTCCTGCATCTAAAGCCATCATCATTAATTCATCTTCATCTAAATCATCATTCTTTTCTATAACAATTTGACCCTTCTTTTGAAACATGAAACTAACACATCCTGTTGAACCCATGTTTCCTCCATGCTTAGAGAAAGCGTGTCTTACATTTCCTGCACTTCTGTTTTTATTATCAGTTAAAACTTCAACTATAACTGCAGTTCCTGCTGGGCCATACCCCTCATAAATAATCTCTTCAAAAGTTACATCGCCTAATTCTCCTGAGGCCTTCTTTATAGATCTCATAATGTTATCCTGAGGCATATTATTTGACTTAGCTTTAGCAATAACATCCCTTAGTTTTGAGTTAGCATCTACATTAGGTCCCCCTTCCTTTACAGCAACCATTAACTCCTTACCTATTTTAGTGAAAATCTTTGCTCTTTTAGCATCTGTCTTACCCTTCTTGGCTTGTATGTTATGCCACTTTGAATGTCCTGACATTAAAATCGTCCTCCTAACCTATATTAAAATATCAAATTCATTTAGATTTTTAAAGTAATATTATTGAAAATCTATTATTATCATAATGAAAATTTCAAGTTATTATATCATATAATTGCCATAGTTTTCAACATCATAGAGTTTTAAAGAGTCTATTTCCTTCTTTAAAATATATATCTTCCTCTGACTTTTCTATGATTATTCTCCCATTAGTGCATTCTATAAGTTCATTCTCTATACTCTTTACTAAATCCTTTGGACTTAATAAAATAATTTTAACTTTATCAGTATATTCCGTATTTTCTATATACCATTGATTTTCATTACATACATACTGAACTTTACCTAAAAGGTCATAATCTAGAACAGCTTCTATAGATATTCCATTTACTTTTTCTACTATGCCTGCTTTTTTCACTGACATGGCAGCACCCTTTGAGTATGCTCTAGTAAGGCCACCTGTTCCTAAAAGCACTCCTCCAAAGTATCTAGTTACTACTATAACACAATCCGTAATGCCATTCTTTTTTATAACTTCTAACACAGGGATTCCTGCAGTACCTTGAGGTTCTCCATCATCTGTGTATCTTTGAATACCCATATTTTTCCCTATAACATAAGCATACACATTATGAGTTGCTTGCTTATGTTCTTTTTTTACTTCATCTATAAAATCCCTTGCCTCTTCTTCAGTTTCTACTCTTTTTATATTTCCTATAAATAAAGATTTCTTCTCTTCGAATTCATCTTTAGTCCTGGCCTGCTTTATGGTCCTATAATTCATATGATTCCTCCATTATACGGCATAAAATATCTAAGCCCTCTTTTATTTTTCTTTCATTTGTTTGAGAATATCCAATTCTAAATGCTCTCAAACCCTCCCTAGGATTTTTATAAAAAATAACCGCTGGAGTTATTAAAACTTTTTTCTCTCTAGCTTTATAAAAAAGCTCTGTAGAACTTATTTTTATCTTGTCATTTAACTGTATAAAAAATGTAAGTCCTCCGCCAGGACTAATAAAACTTACTTTGTCCTTAAGCTTTTCTTTTAAGTATTTTTCCATATAACTATATCTTGCCCTATACTCCTTATTGAGAAATTCAATATGACTTTTCCAGAGCCCCTTTTCTATATATAAAGACAATGCCCTCTGCATCAAGCTAGAAGTTGATATGTCCGTGTTTATTTTGCAATTTTGTATGGAATCTCTAAATTTTGACGGAGTTACTATATAACCTATTCTGATTCCAGGTAAAAATATCTTAGAAAAACTTTTTATATATATAACTCTATCATGAAAATCTAAAGATTTAAAGCTTTCATAAGTTATATCTTTATCATATATTAATTCCGATAAATAATCATCTTCCACTATATAAAAATCATAAATCTCTGCTAATTCTAATATTCTTCGTTTTTTTTCCAAGGAATATGTAGCCCCGGTAGGGTTTTGGAAATAGCTCATAGTGTAAAAAACCTTTATATTGTTTTTCATAAGGGTCTTCTCAAAGCTTTCTAAATTTACTCCATCTTTTTCTATATTGACTTCACATATATTAGCTCTTCTTCCTTGAAATACACTTAGAGCCCCACCATAAGTTGGTTTTTCCACTATAACATTATCATTTACATTAATTAAAGCTTTAGAGATAATATCTATACCCTGCTGAGCTCCAGAAACTATCAATATATCATTATAATCAATATTATCATTCCAAAAACTTCTATGTATTATATCTCTTAGTCCTTCATAACCTAAAGCTTCTTGATATGTCAAAGCTTCAGCTCCATCTCTATCTATTACCTGATTTAGTATTTGCTTAAATTCTTGAACAGGAAAGTAACTACTGCTAGTAGTTTCTCCTGCAAAATCTATTATTTCTTTTACAGAGTTTGAATTAAGTTTTCTAAAGGTATTGGAATATTCTCTTTTGAAAGATAAATTATTTTCCTTTTTTTTAGCATAGGTTCCACTACCCATTTTTAGCAAAGCATACCCTTCCTGCTGCAATTTTTTATAAGCATTTACAATGGTAACATTATTTACTCTTAGCTCCTTAGACAATTGTCTTATAGGTGGAAGTTTTTCTTCATTTTCTATAACTCCTTTGTCTATAAGTCTTTTGATATGCTTAGCTAATTGTACATATTTTACCTCTTCTTTGTTAAATTCAATTAAATACTTATCAAATTTCATTTTTTAATCTCCTAAAAACAATACTCCCCTTAATTTTAAAGAGGAGTATTTTTATTATAGACAATATACATTTTCACATACAACAAGCTCACCATTATCACTATAAAATTCTTTACTATCTTTTTTAATTATCCCCTCTTTATAAAGAGCTTTAAGTATCTCTTCCATTTCTATATTAAAATCTTTGAAAAGTTTATGATTCCTAATTTCTTCAGCACTGATTAAATCATTATTTTCCTTCATAAAGTTTAAAAGGAATATGGTGCTTTCTTTTAACAAAGCTTTAATTTCATTTTCTATAAAATCCAGTGCTTGTCTTATTACATCTGCCTGATTAAAACTACTGCTAAATAATAAATCTACTATTTCCTTAAATTCATCATTTAAATTAGTAGCCATTATCAGAACATCATGGCTTATCATATAACCTGAACAATTTACATAAAATCTAGCAAATTCCTCTATAGCTCTCACCGTCACACTATATGCCGTATGTAGTCTATCATTATATAAGTATTTTCTTGCAACACCCATGGTTTTTATTAGAGTACCTAGATAAGCTAAGGACCATCTTTCTCTATCACTATCAGGATAATACCTTCCATTATTATATATATTAGTCACATTGCTATCTTTTGAAAATATCAATCTACTACAGGAAAGCGTCCTATGAAAACTACTGCCTCTCACATTATTCTCATGGTTTTTTATAAAGTCTTCTTTAGTCATAAGTTTTAAATGTACTGATATATCCTCTTCTTCTGCATATAAATTTTTTACTTCCTTCATTGGTTTTTCACATACCACTGTAAGATCTATGTCAGATTCTTCCCATAAATCTCCGTTGACCATGCTACCTGATACCATTAACCCTAATACATTTGAGTTTTTATTTAAGGTATCTACAATAGCATTAAAAGACTTTTGATATTGTGCTATGGATTTTACCATGATATCTCCCCCTCTTGTAGTATCAAGTGAAACTTAGTTTCAGGTGGAGTTTAGACTCCAACTGAATATTAGTTGAACTTATCTAGGGTCGTAGCTGTTGTTATCTTTAGTCTAAAGAGAATGGAGTGTTACAGCAGGTAGACATCAGATAAAATAGTATGCATAAGAAAGGAAGAACTATGTTGGATAGCTATGAAAACTATTGTGAGATAAGTAAAACTATACCTGATGGTGTTACATTAATAGCGGTAAGTAAAACTAAATCCATTGAAGAAATGGAAGGTGCTTATATGGCGGGAGCTAGAAATTTTGGAGAAAATAAGGTTCAAGAATTGTTGGAAAAGCACGATAAATTTCACAGGGATGTAAATTGGCACTTCATAGGGCATTTACAAAGAAATAAAGTAAAGTATTTGGTAGGTAAGGTAGAGCTTATACAATCATTAGATAGAATATCATTGCTTAAAGAAATAGAAAGTCAATTTAGCAGATATGATATGATAGCAAATTGTCTTATAGAAATAAATATAGGTGAAGAAGAAAGTAAGAGTGGAGTTATTATTAAAGATTTAGAAGAGTTGCTGTTAGAAATAGAAAATTGTAAGCACTTAAAGGTTTATGGCATTATGTCAGTAATACCTAAGGGTAGCAAAGAAGAGAATGAAAAATATTTTTACAAACTTAAAGAATTATATGATTCTCTCAAAAAGAGAAAGTTTAAAAATATAACCATGGAATTACTATCTATGGGAATGACCCATGATTATTTAACCGCTATATCTAAAGGATCTAATATGGTTAGAGTAGGGGAAGGTATATTTGGAAAACGAAATTATAATTTACAATAAAAACAGAAATAGGAGGTATTTTAATTATGTCTAGTGTTTTAAACAAAATGAAGGGTTTTTTTGGATTGGATGATGAATATGAAGATGAGTTTGAAGATGAACTAGAGGAAGATATAGAAGAAGAGGTTGAAGAAGTTGAGCCAATATTCACAAGTAGAAGGCAGGGAAAGGTTGTAAACCTACATAATGCATCTCCTAAAAGTTCATCTACAAGAGTATTGATTTTAAAGCCAACAGATTTTGAGGAAGCAATAAATATTTGTGATAGCTTAAAAGACAGAAGAATAATAGTTGTAAATACTACTTCTTTAGAGCCAAAGGTTGCTCAAAGACTTTTGGACTTTATGGGGGGAGCTAGCTATGCTTTAGGTGGAGAATTACAAGAAGCTGATAGAGGCGTATATGTTTTATCTCCAGCTAATATAGAAGTTACCAATGAATTAAAGACTGAATTATCTTCCAAGGGGATCTTTGGTTGGAAATAGAAGAACATGAAAAAACAAGAATTTCTTAATTATTTTACTTTAGATGAAAGAGACCAGGTACTTTCTATTTATGATAAGCTTTTAGCAGGAGAAAAACTTAATATTCCTGAATATACTCAAGAATTTTATCCACCTAATATTTGGAATAAATTGAAACTTATTGGAGAAGTACTGAATGTTCACATTGAGTTTATAGGTGGTATGGATCAAAGTGAACGAAGGATTATAGTATTTAACTATGAAGAAAATATGAATTTACCCTATGTTATTTTAAAAATAGTATGTAAATCTAAATTTCATAAATTAACTCATAAGGATTATTTAGGTGCTGTCATGGCTTTAGGTATAAAAAGAGAAAAATTTGGAGATTTAGTAGTTAATGAAGAGGTAGCTTATATACCAACTTGCAAAGATATATCTAATTTTATAATTGACAATTTAAATTATATAGGAAAATCTCCTTGTACTATAGAAATTGTTTATAATAACAATGATGTTCCTAAGAAAAAGTTCCAAGAGGTTATAAAACTTACTTCATCTATGAGGTTGGATTGTGTAGTAAGTTCACTAACGGGACTCTCTAGGGGAACTTCAGAAAAGTATATACAAGAGGGAATGATTTTAGTAAATTATCTTCCGATAAAAGAAAAAAATCATGTAATCAAGGAAGAAGATGTTTTAACTATTAGACAGTATGGCAAATTTAAAATAAAACAGCTTTTAGGTACTAGCTCAAAGGGAAGAATTAGATTTCTAGCAATGAAATACATATAGAGAGGTGAAAGTTCCATGAAATTGACACCAATGGATATAAACAATAAAGAATTTAAAAGGATTATGAGAGGATATAGTCCTGAAGAAGTTGATGAATTTTTAGATCAAATAGTAGAAGATTATGAGACTTTATTTAAAGAAAATTCTAATTTAAAAGAAAAAGTAGCAGCAATGAATGAAAGGATAGAGCATTATTCAAAAATAGAATCTACTATACAAAACACTTTAGTATTAGCTCAAAATGCTGCTGAGCAGGCTAAGAGTTCGGCTCAAAAGGAAGCAGAAATAGTTATTAGAAATGCAAATGATACAGCACAAAAAATTCTTGATAAAGCTCATAATGATGTTATGGGCGTAAATGAAGAATATGATAAAGTAAAGCAAGAGTTTATAAAATTTAAAGCAAAGTTTAGAAATTTTATGCAAATCCAATTAGAAACTTTTGATGATCTAGAGAAGGATTTTGTGAAAAATTATAATTTAGGAGAACCTATAGAATTAGAAGTAAAAGAAAGAACTATAGAAGAACCTATAGATCTTGATTTGAATAAGGTCAATGAAGATAGGTTTAAGACAGATGAATTAGAGGCAATAAAAAGCTTCTTTATAAAGGAAAAATAATTTTTAAAACTCACTCTATGGAGTGAGTTTTTTACTTGATTAACTATATATAAATATCTTATTATATAATAAGAATATAATGGTGTGGGATACAGGAAGGGATAGCATAAGATGAGAAATTTATTAGTAGAAAGAGATAGTGGAAAGGACATAAAAATAAATATAAAAGGTAAATTGGTTGGAGGTAAAGAAAAGTTTGTGATTTCAGGTCCCTGTGCTGTTGAGAATGAAAATACTATGTATAAAATAGCCAAGGGCCTGAAAGAAATTGGAGTAGATGTACTAAGAGGTGGTGTATTTAAACCACGGACATCTCCATATGATTTTCAGGGGTTGGAATATAAAGGATTAGAAATTTTAAATAATATAAAAACTTCTTTAGATATGGCTGTTTCTACAGAGATTATGGATACTAGGGATGTAGAAAAGGCTGTAGATCTTATAGACATAATACAAATAGGTTCAAGAAATATGTATAATTATTCTCTACTGAAAGAAGTTGGCAAAACTAAAGTTCCAATTATTCTCAAAAGAGGCATGAGTGCCACAATTAAAGAGTGGTTATATGCAGCGGAATACATAATGAAGGAAGGAAATGACAATATAATATTATGTGAACGTGGAATAAGAACATTTGAACCTTATACAAGAAACACATTAGATTTGAATGCTGTAGCATATATTAAAAACAAATATAGACTACCAGTAATTGTAGATCCTAGTCATGGAACAGGACTTAGGGAGCTAGTGGAGCCAATGGCTTTGGCGGCTATAGCATGTGGAGCAGATGGGGTTATTATAGAAAGTCATATAAACCCCGAAAATTCAATATCAGATGGAAGGCAGACTATAAATCTTAAAGAACTTAAGTTGATTATGAAAAAAATCAAAACTCTAGGTACATTAGAAGACAATTAATTAAATTTAGGAGGCTATTATGGAATTTATAATAATTATTTTAGGCATTATAATAGATAGAGTGTCAAAGCTATGGGCTATAGATACTTTAAAAATGGGAAAAGATATAGTAATAATAGATAACTTTTTTCAATTATCCTATTTGGAAAATAAGGGGGCTGCCTTTGGAATACTAAAAAATAAGGTGGTATTTTTAAGCATATTTACTATAATACTAATATTAGGATTATGTATATTTTTGTATAAAAACAGAAAAAAATCTAAACTATTATCAATAAGCTTAAGTTTAATTATAGGTGGTGCTTTAGGAAATTTTTATGATAGAATCATATATAAGTATGTGGTAGATTTTATTTCACTACATTATAAAAACAAATATTATTTTCCAACATTCAATATGGCTGATGTATTTGTAGTATGTGGAACTATACTTTTAGCAATATATATATTAAAGGATGAAAATCATGGAACAGTTTGAAATTGAAGTAAAAGAAGAGTTTAATGGAATAAGGATAGATAAATATCTATCTGTTATTATGGAGAAAAAATCCAGATCATATATTCAAGGCCTCATACATGAAGGAAAAGTTAAAGTCAATGATAAAATAATAAAAAGTAACTATAAGGTTAAAACTGGTGAAGTGGCAAAGGTGATAGTACCTGATCCTGTTGAGTTAAACATAATTCCTGAAGATATTCCTATAGAAGTAATGTATGAAGATGATGATGTTATAGTAATCAACAAGATACAAGGAATGGTGGTGCATCCTGCTCCAGGGGTATATAGTGGAACTTTAGTTAATGCATTATTGTATCACTGCAAAAATCTTTCCGGAATAAATGGAGTAGTGAGACCTGGTATAGTACATAGAATAGATAAAGATACATCAGGAATATTAGTTGTAGCTAAAAATGATGATGCACATAATAAATTAGCGGCCCAATTAAAAGATCATTCCATGACTCGGGAATATTATGCATTAGTTAATGGTGTTTTAAAGGAACATGAGGGAACCATAAATAAACCACTAGGAAGAAATCCTAATGACAGAATAAAGATAGCTGTAGTTAAAGATGGGAGAGAAGCTATAACTCATTTTAAAGTATTAGAGAGATTTAAAGATTATACATTAATAAAATGTAAATTAGAGACAGGAAGAACCCACCAAATAAGAGTTCATATGGCTTATATAGGGCATCCACTAGTAGGAGACCCAGTGTATGGATATAAAAAACAGTCTTTTAATTTAAATGGACAGCTATTACATGCTAAAATTTTAGGGTTTATACATCCATCTACTGAGGAATATATGGAGTTTGAAACTCCATTACCAGACTATTTTATTAGGATACTTAATACTTTAAGGGCAATATCAAATAAACCTTAAGATATAAATAAATTTAGTACATGTTTTTACTATAGAATTTAGTGTAAAATGCTAAAGTAATTGTATATATAGGTTGATAAATAATTGAATTTATGTTAAACTTTTTGTAAAGATAATAGTTCCTTTAAAAGATCCGGAGAGGTCCTAAGGATAATGTTTGGTGATATACTAGTCTTATCCTTCGGATAAGGCTTTTTTTGTAGAGAAAATTATAGAAAGGAGAAAAGATATGAATCTAAAGGCTGTCATATTAGATAAGGAGTCTATGAGAAGAAGTTTATTAAGGGTTTCTCATGAAATAATTGAAAAAAACAAAGGTATAGAAGATATAGTATTTGTAGGTATAAAGAGAAGAGGATATCCCTTAGCTCAAAGGATTGCAGAAAATATAAAGACCTTTGAAGGCGTTGAAATACCTGTAGGAACTGTAGACATTTCTCTTTATAGAGATGACCTAGAAGATTTAGGTGATAAGGCTACGATAAATGATAAAAATTTGGGTGTAGAAGTTAAAGGTAAAAAAGTTATATTGATAGATGATGTTTTGTATACTGGTAGAACTGTTAGAGCAGCAATAGAGGCTATAATGGATACAGGTAGACCAAGTTTAATACAATTGGCAGTACTCATAGATAGAGGCCATAGGGAATTGCCAATTAGAGCTGATTTTGTAGGCAAAAACATCCCCACATCCAAAGAAGAAATAGTATCTGTATGTATAGAAGAAATAGATGAGGAAGATTCAGTAAAAATCTATGAAAGATAATTTATAAATAAAATTTATTTATAAAAATAAACTTTTAAAATAGCACGGAGAGGCTATTAAGGGAGGAAATTTATGAAAAATTATATTGATGTAGAAGAGAGATTACCTTTGTTGAAAACTATTCCTTTAAGTTTTCAGCACCTTTTTGCCATGGTAGGAGCTACCATATTGGTTCCAATGTTAACAGGAACTAGTCCTTCTCTAGCATTATTTTGCAGCGGAGTAGGGACAATATTATACATAATATGTACTAAAGGGAAATTGCCAGCTTATATAGGCTCTTCCTTTGCATTCATAGCACCTATAACAGTAGCAACATCCCAATATGGAGTTAGTGCTATGCTATCAGGTGTCATAGGAGCAGGAGTTATATATATAATAACAGCGGCAATAATTAAAGTATTGGGTAGTGAGTGGATAGATAAAATCCTCCCACCAGTTTTAGTAGGTTCAGTTGTTATAGTAATAGGATTAGGATTAGCAGGAACTGCGGTAAACTGGGCTGGTTTAAATCCTAATTATGTGGATCCATCCATGACAGGGGTACCAAGAAACATATGGATATTAGTGTCTGTGGTAACCTTAGCAGTTGGGGTGTTTGGAAGTATGTACTTCAAAGGATTTTTAGGAGTCATACCTATATTAATCTCAATGGTAGTTGGATATGTATTGTCCTTAATGTTAGGAGTAATTCCACAAGAAACTATAAACGCTATCACATCAGCTAAATTGTTTCAAGCACCTGAATTCACTTTTCNNAATGCTAATGGCTCCTGTGGCTGTTGTTACTCTTGCTGAACATATAGGACATGTTTATGTAACTAATAATGTATGTAACAGAGATTTTACCAAGGAACCAGGACTTCATAGGTCTATTCTAGGAGACGGAGTTGCCACAGTTTTTGCAGGATTAGTAGGAGGCCCTCCTAATACTACCTATGGAGAAAACATAGGGGTAATGGCTATTACTAAGGTATATAGTGTATGGGTTATAGGAATAGCTGCTGTAATTGCTATTATTCTATCATTTATTGGACCAGTGGCAGCAATGATAAGCAATATTCCAATTCCAGTAATGGGAGGAGTCAGCATCTTATTATTTGGAATAATAGCCTCATCAGGATTTAGAGTTTTCGTAGAAAATAAAATTGATTTTAGTAAAAAGAAAAACCTTATTGTAGCATCTGTTGTTATAGTTTTAGGTATAGGTGGAGCTGTAATAAAAATAGGAAGTCTTGAATTAGCAGGAGTGGCTTTAGCAATGTTAGCAGGAATAATTTTAAATCTTGTTTTGCCAGATATTAGTAAATCAGAGGCTTAAATTAGTAACTAATACAATTAAATAGAATAAAATAGAGTAAGGATTATATGATCCTTACTCTATTCTTTTAACGGATAACTCAGTGGAATCTACATATATGGTTTTATTAGTATAATATATTACCATTCCGGGTTTGCTATGGGATGGTTTCTTCACATTTCTTACTTCTGTATAATCTATAGGAACCTTTGAAGAGTTATGTGCCTTGCTATAATATGCAGCTAGTGTAGCAGCTTCTAGCAGTGTATTTTCATCTGGATATTTACTTTTTATTATGACGTGAGAACCAGGAAGATCTTTAGCATGAAGCCAAATATCAGTTCTATCAGCAAATTTTAAAGTAAGATAATCATTTTGAAGATTATTCTTACCTACATAAATATCAATGCCATTGGAAGATAAAAAATGCATAGGTTTAGATGGCTTAGGCTTTATTTTACTAGTTTTTTTATTAGATATATACCCACTTTCTATTAGCTCTCTTCTAATGTCTTCAATTTCAGAGTAATGTTCTAAAGTATTTATAGAGTTTAGAACAGAGTTTAGGTATTCTAACTCTTCTTTAGCATTTCTTAACTGTTCTTTGGCGGCAACTTCTGTCTTCTTTAATTTATTATATTTACTAAAGTATAGTTGAATATTTTCAGATGGAGTTTTGTTTTCATCTAATGGTATAGAGATAACTTCTTGATTTTCGCTATAATAGTTTTCAAGGTCTATAGTTTTCATGCCTGGTTTTAATAAGTATATATTTGCGGTAATCAGTTCTCCCATAATTCTAAGGTTATCTTTTTCCTCACATTGACTTAAAGTGTTTGTAAGGATAATTATTTTTTTTGAAGTTCTGTCTAAATGAGTATGTACTAATTTTTGTAAATCAAAGGTTCTATTGTTTATTCTATCTTGTTTATCTTTCTTAGAATAATATTCATCTAAAAGCTCTGAAGAAGAGGAAAAAGTAGAGGCTTCCATACTAGCAAAAGCTTCTAAAGGAAAACAATAAAAGTCTTTTAATAGACTACTATCTTTATATAATACAAAATTAAATTTTTCACCTAGAAAGATATCATTTAAAAACATGACTAAGTCTTCTGATAGGTTCTTTGACTCTTTTAACTTTATATAGATACTTTTAGAAGTAGGTTTAGAGATACCAGTAAATGAATTAGAGCAAAAATTTTCGTCAAAATCATTTTGAGACAATAATTCTTTTAAGTCGGACTCACTAAAATTAGAGGGGTCTAACTTTAATGAACTAGGAGGATAAACATATTCTAATCCAGGGAGCAGAACTCTGTAACTATTTATATCTGGAGTAATATGCTTTATTGAATCCATAATTTTATTATCTCTTTTTCTAATTAAAGTTATATTGCTGTGTCTGCCCATTATTTCGCATATCAAAGAATAAATACTGTTGAATCCAAGCTCATCGGTACTTTCAAAATCAAAAATTAGTATTCTATCAATACTTACTTGATGAATTTTTAGAAGTTTAGCACCTACTAAGTATTTTCTTAGTAACATGCAAAAGTTAGGCGGTTGTTGTGGATTAGACTTAGATATAGTTGTCAAGTGAGCTCTAGGATAGTTAGCACTAGCACTAAGAACTAGTTTTTTGTTTCCTCTAAATGTAAGAATAATTTCATCCTTTTCTGGCTGATTGACTTTATCTATTTTTAATCCCAATATTTTTTTGTTTAATTCCATGACTACGCTATAAAGAAAAACGCCATCGTATGCCATAATATCATTCCTTCCAATTTTAAAACTAAACCTAGTATAGCATTAATTTATATATAGTAGCAATAACACAAAGGAAAACTTAAATTTAACTATTATTTACTAAACTAAAAGTAGTATCTAAAATTAAAAAAATATATGGATACCATAGATAAATAAATGCTTAATTTATCTAATTTGTAATGATTTTTCTTTATATATGGGGTATTATAATAATGTAGTGTGAAGTGAAAGAAGGTATAAATATGAATTTCGTGAAAATGCATGGAAATGGTAATGATTTTATTATGATAGAGGATTTAAAAAATCAATATGTAGGACAGGAAAGCAAAATAGCTAAAATACTATGTGATAGGAAGAGGGCTATAGGTGGAGATGGAATTATTTTAATAAGAAACAGTACTATAGCTGATATACAAATGATAATAATAAATGCAGATGGATCTTACGCATCTATGTGTGGTAATGGATTAAGGTGCTTTATGAAGTATGTTTATGATAATGGTATAATAAAAGACCATGTTGTTAATATAGAAACAGGCGATGGAGTAAAAAAAGTAAAAATTAATTTAATAAATAAAACAGTAAACACAATTGAGGTAAATATGGGCAAAGGTTCGTTTAACCCTAAGGATATTCCATCAACTGAAGGTAGTCCTATAATAAATAAAAAAATCAAAGAGAATAACAAAGAATATTCAATTGTATCTCTAAGAATGGGAGTACCTCATACAGTTATATTTGGATGTCTAAAAGATTTTTCCGTTGATGAGGGCAAAGCTATAGAAAAAAATAAATTATTTTTGCAGGGTACCAATGTTAATTTCTGTGAAATCGTAAATAGAGAACATATAAAAGTGAAAACTTGGGAAAGGGGAGCTGGTGCTACATTAGCCTGTGGTACTGGTTGTTGTGCTTCGGTTTTAGCAGCATATAAAGTTGGACTAGTTGATGATGATGTAGTGGTGGATACAGATGGTGGAAATTTAAAGGTTAAAATTATGAATGATTACGTTTATATGATTGGTACAGCAGTAGAGGTCTTTAAAGGTATTACTAATATATATGAGGAATAAAAAATGAATTTTAGATATTTATCCATATTAATGATATCCTTAATGATTATTTTAAGTGGATGTTCATCATCTTCTGATGTTGCTGAAGTAAAGAAAAAGGAAGATAAACTTAAGTTATCATCTGTTTTAATGGGAGACTCAAAAGACAATGGTGATATTAGTTTATATACTATTTGTAATAAAAAAACCACATTCAATATAACTATAAGCAGGTTGATGCAACTAAAGTATGATAAAAACTATGGGGTCACAGGTCAATTAAATTTTATAGAAAAAGGAAATAATTTAATTGAAAACCAATTAATAGTTAGTAAAAATAATAAAGAGAAGGTTATTGAAGGGTTATATTCCATAATAGATTTTGGCATATCTCCTAAAGGAAAATACGTAGCCTACAGAGGATTTAAAGAAGATAGGCTTGAATCAATTGATAATTTAAAGATATTAGATCTAACGGAGGATAAATCTATAAAGATAAATTCCAAGGTTATAATTTCAGGCAGTTTATATGGTTTTAAAGATGAAGACACCTTATTTTATTATGGTGTTTCAGAAGAAACAAATAAATCAGCACTATATGAGTATAATATTAAAACAAATAAAGAACAAATATTATATGATATAAATCTTGGATATATAACCTATGTAAAAGCTTTAGACGGCAATAAACTTATTATTTTGGAAGATAAGATAAATTCTTCAGAATTGAGTTTGTTTTATCCGGATACAAAGACTAAAGAGGTGATAAGTTCAAATATAACTTCTGTATACTCAAGTATAAATATAAATGGAGAAGTATATTTTATAGCAAGTGATAAGAGCGAAAGTAAAGCTCTGTATAGATATGTAGACAAAAAGCTTAAAAGGCTTACTTATGATTTTCCAAAGCATATTTATGATAAATCCAATCTTGGGGTAGATGAGGAAGGAAATCTATATTTTATAGGATATGACGAAGATGAAGATAAGAGAAACATATTCTCTGTAGGGAAAGATGGTTCTATAAACTTAATATCCAATGAAGAAGGTAAATATATTTTATATGAAAATATTAGCTATTAATAAAATAGCTAATATTTTTTTGTTTAAAAAAAACTAAAGTGGTTAAAAATTATTGTAGGAGGTGAAAAACATAAAAATAGATTCTAATTTAGTAAGACTCATGGATAAAAAGATAGCCTATGAGCAAGAAATTTTTCCCTTGTACATGGACGAGGGGTATGTATATATAGCAACTAAAGAGGAAAAAAATAAAAATCTATATTCATATATAAGACTTATATTCAAAAAAGATGTAAAGTTCATAATCTATGATGAGGTAAGAATTAAAGAACTATTAAAATTATATTATGGTAATGAAAAATTATCTAATATTTTTTTACAAAGTGAGGAAGAAATAAAAGAACAATATGAAATAAATGGACCTAATATTGAACTAGTAGAGTATATACTATCTCAAGGAATTTTAGAAGGGGTTAGTGATATACATATTGAACCTAAAAGAAATGATGTGGCAATAAGATTTAGAAAGGATGGGCTTTTATATAGCTTTATGAACCTATCTCATAGCACTTATAAAGGTATACTAGGAAGGATTAAAGTTATGGCCAACTTAGATCTTACAGAAAAACGAATGTTTTTTGATGGCAAGATTCCTTATGAGTTAGAGAACCAAGATTATGATATAAGACTTTCATTAGCACCAACTATACATGGTGAAAAATTAGTTATGAGGATTCTCTATAAAGATAGGACTATAAAAACTATTAATGATTTAAATTACACAGAAGAGAACCTAACTACATTAAAAAAATTACTGGATGAAGACAATGGAATTATAATAGTCACAGGACCAACTGGAAGCGGAAAAAGCACCACTTTATATGGAGCTCTTAATTATTTAAATGATAAAACAATAAATATAACAACTTTAGAGGATCCAGTTGAGTATGAAATAGATGGTATAAACCAAATCTCTATAACAGGCAATGATAGGCTAAGTTTTCATGAAGGACTTAAAAACATATTAAGACAAGATCCAGATGTGATAATGATAGGGGAAATAAGAGATGAGGAAACAGCTAAGATAGCGGTTAGAGCAGCAGTAACAGGACATAAGGTTTTAACAACACTGCACACCAATAAAGCTTTAGGAGCTGTTAATAGGCTCATAGACATGGGTGTTGAAGAATATTTACTTAAGGACTCATTAAAAGGAGTTATCGGACAAAGACTTATAAGAAGATTATGTGATAACTGCAAGAAAATTCATTGTACTAATGAAGAGGAGATGGAACTGTTAAAAATAAACAAATTCATAAATATATATAAAGAAGATCCTAAAGGATGCAGTTATTGTAATTATACAGGATTTCGAGGAAGGATAAGTATAGAGGAAGTAATAGATTTAAAGAACTTTAAAAACAAGACCTTTAGAGACAATACTGTAATATATAAATCAATAGAAGAAGATTTAATTTATAAAATTTTAAAGGGGCTTACTAGTATAAATGAAGGAAAGAGATATTTAAAGAATTATGAATAAGATAAAATACAAGATATTAACCCAGAGTGAAGGAATAAAAAAAGGAATATATATAGGAACTATAAATGAGGCTAGAGATGCGGTTAGAAGAGATGGTAATTATATAATTTATTTAAAAGAAATAAAGAAAAACAATAGAATTGATGTTCATAGAAACAAAAAAATAAGCATTGCGAATATGAAGAATATATGCAATATAATGAGCCTATACGTAAAATCAGGAATGCCTCTAAATGATGGAGTAAAGGCTGTAGCTAGTACAATAAAGGAAAAAGAAATAAAAAGAATTTTTGAAAATATATATGAGAAAATTATACGAGGTCAGGGATTTTACGGAAGCTTTAAGGAAGAAAAAGCATTTCCAACATTATTTTTAATAATGATAAAATCAGGAGAAAAAAGCGGGTTTTTGGAAGAGACTTTTGAAGCATTAGAGAAATATTACGAAAGTCAATTTCAATTTTTAAAAAGAATGAAAGAAGCATTAATTTATCCTGTAACTTTAGCAATATTTATGAACATAGTTTTTCTTTTTATCCTAGGGAGAGTAATTCCTAAATTTAAGGAGTTAATAGAATACAATTCATCAAACATATCTAATACCATGTCAGCTATATTAACTATTAGCAAATTTGTAGAAAAGAATTTATTTCAAGTATTTTTATTAGAGCTAGTGATTTTAATAATTGTAGTCTATTATTGCAAAGTATCACGAGTCTATTCTAAAATTCCTGTGATAAAGGGCATATATAAAGATATAGAAATTATATATTTTTTTAAAGTATTTAATATGTTATATAAAAGCGGGATATCTATACAAGAAACTTTGGATTTAATATGTAAGTCTCTAGAAAACAAAGAACTTATATTTAGCATAAAGGATATTAGAACTAGTATATCAAATGGATATGGAGTATTTGAAAGTTTCAAAGCTACAACACTTTTGGATGAATTTTCTAAAGATATGATTTATTTTGGAGAGAAAACCGGATATTTAGAAAAAACAATAGATATCATAGAAAAGCATCTTAATGAAATTCTAGATAAAAAGCTAAGGGCAGTATTAAAATTTATAGAACCCATAATGATAATTTTTATGGGAACCATGATTGTAGTATTTATACTAATTTTTGTAATGCCTACAATGAATACTATGTATTATATTGAGTGATGATATGATGAAAAAAAACGGATATACTCTTTTAGAAGTAATAATTTCTCTATCAATATTATCTATGATATCTATAATTACTTTAAGTTTTTATATCTATACTTCAAAAAAATATGAGGAAACAAAGTCACAGTATGTAGCATTAGATGTAGCATCTTTTATATTTAAAAGTAAATCATTATGCTTATCTCAAGATAAAAGCAGTGTAATTATAATAAATGACAAAGATAAAGAACTTATATTCAATATGGATGGGAATATAGAAAAAATGAAATATCCTAAAGAATATGATATTTCTGTACCTGGAGGAAAGATATATTTAAAAGGAGCTAATGTGATCTCTGATGAAGCGTTAACCATAACAATAAGATGCATCAGAAGAAAGGTATACAGGGAAATATCTATGCCTGTTTCTGCATCATTACCGTATATTAAGGAGGAAAATGATATAAAGTGAGTTTGAAAAAAAACAAAATAGCTATGTCCTTAATTGAGCCTCTGTTAACAATAACAGTGTTTATGCTATTAGTATGCTCAATATTCGCATTAATGGAGTTAAATATAGCATTTTCAAAGAAGAGAGATGAGAAAATCAAAGAACTTCTATTTTTAGAAGCTGTAAAGAATGAGATTGTATATAATTGCTCAAGAGAAGAAATTCTAAAATATATAAATGAAGAGTTGTATATGCAAGATATTAATATGAAATTTGACCAAGTTAAAGAATCAAATAATATAATACAACTATTTTCTAAAGAAATTTTTAGTGGGTGTTATTTAAAAATCAATCCTATATATAACACCGATGACGGAACTATAAGCATAAAATATAGGATGGAGGGAAAAAAACTAGTAAGGAATGGTGAATGGTATAAGGGGAAGATTTAATAAAAGAAGAGGGTACACATTATTCGAAACTATCACTGTTTTATTTGTAAATTTTTTGATTTTTATAATGGTATCATCATTTATAATATTTATTTTTAAATTCTCAATGAACTTTAAAAATAGCTTAACAGATGAACAATATATATATCAGGGACTTATGTATATAGATAATGTAATAAGATTAAACAATGCAAATGACGTTGAAATTAAATCAGTAGGAGAAGCTAAATTCATAAATCAGTCAAACACAGAAAAAAATTTTAATTTGGTATATTCGCCTATAAATAAATACTTAAGAATAGTATTTGCTACTTCAACTAATTCAACGCCTAACTATGTAATAAGAGGGATAAAAGGAACTGAATTTTACAAAAAAAATAACGTTTTATATATAAAAATAACTTCCATTAGGGGAAAGGAAATTGAAAAAAGTTGCGCATTAAGAAAGTTCTAAAAAAAGCTTATGGGCTTCCGATGATTTTATTGATTATGCTAACTATATTTTCCATAATGTTAATTATAAGTTCAATAAGTTTAAATTTATATTATAAATCATTTTATTATGAGTCTGTTATAGATGTTACAACTGATAATATTAACTTTTATCAATTAAAATTAAAAATTATAGGTGAAATTGAGAATACTATCAAAGAAAGCAAAAGAGATATAAAATCTAAAGAGCAGTTAGAAAAGCTTTTATATGAATATAACTTTAACAAGGTGATTTTAGGTTATTCTGTATATTATGATGAAGGCTTGAAGTATATAATAGCAAAAGAAAAAGCAAATTTGCAACATAAATATGGATTTGAAATAAAATATGAAAATAATAAAATAACTTTAAATAAGGTTTGGTAAAAAATGATATGAAAATTTTTATAGCTAAAAATGGAATTATATATAAAAATAATTTATATGAGTATGAAAACACATTGGAATTGTATAAAGAATTTCATAAAAATACATTGCAAATAATTTTACTAGAAGAGGAGTTGCACGTACAATGCCTTGATATTCCAAATTGCAAAAAGAGATATTTGTCTTCTATAGTAGAAAACGAGGTAAAAGAAAATTTTAAGAACTGGGAGTCTATACTATATAATTATTCAATAGTAAAAAAGGAAAACCAAGGATTTAAAATATTGATAAACTATATATATAGCGAAAATCTTAGATACATTAAATTATATAGTAAGTCTCTTAAAATACAGTATGTGTATCCTATCCAGCTTATAGCAACTAAAAAGTTTAATAAAATAAATAGGAATAAAGTCTATACCATATTATTTAAATATAATGAAATATTTTATGTTTGTGCATATTATAAAAACTTAATTATAGGAACTGCTATAATTAATAAAATTGAATTGAAGAATAAAGGATTTTTAAAGGTGGAGAAATTTCTAGATATAGTACAAGAAATGTGCTATGAATTAGAGTTGGATTTTTGCAGGTATATATATATTTATTTACAAGAAGAAATTATAAAAAAAGCAAACCAAGAAAATTTAGAAGAAGAATTAAACAATTTTTTGGAGGACTGTGATGAGATACAGATATAAAGGAGGCTTCCTTCCTAGATGGTATAAAGAAAGAAATATAAAAAATTATATAAATAAACTTAAGTTGTACCTTGTGATTATTGTAATAATAAATGGAATCTTTGCTCCTTTTACAATAAATAAACTTATGGATAATCCTAAAAAATCTAAAGATAATCTTTCTGAAAATATACCTGAAGTAAAAAAGCAATATTGTGAAAATAACCAAGTTAAAGCACTGAAATGGTTTATAAATAATAAGTTTTATGAAAATGGAGCATACAGATTTGTAAAGGAAGGAAAAACCAACTTCAGCATAACTTTAAAAGATATAAATAACCTAGATGAATTGAGAAATAGCTTAAATAAAAATAAAATTAAATTTTCTAGCTTTATGGTATTTAAAGAAAATACAGAATGGAAAGCTAGTATAGATATGGATTAGAGGTAAACGTGGAGAAAAATCTTAAAATTCTAAGTATTATTGTGTTAATTTCATTGATGCTGTTGTTTTTTCAAACATATATAATAAATATATACAAAGATAATCATGGGGATATGGTTATAAATAAAACAATTGAAAACAATGCTAAGGATGTACCATACTCCATAGATATGATATATACAAACAAAGTAAAATCTATAACTAAAATAAATGTGGAAGATAAAAAATATATAGTATATTATAGTTTTGAAGGTACAAAAGAAGAACTTAAAAGATTGCTAGATGATGTTAAAGAGGAATTAAAGATAATAAATGTAGAAAAATCCCCTGGAAAAGATGAAATAAAGATTGACTTTTATATAGAATATGAATAAATTAAGTATAAATATTACACTAATAAAACATAAGGAACAATTTTTAATTGCAAATATGGATTTATTTTGATAAAATATCATTGTTCAATGTTATATATTTCAGTTAAAATATTAAAATTTAATTATATTCCTTTATAGTTTGTATGGTATTAATTTACCTTAAAAGGTTATAATATAAATGAAATTATTGTTTTGGAGGGATACTTAATGATATCAGCAGGAGATTTAAGAAAAGGCACAACTTTTGAATTTGATGGACAAGTTTTTACTGTTGCAGAATTTCTACATGTAAAACCAGGAAAGGGAGCTGCCTTTGTTAGAACAAAACTAAGAAACGTAATATCCGGAGGCGTTACAGATAGAACATTTAATCCAACTGAGAAGCTTCAAGAAGCTGTAATTGAAAGAAAAGAAATGCAATACCTATATTCCGATGGAGAACTTTACTATTTTATGGATCAAGAAACTTTTGAGCAAATTCCTTTGAATCTTGAAAAGGTAGAAGATGCAATAAAATTCTTGAAAGAAAATATGTTTGCAATAATTAAGTTTTATAAAGGAGAAGCATTTTCAGTAGAGGCACCTAACTTCGTAGAATTACAGATCATTGAANNGAACCAGGTGTTAAAGGAAATACAGCTACTAATACCTTAAAACCAGCAACTGTTGAAACAGGGGCTATAGTACCAGTACCTTTGTTTGTTAATGAAGGAGATATGATAAGAATCGATACAAGAACTGGAGAGTACATGGAAAGAGTTTAATACTTGAATTTATGCTAAGTTTCTTAAGAAACTTAGCATATTTATTAAAAGAAGGTAGGGAAATATATGAAAGAGGATTTAGAAAAAGATTTAATCCGAATTAAAAATTTAATTGAACATATCCAGGAAACATCAAAAGAAAAAAATGTACTTAATGAATTGTTACTAGCAATAGAAAAAATTAATGAAAAGATAGATTCATGTTATAAAGATTTAGAGGATTATATAGATTCTGTTGATAGTGACTTGTCGGAAGTAAAAAGAGAAATATATGGAATAGATGAGGATATAGACGAATTTAATGATGAAGTAGATAATGATGAAATTAAATATGTTGAAGTGATGTGTAACAATTGCAAAGAAACCATATTTATGGATGAAGATTTGGTTAAAAATCATTGTAAAATTCACTGTCCATCTTGTCAAAATATATTGAACCAATAAAAATAGCTCTTAGAAAATTCTAAGAGCTATTTTTATTTTTTGGAATATTTCTCTGAAGTTATAAATACAAATTAGATATATGGTAGAAGGGGGTGAAACAATATCTAGAATTCATTCTAGATGCTAAAAGATATGAATACTAAGGATTTAATAAGCCTATTGCCTATAGCAATAGTACAAGAAATGGAGACGATTAAAGTAAATTTAAAAAATCTTCAAGAGATAAGAATAAAAATAGGAAACCCAGTTATTATGGAAGATGGAGAGGGAGAAAAGATTTTCAACTATCAAGTTAGAAATGAAGACATAAAATATATTGTACAAAGGATAAGCAACTATTCTCTATACGCTTTTGAGGAAGAGTTAAAACAGGGATATATAACAATACAAGGAGGACATAGAATAGGTATATCAGGAGATTGCGTGGTACAAAATGGGCTAATAAAAACAATAAAAAACATATATTCATTAAATATAAGAGTTAGCAGAGAAATATTAGGCTGTGCACTTAAATATGTTCCACACATGATAAAAAACAATGATGTATTAAATACAATAATTATATCTCCACCTAAATGTGGTAAAACAACTATATTAAGAGATCTTACTCGAATTCTTTCTAATGGAGATAAAACTTTAGGTATTCAAGGGAAAAAAATTACTATAATAGATGAAAGAAGTGAAATAGCAGGGTGTTATAAAGGAATACCTCAATTAAATGTTGGTATAAGAAGTGATGTTTATGATAACTGCATAAAAAGCGAAGGGATAGTAATGGCTATAAGAGCTCTTTCCCCTGAAGTAATAATTTGTGATGAAATAGGAACGGAAAAAGATACTAAAAGTTTAATTCAAGCCTTAAATTCTGGAGTAAAAGTAATAACTACAATACATGGATTTGATATAAAGGACTTAACAAACAGGCCTGTATTTAAAGAACTAATTGACAACAAAGTATTCAAAAGAGCCCTGGTTTTAAGCAATAGATTAGGAATAGGAACTATAGAGAGTATTTGGGATTTTGACAATAGCAAGGAGCTTTGGAGGTGAAATAACTGATTAAATTTATAGGATTAATTTTAATATTTGCAGCTTGCTCTGCAGGTGGGCTTATTTACAGCAATGGCTTTAAAAAAAGAGAGGCAGAACTTAAATCCATAGAAAGAGACATAATAACACTAGAAAACAAAATATTATATGAAAGGGAGCCATTACCTCATGCGTTAATGGATATAAGCAATACAGATGAGTCAATCATAGGAAAGCTGTTTTTAAGTTGCTCTAATAAACTATTTAATAATGAGGTATGTACAGTTTATGATGCATTTGAATATAGTTTAAATGAAATAAAAGATGATTTATCACTTAAGGGTGAAGATAAAAGAATTTTATTAGATATGTCAAAGTCCCTAGGAAATTTAGATGAAGAGGGGCATAAAAAATTATTTTTGATGACTGAAAATTTAATAAGAAGAAATCTGGAAGAGTCCCATGGAGAATCTATGAAAAACATAAAACTTTATAGGTGTTTAGGGGTATCTCTGGGACTAGTTATAGTAATTATGCTTATTTAAGAGTATGGGGGAATTCTATTATGTTAGATGTAAATTTACTATTTAAGATAGGTGGAGTTGGGATACTTATAATAATTTTAGACAAAGTTCTTAAAAGCAGCGGTAAGGATGATATTGCAGTAATAACCAACATTGCAGGAGTAGTGATAATACTTCTTATGGTAGTTAGTCTTATTAGTAGGCTTTTTGATTCTGTAAGGACTATGTTTCAGCTATAGGAGGGGTTATGGAAATAATAAAAATAGTACTTTTTACCTTAGTGGGACTATTTATATTTATGGTTTTTAAAAACAGAAGAGATGATATAGCCATATTTATTCCCATAATTGTGGGAGCTTTGATTTTTATAATGCTTATTCCCAAAATATCAAGCATACTTGTTTTTTTGGAGAATTTAGCTTCAAAAGCTAAAATAGATAACTTATATATAGGCACTGTATTAAAAATAATAGGAATAGCATACATTGCATCATTTTGTAGTGAGCTTTGTAAGGATTCAGGTGCTAATAGCTTAGCATCTAAAGTTGAATTTTCAGGAAAAATTCTAATACTAATTTTAGCAGTTCCTATATTAATGGCGGTATTAGATTCAATTCTTAGGATAATGTAGGTGAGTTATGAAAGAAAAAATAATAATATTAGTACTGATTCTCATATGTTCCGTGGGAGTGAAGGTAAAAGCAACAGAAAGCAATATAGATAAAGATACTGAAAGTAAAATGAATAATTTATATAATTACATAACAAATTTGAAGCTTGAAGAAGAGCTATTTAATGATATGAATCCAAAAGAATTTGTTGAAAGTATATTAAAAAATGGACAATCTCCTTACGGAATTAAATATTATTTAGGTATATTAAAGAAATACGTATTTAAAGAAATAAATGGAACTATAAAAATAATGATTTCCATAATAGTTATAGGACTTTTATGCGCGGTACTTAGAAATCTTCAGAGTGCATTTAGCAATGAAAGGCTTTGTGATATAGCATATTTCGCTTGTTATGGAGTACTTATTATATTACTATCTAAAAGTTTTATCATGTCTATGAATATTGCTATAGGTGCTATAAATAGACTAACCAATTTAATGGCAGCTCTAATCCCTGTAATTATTGCTCTTATAATAGGGGTAGGTGGAATGGCACAAGTGGCTACATTAGATCCAATAGTTCTGGGAGTAATAAATGTAGTTCCTAGGATATATGTGGATTTCATAATTCCCCTAATACTAATGAGTTTCGTTTTACAGTTTGCTAATAATATGTCTGACGATTACAAAATCTCAAAATTAACTAAGCTATGCAAGCAAATTGTATTATGGGCCCAAGGAATAATAATGACTATTTTTATAGGAATTTTAACAGTAAGAGGGATAACCTCTAGCACCCTAGATGCTGTAACAGCTAAAACTGCAAAATTTGCTGTAGACAATTTCATACCAGTAGTGGGAAAAGCTCTTTCAGATGCAGTGAGTACTGTAGCAGGATATTCTTTACTATTAAAAGGGGCCATTAGTACTCTAGGGCTAGTAATGGTCATATTTATAATGATCATTCCTATCATAAAAATTTTTATGATTTCTATGATATACAAGCTTACTGGTGCCTTATTGGAGCCTATAAGTGATAAAAAGATGGTAGAATGCATAACCTCAGCAGGAGACTCCTTAATTTTAATAATGTCTTCTTTAATATGTATTTCAGTTATGTTTTTTATATTAATATCAATAATGGCTTCGGCAGGAAAGTTTATATTAGCAGGGTAGGAGGGGATATGGTTGGAAAGTATTAAAACTTGGATAACCACTATATGTGCTAGTGTATTTTTTATAACTGCTGTAGAAATAATATTACCAGATAATTCTTTTAAAAAGTATGCAAAATTTGTACTAGGATTAATTTTAATGATAACAATAATTAATCCAATGATAAAAGTTTTAAGTGGTAAAAATATAAACCTCTCTTCATATTTAATTAATGAGAAGAATATACTTGAAAGTGAAGAAACAAAAGCAAATCAATACAGAACAGAAAATATAAAGTCTACTCAAAATGTATTTGAAGAAAATATTCAAAAGATAATATTAAATTTACTTCAAACACAGTATCCTAAAAATACATTTCAAGTTAAAGTGAAAACTTATTATGAGGTTAAAAGCAATACATTTTCCATAGAGTCTGTGGAAATACTACTCCAGGAGGGAAAAATAAAGAAGATAAAAAAAGTAAATATAAATGAAGAAACCAATGAAACTGTCACCAAAAATGAAAAAGATGATAGGGAAATGAAAAGCATTATTAAAAACAATTTGAACATTGAAGAAAAAGTTATTCACATATATAGTGAAGATAATTAGGGGGGAACTTTATGAATTTTAAGGAATTCATGAAAAGTATAGAAAAGAAAAATATGAAACAAAGCTTTTATAATGTGCTTATTGTACTTTTAGTAGGAGTTCTAATTATTTTAGTAAGCAGCTTTTTTAAAACTAAGGATACAAGCTCTTTGGCTACAACAAAGGAAGATAAAAACTTAACTATAAGTAGTGAAGATGTGAATAGTGCACTGAGCAGTTATGAACAAAACCAGAAAAATCAACTTAAGTCAATATTAGCTTCAATTGAAGGAGTAGGAAGAGTTGAGGNNTTATGATAACCATTGAAAGCACTGCAGAAAAAGTTCCCGCGGTAGACATGAACAAGTCTACAAGCACCACTAATGAAAAGGACAATGTAGGAGGAACCAGATCTAATATTCAAAATAATGACGGAACTAAAGTAGTTATGCAAAACTCAGGAAGTGAGAATGAACCACTTATATTAAAGGTATTAAATCCTAAAATAAATGGAGTTGTTGTTGTTGCAGAAGGTGGAGAAAATAAGGCCTTAGCATATAAAATTATAAAAACAGTATCAACTCTATACAATATTCCGGAACATAAAGTGAATGTATATTCCATGAAAAAATAGCATATAATTCAATAGAATGGATGGGAGGAGATCATATGAATAAAAAACAAGCAGGCATAATATTAGCTTTACTTGCATTAATCGTAATTGCGGGGGTAGCAGCTACAAAGGTTAATGGTCCTATGGGGGATGTAGCAGACTCAGATTGGAACTTTGGAAAACCCGCAGCATCACTTGACGGTAACAAATCTTCCAATGATGAAAGTTTCTTTGATGATCAAAGAACTCAAAAGGTTACTAAAGATTCAGAATCAATAGAAGCATTAAAAACTATAATGAATAATCAAAACATACCTAGCGAGGAAAGAGCTAATGCTGCTAAAAAGCAAGAGACATTGATTACAAAATCTAATAATGAAAGCAGAATTGAAACCACATTAAAGGCTAAAGGATTTGAAGATGTTCTTTGCATAATAGAGGAAAATAAGGTTAGAGTAATAGTTAAGTGCAAAGAAGACTTAACAGCAAAACAAAGACAACAAATTCAAGAAGTAGCAACTAGTATAACTAAAATCTCAATGGTTGAGATAGAACAAAAGAAATAATAATTAATTGTAAAAATATAATATGTTTGATATAATAAACGTATGATTAACAAGTTTTGCTATGCAAAGGTAGGAGGGTTGTTCTATGGACGAAGTGAAAAGAGAGGACTCCAATATAGGCATTGTTAAAATATCAGATGAAGTTATTAGTGTTATTGCCTCAATTGCTACCTCAGAGATAAAGGGAGTAGTTGGTATGGATGCCGGTATGGTAGGCGGAATTGCAAATATGCTTACTGGCAAAAAGAACAACACAAAGGGTGTTAAGGTAGTTGTTGGAGAAGAAAATGCTTCTATAGATATAGCTATTGTAGTGGAGTACGGTATTAAAATACCAGAAGTAGTAAGTCAAATTCAAGATAATGTAAAGAGAACTGTAGAAGCTATGACTGGACTTGAAGTATCGGCAGTAAATGTTTATGTTCAAAACATTATAGTTCAGAAACCATCACAAAATGTAGAAGCTAAGTAGAATAAAGACACCCTCTAAGTAAGAGGGTGTTAATTATTTTTGCCAAATATGAATTTTTATAAAAAATAGTATATTTTTTTAATAAATAAGTTGATAATAAAAATATTATAGTATAATTTATAATAAGTATACTTAATTATTTATCTGATGTTTACCTGCTGTAACACTGAACTCTCTTTAGGTTGGAGATAANNGTTCAACTAACATTCAGTTGGAATCTAAACTCCACCTGAAACTAAGTTTTACTTTATGGCATAGATTACAGAAATCATTAGGAGGATATGATGAATAGAAAGAAATCAAGAGAAGTAGCAATGGAGTTATTATTTGAAAATAGTATAAAAAAAGAAGATACTAAAGATATTATTGAAAATTTTTTAGAAACTACAGAATATGACCTAGAAAATTTAGATATGAAATACATACAAGGAATTTTAAAAGGGGTTTCCGAAAATATAGAAAAAATAGATGAAATAATTGAAAAGTACTTAGTTAACTGGAAGATTTCTAGAATATCAAAGGTTAATCTTGCTATATTAAGATTAGCTACATATGAAATTATTTTTGACAATGAAATTCCATTTAAGGTATCAATAAATGAAGCCTTAGATTTAGGTAAAAAATATTCGGATGAAAGTTCTGTATCATTTATTAATGGGGTATTAGATAATATATCAAAGAATATTTAAGGAGAGATGTAAGGATGGGGAAGATTATTGATGGTAGAGCCTATGCCAAGGCTTTGAAAGGTGAAATGAAAGAACAGATTGAAAAAAATATAAAAAAATCTATAAGAATACCTAAATTAGTCACTATACTTATTGGAAATGATGGGGGATCTATATATTATGTAAATAATCAAAAAAAAGTTTGTGAAGAGGTTGGAGTAGAGTTTAAATTAATACATTTTGAAGAAAGTATTGAGGAAAAGGAACTATTAAATACTATAAATATCTTAAATGAAGATATGGCTGTTGATGGTATTATGCTTCAAGTACCACTTCCTAAACATCTAAACCAAGATTTAATTACTAACAGTATCAACCCTAGAAAAGATGTGGATGGTCTTACAGATTATAATAACGGTAAGTTTTATAAAGGTGAAGAATCTTTTGTGCCATGTACACCAAGAAGTGTTATTCAGTTGATAAATTCAGTTGAGAAAACCATAAAAGGAAAAAGAGCAGTGGTTTTAGGAAGAAGTAACATAGTAGGTAAGCCTGTGGCTAATCTTTTATTGAAAGAAGATGCCACAGTGACCATATGTCACTCTAAAAGTGAAAACCTAAAAGATTTATGTAAAGAAGCTGATATATTAGTGTCAGCCATTGGTCGACCTAACTTTGTAGATTGTACTTTTGTAAAAGAAGGAGCCATAGTTATTGATGTAGGTACATCTTCTGTTAATAATAAAATATGTGGTGATGTCAATTACGAGGAGGTTCTTCCTAAAGCATCTGCAATAACTCCAGTGCCAGGTGGTGTAGGGGCACTAACTACTACTTTACTGATAAAAAATACTTGCGAGGCATGGGAAAAAAATGTTCGTTAAAACTTTGACTGTATCTGCCCTAAACAATTATGTAAAAAAAATTATAGATGGGGATGTGATATTAAATAATGTTTCTTTAAAGGGAGAAATTTCAAACCTAAAGATTCACAGTAGTGGACATATATACTTTTCTTTAAAAGATGAGTTCTCTAAAATAAGCTGTGTTATGTTTAAAGATAGAGCACAATACATTAACTTTAACTTGCAAGAAGGACAGAAAGTTCAACTTAGCGGTAAAGTAAAGGCTTATGATAAAGAGGGAGTTTATCAGATGTATTGCAATACCATAAAATTAGATGGTGTTGGAGATGTTTATGCAGCTTTTTTGGAAATGAAAGATAAGCTTGAACGTAAAGGTGTTTTTAAAGCAGAACACAAGAAAGCAATACCTTTGTTGCCTAAAAAAGTTGGAATCATAACATCACCTACTGGTGCTGCTATTAGGGATATAATAAATGTTGTAAAAAGACGGAATAAGAACATATCATTAATTATACATCCTTGTTTAGTCCAAGGAAAAGATGCATCTAAAACCGTTATTCAAGGAATAAAGGAATTAAATAATAAATGTGATATCGATGTTATTATAATAGCCAGAGGAGGAGGCTCCATAGAAGATTTATGGGCTTTTAATGATGAAGAATTAGCAATGGCTATATATGACTCAAAGAAACCTATAATAACAGGGATTGGACATGAAATAGATTTTACTATTGCGGACTTTGTGGCAGACATGAGGGCTCCAACTCCATCAGCGGCTGCTGAAATAGTAATACCTTCGTTAGATGAGCTTTTATCAAATATAAAAAAAGAAGAAAAAGTATTAAAGAATGCCATGGATAGAATTCTTAATGAAAGTATTTTAGATATTAAAATTTTGGAAAGACAGTTGGAAGAATTTAATCCTAAAAATGTAGTGGTAAATCAATATTATATTATTGATACTTTAAAGGAAAAACTAAATAAGGCTATAGAACATGATATATTTATAAATAAAACCAATTTAGGCAATCTAAACAATTCTTTGATGAGTAATAACCCTATTTCTGTTCTTAGTAAAGGATATTCAATCATAGAAGATGAGGAAAACAATGTAATATGTTCTAAAGAAGGTTTGAGTACGGAAAAGCATATAAATATTATATTGAAAAATGGAAAAGTTAAAGGAAACTTTTCGCCTATAAATAGGTAGTGGAGGTATTATGGTAAAAAAATCCGAGAAATATGAGGATATTCTAGAAAAGCTAAAAGATATTGTGAATCTAATGGAAGAAAATCAATTATCAATAGATGAAGCCATGAAAAAATATGAAGAAGGAGTAAAACTTTGCAACAAGTTATACTCTATGTTAAATGGTTATGAAGAAAAAATAATGATTCTGAAAGATAATAAAGAAGAGGTATTTAAGGTAGAATGAGAAATGAAGAAAGATACAAGAGACTTATAGAAGACTACATTAAGGATTATTTTAAAAACAAAAATGGATATAATAAAGTGATATATGAGTCAATGAATTACAGTTTAACTGTGGGGGGCAAAAGAATAAGGCCTATACTCATGGTTATGACTTATAGATTGTACAAGGAAAATCTAGATAGAATATTACCCCTTGCTTTAGCAATAGAGATGATTCATACCTATTCTTTAATTCATGATGATCTACCAGCTATGGACAATGATGATTTGAGAAGAGGAAAACCAACTAACCATAAAATTTATGGAGAAGCTATTGCAATTTTAGCTGGAGATGGTCTTTTAAATGAAGCCATGAATATTATGTTTAGTACTTCTATAAAAGAAGGAAAAGAGGCCTTAGAGGCTTCTGAAGTAATTAGCAATTCTTCAGGCTGTGAGGGGATGATAGGTGGTCAAGTAGTTGACATACTGAGTGAAGATAAGGAAATATCATTGGATGAACTTTTATATATGCATAATAATAAAACAGGTGCATTAATTACAGCCTCAGTATTAGCCGGAGGTATAATGGGAGGAGCTTCTCAAAGTGATATTAATAAGTTAAGAGTATTTGGAGAGAAGCTAGGGCTTGCTTTTCAGATTAAAGATGATATTTTAGATATAGAAGGAAATGCAAATGTACTAGGAAAATCCCAAAGTGATGCAGAAAATAATAAGAGTAATTTTATAAAATTTTATGGAATAGATAGATGCAAGGAGTATAATAAAGAATTAACGGAACAATGTATTGATATATTACAAAATTTAAATAAAGATACTGAAGACTTAGAAGATTTAACTTTAGAATTATTAAACAGGAATTTTTAAAGGAATAGGAGAGGTACTCCAATGTTAGAAAAATATAATAAACCAGAAGACATAAAGAATATGTCTTTCCCTGAGTTAAATATATTGGCTAAGGATATAAGAAATTTTTTAATACATAGTGTAGCAAAAACTGGAGGACATTTAGCTTCTAATTTAGGAGTTGTAGAACTCTCAATTAGCTTATTTAATGTGTTTAATTTGGAAAAAGATAAAATAGTTTGGGACGTAGGTCACCAAAGTTACGTTCATAAGATATTGACAGGAAGAAAAGATGAGTTTCATACCTTAAGAAAATTTAAAGGATTAAGTGGATTTCCTAAGAGGCATGAAAGTATTTATGACGCCTTTGATACTGGGCATAGCAGTACATCCATATCTGCAGCATTAGGTATGGCTAGGGCAAGAGATATATTGGGTAAAAAATTTAATGTTGTTGCAGTTATAGGCGATGGAGCCCTTACTGGTGGTATGGCCTTGGAAGCTTTAAATGACTTAGGGTTTAATAAAACTAAGGTCATAATTATCCTCAATGATAATCAGATGTCTATATCAGAGAATGTTGGGGGTCTTTCAACCTATCTAAGTAATTTAAGAATAGATCCAAGTTATAATAAACTTAAAAATGAGTTTAACTCTACTATGGAGAAAACTGTTCTAGGAAAATCTATTGTAACTTCAATAAATAAAGTTAAAGACAGCATTAAGCAAATAATAGTTCCTGGTATGCTTTTTGAAGAAATGGGTATTAAGTATCTAGGGCCCATTGATGGACATAATATAAAAGAATTAAGTAAGGTTTTAGATATGGCAAAGAATCTAAATGAACCTGTGATAATTCATACCATAACTCAAAAAGGAAAGGGATATGAATTTGCAGAAGCAAAACCCAATAAATTTCATGCAGTAGGTCCCTTTAATCCAGATACAGGAGAAACTAATAAAAAGAATCAGTTAACATATTCTCAAGGCTTTGGTGAAGAAATGGTAAAAATAGCAGAAGATAACGAAAAAGTAGTAGCAATAACTGCTGCTATGACTGAAGGAACAGGGTTGGAAAAGTATTCAAAGCTATTTCCTAAAAGATTCTTTGATGTTGGTATAGCAGAACAGCATGGGGTAACTTTGGCTGCAGGTTTAGCTGCTGAGGGCATTAAGCCTGTATTTGCGGTTTATTCAACCTTTCTACAAAGAGCATATGATCAAGTGCTTCATGATGTATGCATACAAAAATTGCCTGTAGTTTTTGCTATAGATAGAGCTGGAATTGTAGGAGAAGACGGCGAAACCCATCAAGGGGTTTTTGATATATCATATTTAACGTCTATGCCTAATATGACAATTATGTCTCCTAAGTCCATAGAAGATTTAAAAGTTATGTTAAGGTGGGCTATTACATATGACAGGCCAGTTGCCATAAGATATCCACGGGGAGGAGACGATCCTTTAATAAGTTATAAGTCTATGGAAAAGGTGACTTTAGGAAAATGGAATGTGATAAGTGAAGGTGAAGAAATTGCCATAATTGCTACGGGTAAAATGGTAGACACTGCATTAAAGGCAAAAGAAGTTTTGAAA
Organism: Clostridium sp. UBA5530; assembly: GCA_002423705.1. Classification (GTDB taxonomy): domain Bacteria; phylum Bacillota; class Clostridia; order Clostridiales; family Clostridiaceae; genus Clostridium_X. Next base: position 129,484 of record DINW01000017.1, read on the forward strand.
ACAAAGGGTATTAATCCCTTAATAATAGATGCTTGTTTTATAAAACCACTAGATAAAAAAATCATAGAACAATTAGTTGAAAAGAAATATAAAATTTTAACTATTGAGGATAATGCAATAATTGGTGGAATGGGTTCTTTTATATTAAGTTATGTAAATTCTTTAAAGAAACCCTTTGTAATAAAAAATTTAGGATATAGGGATAAATTTGTACCACATGGAGATACAAAGGCTTTATATAAATTATTTAATTTAGACGTAGATTCTATTGTTAATGAAATTTTACAGTTGTAATGACGTAAGGATAAGGAGCTTTAAACATGGGAGAATCAAAGGAAAGATTGGATATTCTATTAGTAGAAAAGGGTTATTTCCCTTCTAGAGAAAGGGCAAAAGCTAATATTATGGCCGGAAATATATTCGTAGATGGAATGAGAGTAGATAAAGCTGGAGAAAAAATTAAACTAAATAGTGATATAGAAGTGAGAGGTCATGACTTGCCTTATGTAAGTCGAGGGGGATTAAAACTTGAAAAGGCTATAGGAGAATTTTCAATAGATTTAAGTAATAAAGTTACTATGGATGTAGGTGCATCTACAGGAGGATTCACAGATTGTATGCTTCAAAATGGAGCTAAAAAAGTATTTTCTGTAGATGTAGGATATGGTCAATTTGCTTGGAAGCTTCGAACGGATTCAAGGGTAGTATGCATGGAAAGGACTAATATCCGATATGTAGATAAGGAACAGATAGGTGAAGATATAGATTTTTCTAGTATCGATGTATCATTTATTTCTCTGAAGAAAGTTATACCAAAGGTAAGGGAACTTTTAAGTGATGATGGAGAAATTATGGCTCTTATAAAGCCACAATTTGAAGCTGGAAGAGATAAGGTAGGTAAAAAGGGCGTTGTTAGGGAAGCCGCTACCCATATAGAAGTGATTAAAACCATTGTTGAATTTTTAATGGAATCAGATTTAAGGATAATAAATTTGAGTTTTTCACCCATAAAAGGGCCTGAAGGAAATATAGAATATTTAATATATTGCTCTAAAGATAAAAATAAACATTCATACTTCAATGAATCTTTAATAGAAGATGTAGTTAGAAAATCTCATGAAAGCTTATAAAGGGTATAAAGTTGGTGAGGATATGAAAACAATTGGAATTAATGTTAATACTACAAAAGACAAAGATGGAAGGGTTACACAAAGTATCAAAGAAATAATTCAGAGTAAAATGGATTCAAAAATTATTGTATTTAGGGATTCAGAGAATTTAGATGAAAGTAATTGCAAAAATTTAGATTTTATAATAACCCTAGGAGGGGATGGCACCATATTAAGTACAGCAAGAATAGTATCTAAATATGGCATACCTATTTTAGGGGTAAATATAGGTACTTTAGGATTTTTAGCTGGGGTAGAGATATCACATTTTGAGGAAGCTATAGAAAATATAAGAGAAGGCCACTATTTGATTGAAGATAGGATAATGTTAGCAGGTGAGGTTTATGAAAAACAGTTCTATGCTCTTAATGATATAGCTATACAAAAAGAAACTTTAGGTAGAATAATAAATTTTGTTGTAGAGGTTAATAATAATTTTTATGCTTCCTTTATGGCTGACGGTGTTATATTTTCAACACCAACTGGATCCACCGCATATTCTTTATCTGCAGGTGGGCCTGTAATATTTCCTACCCTTGATGTCATAGAGATAACTCCTATTTGTCCTCATACACAAGGAATAAAAACTTTAATAATTCCTTGTGATTTAGACATAAAAATAACAATAAAATCTAAGGACAAAAATGTAATATTAAGTGTTGATGGACAAGAATCTATAAAGTTAGAAAAGGAATCTTCTATAAATTTAGCTAAAAGCCCATATATATGTAAAGTAATAAGACTTGACAATTATGACTATTTTGATATATTAAGAAATAAAATTCTTTGGAGAACCATGGAATGTGCAGGTGATAATTATGAAAAGTAATAGGCATAAAAAAATATTAGAGCTCATTGAAATGAAAGATGTAGAAACTCAAGAGGATTTAGCTGAAGATCTTAAAAAAAATGGTTTTGATGTAACTCAAGCAACTGTATCAAGAGACATTAAAAATTTAAAATTGGTGAAAGTACTAACCAATAAGGGAACTTATAAGTATGTAAGTCCTTCAAAAAATATGAATGGATTCTCAGATAAGCTAGTAAACGTATTCTCTCATACAGTAATGTCAGTAGAACAGGTAGATAACTTTGTAGTGATAAAAACATTATCTGGTTCCGCACCAGCTGCTGCGGAAGCATTAGACACTTTAAATTTAAGTGAGGTGGCGGGAACTATAGCTGGAGATAATACTATATTTATTTTAGCTAGGAATAAAGAAATGGCTACAGAAATCGTAAGTAAAATAAACGATATAATTGAGTAAGAGTAAGGTGGGAAATGAATGCTTCTTCAAATGAATATAAATAATTTTGCTTTAATAGAAAAGCTATCTTTAACTTTTCATGAAGGCTTCAATGTGCTAACTGGGGAAACAGGGGCTGGTAAATCAATACTTATAGATGCTATTAACTATGTTTTAGGAAGTAAATTTAATAGAGAACTTATAAGAACAGGAGAAGAAAGAACTTACGTAGAAGCAATTTTTACTATAGATAATAAGAAAACAAAGTTGTTTTTAAATAATCTTGAAATTCCTAATGATGAGCTTTTAGTAGTTAGTAGGGAATCTTTTCAAAATGGGAAGACCATTGCTAAAATTAATAATAAAACAGTTGTGTTATCAACCCTGAAGGAAGTTTCAACCACCCTTTTAGATATTCATGGTCAACATGAAAATCAAAATTTATTAGATAAGGAAAATCATTTATATTACTTAGATACCTTTGGCGGTAAAAATATAGAAAATATCTATAGTACCTATGCTGCAGCTTATGAGGATTTAAAAATGATAGATAAAAAGATAGACGATTTAATGGGCAATGAGGATAGAGAAAACATAGTAAATTATATGCAATATCAAATTAAAGATATTATAAATGGTAACTTTGTTTTAGGAGAAGAAGAAGTTCTTAAGGAAAGATTTAGTATACTTAATAATGGTGAAAAAATAGCTCATTCTCTTAATGATGCATATAAAATTTTATATGATAGTGATGAAGACAATACTTCTATTTATGATGGAGTCAGTTATGCTATTAAGGATTTGAGAGCTATAGAAAAACATACTGAAAAAGTTAAAGACATTACAGATCAATTAGAAAATTTTTATTTTAATCTTCAAGATATTATAGGTAATATAAGGGAGATTAAGGATTCTATAACTTATGATGAAAATGAACTTGAAAAAACTAATAGTAGAATATATTTAATAGATTCCTATAAAAAAAGATATGGGAAAAATTCAGTAGACGAGTTATTACATTATAAAGATCAATTAAAAAAACAATACGATGAGATGATAAATAGGGAAGATATAATAAAACAATTAGAAATTGAAAAGTCAAAAGTTGAAAATAAATTAGATGGAATTGCTAAGGTATTACATGATAAGCGAGTAGAGTTTAGTAAGATTCTAATAGAAAAAACTCAAAATGAATTAAACTATATAGGATTAGACAAAAGTAAATTTCACATTGAAGTAAAACTAGAAGAAGGATTTAAGGAAAGTGGTAAGGATAAAATTCAGTTTTTAATTTCCACTAATCCGGGTGAGCCTTTAAAACCATTGGATAGAATAGTATCTGGAGGAGAGCTATCTAGAATAATGTTAGCAATAAAAACTGTTTTTGCAGATAAAGATGAGATTCCTACGGTAATTTTTGATGAAATAGACACTGGAATCAGTGGAAGGGTTGCACAAAGTGTAGCTGAAAAAATGTACGTTATTTCATTAAAACACCAGGTATTCTGTGTGACTCACTTGCCACAAATTGCAACTATGTCTGATCATCACTTTAAAGTTATAAAGGAAGTAGTAGAAAACAAAACATTTACTAAAGTTGAAAATCTTTCCATGAGCCAAAAAGAAGAAGAGATTGCTAGGATGATTGGAGGCGTAAAGATAACTAAGGTTACTTTAGAAAACTCCAAAGAACTGATTTCTTTAGCCCAAAATAAAAAAAATAATTTAAAACTTATATAAATTTACATAAATATAAGTTTTGTGGGTAAAATTAAACTATAGATAAGCATATCTATAGTTTTTTTATATTTTTTGAATTGTAATATTTAAATGAAGAGGTATTTTTTTTGATAAAAATATTTTCATTTACTTTTATAACACTGTTATTACAGCATAATAAAATTTCAATGAGGGTAATTTAAAGGTAAAGAGAAAGAGGAGGAGATAGGATGAGAAAGAAGAACCTTATTAAGATATACTCACTATTAGCTCCAATTTTAATGTTTACTTTTACTTTTTGCCCTAGAAATGAAAATATTAGCAAAATACAAAACACCGAAGTTTTAAAAATAGAAGATAATATTAAATCATCCACTGATAATATAAATGTATTTGGATCCAACTATTTAAAGCCAGTTAGTACAAAAGATATATCACAACTAGAAATATATCCAGGTGGAACACCAATAGGAATAAAGATAAGTACCGATGGTTTATTGATAGTAGCCTTCTCAGATGTAGAAACATCTAAAGGTAAAATACCTAGTCCAGCAGCTCAAAGTGGCTTAGCTATAGGAGACACCATTTTAAAAGCTAATAATGTAAAGGTTAAGACTTCTCAAGAGCTTATACGTATAATAAATTCTAACAACGGAAATATAATAAAAGTTTCTATTGATAGAAAAGGAGAAAAGTTCGAAAAAGAATTGACTCCTGTGAAATGTGATTCAGAGGATAAATATAAAATTGGATTATGGCTAAGAGACTCTACAGCAGGAGTTGGGACATTAACTTTTTACCATAATGATAGTAAAAAATTTGCAGCATTAGGTCATCCTATAACCGATGTGGATACAAACACCCTCATTAATATAGGAAAAGGTGATATAGTAGAATCATCTATAATAAATGTAAGAAAAGGTGTCAGAGGCAACCCAGGAGAATTGAAAGGTGTATTTATTGAAGAAGATATAGCTTTAGGAGATATAAAATATAATACTCAATGTGGAATATTTGGAAATACTAATAAAGAGTTAATAAACCCTATTGCCAACAAACCTATGAAAGTAGCTTTAAGAAAAGAAATAAAAGAAGGGCCTGCTAAAATTATTACTACTATAGATGAAAATGGTCCTCAATTTTATGATATAAATATAGAAAAACTTTTATCTCAAGATAAGCCTGGTCCTAAAAGTATGATAATAAAAGTTACTGATTCAAAGCTTTTAGAAAAAACAGGGGGCATAATTCAAGGAATGAGTGGAAGTCCAATAATACAAAATGACAAAATAGTTGGTGCAGTAACCCATGTATTAATAAATAAGCCTGATACAGGGTACGGTATATATATAGAATGGATGCTAGAAGATTCTAATATTTTATCAAAATAAGTGGTATTTTTATCAACTGAATAGTATAATCAAAGTATGAATAGTATAAATAAATTAATTACTATTCATACTTTTTTATATTACTACATATTGCACAACAAAAATATTATGATAGTAGAATATTAATTTACAAGAAAATTTATTATATTTTATAAAAAACAATATTTTAGGAGGATTTTTATTTTTTGTAGCGAATATTAAAATTGTTAAGAAATGGAATAATATATCAAAGGGGAGAGTAAATATGGATGAAAATAAGATAACAGTTCTAATCGCCGATGATAATAAGGAATTTTGTAATATTCTAAATGACTACTTACTTAATCAAAGAGACATAGTAGTTATAGGTATTGCTAAGGACGGATTAGAAGCATTAAAACTAATTGAGGAGAAGAAACCTGATCTAGTGGTTTTAGATATAATTATGCCACATTTAGATGGATTAGGAGTTTTAGAAAAACTAAATACTATGAACTTAAATCCAATGCCAAGAATTATTGTTTTATCTGCTGTAGGGCAAGACAAGATAACTCAAAGAGCAATCACATTAGGGGCAGATTATTATGTGATAAAGCCATTTGACATGGAAGTGTTTACAAAGAGAATAAGACAGATGTTTAATAATACAATAAGTAGTGATGAAACTAAAAAGACCATTTCTTTAATGGAAACTCCAGAAATAAAAGTAAATAAAAAGGAACCTATGGATTTAGAGGCTGAAATTACTAATATAATTCATGAAATAGGAGTTCCAGCCCATATAAAGGGTTATATGTATCTAAGAGAAGCTATAACCATGGTAGTTGGAGATATGGAATTACTATCTGCAGTTACTAAGGAATTATATCCATCTATCGCAAAAAAGTACAATACTACAGCATCTAGGGTAGAGAGAGCTATCAGGCATGCAATAGAAGTAGCTTGGGGCAGAGGTCAAGTAGAGGCTATAAATAAGTTATTTGGCTATACTGTTCATAATGATAAAGGCAAACCTACAAATAGTGAATTTATAGCTATGGTTGCAGATAAACTTAGACTAAAAAATAAAGTAGGTTAAAATTTATTATTTAACCTAAACTATTATTCAAATAGAAAAATGAATTATACAACAAAAATACCTTTGATTGATAATGAAAAGCTAGTTAATCAAAGGTATTTTTGTTTTGATTATTTTAAGATAAATTTAAAGCCAATGAAACCTTTATATTTAAGAAATGTGATATTATTATATAATAGTATTTATAACTATACCTTATGTTTAAATAAAGTGAATTATATTTTAATTAAGCTAATAAAAAAAGTTGTATATTACATCTTTAATGGGAGGAACGGTTTTCATGGGATTTTATGAAAAAACAATAAAAGAGGATACTTTATATGAAGGAAAATTTATTAAATTAACTAAACAACAGGTTCAGTTACCTAATGGACTTACTAGCATTAGAGAAATAGTAAAGCACCCCGGTGGTGTTGCTATAATAGCGTTTAAGGATAAGGATACCATATTGTTAGTAGAACAATTTAGGAAACCCTTGGATAAAGTTTTATTAGAACTTCCGGCAGGCAAAATAGAGAAAAATGAAGATATAGAAATTTGTGCTAAAAGAGAGTTAGAAGAAGAAACAGGATATAAATCTAAGGAATTTAAATATCTAGGTAAGATTGCAACTACTCCTGGATTTTCTAATGAATATATCTATTTCTATAAAGCAGAAAATCTGTATGAAGGTATCAAAGGTGGAGATGAGGATGAATTTATAAATGTTAAAGAAATGAAAATAGAAGATATTAAAGCTAATATAAAGTCAGGAAATATAATAGATGGTAAAACTATAGCTGCATTATCTTATCTATAAAATAAAAAAGTTTCATATCAGCTCTTTTGAAATCATAAATATAACTATGATTAAAGAAGAGGAGGTATGAAAATGAACCTAAGTACTATGAATGGATTTAAAAAGCATATAGAGAGTAATTATATATTATATCTTGTGAGCCTTATGTTCTTATTAGTAGGAGTGGTAATAGGTATATATGTGGTGAAATATATGGGAAATACATATAAAAGCGATCTGTCTAACTATTTGCAGAGCTTTACCAATGAACTTTCTTCTACTGATATAAATAATAAAAGTCTTTTTTTAGAAAGTTTAAAAAATAATTTATTATTCTTAAGTGTTATTTATATTTTAGGAATTTTAATAGTTGGAATTCCAATTATTTTTATATGTGACTTATTTAAGGGATTTACATTAGGATTTAGCGCAGGAGTCATAGTGAATTCTTTAGGATACAAGGGAATACCATTCATTTTAGCTACTTTAGCACCACAAAATATTTTATATATTCCTTGTATAATATTCTCTTCGGTTTTTTCTATAAATATTGGAGTAAAAAGGATAAGAAGTAAATTTCTAAAGACTTCTAATCCTAAGGATTCAATTATAGGAATTAGTGCTACTGCTATTATAATAAATATATTAGTAATAATACTAGGTTCTATAATAGAAGCATTTTTTGTACCTAACTTATTAAGACTGCTTTATAAATAGTTATAGATGGTTATGGAGAATTTTTGAAGGATTTACTTAAAAGGTGTAGAATATTTAATTAATAAAAATATAATATAAAAATTTAAATGAGGATATGAGAAAAGCTATGGAAGAAATATTAAATAATTATATTAACTATCTAAAGCAAAAAAAACTAACAGAAAATACAGTAGATGCATATAAGAGAGATTTGAAAAAGTATATAGCCTTCATAGATTCAAGAAACGAGGACTTCAAATTAGCTGATGAAATCACAATTATGGCTTATATACAAAATCTTATAAGAGAAAATTTTTCAAACTCTTCTATAAATAGGAGTCTAGTAGCTATAAGAAATTTTTATAAATATCTTCATAAGATGGCACTGATAAATGAATCTCCAATTATTAACTACGAACTTCCTAAAACAGAAAGAAGCCTTCCAGAAATTTTAACTATAGAAGAGGTAGAGAATATCTTGTCTATGCCCAATACTAATATTGAAAGAGGCATGAGAGATAGAGCTATGCTGGAACTATTATATGCTACAGGCATGAAGGTAACGGAACTCATAAACCTAACTATTTTTGATTTAAACTTAAAAATGAATTATGTAAGATGTAAAGGTACTAAGAATAAAGAGAGAATAATACCATTAGGTTCGGTAGCAGTAAGGTGTTTAGACAAGTACCTAGAATTAAGGAACTTGTCTGTAGTAGCTGAAAACAACCTGTTATTTTTTAATGCTAGGGGTCATAAAATGACGAGACAAGGATTTTGGAAAATAGTAAAGCAATATGTAAAAGAAGCTAAGATAGATAAACCTATAAATTTATATACATTTAGGCACTCTTTTGCAGTTCATCTTTTGCAAAATGGTGCCGATATAAAATCTGTACAAGAACTTTTAGGCCATGTGGATTTAGCTGCCACCCAAATATATTCTTCCATAACAAAGAAGAATAAGTTGGCAGAAGTTTATAGAAATTCGCATCCTAGAGCATAATAATATCAACAGTTACTAAAGAAAGGAGAAAAGATTATGGCAAATAGAGTAATATTAATTGTTCTTGATAGTGTTGGAATTGGAGAAATGCCTGATGCTAAATTGTATGGTGATGAAGGGAGCAATACTTTAGGTAATATATCTAAGGCAGTAGGAGGAATAAAAATACCTAATCTATTATCTTTAGGTCTAGGAAATATTGAGGAAAGTGCCAAACTAGGGAAAGTACAATGCCCAAAGGGTGCTTATGGTAAAGCTGCTGAAAAATCAAAGGGTAAGGACACGGTTACTGGTCATTGGGAAATAGCAGGGGTCATCTTAGAGGAGCCTTTAAATACTTATCCCAATGGATTTCCCCAAGATATAATTAAAGAGTTTGAAGGAAAAATAGGTAGAAAAATTCTTGGAAATATTGTAGCTTCTGGTACTGAGATTATTAAGCAATTAGGAGATGAACATGTTAAGACAGGAAGTCCTATAATATATACATCAGCAGATAGCGTATTTCAAATAGCAGCTCATGAAGAAATAATTCCTCTAAATGAACTATATAAGATGTGTGAAATTGCAAGAAACATGCTTATAGGAGACAGAACTGTAGGAAGAGTAATAGCAAGACCATTTATAGGAGCTAAAGGAAATTATACTAGAACCTCCAATAGAAAAGATTATGCTTTAGATCCATTTAATAAGACAATGCTAGAGTATATCACTGAACAAGGCCTTAAAGTCATGGCCGTTGGTAAAATAGAAGATATATACAACAAAAAAGGAATAACAGACGCTATTCATATCAAAAACAATATGGATGGAGTTGACAAAACCATAGATTATATGGATAAATTAGATAAAGGTTTAATATTTACTAATTTAGTAGATTTCGATATGTTATATGGTCATAGAAATGACCCTCATGGATATGCTAAGGCTTTAGAGGATTTTGATATAAGATTAAAAGAAATAACAGGTAAAATGAAAAAGGACGATGTGCTTATAATAACTGCTGACCATGGCTGTGATCCTGTAACGGAAAGTACAGATCATTCTAGAGAGTATATTCCAATATTAGTTTATGGTAATGATATAAAAGCAGATGTTAATATTGGTATAAGAAACTCTTTTTCAGATATAGGAAAGACCATATTGGATTTATTAGATGTAAGGAATGATTTGACTGGAACAAGTTTTGGAAATTTAATAATAAAGTAAGTTTTATTATATATATAAATGTATCAGCAAAGGAGGAAATAAAAGTGGATATAAATAAAGTAAGAGAAGGGGTAGCCTATATAAATAAAATGCTAAAAAGTAAGCCTTCCATTGGAGTTATATTAGGTTCAGGGTTAGGTGATATGGCAGATAAAATAGAAAATAGATGTATAATAAAATATCAGGATGTTCCCAACCTTCCTAAGTCAACAGTGAAAGGCCATGCAGGTCAATTTGTATTTGGTGATTATATGGGTAAAAAGGTAATTATGATGCAAGGCAGATTCCATTATTATGAAGGGAATAAGATGGAAGATATAGCATTACCTATTTATATAATGAAAGAAATAGGTGTGGAAAAACTTATAGTTACTAATGCAGCTGGTGGTGTAAATACTTCCTTTGATCCAGGAGATTTAATGCTAATAGAAGACCATATAAACTTTAGTGGTACAAATCCATTAATGGGAAAGAACTTAGATGAGTTGGGTCCAAGATTCCCAGATATGTCTAATGCCTATTGCAAAGAGTTACTGGCAATAGCAGAAAATGCTTCAAAAAAGGTAGGAGTAAATACAAAAAAAGGTGTTTATATGATGTTTTCAGGTCCTACCTATGAAACTCCTGCTGAAGTAAGAATGGCTAGAACTTTAGGGGCAGATGCTGTTGGTATGTCTACAGTACCAGAGGTAATCATAGCAAACCACTGTGGTATAAAGGTATTAGGAATTTCCTGCATAACTAATATGGCAGCAGGAATATTAGATAAGCCATTAAATCATTTAGAAGTAATTGAAACCTCAAATAAGGTAAAAGATAAATTTATATCATTAGTAAGTGAAATACTAAGAGAAATGTAGTAGGAGATGTTTTCTATGAGAATGTACGATTTGATTTTGAAAAAGAGAAATGGAGAAGAATTAACTAAAGAAGAGATAGATTTTTTTATCCAGGGATATACTAAAGGAAACATTCCTGATTATCAAGTATCTGCTTTATTGATGGCTATATATTTTCAAAAAATGAATAGCAGAGAAACATCAGACTTAACCATGGCTATGGTTAAATCTGGAGAAGAGTTATTTTTAAAGAATATAGACGGTATAAAGGTGGATAAACATAGCACAGGAGGAGTTGGAGATACAACTACTTTAATATTAGGACCTATAGTAGCATCCTTAGACATTCCAGTGGCTAAAATGTCTGGTAGAGGCTTAGGCCATACAGGGGGTACTATTGATAAATTAGAATCCTTTAAAGGATTCACTGTAGAAATGTCAAAGGATAGATTTATAAATAATGTAAACAGTATAAAACTAGCAGTGGCAGGTCAAACTGGTGATTTAGCGCCAGCAGATAAAAAACTATATGCCTTAAGGGATGTCACTGGAACAGTTGATAATGTATCCTTAATTGCTTCTAGCATTATGAGTAAAAAGATAGCTGCTGGAGCTGATGCCATAGTTTTAGATGTAAAAGTTGGAGAAGGAGCATTTATGAAAACTAAAGAAGATGCACTGTACTTAGCAAAGGAAATGGTGGCCATAGGCAAGCATCTTGGAAGAGATACAGTAGCAGTAATTTCAGATATGGATCAGCCTTTAGGTAAAGCAGTAGGAAATGCATTAGAGGTAAAAGAGGCTATAGCTACATTAAAGGGAAATGGTCCAAAAGATCTTTTGGAATTATGCTTAACATTAGGCAGTGAAATGGTTGTACTTGCTGGAAAAGCTAAAAATAAAGATGAAGCTAGAACTTTATTAAGGGATACAATTACTACAGGAAAAGCTTTAAATAAATTAAAGGAATTTGTTGAAGCTCAAGGAGGAGATAGTTCTTATGTAGATAATCCAGACTTATTTCCTAAAGCAAAGTATATAGTTCCAGTATTAGCTCCTGTTGATGGTATTGTATCTAAAATACATTCTGAAAAAATAGGATTAATTGCAATGGAATTAGGGGCAGGGAGAGCAACCAAAGAAAGTATAATAGATTTATCTGTTGGAATAGTTTTAGATAAAAAAAGAGGAGATATAGTTAGAAAGGGGGATACTTTAGCATATATACATTCTAATTTTGAGAATAACATTGAGGAAACCAAAAATAGAATCTTAGAAAGTTATGTTATAAAGGATTCCTATGAAGATAATATTCCGCTTATATATGAAATAGTTAGATAAAAAATATTGTATAATTTTAAAAAAAGATTTATTACAGATTCTTGGGAATAATATGTAGTAAATCTTTTTTTAATTAATCTAAGTTTCACTTAATATAAACAAGGATTTTATTTTTTAGTGATAATTTAAACAAAATGGGAAAAGATATACTTGAAAGGAGGGTAAATATGAAATCAAAATACAAAAAAATTGTTTCATTAATACTTACAAGTATATTTTTTATTACAATAATACTTTCTGTTCCCCAAATAGCAAAAGCTGAAGAAAGTAAAGGGTTAGATGTAGAGGCTAAGTCGGCAATATTGATTGAGCCAAACAGTGGAGAAGTTTTATATGAGAAAAACTCTAAAGAAAAATTTGCTCCGGCTTCTGTTACTAAAGTAATGACAATGCTAATAACCATGGAGGCTGTAGATAGTGGAAAAATTAAGTTATCTGACAAAGTAACATGTAGTGAAAATGCAAAAAAAATGGGCGGCAGTACTATGCTTTTAGACACAGGGGAAATAAGGACTGTAGAGGAGCTTTTAAAGGGTGTTGGCATAGCATCAGGTAATGATGCAGCCTTAGCTTTAGCGGAGTACCTAGGAGGCAGTGAAGATGGATTTATTACTATGATGAATGAAAGAGCTCAATCCTTAAATATGCAAGATACAACCTTTAAAAATTGTACTGGGTTACCTGCAACAGGACATTTAACTACCGCCTATGATATTTCTATAATGTCTAGAGAATTATTAAAACATCCAACTATACTTAAGTATACAGGTACATATATGGAAACAATAGCAGAAGGCAGAAAAAGTCCTATAGAATTAGTAAACCATAATAAGTTAGTTAGATTTTTTAAAGGGTGCGATGGACTAAAAACTGGATTTACTGATGAAGCCAAGTACTGTATATCGGCTACAGCAGTGAGAGATGGAGTTAGAGTTTTGGCAGTTATAATGGGAGCACCCACATATAAGATAAGAAATAGAGATGCTAGTATGCTTATGAACTATGGCTTTTCAAAGTTTTATAGTAAAAAAATAGTATCTAAAGATCAAGAGGTTGAAAAAGTTTTTTTAGATAGATATAAAGAAAAGTTTTTCATCGCAAAGGCTTGTGAAGACGTGAATATAACCTTACCTAAAGGAAAAGAGGAAAACATATCTTTTAAATTAGAATTTGATGAAGAAAAGAAGTCATTTAAAGAAGGGGAAACAATAGGAACTTGTAAATATTATATAGGAGACAAAGAAATAGCTCAAGTTAAAATTTATAGCGATAGAGAAGTTAAAAAAGGTAACTTTTTCGAAAATATGAGATATAATATAAAAAATCTTTTAAAAGGATCTATTTAATAATAATGAGTCCTAGCGATGCTAGGACTCATTATTATTGATTATTGTAAGTTTAGTTGGTATGATATTTATATGATTTTATAAGATAAAAGCAGGTGAATGTATTGTCAAATTTGAATATTAAGATAGAAAATTTTGAAGGCCCCTTTGATCTTTTGCTTCATCTTATTAAAAAAAATGAGATGAATATATATGATATAAAAATATATGATATAACTAATCAATATCTTCAATTTTTACAAACAATTAAAGAAATGGATTTAGAAGTTACATCGGAATTTATTGTGATGGCTGCTACTCTGTTAGAAATAAAGTCTAAAATGCTATTGCCTAAACCACAAATAGAAGAGGAGGAGGAAGATCCAAGAAAAAATCTTATAGAAAAACTTATAGAGTATAAGAAATATAAAAGAGCTTCCTACTTTTTTAAAGAAAGATTGGAGGCTGATGGATACCTCTTCACTAAAAAGGCTGAAATAATAGAAGATAGTATGCCAGTAGATAATAAGGAGTTATTAAAAAATATCACTATGTTAGATTTATATAATATTTTTAATGAACTTATGAATAGATATGTAAAAAAAATAAACAAAACAAATACTATAGATAAAGAAATACCTATAGACAAATATAAAATAGAGGATAAAATGAAGGAGTTAAAAAATATATTAGCTTTGAAAAAATCAGTAAAATTTTCAGAAATAGCAAGTGAATGTCAGTGTAAAATGGAGATAGTAGTAACTTTTTTAGCTCTATTGGAGATGATTAAAGAGAAAACTATAAAAGTTATTCAGCCTGTGAATTTCGACAGAATATATATAGAGAGGGTGAATATGGATGACTATGATATCACAATGTGAGTTCGAGGGAGTGTATAATAATAATAAATATATATCTATAATAGAATCATTGCTGTTTGTAAGTGGAGAACCTATGAAATTAAAAGATATATCTTATATTATCGAGTGTTCAGAAGAATATACTAAAAGGATCATAGAGGAAATGAAAAAAATATATAGGGAAGAAAATAGGGGAATAGAATTAATATGTATAAACAATATGTATCAGTTAGTCACTAAAAGGGAAAATAGTGAATATATCCAAAAAATATTAAGGACTAATTCAAGACAATCCCTTTCTCAAGCCGCTATAGAGACCCTAGCTATAATAGCTTATAAGCAACCAATAACTAGGGTAGAGATAGATGATATAAGAGGTGTAAAAAGTGATAGTGCTATTCAAAAACTTTTAGATAGGGAATTAATAAAAGAAGCTGGAAGGAAAGAAGTAATTGGACGTCCTATACTTTATATAACCACTGAAGAATTTTTAAGGCAGTTTCAAATGGATAATTTAAGGGAGTTGCCTACATTAGATTCTATAATTGAGGAGGAAGCAGCAATAGAATTGGAAGAAGAGTAAGGGAACAAATCCTTACTCTTCTTTTTGAGATTTATCTGAGACTGTGAAAAAAAGTCTG
>DINW01000003.1 GCA_002423705.1 Clostridium sp. UBA5530
TTATTTTGATACAGCCCCTTCTTATTATCACTATGGATTTAACTTATGTAAGTCTTTAGTGTAGACAATATCTACATTGTAGGTTTTTCACAACCGAAAATATCTTCAACCTTTAGTCTTTTATCATTATTATTTTGGATACTAAATTCATTAACATATTTCTTAACTGTGTCTACTTTCATAAATTCAGGTATATCATCATATGTTATATTATTTTGCCATTTCCACAACATTTCTGTGAACATTTCCTTTATTATTTCTTCATCAGATTTAATTACATTATCTAAAAATATTTTAAACCTTTGTTCACGAAGTTCAATGTGATTATATGTATCCTCAAAAACAATTTTATTTATAATGTTCCTTGATGTATTAATAAAGTTCATATCTTTGTATAGCTCTATGGTTTTTATGATGTATAAAAATATTTGATTTATAGTATATTTCTCAACTAGATTAATATGTTTTCTTTCATTTGGATCAATTGTATTTAATTCTTCTTCACTTATCTTTACTGCATTATAAAAAGACTCTATAAAGTGCTCCAAAAACTTATATTTATATATGGCTTCATCGTTTCCAAAAACATTTACGTGAGTGATTACCCTAGCCACATTATATAATCTGATTTTATCAAATTTATCATCTACACAATAATCCTTATTTATTATTTTTAAAATATCGATGGCCCACTTATCTTGAAGCTCTGTGTATCGAAAAAGTTGAAAAAATTCATGGGATATATCCCAAATCCCATTTTCACTCTGCCTATATACATATGGATTGGAATTTATTACCTTTCTTCTTACCTTATTTAAAGTTCTTGTATTTTTATATATTATAGACTCAGGTCCAAATATTTCACAGAAGTATTTTTGGGATTCTCCATTAAAGGTATTGAAATAATTAATTATATCACCTGAAATTTTCTTATTTGTTCTAGACCCATTACTCATTTTTACTAGTCTGTCCACTTCAAACCTAGTTTCTTTATCACTGTCATAATATAGCCCTAACAATTCCTGAATATATATTTGTTTTCTCACAAGCCTATTATCTATCATTATATATGCAAAAAATAATATATTCCAAATATAAGGCTTATAGAAAGTATAATAAATACTCTAGTTATTAGCACATTATTTTCAAAAAACAATGCTAGAACCGATATAATATTTATTGTTGCAAAAACAATTAATAGATAATATATTTTAATTAAGTTAAAAACTTTATATCTTTTAATTAAAAATTTTCCATACTCTATTCCAATAACACTTTTAGATTCTGCTAGTGAAGTTAATCCTATAACGGTCATGTTAATGGCTACAATTGCTAGTATAAGACTATTATCACATTGAATTTTAAAATTTCCACCATGTCATTCTCCTATAGTTATTATTTTTATCTGATATGAACCTACTATAACACTCTAAACACCTTAAACAGAGATCAACATATCATAGATAAGTTAAACTAAGGTTCAGGCAGAAGTTGAACCTCCACTTGAACCTTGATTTTTACTGTTTAATTTTAACTACTTGTACATCTTTTCATAGTATTTTTGATAATCTCCAGAGGTCACGTTTAGAAGGCTTTATAATTTTAGCTACCTTCACTACCTCATTATCATAAAAATATAGTCCAGGTACTACATAGCTAGATTTAGGGAACTGTGGTTTTTCCTCTATGGAAACCACATTGTTTTCATGATCAAACTCAACTAGTCCAAGCGCTTCAGGATTGCTTACATGGTAACCAAATATAGTTGTTTCTTCTCTGTCCACAGCATGCTTAAGTTTTTCGCTGAAGCCATAACCATAAAATATGTTACCTCCTAAAACTAAAGCCATCTTCTCTTATCCTATAAATTTCTCTAATGTCTGCTAACATTAATACTGAAATAGGATAATACATCATTAGCTTACCATATATTTGAATATCTTATGATAGTATCCCAATAGGCCTTAACTATTTTCCTGTAATATATCAGCAATCCTCTTACTTGCAAGTCCGTCACCATATGGATTGCTTGCATGACTCATTTTATCATACTCTGATTTATCTTCAAGTAACAGCTTAAATGCATTATAAATAGTTTGTTCTTCAGTGCCTACAAGTTTTAATGTTCCTGCTACTATTCCTTCAGGTCTTTCCGTAGTATCTCGCATTACAAGTACAGGTTTTCCTAAACTTGGTGCTTCCTCTTGGATTCCGCCACTATCAGTAAGTATTAAATATGACCGTGCTAAAAAATTATGAAAATCTATTACATCCAGAGGATCTATTATTCTTATCCTATCGCAATGTCCGAAAATTTCATTTGCAGTTTCTCTAACCAAAGGATTTCTGTGTATCGGATAAATTACCTTTATATCAGGTGTTTCATCTACTATTTTTTTAATAGCCCTAAACATATGATGCATAGGTTGTCCCAAATTTTCCCTTCTGTGAGCAGTTATCATAATAAGTCTGCTTCCCTCTGCTCACTTAAGTTCATCATGAGTATATTGTTCTTTAACTGTAGTTTTTAGTGCATCAATAGCAGTATTACCTGTTATATATATTGTATCTGGATTTTTGCCTTCTTTTATTAAATTATTTTTAGCTATTTCTGTAGGAGCAAAATTATACTTTGAAATAATCCCCGTTGCTTGTCTATTGAATTCTTCTGGGTAAGGAGAATATATATCATAGGTTCTTAATCCTGCCTCAACATGACCAACTGGTATTTGCATATAAAAACAAGCAAGAGCCGTAATAAATGTAGTAGATGTATCTCCATGAACTAACACAACATCCGGTTTTACTTCTTCTAATACAATTTTTATGCTACTTAAAAGACTACTTGTTATATCAAAAAGAGTCTGTTTATCTTTCATTATAGATAAATCATAATCAGGTATAACATCAAAGGCCTCTAAAACCTGGTCAAGCATTTGTCTATGTTGTCCAGAAACACATACTACAGTCTTTATATTATTTCTAGCTTTTAATTCTTTTACTAAAGGGCACATTTTTATAGCCTCTGGTCTTGTCCCAAAGACTAACATTATTTTCTTCATTTTGTTCTCCTTAAATAAAATAGTATCTTGATTCTAATCAATAATTTTTAACCTCCAATTATTTTTTAGCCCGATAAGATTTTATAATTCTTATTATATAATAAAAACTCTCATTCTTTGTAATAATAGACATGCCAATATATAATAAACCTCCAATAGTTATTTGTAGTATAATCACAATTATCTTATTTGCTACTGTTTCACCTATCAATATTACAGCTATTGACATTATTACTGATAAAACAATTGCAGGTAGTATATCAGAGATTTGTTCCCTATATCCATAACCAAATAAATTCTTATTAATTGGAAAATTAATTACAGTAGAAACAACCTCAGCACACAATGACCCTAAAATAATATAAATTACAGAATGAAAACAAAATACTGATACCAACAATATTATTACACCAAATATTTTTTTTATTATTTCCAATTTTAGGTATAAATCGCTACGTCCTAAAGCCTTAATTGCTTGTAAACTAGAAGTCTGTATTGGCTGTAGTGCATATACTATACATAGTATTTGTAAATACGGAATACATTCTATCCACTTTTCTGTCAGAAGTAATATCACAAATGGCTGAGCTATTGCTGCAAAGCCAAATAAGATAGGAAACAAAACATATGAACCTGTTTTAATTGATCTTCTTGTCATTGACTTAATTATTAATTTATTATCTTGATTATTAGATAGTACAGGAAAGAGAACTTTACTTAATGAAGAATTAATATTACCAGCAATAGCTCTCGGAAATTGATCTCCCTTATCACTAAAAGCCAAATCAGCAGCAGAATATTTTTTACCAATGACTAAATTCCGTAGATTAGAATATAACTCATTTAGCACTCCTACAAACATTATTTTCCATCCATATGAGAATAAACTGCTTAATCTACTAGTAGAAAATCTAAGTTCCGGTTTCCAACCTGATATCAGTGCTAACATCAAAGTATTAATTATTGCATTACTAAGATATTGTGCTACTAAAGCCCAAACTCCATGTCCTTTATAAGCCATAAAAATTCCAATTACGGCAGAAAAAATTGTTCCTACTAATGTAGCAAAAAAAAATTTTTTGAATTCTAGTTTTCGACAAATATATGCTTCTTGAATTGAATTTACTGCGGCAATTGGTAATCTTATAGCCATAATTCTAATAACTAATGCTAGCAAAGGAATTTCATAAAAATTAGCAATTGAAGGTGCACAAAAGAAAACAATAATATATATAATTAAAGAAAATACTATGCTAAAATAAAACAACGTTGAGAAATCTAAGCTATCAGCATCTCTCTTCTGGATTAATGAATTACCTAATCCACTAACAACAAATGTATTAGCGATATTGATAAATATTACAACTAATGAAATAACCCCATATTCGTTTGGTGCAATTAATCTTGCTAAAATAATGGTAACAATTATTGTGATTAATTGTGAGCCTGTTCTTTCAGCATAAGTCCAAACTAATCCACTTGTCACACTTTTAGCCATCGAATTTTTCTTATTTTCCATTTATATCATCCTGCCTATGTATTTTTGCTGGCACCCCATAGGCAACTGAATTAGCTGGTACATCTCTTGTAACTACACTTCCTATTCCAACTAAAGAATTTTCACCTAATTCTACGCGATTTAATACTGTTGAATTTGTTCCCACCCATGAACCACTTAGCAAATATGATGATCCACATAAAACTGTACCAGCTGTAACTACAGATTTATCACAAATTCTACAGTTGTGTGCCACATGAATTAAATTATCTATCATCACATTATTTCCAATATATGTATTTTCATTAAATAAACCATTACATATATTTACATGATTTCCTATGTAACAGTTCTCTCCAATTTCAACACCACCTGCATGTTCAACATGGAAAGGTACTCCATAGGCATCCTTTATTATTTGAAATCCCTCAGCTCCAATTGTAGTAAAGCATCCAATTTCTGTATTATTTGAAATAATTGTACCTGCTTTAATTATCGAATACGCCCCAATTTTAACATTATCACCTATAATAACCCCTGGGCAAATCTTTGCAGTAGTATCTATGCTACAGTTATTACCTACTTTAGATTCAAATTCAAATTGTTCATAAAACCTACCCGATTGTAATAATTTTGTATGAAGTTCATAAAACATCATCTCTGTTGCTTTACTACAAATTAGCAATGCTCCTTTACGCTCAAGCATAATTTCTTTATATGATTCCATAATATCTTCTCTTACCATCAACACTTTTACTGAATGATTATTAATAACATTATCAATATAATTGCTAGATATTGCATAAGATAAAATCTTCATATTAATATATTCTCTATTGCATAATCCTAAACTATCTATCTCTACTTCACCATTACCTACTATTTTTACATCATCCAATAATTTAGTAATTTCAATTATTTTCATTATACATGCCTCACTAATTAATTATTTTTAAAATATCTTTACTGTTAACCCACCAACCACAAGGTAATGCCAAAAATTTATCTGTAAATTCTTCCACACCACGTAGCTCTTGACCATTTGGGAATGCAGAATACTGACTGTTGCTAACATGTACTCCTGAAGNNCATACATTCCACGATTTCTAAAATGTAACATATCTTTAATCTTATCATTGGATAAAATACCATACACCCAATAATTAGGTATTCCATTATGTGTTTCTAAATTTTTGTAGTTCATTTCAGATATTACTTTTTCCCATACAACAGCATTCTCACGCTGCTTCCTGATTAAATCAGGGATTTCATCTAGTTGTTGCAATCCTATATATGCATTCACATTGCTTAGTTTTGCATTATATCCAATTTGAGTAATATCACAATTTAAGCTTATTTCTCCATTTTCATCTCGAAACTTACTACGATCAATACCATTATCTTCAATAATAATTGCCTTTTTATATAAGGTCTCACTTTTTATTATTAAGCCAGCACCATTTATTGTATTAGGTAATCTTACAGGTCCAAATGAAAAAATAGTTGCATCTGATCCAACTGCACCAATCTTTGCTTCTCCATACTCAGAGCCAAAACACTCTATACCATCATCTATAACAAATAAGCCATTATTTTTAGCTATAGCATTAATTTCATTAATATAACCCGAGTATCCACAAAAGTGGTTGTGAACAATACATTTTGTTTTAGAAGTAACCTTTTTTAATACAAATTCAGGATCAAGTGTGCCTGTATTAGGATCTACATCTGCCCAAACAATTTTCAAACCATAACTCAAATACGGTTGAGTTGAAAGCAAACAACCGATTGGTGACATTATTATTTCATCACCACTATTAATTCCCATTGCCCTTAATATTGTCCAAACAGCAAATGAATAATCACTCATTGCTAGAACATATTGTACCGAAAAATATTCTTGTAATTTTTCTTCAAATTTCCTAGAATATTCACCGTATGCTAAATTTCCTGACATAAGCAATGTATTCAATTGAGGTAAGTTAGGCATATATGGTTTAAATAAAGGTATCATAATAATTTACTTACCATCCCTTCTTAATTGTATTAACTATATACTCTCTATCTTCTTGACTTACCCAGCTGCCACAAGGTATATGAATATATGAATTATAAAATTTATCAAGATTTGGTAAATTACATTTGGATTCTATGAAAACAGAGTGTGTATCATTTCTATGGTGTAGCGGCGATACCTCGACATTGTTAGCCTTCATCATTTCTATAAATGAATTTCTATTTTCAACCATCATAGTGTACATCCAATATGATGGTTCTGTATTACTATAGTAAGGAATGAGCGTAACTCCAGGTATGTTATTCAACTCAACATCATAGTATTTACCGTTGTCCACATGAGTATTAATAATATCTCTAATATGCTGCATCTGAACCAAACCAATTGTTGCATTAACATTATTCATACCATATTTAAACCCTGCACGTTTTATATCATTTTCAAGTCTTGACACTTTTTTTGAAAGTCCAAACCATCGTAATCTACGAGCCTCTTCCATATATTTATTGGAAGAAAATGAAATTGCTCCACCATCAACTGTAGTCATCTGCTTAATTGCTTGAAAAGAGAAACATGTAATCTCTGAATTGCTACCTACTGGTTTACCATTGTACTGACTTGATAATGCGTGTGCACAGTCTTCTATAATAGGTATATTAAATTCCTTTGAAATCTTATTAAACTCATTCATATTACAAACCATACCAGAATAATGTACTACTACTATTGCTTTCGTACGTTCAGTGATTTTTTCTCTTACTGAAGTAGGATCAAGCAATCCAGTTTTAGAGTCTACATCTCCCCATACAACTTTTGCACCCATAAGTTTAATAGTTGTATTTGTAGGTTCTGCTGTCATGGCTGTACTAATGACTTCATCTCCCTCTTTAATATTAAGTAAAGTTAAAGCTATATGTAATGCACCTGTACCTGAATTAAGGGCCAGAACATTATCATTTTGAATATATTTTGCAAACTCTGATTCAAAATTATACACTGCCTGTCCTTCAGCAATATATCCACTATAAAGAATCTTTTCTATCTCCGGCATCATTTCATTTTTAGGTGCTATAACTGGTTTAATTAAAGGTATCACATTCATCGCTTTCTCCAACCTTTCAGTTCATTATTAACATAATCTAATGTCAACAATAGATTTTTCATTTCTTCAACATTTAGACGCTTTGTATTATATGAATTATATTCTATTTGAGAAATTGTATTCCCATACTTTTTAACATACTTAGTATAATTTAAGTCCCTAAAATCAGCTGGAATTCTGAAATATTCTCCCAAGTCTTCTGCTTTAGTCATTTCCTCTTTAGAGCATAATGTTTCATGCATTTTTTCTCCATGCCGAGATCCTATGATTCTAATTTTATTATCAGCTTCAAAAAGTTCTAGTAGGGCCTGTGCCAAAGTTTCAATTGTTGCAGCTGGAGCTTTTTGAACAAATATATCTCCAGCCTCAGAATGTTGGAAAGCATACAATACTAAATCTACCGCATTAGGTAAAGACATCATAAAACGTGTCATTTCTGGTTCAGTAATTGTAATTTCCTTTCCCTCTTTAATCTGATTGATAAATAGTGGAATAATAGACCCCCTTGAACACATTACATTTCCATATCTAGTTGCACATATCACAGAACTATTTTTAATCATGCGAGGATCACGCGCTTTAGAAATTGCTAATTTTTCCATAAGCGCCTTTGTGCATCCCATAGTATTGACAGGATAAACAGCTTTATCAGTACTTAGTACTACAACTTTTTTTACTTCATTAACTGCAGCTGCTTCCAAGACATTTTCAGAACCTAATATATTTGTTTTTATTGCCTCCATCGGATAAAACTCACAAGAAGGAACTTGCTTTAATGCAGCTGCTTGAAAAACATAGTCAACCCCATGCATAGCTGTGTTAATTCTATTAAAATCTCTAACATCTCCTATAATAAAATTTAATTTATCACTCTTATATTTTATTCTTAAATCTTCTTGCTTCTTTTCATCCCTACTAAATATACGTATTTCTTCTAAATCAGTATTTGCAAAATATGACAACACCTCTGAGCCAAAAGAACCAGTTCCTCCTGTAATCATCAACGTTTTTCCTTTAAATACTTCAGTATTCATTGCTAGTACCCCCCATCCCTATTCATTGTTAATTACAACCCAACTTACATAAATTCCATATACTTATTATATTTCATATCTCCCTTAAACCCATTCTTAGCGCCAATATATGAGTATTGAGCCATACTAAAGTATTTCTTATTCATTCTTATACATGCAATTATAATATATTCTATTGGTCTAATTAATCCATAATATCCAAACCACATAAGGCTATTAAATTTAGAATAGTATTTATTAGATAAATATAGTCTATTTCTTGCAATTAAATAAGAAGGTGATGGTTTAGTTATCTTTTGTAACGGGTTATTAATATGCCAATGCCAAATATATACACTTGAAATTACACCAAGTTTATATCCGTTTTTTTTTGCTTTAAGAGCAGTATCTAGTTCATCACAATACATAAATAATCGTTCATCCTGTAATCCACACTTTTCATAAAATTCTCTACGTGCTAGTGTAAAACCTCCTGTAACAAGATCTGTATATTTGTAATGACACTTTACATTACCTATTTTTTCACCTTTATTTTCATTAATAACATTAAAAAATTTAATTTTATGACCATAACAATCAATAATATCAGAATCAATATCCAGCATTGCAGTAGACACAATACCCAAAGAATCATCACTAAATAAATAATTGTGTAAAATTGGTAGACAGTTTTTAGATAATTTTATATCATTTCCAATAACGGCTATTGCATCGCAGTCTGTATATTCTAAGGCATAACGAATACCATCATTATAAGCTGCAGTACAACCCCCATTTGTATTTCTTTCTATAATTATAGAATCTGAAAATTCTTTTTTTACTCTATTTAGATATTCTTTTTTAGAATTATTATCAACAATAATAAACCATTCTATATCATCTTTAAAATCCAAATAATGTTCTTTCCATTCATCTAATTTATAATCATCGTTATATGTCATAGATACAGCTGCAATTTTCATATAACTTTTCATCCTCTTTCTTTATTTAATTCAGGAAATTCGTGTAACTGTTCATCTATAGCATCCTGATACTTTTTAAATTTATTTTCAGATTTAGCTTGCATAACTAAACAATACAATAAGTATTTAAATTTATCATTGATAACTTTAAAATTATAACTTTCTTCGAGAGCCCCCCCAAAACGTTCTTTAAATCTTTGAATTCCATGAAGCTTTGATTCAGGCTCGGCATTATGGTGATATCCAACAAAACTAAATTCTTTTACATTAACTTTCTTTAAATGTAACATAGTTTCCCATAATAAAAGATTTGCTGAACCTATACTTGGTTCGTTTTTTGAAGCACCATGTATATAATATCCTATAGCTTCATTATAAAAGAATATGCCACCTGCTTGCACTTCAGCATCTTTTATAGCTAAAACAACCAATGTTTCGTTTTCAATCCCCACTAAAGTTGATTTATAGTAATTAAAACTAGCATTTTTCTTTTCACTTCTGGCATATGTAATATCAGCTATAGGAACATACTCCCTTAATAATTCCATACCACCAATCTTTATTTTTACACCATCCTTTTTTGCTCTTCTAATTACATTTCGGTGTTTACTGTGCACCTTTCCCCAAAGCTCATCTTCAGATAATGTTAAATTAATAATATGATTTCCATTAAGGACTACCTTACTTCCAGTAGGATATACTGAAAATCTCGACGTTCTGTCACAAATAATCCATTGCACATTTGCTTTTTTTAACTGTGCTACAACTTCATCAATAAATTTCTTTTCCGTATTTTTATCAAAGACACCTATGCACAATGGTTCCGTCATGAAAATACCCGCCTGAAAAAATAATTCTTTTTTTATTCTAATTGATATAGCATAATTGTTATCCCATAAATAATACATTTTATGTTTTCTATAATTTGCATTTCCTTCGTATTCCTTTGAAAAGAATATATTTCCACTTTGAAATTTTTCTATTAATTGCAAAGGCAGCTCATTGTAATTTTTAACAAAATTCATTTTTATTCCCCTATTTAAATGTTATATTAAGAACTAATACTATAAAAAAAACTGTGATAATATATAGAAGTTGTGCTTTTCTATTCGTCTTTATTATTTTCGCAGCTCTTATGTAGAAATATAACAATTCGTAAAACAAATTATTAATTGCAGTTATATTGTTTTTGTTATCTTTTACAGTCACATTAAGATTATCTAAATCTGCTTCTGATATAAATTCAAATTTATTTGAACGACTTAAAAACTCTAACAACTTAATTGCATTTTTTTCATTTCTGCTATTTATGGTAGGCTTGTCTGGCGTATCCAAAAAGTTAAGAAATGAAAAACTATGTAAAAACAATGTTAATACTTCATCATTATTCGTTTTTAAATATTTTTTTAATACATATTTTAATTCAGATGTATTTGAAGTGATTTCAAATTTGTCATACCGTTTGTAAATTCCAGGTATCTCAAGACTTTTATATACAGAAACAGGAAACTCAGTTAATCCTTTATATTTTTGTGGTAAAATATATGCAATTTCTGGATCTATACCACACCATTTTTGAGAATAAAACTCTGAGAAATCATACTTATATCCTAACTCATCAAGGATATCTAATGTATCCCAGTTAGCACCATATTTACCAGCCCTAAAAGATTTCGGAATAGTTTTTGTCATTTCAACGAATTTGTCAGTGCATTTTTTTATAATATCATATTGTTCCTCTCTGGAAAATTCATATAAAAATTGACGATTTTCATTGGGGATATGATGTGGATGTATATGTACTCCAACATCATGACCATGTTGGATAATGTAATCTATTACCTCTTTAATTTTTTTATCACCAAAATGCCATACTTCTGCTATATCTACAAAAAATAATCCTTTTATATTATATTTATCACAAATATTGATTATCCTAGGAATCCCCCATAATTCACCATTACCAACATCTCCCCAAATTTGATATCGTATGGGGTCATTCCCTCTAGGTCCTTCTGTATCAATTGTTAATAATATTCTTTTCATATTAGCCTCTTTAAATTTTATTTTTTAAAAATTGTTTTATTTTTATAGGTATAATATTCTTTATTGAATTAATAAAAAAAATAAATCTCATCGTTTTATTGTAATGATTTAATATATTCTTTATCCCTCCATTACTGTACAATTGAAAGAATATTTTTCGTTCATAATTTTCACCATGATATTTTATTATATTTGCATTTCTTTTCGTAGCCTTAGAAATAGATGAACTGTAAATGCTAATATCTGATTTTTTGATTAAATCATCACCGTATTTAGTATTAGCTAATATAACCGAATATCCATTAGATATATCCAATTCTGGATGAGCACTTTCTATACCCCAGTAATCTCCAATAGTTAAATCTGAATTTCTATATATGCTTGCATATTTGCATTTTCCACAAGATATTCTATGATTGTAACCATTCATATACAAATAAGAATATATATCAGTATTGTTTAATAATTTCTTTCTTTTAATTTGATTATTTTCGATAAATGTTAACATTCCTTGATATCTTGAAGATTTTTTATCCTTATGTCTAAATTTATAATCTAGTATCTTAATATTATTCTTAAATTGATAAAAGTATATATATTCCTTAAACAATTTGTTATTAGTAATACCATGACAAACTAAATCAATAGTCACTAAATTATCATACTTTTTACCCAAATAATGTTTAAGACCATCAATTTGACAAGGTGTACCAGAATACAAAACTAGTTTTCCTTTTATTAGATATTCCTTGGCTTCAGTATATGTCTTTCCTATTTCACTTTGAACATATTTAGATCCCTGTAACTTATACAATTCATCCTTACTTTTTATAGACATATGTCTAATATTAAATTTTTCATCCTGATAACAACCAAACACTATACCATCATTCTCTAATATATGACTAGCTACAGCTGCAAATATTCCTCCTGATGAACTTTTCATTAACAAATCCTTATCTTTACACTGACCTGCATAAACCGCAACTGGTTTATTACTCTTATCTATTATCTTCTCAGTTGGGCATATTTTATAACAAATTCCACAATTTTTGCATTTCTCAGTATCTATTACTGGATATAAAAATCCTTCTTCATTTGGCAGCATTGAAATAGCATTAACCGGACAGCTACTATAGCAAGCACTACATCCAGTGCATACATTTTTATTTATCAAATTAACATTATTCGTATTCACAAACTAATCCTCACAAATTTTCTTAATTAAAAATTGCTTAGAATTATTAATAAATCCACATAGCTTTTGATCAACTATATTAAAATCTATCTTATCTCGTAAACAACTAAGTTCATCAATGTTTCTAATTATCCTATTCTCCATTCCCGTTAGCTGTAATAAACTCTCTATTCTTTCAGAATTACCTTCGGGCAAAATAGCAATAAATTCTTTATGAAAAATATGTGAGAAAGCTGTTGCATGAAAGGAGCTTGAAATCACTAATTTTGCATTGTATAAATATGATAAAAAATCATATGGACCTAAATCTTTTACATGTAAATCACAAGAACATCTTGTAATATTCCCACCCAGAAGAATTATCTTATATCCATACTCTTTTTTTATTTTCTCAACTATACTATTTAGAAAATTACTAGATTTAGATAAATATATTACAACATAATCCTTGAAATCAACTGGTTTAATCATATCCATATACTTATTTTTATCTAATAAAAATACAGGATCACATACCCATTCAATATTCCTACTCAATTTCTTTGACAAAATTTCACTAGTACTTTTCTCCCTAGTTGAAATACTCTTAAAAGTATTAATGTTTTTTAGTATTGTATTTAATTCATCTACTGGAATACTGCTTTTACCTACACTAGTAGCAAATGCATACTTATTATTACTGTTAATAAATTTTAGAAAATATGCATCATCTTTTCCAGAATTATAACTTAAATTCCAAAGCTGGTCACTTCCTGTTAAGTATTTATCAGCTATTGGTGGATTATCCACTAAGGACTTAAAATTATTATAAGTATTATGAGTTAATTTCATATTATTCTCAATAAAAGTATTATATTTACTTAGTAAAGATTTTTGATTTTTACGAAATAAAAACTCACGCATAATTCCCTTAATTTTACTCTTTCCCAAAATTGAGTAAAGAGGTCTATAATCAACAATTTCGTTATTATATCCATTCTCAAACAAAAATTGTTGCAAAGCATATGCTTGTAAAACAGAACCTGGATTTGGTATACTATGTAAAGTAATAATATTAATCATCTAAACACTCCCTTCATTAATGCATATTAATCTTTGCTATAATTCTTATCTTTATGTGGTGTATGATATATTAATAACAATATTAAAATAAATGTTGGTGTACTATATATGCTACAAGATAATCCAAATAATAAAAGTAAATATACTAACACTTTTGATTGAAATTTCTTATTCTTTGTAAACTTAAAAATAAAATAAACATAAATTATAAACCCTATTACTCCTACCGAAGTTAAAATATATGCATTCGTGTTCATATATTCATCTATAGTCTCATAAATAGTATTGATATTATAGTTGATTCTAAATTGGCTAAAATTTCCAAATCCAATTCCAAATAATTTAAATCGG
This sequence comes from Clostridium sp. UBA5530, assembly GCA_002423705.1. Lineage (GTDB taxonomy): Bacteria > Bacillota > Clostridia > Clostridiales > Clostridiaceae > Clostridium_X. Next base: position 14,333 of record DINW01000003.1, read on the forward strand.
GTAGGCATCGCAAAATAAAATGCCATTCCTCTCAATACTCTAATAGAGCTAGAACCCTCTCTCTGTTCATTATTGCATAATATTATAAATCTATTGATTACGTCCTTGCCTGTATCAGCAAATACAAAAAATAATATACCTATTATAATTAATATTATAATTGTCACTAATAATTTTGGCGGTATCTTTTTCTTTAAAAAGACAGATATAATCCATATAAAATAAATTAAAAATAAGCTTATATATGCATTAGCTGAAACAGTTAATAACATCCCTAAAGTAATCAACGCTATGTTCTTATACTCATAATGATTAGATAATGGACTAATAGATTCGAACAAATATAGTATTAATATTGGTGCCAAATACTGAGCGCAAGCAGCAGGTTCTAATAAAAAACCATTTGGTCTTAAATACCCATCTATTGCCGCTGTTCTTAAATAATGATGAATCAATTCAAAACTTGAAACGTCCCCAGTGGAAGATATATTTAGAAATGGAATAAACCCTGTCAAATAGTATCCAAATAACCTATAAATAACAAATTGTAAAATTATATAACCACTCAATATTCTAGCTATATTTTTATACAATTTTATACCGTATTCATAATTAAAGTAGTTAATTCCAAAAATCAAAAACAACGACAAATAAAATCCATCTCTTATTAATCTTTTTACACTTTCCACATCACCAATATTGGTTAATATGAATACTACTGCTGAAATTATTAATGCATAAGATACATAAATAATAAATGAATCTATTTTGATTCTATCTTGTCTTTTAGCCATATCTAATATTAAAATAAATAATAATATAATCATTAATAGCTCACCAAGTGCAATACTTGGTATGAAAGACTTATATACATTTAATGGTTGCATTAATATAATTACAATTGTAAATAATTTACTTATGAAATGTGATTCATTTACTATGCCTTTTTTATTCATAATCATCCCTTTTTAAACTTAAAAACTCTTCTATTTTTTGTAAATATATTGTATCTTCTTCTACAACACTATCTAATTCTGCTTTTGCATTATAATAAAATTGTTCCATACTAAGATTACAATAATAATCATATAATTTGTTAGAAAACTGCTCATCTTCCAAGCTTAACGATATGCCAAGTTTCTTAGATATTATTCTTTTACCCGAATAAGTATTTTCATTTCCAACTAATGGTTTTCTAAAAATTATTCCATCATAATATTTATTTGCTAAAGCTCTATTATTATTAAAACTACAAGGATAATAATACAATAGCATGTCCGCATTATTGATATACTTTTCTTTCTCAAGGTTATTATATCTACCGTGAACATTAATATTTTTAAAGTTTTGAATATATTCTTTAAATGATTCAGTATCATTGCCGTCTCCTATAATATAGACTTCAAATCTATTATCATTTCCAAAAATATCAGCTAATTTTTTATTATAGCGTTCCCCCCTAGTAATTCCTATATGAAGCAATCTTATTATAGGATTCTTTTTATCATTTTCCAAATTATTATTTTTCAAATACTTGTATTGAAAATTATGGGCAATAATATAATTATATTTGGGCAAAACTTCTTTAAATCCTGGTGAAGATATACATGTAAAATATGAATTATATATAATTCGCTTTAACATATGTTTAAAAATGTGATTTTTTTCAAAACTCAAATCTCTAAAATCAAATATAAATTTGTTCTTATATTCCCCTGTTAACAATTTATAACAAATAATTGCTGGTATAGATGTTAAAACAATAAGTCTGTCATAATTATTATCCTGAATCATTTTGTTTAAATACTTTGCGAATCGAATAAAGGACCCCATTTTCTTGTATTTCTTAATATATAAATCTGAATATTCTGAGTAAACAATATAATTTTTAGGATAATCTTTTTTTACATTACTTCTGTCCCACAAAATATAATCATATTCAATATTTTTCTCTTCTAATATTTTTGTGTATTTTTCTACATATGGACATACATTCAGCTCATTAGAAAAAACTATTCCTATTCTCATACCTAAATATTGTTAAATTAACAATCTCCTTTCTAAAGATTTAATAATATTTCTTCATTAATCCCTACAATACAAATCCCTAGTATATACCTTGTCCAAAACATCAATAATATCATCAGCACATCTATTTGCTACAATTACATCTGATATTTCTTTAAATTCATTAATATCTTTTATAACCCTCGAATTATAAAAATTCCCTTCTTTAAGCGCTGGTTCATATACCACTACTTCAATGCCTTTCGCCTTAATACGTTTCATTACGCCTTGAATAGATGACTGTCTAAAATTATCTGAATCTGTTTTCATAGTCAATCTATAAATGCCTACAACCTTAGGTTCTCTTGCTAATATCATTTCAGCTATATGATCTTTTCTAGTTCTGTTAGCCTCTACTATTGCTGCCATAATATTATTAGGTACATCCGCATAGTTAGCTAATAATTGTTTTGTGTCTTTAGGTAAACAATAGCCTCCATACCCAAAAGAAGGATTGTTATAATGATTGCCTATTCTAGGATCTAAACATACACCTTCAATTATTTGTTGTGTGTTTAGACCTCTGACTTCTGCATAGGTATCAAGTTCATTAAAATATGCTACTCTCATAGCAAGATATGTATTGGCAAATAACTTGATAGCCTCAGCCTCTGTTGAATTTGTAAATAATACAGGAACATCTTCTTTAATAGCACCTTCTACTAAAAGGTTTGCAAATTTCTTCGCTCTTTCTGATTGTTCCCCTACAATAATACGAGATGGATATAAATTATCATATAAAGCATTGCCTTCTCTTAAAAATTCTGGTGAAAAGATAATATTATCTGTTTCAAACATAATCCTTACTTTTTCAGTATAACCAACTGGTACTGTAGATTTAATTACCATTACTGCACCTGGGTTAATGGATAACACATTTGCAATAACAGCTTCTACTGTTCTAGTATTAAAATAGTTCTTTTCGGGATCATAATTAGTTGGTGTTGAAATAATAACATACTCTGCATTTTTGTAAGCTTTATATGCATCTGTTGTCGCAGTTAAATTTAATTTTTTTGTTGTTAAATACTCCTCTATATCTCTATCAATAATTGGAGATTTTTTATTATTAATCATATCAACTTTTTCTTGAATAATATCCAGTGCTATAACTTCATTATGTTGTGATAATAATATAGCATTAGATAAACCAACATAACCATTCCCTGCTATTGTAATCTTCATTGTCATTCCCCCTTTATCTTAGTTTAAATACCGTTGCAATAACCCAATAAATTATAAGATAACTAGACTTTATAATAGATAGATGTTCAATATCTCGATACACTTTCCAATGATAACTTACCAAACTAGATTTCTTGCTAGATATTGTACCACTTCTAATTCGGTGGCTACCAAGAGGTTCTTTTAATCCATAAATGTACTTTGATTTTTTTATAACTTGCAACCACATTACATAATCATTTCTTTTTTTTATATTTGGTATTTTAATTTTTCCTAATGCTTCAGCATCATATATTACAGTTGAATTTCCTGGACAGGTTTTCAAAAGCCCATTATAATTACTTTTTATTTTAGCTTCTATAATTCTATTAAGAAAATTGCCTTTATCATCTATTTTGGTATAACTAGTACAACTAAAGCTATAATTATTATTTTTCATAAATTTAACCTGCTTGGACAATTTTTCAGGAAACCACACATCATCACTATCAAGAAAAGCCATGTATTTTCCACTTGCTAAATCTATAGCTTTATTTCGTGCTACCGCTGCGCCTGAATTAGTATCTAGCTTATAATATTTAATTCTAGGATTTTTTAAACTATATAACTTTACTACCTCAGTTGTATTGTCTTTTGAACAATCATCAACAATTATTACTTCCCAATTCTTATATGTTTGAGACATAACCGATTCTAATGTTGTTCCTATAAAATCGCCACAATTATATGCTGGCATTATTATCGAAACTAAATCTTCTGATATACTTTTATCTTGCTTAAAACCCATTATTTTCACCACTTTCCGTCACCTTAACCGCTTCTCTTAAATCTCTGACCCTATATTCTTCCTTATACTCACTCATAGTTTTTTCATATACCAAATTCCCAAAAGCCTTATTCACCGCTCCTACAAAGTATCCCATAAGTTTTATTGCTGGATTAAAGGCTTTAGTTAACTTTATTTTCTTTTCATGGGCTTCAGCTACTAACCTCACTAATTCGGAAGTTTTCACATATTCTTTGTTCTGTGGAAAGAGTATTCCCTCTTCCTCATTATTTATAATAAGTCTTATAAACTCACATAAATTGTCTATATGTAACATACTTCTCTCATTATTTATATCAGGGAATATAGATAATTTCTGAGCTATTTTAGCTAATTTGGGGTAATTGCCCTTAGAATCTTTCCCAAATATCATAGGTGGCCTTAGCACTACTACTTTAAAGTTATCATCCATTAATGGTAAGATTCCCTGTTCTGCCTTAAGCTTGCTGTTTCCATAAAAGTTACTTGGCTGTGGTACTGTATTCTTATCTATAATTCTTTTATGATTTATATGAGCGCTATCTCCATACACAATAATGCTACTCATAAATATAAATTGTTTTACTCCCTCTGATTTTGCCTTTTTTGCTGTTTCTATAGTAAGGTCTCTATTAACCTTATAATATAAATTCTCTAGCTTCGGATCTGAGGATACATGAGCTATCCCTGCCACATGAAACACCACATCATATCTTGAAAAATCTTTATCTCTCCATGTTTCATCTATCATATCTACAGTATCTACTTTATACTCATCTTTCCACTGCTTTAACCAATTTTCAAAACTTATCCCTATGTAGCTATTTGCTCCTGTAATAAGTATGTTTTTCATTTTCCTATTCCCCTCTACTCAGAAACACTGTCTTTATCATTTACCTCAATAATATTTTTAGAAACCCCTTCCACAACTCCATCTCTCTTTAAAACACTTCCTATGGTCTTGAAAAACACCTTTACATCAAAGGCAAAGCTAAGTTTTTCAGCATATTCACCGTCTAATTTTGCTNNTTATAGGAAGTTCATCTCTTCCATTGATTTGTGCCCATCCTGTAAGTCCTGGCATTATGTCGTTGGCTCCATATTTATCTCTTTCATCTATGAGATCATATTGATTCCATAGAGCTGGTCTTGGCCCTATTATGGCCATCTCTCCCTTTAATATATTTATAATTTGGGGTAGCTCATCGAGGCTTGTCTTCCTAAGAAATTTACCACTTTTTGTGATAAAGCTATTAGCCCCTTGAAGCATATGAGTTGGCATATCTTTCGGTGTGTCAGTTCTCATGGTCCTAAATTTTAATATATAAAAGTATCTTTTGTTTTTTCCAATTCTCTTTTGTTTAAAGAATACTGGTCCCTTAGAATCAGTCTTTATCACCACTGCTAATATAAGAAACAGGGGACAAAGCACTATCATTCCTATTAGTGCTAGGATGAAATCTAAGAGTCTTTTTATTTTAAGATACCCCTTCATGATTTTCTCCCCTTATTTATATAACCTGTTTTTAATTTCATACATTTTTTTCATCTACTCCACAATTCCCCCATAGTCCTTTTCCTTTTCATTGACTTCCTTAGGGTCTTTAAAGGTGGAAACTATTTCCTTTAATTTTCTTACTATATCCTTATCGCTTCCATTGTCTAAGATAAATCTCATAGACTCTAGCTCTTCCTTTAATTTATCTAAATCCTTAAAAGTAGGTTTACCTACAAATATCTTTTCATGACCTGTTGTTCTAAGATCCTCTTCCCCCATTAGTAGCTCCTCGTAGAGCTTTTCCCCAGGTCTTAGTCCTGTCACTTCTATTTTCATATCTTTGTTAGGTTCATAGCCTGACAATCTTATAAGATCCTCTGCTAGCTTATATATCTTAATTGGTTTTCCCATATCTAAAACAAATATCTCTCCACCTTCTGCATATGCTCCAGCTTGAAGAACTAGCTGAGCAGCTTCCGGTATCACCATAAAAAACCTAGTTATATCTTTATGAGTTACAGTAACTGGGCCTCCATTTTTTATTTGTTTTTTAAATAGTGGTATCACTGAACCATTGCTACCTAAAACGTTGCCAAACCTTACTGCCACAAACTCTGTTTTACTTTTCTCATTAACAGCCTGTATTATCATCTCACAAAGCCTTTTAGTTGCTCCCATAACATTGGTTGGATTCACTGCCTTATCTGTGGATATCATGACAAATTTTTCTGCTTCATATTTGCTGCTCATCTCAACCAAGTTTAAGGTACCAAACACATTATTTTTTATAGCCTCTGATGGGCTATCCTCCATTAAAGGTACATGCTTGTGAGCTGCTGCATGAAATACTATATTGGGTTTATGATCTTTAAAAATTCGCTCCAAACGTTTTCTATCTCTGACAGACCCTATTAAAACCTTAAGGTCTATATTCTTAAAAGTATTTCTTAGTTCATTTTGTATGTCATAAGCATTGTTCTCATATATATCAAAAATTATAAGGGACTTCGGCTTAAATCTAGCTATCTGCCTACAAAGCTCTGAACCTATTGACCCCCCTCCCCCTGTAACTAATATGACCTTATCCTTTATATATTCCTCTAANNTCCTCTATGCCATTGGCATCTAACTCTACAGTGTCTCGTCCTAAAAGATCCTCTACCTCTACATCTCTTACATCGCTAATTACTGCATTGCCATTCAATATCTCATAAAGCCCTGGGGCTATTTTAAGCTTACAGCCCGTCCTTTTACATATGTCAATAATCTCTGCCTTTACCTTTGGTTCCACTGCTGGCATCGCTATGATAATAGAATCTATATCCTTTTCCTTGGCTACTCTCTCAATATCATTTCTATTTCCTTGGACCTTTACTCCAAAGATTCTCTTTCCCTTTTTGTACATATCATCATCTATCAATGCCACGGGATTAAGCTTCATGTATTCACTGGTTACCATCTCCCTTAAAATCATGGTCCCCGCAGCTCCAGCTCCTACTATCATCACCTTTTCACACTTCTTTTTTTCCAAAAGATTTACCAAGGTGAGACCTCTTCTATAAATTCTAAATAGTACTCTAATTCCTATGGTAAATATCATAGAGAATATCACCGCTATGATGTTTATAGTAAAGGTACCCTTTCCTGAATATCCCATCATTATTATGTAAGCTATAGCTCCTGCTACCAAGTTTGCTGCTACAGCTAAAAGGAACTCATCTACTGATGCATAATTCCATAAACTGTCATAAAGTTTAAACACATAAAATACAAGAATATAAATTAACGCTAAGACCAAAAGATTTCTCTCTAGTCCCATCCACAATTCATACCCTTGTAACAATTTAAAACTTATTAAATAAGATAATTCTACAAAAAATAAATCTGCCAGTATTAATGCAAACTTTCTACTATATTTCACAACTTTTTCCCCCAGTTATGCCATAGTTATGTAATAAAATACATAATACCCCACTAATATACTATCAATGTTAATATTATCACTTTATACCTATCTAATGCAACTATATATATTTCTATTAATTAATCATTATATTTACATGTAACTCATAATTTTCCTATGTTTCCACATACCATTATATTACTTTTCACAAAAAAGTACAGTATTTTTTTGTAATTTGCACCAACTATTTATCCAGTTGCATTTTTTTCTTGATGGATAACATTTTTTATCTGTTGTAATACTATAGGTTTTACAAATTAATCCATGATATGTAATCAAGTTCAACTAATATTCAGGTAGAGTTTGAATGGTTTTCAGCGCAAAAAAAACAACAAACTTCATATGTTAAAGTTTGTTGTTTCATCTTTTATTATTTACTTTATCATTTCATTTTCTTTGTACTCCAATAGATAGGCATTTATCTCTCCACCTATGAGCAAGATGAAAGAACTTAAATATATCCAAGTCATTAGCATCATCACTGCTCCAATTCCTCCATAAAGTTTTGAATAATTGGAGAAATTATTTACATAGTAGGAAAAACATAAAGAGGTTATTATCCATCCTAAAGTTGCGAATAAAGCTCCTGGCACTACTTCTCTCCATTTCAGTCTGATACAAGGTGTGTATCTATATATCAAGCAAAATACCCCTACCATCATAGCTACTATAAAGCTATATCTAAGGAGATTCCAAAACTTATGGGCAACATCTTTATATATAATAAATTTAGCCACATACTTTCCTATTACATCTCCAAATACTAATAATACCAATGTAGATATTATTATGATTACTAAAGCTAAGGTCCATAAAATAGCAACTACTACTACGGTTATAAAGTTTCTTTCTTCCTGCTGCTTATATGCCTTATTTAATCCTCTTATCATAGCTCTAAAACCTGTAGATGAGGTCCAAATGGTCACTATGATAGAAACAGACAGCAAATTGCCATTTCTGTAGGTTAATACCCCTTCCACCGTGGTTTTTNNCTCATAGGCTTCATTGGGCAACAACGCCTTTAATGTAAGAAGGACTCCTTGAGTATCTAAATGGAGATGTCCTATAAATGTCATTAAAAATATTAGAAAAGGAAAAAAAGATAATACCAAGCTATAAGCCAACTGAGAGGTTAGTGCAAATATTTCATCTTCCTCTATTCTCTTCAAAAGGTTCACTATAAAATTTTTCTCCATAACTTCCTCCCTGTTTACCATAGCCCTTTAAAGTTGTTAATTAAAGCTATCCTTTATTATATCATAGATTTCTCTGTTATATAACACTTATATCTCCTGTATCCTTCCTGTAACACCATAACTTCTTTATGCTTTAAAAATATGTCATAAATCTAAATAAGCTTCATAGGAACTTAAAAACCTATGTGAAACTAAGTTTTACTTCAGAACTGTTCAATGGCTGTTCCTAGCTTTTTTAAAAGCCTGTCTCTTAATCTTATGCATTTTATATAATTTATATTATTCTTCTTTGAGTATTCTGTAACTCCACCATGACCCTTTGAAAAAATCATCAGCATAAATTGCCGTTCTTCTTTGCTCAAAGTTTCTAGGGCCCTTCTAAGGGTTATATTTTCTTCTTTCTTTATAAAATCTTCTTCTATATTTGTATCAGCCCTGACTAGATTAATAATCTCCCCATCACTTTCTTCTTCATCTTTATAGTTTAAACTTAAGGTCATGCCTCTAGCTATGGCCTTTGATCTTTGGCTAAATAAGCAGTTTCTCACGGAGTTAAAGATATACCCTTCCAGATTCATATCTTTTTCTAAGTCTACACTGTTAATTATCTTAAGTATGGTAATTATAGACATCTGTTTCAAATCTTCTTCTTCATATCCTGCAATATAAGTAGTTTTTATTAGAGTTCCTATCCTTGTCATAAAATATTCAATAATGTCCTCTGTGGCCTTTTTATCCCCTTGTCTGCTTCTCTTTATGCTCTCTTTCATGTTCATGATTTTCCCCTCCTTACATGGTAAGATTTTACAATATCTATTGTAATCGAACTTATGTTCTATGTCAATAGATTTTCTTTGCATATTTTTCGAAATTGCCTTAAAATTATATTATCTATATTAATAGAAAGGAGATTGTATTTTTATGAAAAATATTACCAGCAAACTCATAGCCTATATGATGGTTATCATAGTGTCTATATCTGCTCTTAGTGCGGTATTAGGATATCTTGATGTACATTTTTTCGTAGTTTTATTATTAGATTTAGCTGTGGGCATAATCTTAGCACTTTTTATAGTGAAGAAGCTTTCCTCCTTTACTAGTAAAATGAAAGATGCCTTAAATAACACTAGCAAATTTTCCTTGGAGGAGGACGAGTCCCTTCAAGCTCTTGCTAAGCTTCCTTCTGAAGTAGGTGAAATGGCTAAATCTCTAATAAATATCAGATCATCCATAAGAACTACCATAAGCGAATTTACTGCTGTGGCCCATGATGCTCTTGAGATGTCTACAGATCTTACCGCTTCATCTGAAACCATGGTAACTTCCATGAATTCTATATCTGAAACCATAGATCAATTGGTATCTGCTGCTTCAACTCAAGCAGACCATTCAACATCTAGTTCAGAGAAGCTTTTAAAACTTGGAGAAGAGATTGATAAGATAGTAACTTTAAGCGATGATGTAAATTCTCTTACTGCTAAGGTAGTTACTAGCAATAAGGATGGCATGACCTCCCTTGAGGCTCTATCCCAAAAGATGAATGTAAACTTAAAGGCTACTAATAAAACCTATGATACTGTTTCTTCCCTTTCTCAAAAATCTGCTTCCATCGGCAGCATTCTTGTAACTATAAAGGCTGTTGCAGAGCAAACCAACCTTCTTGCTCTAAACGCTGCCATAGAAGCTGCTAGAGCTGGAGAACATGGGCGAGGCTTTAATGTTGTTGCTGAGGAAATCAGAACCCTTTCTGAAGAAACAGCTAATTCTACAATTCAAATAGAAGATCTTATAAAGGATATTCAAGGTTCAATTGATGCTACCTGTGCCGATATGGATGCCGCTAAATCAACTAACGCCGAGGCCAATAATGCCCTTGTTAGCGCTAGAGATTCCTTCGCTTCTATAGAGGCTCTAATAGAGGATAGCACCAATAAGATTACAACGTTGAAATCCAAAATAACTAAGATGAATGCAGATAAAGAGTACATAATATCTGATATTCAAAATATCTCAGCTATAGCTGAGGAGTTTGCAGCAGGAACTGAAGAAGTATCCGCTTCCACTGAAAATGAGTTAGCTAGTCTTGAAAAGATAGCTAATACCTCTGAGAAGCTTACAGCTATGGTAGCTAAAATCAATGGTACTTTATCTAAACTATCTAGATAGTTAAAAAAGATATAAAAAAAGGACATGATAATGACTTTTCATTACAGGTTCTTTTTTTGTTTCCTTATTTTTAACAAGAAATAAAAATTATGTTAACTTTTCTCCCTTGATAACATTTTGTAACCAACCCCATATTCTTTGTGTTACTATGATTATTATTATCTCATTATTCCCTATTGAACTTCTGTACATATATTTCGGATGTTTTATTTCTTATATAGCAACAATTGAATCAATAAAATTTGTCTAACTGTTGTTACGTCTCTCCTTTTTAGTCCGTATATAAAAATAGATAGTATCCCAAATAAGTGAAACTTAGTTTTAATTAGTTGAACTTATATAGGGTCGTAGCTACTGTAACTCTGGAACCTAAGGAGGGTGAAGAGTTACAGCAGCTACACATCAGATAAAAATTTAATTTGAATTTAGAGAGGTTTTATATGACTAAGAATATTAAAAAGAAAAAAAAGAAGAAAAAGATTGTAATTTTTTTATCTTGTATAACTATATTCCTATTGATGCTAGGACTAGGTGGTAGCTACGTTTAGTATAATCTTTCAAAGTTTAAAAAGGTGGATATATCCGATACTAATGAGGACTTAGGTATTGAGGATTCATCCCTAGAGATTATCAACAGTAAGGAAACCAATAATTCCGTCACTAATATTGCTCTTTTTGGCTTAGATCAGCGAGATCCTAACGAACCTTGCCGTTCTGATGCTATGATGGTACTCTCTGTGGATCAAGCTCATAAAAAGATTAAAATGATCTCTATTATGAGAGATAGCTATGTGAATATAGATGGGCATGGCGAAGACAAGCTTAATCATGCTTATGCCTTCGGTGGACCTCAGTTAGCTATAAAAACTTTGAATAAAAATTTCAAGCTTAATATAAAGGATTTTATCTCCATAAACTTTTTTGAAATGGAAAAACTTATAGATGATTTAGGTGGAGTGGAAATTGATGTTAAGCCCCAAGAGATGACTTTAATAAATGAATATATGCAGGAAGTTGCATCAATCACCCATACAGCTCCAACTCCTTTAGAGCAATCAGGTCATCAGCTATTGAATGGAAGGCAAGCCCTATCTTATTCTAGAATTAGACATTATGGTGATGGTGACTATGAAAGAACTGAAAGGCAAAGAAAGGTATTGGAGCAGCTTATGAATAAAATAATCTCCGCTAATGTTTCCCAATATCCATCTTTAATAAATAAGCTATCTACCCATGTAGAAACTAGTCTTTCTAATACTGAAATGCTTTCCCTAGGTACCTCAGCGGTTACCAGTGGAACTACAACTATTGAAAAGGTTCGTTTCCCCTATGATGGATATTTTTATGACAGTGGTAAAATGATCAATGGAGTATGGTATTTACCTTATGATTTGGATTTAACATCGAAACAGATTCATGACTATATTTATGATGATGTTCTTCCTAAAAAGAAGGATTACTCACCTAATAAGTAATTGAAAAGGTCATAGCTTTATAGAATTTCTCTGTAAGCTATGGCTTTTTTTATTCACTCCTTTACCACCTTTCTTCTAGTATATGTGCTTCTACTTATTGAAAAAATATTATCGTATACTTTAAAAATTATTCTCTCCATAGTTGACATCCACCGTATACAGATATATAATTTATATATACCCCATAGGGGTAATTGGAGGTGTGATTATGAATATATTTTTGAAAGAAGGTACTGCTGAAGCATTAAAAGCAGAGTTAAATAAAAAAGGTAAAATGGCAGTTAGAATAGTTATAAAAGGTTTTGGCTGAGGCGGCCCTAGCCTAGGTGTTGTTCTGGATGAACAGACAGATAAAGATGATATAGTATCTATTGAAGGTATAGACTTTGTGGCAGACAAGGAAATTTCCTTCATTTTAACAGATGCTAAAATTTCTTATCATAAAGGTCTTTTTGGCAACAGTTTTAATATAACTAATGGAACTTCTTCTTGCTAAATATGGAATAAAAAAACGGCTCTTTAAGAGTCGTTTTTACTTTTCTGTTTTAGATGTGATAACATTGGTTAGGGCATATATGCTATTAGTAAGAATCTCTAGCTTTCCTTCTATCCTTATAAGTAAATATAAGGATATTGCAATGGGAAACCCTAGGTTTCCTATGAAATTTATAATTCCCTCCATATTAACACCTCCTACAAGGTTCAATAACATGAAAAGTCATAAATTTATCATAGAAAAATTAATTTTCTTCTTCGTGATATTCCTTCACCAATCTTTGTACTAATTTCTTTATAACACTGGCTTGAGCTATTAAGGACATAACTATTATAAAGGTTCTTATTCTTTCCTCATCTACATTTTTTAATTCAAGATCCTCTATTATAGTCTGTAGCTTTTTATCATCAAACAAAGGAGTGCTTAAAAAAGAATCAAAGCTGCTCTTTTGAATATCCGAAAAGACCTTGTATGCCTTTTCCCATGATATTATATCGTCAGTTCTATCATTTATATCATTAAATGCAAGTCTAAATACCTTCTTTATCTCTTCTGCTGTTAAAAGAGGTCTCATATAACTTAAAAGTACTAATTGCACCAAATGTATTTTAGTATATCCTCTTTTTTTACCGTCCTCAGGCTTAGATATAACGTCACTTTTAATATAATTCTGAACTATATTGTTTGTGTATTTTTCTTCAATAAACTTGTCATTTAGGTAATCTATAACTTGAGAAAGAAACAAATCATATTTTGGCAAGTCATCATAGGATATCATATTATTCTTAGACATTTCTTCAGCTAATTCCATTACGTAATTTACATCAAAGCTATGCTTTTCCATGTAAGCGCCTCCTCAAACTTTACTTCTTCTCTGTCCTTATCTCATTTCTACTTAGCTCTCTATAATAGTATTATACGGTAAGTTAAAACTCTTTACAAGTTACTTTTTGTGATATTTTATATATTTTTAATTTTTACTTATAATTTTATTTAATATTTTAAATTCTAATATATATCTTGCTCTTTTATTCTTAATTTATCATTATTAAAAAATCTTTTTTAATAATAATCTGTGGATAAGTCAATACTTTATTATGTTATGCACATAAATCAACATATAGTCCACAGGTTTTGTGGATTATATTTCTTTTTATATAAGTTTTTAAAGGACTTTTCCACAGCGGCTTAAAATTATCAACATTATGAACATGTGTACTGTGGATAACTTTTTTCACTTTTTTAAATTTATAATCCTTTGTAACCTTAACATTTTCCTTAACATATTATGTAGTAAATATTTATATTTTTTTACCTTTTAATGTATAAAATCCATTATATTGTTCAAACTGTTAAATGAAGCTCTAAATTACCATTAATTTATTTTCGACATTTCACAAAAATACATCCATTATATTACTTTTTTATGATGAATATAAGGCAATTTTATTCATTTAAATTCTATTTATATTTCATAATATTGAGAAAAGCTTTTTTATTAACGATTTATTAAAAAGATATTCTCATTTTTAAAAAGCAAAATATATTGACATTTCAATATAATGGTAGTATATTATCTATTAGATGGAATTTAATAAGAAATTTGTAAGATTAAAAACAAAAATTCTTATTATTTAGACATTTTTATACATCATTTATCAAATAGCTAAAACAAGGAGGAACAAGTTTATGAAATCAACAGGTGTTGTAAGAAGAGTGGATGAATTAGGAAGAATAGTTATTCCAATAGAGTTAAGAAGAACTCTAGACATTGCAGAGAAGGACGCTTTAGAAATCTATGTGGATGGAGAGCAAATCATATTAAAGAAATATGAGCCAGCTTGCATATTCTGTGGAGATGCTAAGGACGTTATAAACTATAAAGGCAAGAACATTTGCAAAAGTTGTTTAAATGAAATTAAAACTGACAAATAAACCGCTTTAAATTAAAATATGCTATATGTTTTCATATAGCATATTTTTTATTTGTCTACAATTTGTTAATTAATTACTTTTTTTCTTCAAAGGTAACTGCCATTTTTTTCACTGTTAACCCAATTACTTACTAATATACCTTATATCTATAGTACATTTAGAAAAGTTTTAAAGTTTTGTTATATGGTGTATTTATATACTTCTGATTTTTGCATAGACCTATCCTTTGCTACCCTTTTTATGGCATCTTTCTTAGATAGCCCTTCCTCTATGTATCTTTCTATATGTTCTTCTATGGTTAAATCCTTCCACAAGGCTTCCTGTTCCTCTTTTATTGCTTCCATGGACTTTCCCTCTACTAAAACTACATACTCTCCCCTAGGGCTTAATTCTTCATAATGAAGGATTAATTCTCCTAAAGTTCCTCTTAGTATTTCTTCATGAAGCTTTGTAAGTTCCCTACCTATAGCAGCCTTTCTATCACCTAAATTATCCTTTAAAAATCCTAAGGTTTGCAATAACCTATGAGGTGCTTCATAAAAAATAAGTGTTTCTTTAGCCTCCTTGATATCCTCTATAACCTTGATTTTATCTTTGTTTTCTCTTGGCAAAAATCCTCTGAATAAAAATTTAGTAGTATCAAGTCCCGAATATATAAGAGCTGTAGTTAATGCCACTGCTCCTGGCAGCACTTCAAACTCTACTCCCTGCTCTATACACTTTCTTACTATAACTGCCCCTGGATCAGATATTCCTGGGCTTCCTGCATCACTTACTACAGCTATGACTTCCCCCATGTTTGCCCTTCTTATGAGTTCATCACCTTTAGCCTCTTCATTATGCTGGTGATAGCTTATAAGGGGTTTCTTTATATTAAAATGATTTAAAAGCTTTAAACTCTGTCTTGTATCTTCAGCTGCAACTATGTCACAACTCTCTAAAACCTCTAAAGCCCTTAAAGTTACATCTTTAAGATTTCCTATAGGTGTAGGTACTAAATATATCTTTCCCATTTTACTCATTCCTTATCTTCCATAAATTTCGTTTATCTCTTTTGAATAATCTCCATGTTCATCATATACATAAAGAGGATTATCCCATCTTAGAAATGCCCCTCCATCTCTTTGTCCTTCTATAAGAACCATTGTTGGAGCTTTATATATATTAGGGTGAACCATCCTTACCCTTTTAGGCTCTATTTTATGCTTTCTCATAAGGCAGAAGATATCTATTAACCTTTCAGGCCTGTGTATCATATAAAGCCTTCCATTGTCCCTTAAAAGAGCTCTAGAGGCTATTATAATATCTTCTAGATTACAGCATATCTCATGCCTTGCTATGGCCAGGGAATCCTCAGGATTTTTTATACCTGCTCCCCCTAGTTTATATGGTGGATTTACCGTCACCACATGGGCTTTCTCTATTTTCTTTAATTCTTTTAAATTTTTTAAATCCTCGTTTATAAACTCCATCCTATTTTGCAGTCCATTGATATCTACTGATCTTTTAGCCATATCTATCATTTCTTTTTGTATATCTATACCCTTTATGGATTGAGCTGGGGTTTTCCCTGCCATTATAAATGCTATTATGCCTGTACCTGTGCATAAATCTATAACTTTATGGTTTTCCTTTGCCTTAGCAAAGTTAGCTAAAAGCACTGCATCAACTCCAAATCTGAATCCACTCTTTTTTTGTAGTATCTTAATATCTTTAATTTGCAAATCGTCTAAAGTTTCATCTTGTCTTACAATATCCATAACTTCCTCCAATAGTGTTTCTCTCCAGTATTATATCCTATATAATCTAATATTAAAATACATATGTCTATACAATGGGTCTGGATAAGTCAAAAGCTACAACTGAAATCAAACCTGTTTTAGTTAATACTTTTTTAATATATAAGGGGTTTATTAGAAACGTGTTGGTAGGTACTTGGGACAAGCTTAAGAACTTAATGGTACCTTTTATCTGATGTCTACCTGCTGTTATGTCCACCCTCTTTAGGTTGGACATAACGTCAACTACGACCCTACTAGATAAATTCAACTAACATTCAGTGTCTTTACTCTGCAGATCCAATGGAATACAAACCTAGGTAAATTCAGCTCAAACTTCTCTTCAATGTTAGTTCCAGTTAATAAGGATGCAAAAGGGCCGTTATGAAAAATTCTTCATAACAGCCCTATATATTATCTTGATTTCTTCACTATGAATTGTAACATTGCCTATTGTGCAATGTGGTAAATGATAAAGGATAAGTTTAATTACAAACTTCACATGATATTATCTTAGAATTCTTCTTACTGTTAGAGTATCCCATCTGTTAGATAAACTAGCTACCCTAACCACATCTCCTGTGTGTGGAGCATGGACATAATCTCCTCCACCTATATATATTCCCACGTGATGAGGGGAGCTTGGGTCTCCAAACAACACTAAGTCTCCAGGCTGTATATTCCCTAAGGACACTGGAACTCCTTCATGAACCTGATCTCCAGTAGTTCTACCCAAATATATGCCATGCTTTTTGTAAACATACTGAACGAATCCTGAACAGTCAAAACTATCTGGTCCTGTAGCTCCATAAACATAAGGTGTTCCTTGAAGGCTAAGGGCATAAGCAACAATTTGACTAGCTTTCTCAGCAGCAGTTCCTGACAAAGGTATACTTGTACCCCTATCTAAAGCTTCTTTGTCCATCTTATCAATTCTTGCTTTAGCTTTTTCAATTAAATCTACAACTTCACTATCTATAACCTTTACTTGACTTCTTACAGCTCTTAATGAGTCTCTTGCTGCCACTAAAGTTGCTTTAGTACTATTAGGATCATTAACCATAGTTGCTAAACCTTTTATCATGGCTCTTTCTTTATCTGCAAGGTTTACAGCAATAGTTTTCTTAACTTCTCTGGCTTGTTCAACTAATACATTTTGCTCTTTCTTTTTAGTATTTAGCTCTCCTAGTTGCTTTTCAAGGCCTGATTTTAAGGTCTGAATATTTTTAATATCATTGTTTATAGTATCTTGAGTCTTTTTGATATCTTTTTGTTTATCCTTGACTTCATTCATCATTTTCTTATCTATATCCATTATTTTAGAGACAGCTTGCACATTGGATATTAAGTCTGAAAAGCTAGATGAATTTAATATAACATCTATATATCCTGGACTTCCATTCTTGTAAACTGCTCTCATCCTCTTGCCATAGGTTTCTTGCTTTCTTTCTAATTCCTTAGATAAAACTTGGATATCATCTTGAAGCTTGTCTATTTTTCTTTCTGCAGCTAATATTTCTGCATTCTTGCTTTCTATATTTGAATCTATTTTCTGGCACTGACCTTGTAGCTCTTCCAGCTGCCTTTCTAGATTATTTAACTTTGATTCCGCATCCTTATATTGGCCTTGTTCCATCTCCATTTGTTGCCTTTGTTCTGTAGTAAGGTTGTCCCCCGGAACTGCAAAAGCTACTTGTCCCACCTGTAAAACCATTGATGCTGCTATTAGTACAGCTATCGTCTTCTTCTTCATTATACCTCAACCACCTCTACCTATAAATTATTCTCCCCCTGGAAATTTTTAATTTTACTTTATTATTATACCATTATTTATTAAAATTTTACAATGGATTTTCTCTTAATATTGTAATATTTAGTAATAATTTTGTAAACTTTTTTTAAACTTCCCTTAATGCCTAAGTTTTTTAAAAAAATGCTATGAGATTTCTTTCATAGCATTTTCACCTGGTCTACCTGCTGTAACACTCCACCCTTTTTAGGCTGCAGTTAGCACCCTAGATAAGTTCAACTAACTATTTGGGTCAGGCACAAACTCCACCAGAAGCTAACTTTCATTTGGGTCACGATTTTTCAGTTCATAAGTATATAGCATAGTCTCTTTAGGCGCCCTACAATTCAAATAAGGCTCAGAAGAAGTATATAAACTCCATCTGAGCCTTGTTTTTACTGGATACTATTGTAATATTCTTCTTACTGTTATACCATCTCTTCTGCTGGATAAACTAGATACCTTAACTACATCTCCTGTTTGTGGAGCATGTACATAATTTCCGTTACCTATGTATATTCCTACGTGATGAGGTGAACTTGAGCTTCCAAAGAATACTAAATCTCCTGGCTGAGCATTACCTACTGACACTGCACTTCCTTCATTAACTTGAGTGTATGTAGTTCTGCTTAAGGATATACCATGTTTTCCATAAACATATTGAGTAAAGCCTGAACAGTCAAAGCTGTTAGGACCTGTTGCTCCATAAACATAAGGTTTTCCTTGAAGGCTAAGGGCATAAGCAACTATTTGGCTAGCTTTTTGTTGAGCACTTCCACTTAATTGCACGTTACCGCTGTCACCTCTATCTAGAGATTGTTGCTTTTTCTTTTCAGCTGCTTCTATGGCAGTAATCTTATTCTTAGACTTTTCAATTAAGTCTACAACTTCACTATCTATAACTTTTACTTGCTTTCTTATCTCTCTTAAAGCATCTCTTGCAGCCATTAATGTAGCTTTAGAACTATTTGAATCATTAACCATAGCTGCTAAATCTTTTATCATTAATCTTTCTTTATCTGCAAGGTTTACAGAAATGGTCTTCTTAACTTCTCTTGCCTGTTCTACTAATACTTTTTGAGCATCTTTTTTAGTGCTTAACTCTGCTAATTCCTTTTCAAGACCTACTTTTAGATCTTGAATGTTGCTAATATCATCATTTATAGCACTTTGAGTTTTTTCAATCTCATTTTGCTTGTCTTTTACTTCATCCATCATTTTCTTATCTATGTCCATTATCTTAGAAACAGCTTGTACATTAGATAAAAGATCTGAGAAACTAGTTGAATTCAATATAACGTCTATATATCCTGGCGTTCCATTTTTATATACTGCTCTCATTCTCTTTCCATATACTTCTTGCTTCTCTTCTAATTCTTTAGATAAAACTTTCATATCATCATGAAGTTTGTCTATCTTTGTCTCTAGTGCTGCTATATCGTTATTTTTACTTTTTATATTCTCATCTATCTTTTGGGCCTGTCCTTGTAATTCTTGAAGTTGTCCTTCCAAACTATTTAGCTTTGCTTCAGCATCTGCATATTGATTTTGTTCTGCTTCCATCTGCTGCCTTTGTTCTGGAGTAAGATTATCTCCCGGAACAGCAAAGGCTACTTGTCCTACTTGTAATACCATTAATGCCGCTATCAAAGCAGCTATCGCTTTTTTCTTCATTGTACCGCAATCACCTCTACCTATAATTATTCTCCCCAGTGAATTCTTAAGAAGTTCTTAAATCCTTCTTAAGCACTTCTTAAATATTATAACATCAATTATTATGTGTTTACAATGTTAATCTGTGCCATAATATCTTATTTCGCAATAATTTTGTAAACATTTTCTTAATATTATAAAAAAATTAAACTTTTCAGTTTAATTTTTATTACTATTTTTCAAATTTTTGCATATGCCTTTGAAGAATCTTTAATTTCTCATAAAACTTCTTTATTACAGCATACATATTATCATAAATATAGTATTTTTAAAATTTTCATTTAATTTTGTCATTTATCATAGTATAATATTGTATATGAAATAATATCCATGATGAACATATTATTACTAGTTTTGTTTATTGTCATTGGGGTATGACTTTAAATTTTAAGAAATCTAGTTGGAAAATAATATTTGGATATAATTAAATAGTTAATTTTAAGGGGGTATACCATGCTTAGAAATTTTAAAATTAAGACTAGGGTAATAATTTCTTTTGCTATAATAGTCTTTTTTACTTGTTTTGCTGGCTATGTGGGGCTAGAAAGTATTTCCAAGGTAAATTCTAATATAAATAATCTTTATAATTACAATTTAGTTCCCATACACAAACTAGATACTGCCAAAGAGCTTATTACAGATTCTAGGGCCAATTTAACTGAGGTTATCTTTGCTAAAGATTCTAATGCTAAAGAAAATGCTATATCAAATACTACTAATTCTTTAGACCGTCTTGATAGCATTATAGCTGATATTGAAAAGATGGAATTGGATTCTAAAAAGAAGGCTATGTTAACTAGTTTCAAGACTTCTTATGATGCATATAAAGAGACCATCAAAAATATTTTTGAAGCTTCTAAAAATAATGATTATGATAAAGCCTATACTTTATATATGGACTGCAATAATCACCGGACCGCTATGAAAGCTAATTTTGATAGCTTGATTTCAGTATTAGATACTGGTGCTAAAATAAGTTATACTACTAGCAATGAACTCTATGAATCAACTCGTATGAAAACTGCTACTGCTGTAGCCGCAAGCATAGTTTTAGCTATTATATTAGGATTTAGACTATCCTCTTACATAGGTAAATCTCTAAAAAAATGTATTACCTTTGCTGAGTCCGTATCTAATAATGATTTAACTCATAAGATAGATATAAAGGGCAAGGATGAATTTGCAGTACTATGCACAGCTCTTAATTCTGCTGCTGCTAAGGTAAGTTCTATAGTTGAAAGTATAATTAATTATTCTTCAGACCTTAGTGCTTCTAGTGAAGAGCTATCTGCTACAGTAGAAGAGATAAGTGCTCAGCTTGGAACAATCACTGAATCCTCTAAGGGAATTATAGATAGCAACATGGCTTCTTCCTCTAGTATTGATAAGGTAAAAGATGATTTATCTCAATTGAATAATAGCATTTCTTCTTTGTATTCTAAAGCTACAGAAGGAAAAGATATCTCTTATAAAATTAAAGAGAGAGCTAATAATATAGAAGCTAAAGGTAATGAATCTATATCTGTTACTTCCACATTGTATAAAGAAAAGGAAGTTAATTTGGTTTCAGCCATAGAAGATGCTAAGATAGTAAATCAAATAAAAGAATTGACTAATATCATTTCTTCCATTGCCGAAGAGACCAATCTTTTAGCTCTTAATGCAGCTATTGAATCTGCAAGAGCTGGAGAGCATGGCCGAGGCTTTGCTGTGGTAGCTGAAGAAGTTCGTAAGCTTTCTGAAGAAACAGCTAAGACCGCTGATAATATTCACTCTATTATCCAAAAGGTAAGCCTTACTTTCAATAATTTAAGTTCTAATACACAGGAAATATTGAAATTCATGGATGAGAGTGTAACTCCTCAGTTTAACCTTTTATTAGAAAGCGGAAAGCTATATGGCAATGATGCAGCCTTCATGAATTCTCTTTCAGAATCTTTGTCTGAAATGTGTAAGAGTTTAGCGAATACTGTGGATGAGATGAATGATTCTATAATAGATATGTCTGTGGTATCCAATAACTCAGCTACAAGCTCTAATGAGATTCTTTCTAACCTGGATGATACATTTATAGCCATGGAGGAAATCTCTAAGGTATCGCAAAATCAATCCTATCTAGCTCAGAAACTTAATGATATTGCCACTACCTTTAAGGTTTAATAAAAAATAGTGGTTCATTGTTTTATAGCAATGAACCACTATTTTTTTACCTAATATAAGTCATAAAATTTAGTTAAGTTTGTGATAGGTTTTCAAATTTCATTTCAAGGCTATTTGAATTTATGTGCTGCCTTACCTTACTCTAGATTAAGGCGATTAGCGTGTTACGCATGATGTCATTAGACAACATATGTTTTTTTCACTTTATAGGGGTTTTTTAAGAACGTGTTGTTTTTTTGTGGACAAGTCTTTCTTAAAAAACAACACCTTTCTATAAAACCCCACTATATTCCTTAAATACTTGTGTTAATTTATCATCTTATCTTTTCCAAAATCTTTAATCCTCAAAGGTTCCTTTTTTATATTTTTTCCCCATTATTCCTTGAATTAAAGCTGCCACAAACATAAATATTATAAATGCTATGGTAGTTACTGAATTATCCTTAAGCACATAATCAATTATAGATAGTACTACTCCTACAATGCCCATGGTCACGTAAAATATCCCATTAAACTTCACATAACCCTCCATATCTTTTATAGCATCCTTATGCTTTAATACCACCTTCTCTACAGCCTTCCCCCTTAAGACTAAGATTCCAAAAATAACAAGCCATAAGCTTGCCAATATCATTACTATAGTTGTTCCCTTCATTGTCATCACTCCTATCCTACGATATTGTTCATTTTACTACCATTTCACAAAGTTTTCAATATATGAATTTATTTTCTATTATTATGATATAATAATTCTTATTAATGATAATTTTATCCTTTTGGAGGTATGCCATGGAAAAAAAATATGAAGATATCTTTAAAAATTTAGTAAAAGCTTATTATAATGAAAATTTTGATGAAGTTGTTGCAACCATGTTAAATGAAAAAGATGTAGATAAAGAGCGTCTAAGCGAAATTATATCTACCTTATGCGGAGTCCATGTTCAGTATGATGAAAATTTTATAGAGAATTTAAAGCAAGGAATATCTTCCTATAAAGCTAACGAAAAGATTGTTTACAAACTTACTAATAGCACCTGTTCTTGCAATATGGACAACGAGAGAACCCTGTGCCAAGAAGCTTGCCCATTTAATGCTATTTTAAAGAACCCTATAACTAAAACTACTTACATAGATTTAGATAGTTGCATAGACTGTGGTAACTGCATAGAAGCCTGTAATAACCACAATCTTGTA
The DNA here is from genome assembly GCA_002423705.1 of Clostridium sp. UBA5530. Classification (GTDB taxonomy): domain Bacteria; phylum Bacillota; class Clostridia; order Clostridiales; family Clostridiaceae; genus Clostridium_X. Next base: position 37,753 of record DINW01000003.1, read on the forward strand.
GATAGGTCCGAGTTTATTCCCATAATGAATCTTTTAAAATCTGAGGCTCCTGTAATAGTTTCTGTAGCTCCTGCTATTATGGGTCAATTTGGTAATAACGTATCCATGGATCAGCTTAGATCTGCTTTTAAAAAGATTGGCTTTACGGATATGGTGGAAGTTGCTTTTTTCGCTGATATGCTTACAATAAAAGAGGCAGTAGAATTTAATCATTTTGTTAAGTCCAAGGACGATCTTATGATAACTTCTTGTTGCTGCCCTATGTGGGTTGGCATGCTAAAAAAAGTCTACGAAGATTTAGTTACCTATGTTTCTCCTTCTGTATCTCCCATGATAGCCTCTGGAAGGGTATTAAAAAAATTGAATCCAAAATGTAAGGTAGTCTTTGTAGGTCCGTGCATTGCTAAAAAAGCTGAAGCTAAAGAAAAAGACCTTCTAGGTGATATAGATTACGTTCTTACCTTTGAAGAAGTGAAGTCCATATTTGAAATATTAGAAATCCATCCAAGTTCTTTGGAGGGTGTTCCTTCTTTAGAATATGCCTCTAAGGGTGGAAGGCTTTACGGTAGAACTGGAGGTGTTTCTATAGCTGTATCTGACGCTATAAAAGAAATGTTCCCAGAAAAATATGAGCTTTTAGCTACAACTCAGGGCAGTGGAGTAAAGGAATGCAAAGCCCTTCTAGAGGATGCAAAAAATCACAATATTAATGCTAACTTCATAGAAGGAATGGGTTGTGTTGGTGGCTGTGTTGGTGGTCCTAAAGCTCTTATTCCTAAGGAAGAAGGTAAGACTTCTCTAGATCATTTTGCTGAAGACTCAGCCTATAGGGTGGCAACTCATAGTGATATAATGTTAAGCATCTTAAAAAGAATAGGCATAAACTCCTTGGAAGACTTTAAGGATCCTAAGAAAGTAGAAATTTTCGAACGAAATTTTTAAATATTTTTTAAATAATTAAGGAAGGGCAATGCCCTTCCTTTTATCTATATTTCTTAATAAGATAAGCTGAATACCCCATATAAATCCAAAATATTATAGACACAGGATTTATTACATATATTAAGATAGATTCTACTAGATTCATTACCAAAATAGAAGATAAAAATGCAAATATACACTTCATGTACATAGCATCCTTGGGGTTTGCCTCACTGTTAAAGGCTTTCTTATACAAAGTAGACATAGCCGCCATCATGAAAATTATAAAGGTTGCAAAGCCTAAGATCCCATTAGAATATAATATATCTATATATATATTATGAAGTCTACCTCCTGCCAGTCCTGGTAAGAATTCTGAAGTAGCATCTACCATAATAGGAACTACATTTCCTGGTCCTGGCCCCATAACTGGGTAATACTTAAAAACTACTAATTTCCCATGATTCCATAATATTCGTCTTCCACTCAGTGAATCGTATCCTGTAGTTTTATTGAAAAAATTAGTTTCTCCAACTACAGGTTTATACATAGGAAGAGTTGCCACAAGTACTAATACTATGGCAGCTATTATTATTCTTACCTTCTTCTTGGGTATCATTAAAAAGATAAGTATCACATTAAAAAATAAAAACGCTACAATAGATGCTCTAGCACCGGTTAATATTAGTGCAAATATTTGAGTTATAATATTAATTAAATAGAATGCACATACTTTTTTTAAAGATTTTCTATCTCGCATCACAATTAAAGAGATTATACTTAGGACAGCTGATAAATAACATATTAAGCCAGATCCATTACTTAAAGAATAAACTCCCTTAAATAATTCTTCTCTCCCAGGATCCGTCAGAATAAATAAGCCATTTTCTATTTTAAATTTATATAGTATTATACTAATTAAAGTTAATACAAAAGTTACTACTATAAAAGTAAAATTTATTTTTCTAATTTCTTTCTTCACGTTAGCATATCTGTTCCTCATGTCGAAGGCAGCTAACACAAAGACCTGAATTGCTGTTATCAGATAAAGCTTCATATTACCTATTTTATTGCTATTTATTAATATTGTAACTAACCCTAATACCATAAAAATGAATAGCATAATATTTTTCAGTATATTTTTGCCCTTATTTTCATAGGTATCATAGCCTAAGAGCACTAATCCCCAAACTAATATTATTGCTTTTAGTAGGGTAAAACTTCTCATCTGGGAAAATTCAGTGGTGAAAAATATAGCGTACACTAAAAAGGCACATTTATATATGTATCGTTGCTTATTCATATCCACTGATAAATCTTTAAAACTCATTTTTTTCATCCTCCATCTTTGACATATCTCTATAGATCCCCTTTGCATGCCACAATCTGTCCTCTTTGGGAGGAAGGGTCATATAGTCTCCATAAACCTTTGTTAAAACAGCATCAGCATTGTTGGGAGCCCAAAACTCCTTACCTTCAAATATTATTTTTCGTAAAGGAAAAAGATCCTGCTCCTTAAATTCTTTGTCCCATAATAATTCTGGTCCATAATTATAACATGTAGCCTTGGAATCTTCATTCCACTTCAATGTTTTATGAATCATATCATCTAAGCTACCATAACTCAATGGCTTTAAAATGTAGTAAATAAAATTTCTCAGTTTCCACTTTAATGATGAATTATCTCCAAGGTTTTTAAATTTACCTTTTACTAGCGAACCCAAGAACTTCTTTTGTATAAAATATTGAAATCTACCTTGTGGAATTTTATCAAAAGGAAATATATCTATATATATACCTCTGTGATATTTCTCATTTTCTTCTCCAAATTCCTCTAGCAAAGTACCCTTCTTTCTAACCTTTAATGGGATATGATAAAGCTTGTATTCCTTATCACTATCTACTGTTTGAACAAAAAAACCTTCTTTTATACTTTTAGGTGCCACCTTTAAAAACTTATTATAATTTTCTCTAGTCATACCTATATCTAAATCGTCATCCCAGGGTATAAAGCCTTTATGTCTTATGGCTCCTAAAAGAGTTCCTTCTGCAAGAAAGTACTCTATATTGTTTTCATCACAAATTCTATTTACCTCTTCTAATATATCTAACATTATCATCTGTGCTTCCCTTAATGAACATTGAACCCACTTTTCTTTATTATTCATGTTTAACTCCTATTTTAATCTAGTCTTAGGAATAATTATACTTTATTACATTTATTCTTTCAACATTTGTGTAAAGTTGTTTCTATTTACCTATTTCTACTAAGTTTAATAAATACAAAAGGGCCCTTATAGGCCCATTTTGCATTTATTATCTATAAAATTCTACTTTGTATTTCTTCTTTAATTCCTCTGTTAAGTTGCCGTAAGCTTCAGCTTGTTTTTGTTGAAGCAGATTGTTTTTTATCATGTATTCTACTTCTTCGTAGTCTCTATTTCTTGCTTCTTTCTTTTCTTCAACCTTAACTAAGTGATATCCAAATTGAGTTTTTACAGGATCACTGATTTCTCCTACCTTTAAGCTAAATGCTGCATCTTCAAACTCTGGAACCATCTTTCCTCTAGTGAAAAATCCTAAATCTCCACCTTGAGCATTGGATGGACAGCTTGAATATTTCTCAGCGGCTTCTTCAAAGGTTAAGCCATCTTGTATTAAGTTTGCTACTTCCTTAGCCTTTTCTTCACTATCTACAAGGATATGTTTAGCTCTTACTTGCTCCATATCCACAAATTTATCTTCATTTTCATCGTAGAATTTCTTTGCTTCTTGGTCTTCTACTGCTACCTTTGATAGAACATTATCTATAGTAACTTGAGTTAATATTTCCTTTTTTAATCTCTCTACTTGGTTTTTATATGCCTCTGAATTTTCTATTCCTTGTTCCTTTCCATGAAGGTACATTAATTCAAAAGATATTATTTGTTGAAGTAATTGCTCCCTTCCTGTAGGATTATCCACATAGGCTCTCCTATCTTGTGGTAGTCTGTTTATAACGTCTTCAACATCGCTTTCTTTTATTTGCAAACCATTAACTATCGCTAGTATATTATTCTCCATCAGTAATCTCCTTTTATTTATTTGAGGTCAGCCTCATGAAATTTACTATATCTATCATAACATTTTTATCATACTGATGTATACTAAAACCCATGAATTTTCTATATATTTTCTATTATAATATCATCTAACAGTATATTATTTACTGGATTTAATGAAACATTATGGGTTTTTTTATTGTGCATAATTGCCTGTAATGGATTTGCTACAAATATTGCTGGACAATCGTCTAAAATCTTTTTATTTATTTCTTTATATAGGTCCTCTCTTCTATGAGGGGACACTGCTCGAGCTGCTTCATCCATAAGATTATTAACATTGTCGTTCCTATATCCAACCTTGTAATAACAAGCATCTGTATAGAATATAGCTCTTATATAATTATCAGGATCTCCCGTATCTGCAATCCAAGTAATTGGGAAAATATCTCCTTTTAAATAATTAGAAGGGTCGTTTATTCCTTTTTCATTTGGCTCTATAGCTTCCCACTTTATGTTTACTCCGTCTAAATATTCACATATAGCATCTCCAATTAAATCGTTTTTACCCTTTAATATTCTTAATTTATCTCTTGTTGGAGAATAGCCAGCTTTTTGCAATAATTCCCTTGCTTTCTTAGGATTATATGTGCAAATATCACTATCTCTGAAATCATATATAGCTTTAGGAAATGCTGATGTAAGTTTCTCTGCCTTTCCACATAAAACATTTCTTATTATAGCTTCTTTATCTATTGCATAGTTAATAGCCTTTCTTGCCAAAGGATTTGTAGCAAAGATACTCTTGGTTTTAAAATTAAATAAATACATATTTAATGCCAAAGAAGGATAATATTCTAAAATTTCATCATTACTATCACTAAATTCTATAAGTTTTTTATTAATAATCATGAACTTACATAAATCATAAACTCTTCCTTCTTCTATAGACTTTAATGAACTTCTTTCATTATTTATTACAACCTCATCTAAATAGGGACGTCCTCCATAAAATTTATCAAATGACCTAAGGACTAATTTTTCAGTACTAGCCTCATATACCTTGAATGCACCACAGCTTATTAATTTTCCATCTCTTTCATATTGGTTTTTACTGTATATAATGCAGGTAGATTGGGTTAAATTTTTCAAAAACCCTGAATAAGTATATTTCAGCTTAATTTCTAAGGTGTAGTCATCCTGCACTCTAATGCCACTTATGTCTCTGGCTTTCTTATTTACATATTCATCATAGCCTTCAATGGCCTCTAGGAGCCATCTATTAGAAGAATTTAACTGTGGATTGCATACTCTTTCAAAGGAAAACTTAGCATCCCTAGCTGTAACCTTCTCTCCGTTATGAAAGGTTACTCCATTTCTTATTTTAAAAACCCAAGTCAAATTATCTTCCTTCAAAAACCATGTCTTAGCCACTCCCGGATTTACTTCTGTACTATATCTTTGAGTAATTAATGGAGAGCAAGTATTCAATAGCAGTATGCTTTGATCTGCTACATAATTTATAGCTCCATCCATAAGTTTCAAATCATAACCTAGTGCCATTGTAATAGAAGTCTTAGGTTTTTCTTTATAATCTTCTTGTTTACCTTTTATATTGTTACATAAGTTTTTTAATGACTCCATTGATGTCTTAGCAAAATCAGAGGTTACTATGGAATTTTCCATTATAGAAAAAGTCTTTTCTGAAATATTCTGCATATCATTAGTACCTTCCGTTATATATCCTATGGATTCAACTTGTCTTTCTATGGCCTCACTTATTGAATTAATGGTAGCTTCTATATTTTTTACTGCATTTGATATAAGGTTAAAGGAGTTTGTAGTTTCGTTAGCTAAGGATAATCCTTCGTTAATTGAACTATCACTTTTCTTAATTACATCTATTGTGGTACTAGCTTCTTCACCTATGTCTTTTATAATATTTTCAATATTTCCTGTCAAATCTGCACTCTTTTGTGCTAACTTTTTAACCTCTGTTGCCACTACTGTAAAACTTCGTCCTTGTTCCCCAGCTCGTGCAGCCTCTATTGCGGCATTTAAGGATAAAAGATTAGTTTGATAGGAGATATCCTTCATCTCAAGCAATATGTCATTAACACTCTCTAGCTTATTGCTTAAGCTAATAACCTGATCCTTTATATTCCCTACAACCTTAATTATGTTAAACATTGAATCTATAGTTTTTGCTATAGCCTCTATCCCTGTTTCCACAGTAAATATAGTCTTTTTAGATTCCTCTCTTGAGTCAAATATGCTTGCACTAACTTCTTCTGCTAATGCGGAGTAATTCTCTATTTCACCAGCAACTTTATTTATTGATTTTAATTGATAATTCATGTTGTCACTGATAAAATTGTTGGTATTTATAAGTTTTATTATAGCTTCCGAGGTATCATTAATTCTTCTTGAAAGTTTATCTAAAGATATGCTTTGATTATAAAAATTCAACTCTTCCCCCTTACTTTGGGATAAATTTTCTTTTTCTACACCTGTAATTATATCTTTCTCCCTACCCTTAAAAAATACCATATAAATCCCCCATATATTAATATTTATTGTAAATATTGTTTATTATTCCATGTATATACCATATATTCTATCACTTTTGTAATATAATTCAAATATATTAACCTGATTTTTATCAATTATTTTCATTATTTTATATATTTCCCCTTATTTATTTTCACCAGCTATATGTTATAATAAAAATATATACTAATTAATCATGAGATAAAATAAAATATGAAGGTGAATTTATGGACATATTAAAAAACGACTGGAATCCTTTATTAAAGGAAGAATTTGATAAACCTTATTATGTTACGCTCAGAAAATTTTTAATTAACGAGTATAATACTAAGGTAATCTATCCTGACAAATATGATATATTTAATGCTCTTCATTTTACTCCCTATAGCAAGGTTAAGGTTGTAATTTTAGGGCAAGATCCTTATCATGGTCCTAATCAAGCCCATGGCTTAAGTTTTTCTGTAAAACCTGGTGTAGCAGCTCCTCCTTCTCTTATAAATATTTATAAAGAGCTTAGGAACGACCTTGGTTGCTATATACCTAATAATGGCTATTTAAAAAAATGGACCGAACAGGGAGTTCTTCTATTAAATACAGTATTAACCGTTAGGGCAGGTGAAGCTAATTCACATAAAGACAAAGGCTGGGAACAATTCACAAATAAAGTTATAGAGCTGGTAAATGGAAAGGAAAACCCTGTGGTTTTCATCCTTTGGGGCAAAAACGCTCAGGATAAAGAGGCTTTAATAACAAATCCTAGTCATTGTATAATAAAGTCGGTTCACCCTAGTCCTTTATCAGCTTCTCGTGGCTTCTTTGGAAGTAATCCATTTTCTAAGACTAATAATTTCTTAAAGTCTAATGGTATGGAACCTGTAGATTGGCAGATAGAAAATCTATAATATTTTTGAATGCTATAAGTAGAAATATAATGAAATTTATCTAAGTAGTGATAAAATAAATGGAACTACTCTATAAAAGGTGTAAATTCCTTTGGAAGTAGTTCCATTTTTATTATTTAGATATAATTAATTTTTACTGCTATATGAAGTTTTCGTTGTTATAAATCCACCTTCTTGGGGTTTTATAGAAACGTGTTGTTTTGTCAGAAGTACAGCCTGTCCTTCTAATATTATTTATTTGCATGTCTCCATTTTTTACATTTATATTTTATCTTTTAATTTTGTAATACAAAAAAGTTTTTCAATTTTTTCGCAACAAAAAAGATACCTACTTAGTAGATATCTTTTGGTGGCTGGACCAGGAATCGA
>DINW01000006.1:0-10335 GCA_002423705.1 Clostridium sp. UBA5530
AGGGGTTTTCTAAAAACAATAATAAGAAGGCTTGATAAAACCTTCTTATTTAATAATTCTTTACTTGATTTTAATTTTATAAATGGTTCCATTTCTTGTAGCTACTACTACATTATCTTTAAATATTGCAGGAGTTGCTTCAATATTACCATTAAGAGTTAATGTGGTTAATATCTTTCCTGTATCTCCTTCAATCAAAAGCATATGCCCTGCGGAATCACACTGAATTATATAACAGTTACCATACTCATCATAAAAATCCACTGGTGAAGACCACATATAATCATTAATTTCAGTCTCCCATGCTATGGTTCCATCATTTTTTTTCATGGCAATGATTGCACCTTTGTTAAATCCTTTATACCTGGCTAAAGAGAATATAACCTTATCTTGAATCTTATTCTTCCCAACTATATTGGTTGCTAAAAGACCACCATTAATAGCATTATCTCCTATTATTGATTCACAGGTAAAAGCCTTTTCCCATATAATCTCACCTGTAAACCCATTTATTTTTCTTAATTTACATATGCCTTTTATCCCCTGATGATCCACCTCATTGCCACAATATATAAATGGGGTTTTATTTTCTACATCTATAGTCAATGACCCATCTGTATCATCAAGGCCGTCGACTAACCATACTGGTTTCATATCATTAAGATTTACACATTGAATATATCCATTATTGTCTGCAAAATATATTAAGTTAGCATATACTGCCACAGAATTTTCTATACCTAACCTGCCCTCATCTGTTCCAGCTTTATATCTGTACTTAGTTATTTTAGGGTCTACCGATATAGTATTTTTAACTTTATCATATCTAGAATTCAACTTCATCAAATATAAAATTCCATTTTCCCCTCCCTCAATAAGAGTGTCACTATCTCCATTTATCAAAGGTGAGGAGTCAAAGGCTGGCCATCTTCTATAGGAGTCTCCATCATAGCCATCAAGTTCAAATAGTTTCTTCCCATCTATTAAACTGAAGATATTAAGTCCTACTGTTCCATTTTCAGGTATGCCCTCCCCTATATAAAGCAAAGGCAGACCTCGAGGATCTATAGTTAAAGTGCCTTTTATTGGGTTCCCAACTTTTATCTTTTCTCTAGATGGTTTTCCAGTTTCCAAATCCAAAAAATATATATTTCCGTCTAAAGAAGCATAAATTACCTCGGTAAAATCCTTATTATTTTTGAGTTCATCTTTAATATTCATGATCTTTTTAATATCCTCTGGCCATTTTATGATGGATGGTTGTCCTGTCCATCCCGAACCTCCACCCCATGACCCTGAAGATGTGTTGAATTTCCACTGTTCCTGCAATTTTTTCTCTTTTATATTGCTTATGCCATAGGATGGGGATGATCTATAGTTATTACCTCTAAAAGTAGTTATCCCCTCTAGCTCTGTGTATCTATGCCCAAATAAAATAGCCTTATTATCTATGTTTTTCCCTATAACATTATAGTATAAATTATCTATTGTTTTGGGTGCTATTGTAATTGGCACTATGTTATAAATTCCATCTTCAACTTCTTTAGTAATTCTAGTATTAATTAGATTTTCTTTAGCTTCATCACTAGTGTTATCATTATGATCTTTGCCTTTGTAGCATATCCCTATAAACACTAGTATTACTATAATAATTCCCATACTAATAAGGATCTTAACACTTTTCTTCATCCCATCCTCCTAAAATCATTATTAAAGCATCTAGCTACTCTTTAAATCATATGATTGTTGATTTCTTATAATGACCTTTAAGAAAAATGTTACTTCTATTTGACTTATTCTTTACCTTCATACCTTTACATGCTATGAAATTTTTACAATATGATGATTATGTCAAAATTTTAGTCATCATGGTTATATTGTTCATAGAAAACTTAGGTATTTTTTTTTATCTTATAAATATAGATTGTTTAAAATAAAATTTCGGAGGTAAATACTATGTATTATAGCAATGGAAATTATGAAGCTTTTGCCCGTCCTGAAAAACCTGCAAATGTGGACAAAAAATCAGCATACTTAGTTGGTTCTGGATTAGCATCTCTGGCTGCTGCTGCATTTTTAGTACGTGATGGCCAAATGAAAGGTGAAAACATCCACATATTAGAAGAGCTTTCCCTTCCAGGTGGCGCCTGTGATGGTATTAATGACAGTCAAAGAGGATTTATCGTTCGTGGAGGACGTGAAATGGAAAATCACTTTGAATGCTTGTGGGATTTATTCCGTTCTATACCTTCTTTAGAAACAGAAAATGCTTCTGTTTTAGATGAATACTATTGGCTTAATAAGAAGGATCCAAATTATTCTCTAATGAGAGCCATAGAAAAAAGAGGTGAGGATGCCCATACTGCAGGTAAATTTACCTTAAGTGAAAAAGCTTCTATGGAAATTGTGAAGTTATTTATGAGCTGTGATAAAGATTTGTATGATAAGAAAATCTCTGACGTATTCACAGATGAGTTCTTCTCTTCAAATTTCTGGCTATATTGGAGAACCATGTTTGCATTTGAAGATTGGCACAGTGCATTGGAAATGAAGCTATATATACAAAGATTTATTCACCACATAGGAGGATTGCCTGATTTCTCCGCTTTGAAGTTTACAAAGTATAATCAGTATGAATCTTTGATTCTTCCTCTTGTTAAATATCTAGAATCCTTTGGAGTTAAATTCCAATATGATACTGTGGTAACCAATGTTATTTTTGATATTAAAAATTCTAAAAAGATTGCAAAAAAAATTGTTTGCAAACATAATGGCAAGGAACAATGTATTGATCTTACAGAAAATGATCTAGTATTTGTAACTAATGGTAGCTGTACAGAGAATTCCTCTTATGGGGATGATAATCATGCACCAGAGTTTATCAATTCTGTTGGAGGTTGTTGGGAGCTTTGGAGAAATATCGCTAAACAAGATCCTTCCTTTGGACATCCTGACAAATTCTGTACCAATACTAAGGCAACCAATTGGGAATCTGCTACTGTAACAACCCTTGATGACAGAATTCCTCCTTACATTGAAAAGATTTCTAAACGTGATCCCTTCAGCGGCAAGGTGGTTACTGGTGGTATTGTAACAGTTAAAGACTCAAAGTGGCTTATGAGCTACACATTGAACCGCCAACCTCACTTTAAAGATCAACCAAAAGATCAGCTAGTAGTTTGGGTATATGGATTATTTACAGATGTTCCTGGCGATTATATTAAGAAGCCTATGAAAGAATGTACCGGTGTAGAAATTACTGAGGAATGGCTATATCACATAGGTGTACCTGAATCTGAAATACATGACATGGCTACAAAATCTGCCCATTGTATTCCTTGTATGATGCCTTATATTACAGCATTCTTCATGCCAAGAACACATGGAGATAGACCAAAAGTTGTTCCCGATGGCTCTGTAAACTTTGCTTTTATAGGTCAATTTTCTGATACTGTAAGAGACACTGTGTTTACAACTGAATACTCTGTTAGAACAGCAATGGAAGCAGTTTATACCTTATTAAATGTAGATCGTGGTGTACCTGAAGTCTTTGGTTCCTGTTATGATGTTCGTGTATTGCTAGATTCTACCTCAAAGATGATGGACGGCAAAAAACTCATAGATATGAAGCTACCTTTTATATTGAATCTTATTGAAAAGAAGACCTTAAAAAAGATTTCCGGAACAGTTATAGAAGAGTTACTTCGAAAGTACAATATAATTTAATTTTATCTGGGTTCAGCTAATATTTGTGTACATGCATAATAAATATATTGAACTTGTGTAGGTTGGTAGCTGCTGTTATCCCCAACCTAAAAGGAGCAGTCTTGCAGCAGATAGACATGAGATAAAATGAAACATTTAAAAGACTGCATGATAACGAAATTTTTCAACTTCATTGTCATACAGTCTTTTTGGCAATTCATTAGCCAGTCTTTATTTCAGCCTATGGGCTTTATACAGTATTTCTGGTTACTGCACTCTTTATTTCAGTTGACGTTGAGTAGTATCAACCCTCATGTTTCAGTTGCTATGGAGGGAGCAACCAATTTAAATACATTATACCATAAAATTCAATGCTTATTCCTATTTTTTATTTCTTTTTGCCCCTAGTTTTCTTTTAGACAAAATAAGGGCTCCAAATAAAAGTATTATAGATGCTATTATATATGCAATCTTTACTTTGTATATTTCATTATTCATGTAGCTAAAATACTGATAAACATGTGCCAATATACCCTTAGTCTGAGTAAGCTTACATCTCCATAGAAATTCCTCTATTAAATAAAATGCTGTGATCACTGATACTGTAACTAAGGTATCTCTAAATAAAAATAATAAAAATAGTGTTAAAGAAATTACAAATAAATTAGTTGTAAAGGAGTAAAAAAGTATTTCTTTTAATGAAATTATTTGTTTTATTAAATCAAGTTGTATATATAAATTATAAAAATTAAGGAAGGTCACAACATATAACGTCCCATATAATATTAATATAGCTGAAATTTTGTTTAATATAAATTTGTTAAAAGAGTATCCTCCCGCTATTAATCCTATTTCTTCCATACTATTGTCAAAATCTGTGCCTATAAGAAATATTATAAGTATCAAAAATAACACTAAAAGATACCCATCACAGTAATTAAACAATGCTATTGGAGGCACTTGCCGTATTATAGGTTTTAGAACTGGATCTTTAATAAAGGTGCCAGGCCATATTCTTACTATTAAATTAAATCCTAATACTAGTATGGTTGTCCAAAATAATAAATTCTTAACAAGAATTTTATTCTGAAGTTTTAAATAGTACTTAACCATTTATCAATTCATTTCCTTTCATGGAACTATGAATTATATATGCGTCCTGCAAAGTAGGAACTATGTTAACTGAGTCTGTAGTTAAAGGTACGCTACTTGCATATCTAATGTCAGTGATATTTCTATCTATATAGTTTGTAGTTATTATCTTTCCTAGGTTTTCAATGTTATCATAGGTTTTTTCATCCACTGTAGCCTTCCAAAGCATCCCCTCTACTTCCTTTATGAATTGTTGTTTTTTGCCTTTATAGATCAGCCTTCCTTCCTTTATCACTAAAAGATAATTACAGTAATACTCTATGTCTTCAACTATATGAGTTGTAGCAAGTACAATTTTATCCTTACTTATTATTGGGAAAAGTTCTCGTACATAATTTCTCTGCTCAGGATCTAACCCTGTAGTGGGCTCATCCACAATAATTAACTTGGGATCTCCTATGATTGCTTGAGCAAATCCTAGTTTCTGCTTCATTCCTCCTGAATATTCTTTTATTCTTCTGTTTATATATTCATTCATATTAAGCTTTTCCACTATACTATCTATGTGAGCCTTAGTACCTTTTTTATCCAGATTCAATTTCAAATCTCCAATAACCTCCAAAAGTTCTTTTCCTGTTAAACTTCCATAAGCAGAAAAATCTTGAGGAAGATATCCTAGATTTCTCCTTATATCCTTTAGATCCTTTTTATAATTCCACTGATTTAAATATATGTCTCCCCCTTGAATTGAGAACAATGTTGTTATAAGCTTCATAGCCGTTGTCTTTCCTGCTCCATTAGGACCTAATATTCCAACTAAACCATCCTCTACTTCAAAAGAAATTTCCTTAAGAGCTTCAACATTTTTATAGCTATATTTAAGATTGGTTACTTTTAATGTATTCATGGTTATCTCCTCTTTTCTATTATAATCCCTTTACAATTATGGCATTATGATAAAATTCATCTATATAATATTCCAATGGAACTTGTATAATTGTCTTTGTATTTTTCAATTTTCCCTTTGTTCTAATTACAAAGTCTAACTTTTCTTTATCATTTATCAGCTCTTCATTGCCTATAATCTTATACCCCTTATATTCCTGTACCTTAAGATTTCCTTTTACCAATATAATTTCTCTATCCTTGCCATTTAAATGTATACCTTCTGATTGTTCAATTTGGTCTAAATTAGAATATATTTTATTTTTTCCTTCTGAAATTATGCTTACTTTATATTCTTTTTCTCTTCCATCATTTTGCTTAGGATACCATTCAAAGGGTCCTGCTAAACATAATCCATTATTTCTCACGAAAAGCAATTGCTGATTTTGATGCCATGAAATATTTATATAACCACTATATTTTATATTTAATACAATTTCCTCACCCCTATTAAAGGTTTTAGGAAGTTGAATTTTTATGCTGTTTTTGCCCCTTGTATAATCCATGGCCTTATGATCTATTTTTAATTGGGATATATTAAATTTTTTATAAAACCCAAGCTCTATGGAATCTACCCTGTCTTCTAAGATTTTTACATTAATAGTGCAATCGTTATAAAATTCATTATCAGTTTTTATATTCATATCATATTTATAAGCATAGTATTTTTTTTCTTCTTCACTCTTGAAAGTTTCCCTTATCTCCATTTTTCGTTCAGGTGTTTCACTGATAATCCCTTTGCCACTATCATAAAGTACGGGTTTAAGGGAATATATTTTTTGCCCCAAAAATATACAACAAATTATTGAAGTGATTATGGTTAGCACCTTAACTCCACTTATGATTTTTTTACATCTCTTTGTCCAAAATGTAATTTGAAATAGTATATAGGATACAAGAAACCAAAAAACATTATGGTATAAATATGTTCTGTCATAGCTTATAGGATCAAAAGAATTAGACATTTGCCTTATATTTATGATAGGTATTACCACATTAAAAAACCTAAAAAAATTAGTTAGTAATAAGAAAACACCTATAGAAATAATAACTCCAACTACTTCTCCTGTTTTTTTAACAACTTTTTTGCCAACAAATAAACCTATAATCATGGAAACTATTAAAAACAATATGGTATTTAAAATATAGCCAGCACTTTCGTATATATAATTTTGAAAAGATATGTTAGATATTATGGCAAAGACTGTTGCAATTACTATATTGATTATAAGAATAGCTAAAGATATGATTCCAAGAGGCATTAGCTTTGATAATATTTTTTCTTTATTGGATATATCCAAATAATTAAAGATTTCATTTTCACTTTTTCCTACATTTATAGCCACTAATAAACATGGAACCATTATAACATTCATAGGAATCCAAGAATTCATTATAAAACTAACGAAGGACTTTTCAAAATAAAAATAGGGATAAACTGATAGCACTATTCCAATTGCATATAAAATTAATATANNAGTCCAAAATAATTTAGACTTTTTAAAATTTATCAATTCATACTTGGTTAAAGCCTTTACTTTTTTCATTGTCATTCCTCCACTATACCTTAGATGGTTATTTCATCAATTCTACATATACTCTTTACCATGCATTATATTTAATTTAAATACGAAACCTTCGAGTTCCTTTCATTTATATTATTATCTCCTTATACTTAAAAAAGCTTAGTTAAGGTGACCTAAGTATAATTAGGCCACCTATTACATTAATATTCCATTTTATATAAAGTATCTTCAGTTATTCCTGATGCTGCTCTACCATTTTTCCAAATTTCCATGTCTGTCCTAAACTCATCTCCCCCTTTAATATCTGAGGCTCTATTCCAACCATTAGGATCGGTAGATCTATCCATTTCCAAATTTGGAAGCAGGGTTCTCTTTTTAACCAATCTTCCTATAAAACTAGAGGGATAATCCCCCCCCATGAAACTATGGTCTTCATATACATTACCGTAGTCTGTTGCAGTAACATAATAATCATTCCCTTTACCATACTGTACATCATCAATAGTAGGTGACAAGTACGCAATATAAGTACTTCTTGTACCAAGAGATGCTATTGCTACTACCCCCGTTCCTAACACTAATGATGTAGCTACCATTACTGATAATATTTTTTTTCTCATAATCTCATTCCCCTTTATTATATGTTATTAATCTGTGCACAAGATTAATATAATAACAATAATTAACTTATGTATAATTATTGTTACATATATTGTAATCTATTTTACTATATATGTCAATGCATATTATATATTCTAAATATAACAATTATTTCTTCTATATAAGTCATGTAACTAAATGAAAAATATAAAAAACTTGGAATCA
Organism: Clostridium sp. UBA5530; assembly: GCA_002423705.1. Taxonomy (GTDB): domain Bacteria; phylum Bacillota; class Clostridia; order Clostridiales; family Clostridiaceae; genus Clostridium_X. The sequence goes on from DINW01000006.1 coordinate 8,094, forward strand.
TATAAGCATTAACTATATGATTCCAAGTTTTATATGATTGCTATATTAATTTGCTAATCATTTTTATCCATTGATAATATTAATTATCTCAACAACAGATCGCTTTACCTTCTCTGGCAGTTTGTCTAAAGCATTTTGTCTTTTCTTTTCATTGTCCATCTGAGCTATCTTCATTATTTCCTGTTGCAGCCCTGGAGTATTATTTAAGTCCTTTACTAAATTATTGAGCTTTTGAGAAAAACTAGGGTCCTTCTGCATCTTTTGTTGAATTTTCATTATCAGTTCATAAGCATTCATATATCTGGGCCTCCTAGAAATAGTTTCTAATTTCATAGTATTCACTTATATCTCAAAGGTTCTTACTATAGCATATAATCAAAATTATTTTCTATTGCCCTATGATTGCCTTATATAATACTTCACCTATAACTAAGCTTATTAATACAAAAATCTATGATTACTCCTATTATAACCCCAACCGTATAGCAAATTAAATCACTGAATAAAAATCCTTTTCCTAATACTAAAGCTCCTAATGTGGTAGCTCTAATTTCATTAATCCATTGTCCTTGGTAAATTTGAGAAAATTCTATTACATAAGAAAACACTAAGGACATCAACGCTATTTTTCTTATGCTCCTTCTTCTAAATAAAAAACAAAAACCTAGATACACCATCAGTGCCCATAAGGCATCTCCTGAATATTCCCTTAAAAAATCAGGTAGATAATTTCCATATTTTCTAGAACCTAATCCTAGTATTATAACTACCACAGTTAGTGCTAAATATAACCACCTATTTCTTTTCATCATATTATTTCATGCTCCTTTTAATATTGGTATAATCCTATACTTAGTAAATAAAATAAGGCATACCTAATATTTAGATTTGCCTTACTTTAATTATTTTCTTAATTCAAATAAAGACTATGATGATGAACTTGGAAAATAAGGTCTTAATGAACCTGCCACTGAACTTATAGGCAATGTTTGAAGTATTACCTTTCCTGGGCCTGTAACAACAGTATTAAATATACCCTCTCCTCCAAACACCATGTTCTTAACCCCTGGTACTGTTTGTATCTCTATTTGGCAGCTTTCACTCATAGCTGCTAAATACCCTGTATCCACCACTATAGATTCTCCCGATTTTAGTTCATATTCCATGGCATAACCATCAATTTCTATAAAAGCTGTTCCGTTTCCAGAGATTTTTTGCATTATAAAACCTTCTCCGCCAAAAAATCCTGAACTTAATTTCTTTTGAAAGTGAAGAGATAACTCCACGCCTTCCTCACAAGCTAAAAAAGCTGATTTTTGTACTATTATACCATTACTANNCTGGAAAACTTGATGCAAAAGTTATCATCCCAGGGCCTCCTAATGCAGTATAACGATTTTGGAACATGCCTTCCCCTGAAAACATTCTTCCAAAAATCTTTCCTATTCCTCCTCTGGAGGTTGTCTCCATCTTCATATTAGGACTCATCCAGCACATAGAGCCTCTTTCTGTAATCATACTTTCACCATTTTCTAATTTGCACTCCACCACTGGCAGAGGAGTTCCATGGATTTCATATTTCACTATATTGGCCCCCTTTTGTTAACTTTACTATTATTATACTATTCTTCACTTTTATCGAATACTACTAAAAATTCTTAACCCTATATATTTTTTAAATTAACATATTGTACATAATTATGTCATATATACTTTAACAAATTGCATATATAATATAAGTTATCTGACAATATAGAAAGAGAGGTGGTAATGTGAACTTTTTATATGGCACCTACGGCTTTGATTTGCTATCTATGTTTTTAATGGTCCTTAGCCTTATCCTTAGTTTTGGACGCTATACTAGCTTACTAGGGTTTGTCCTTTTAATAATTATACTATTTAGAGCTTTTTCTAAGGATATTTATAAAAGAACCGCTGAACAAAATAAATTCGTATCATTGGTGAACAAAATACTTAATAAGTTTGGAAAGTCCTTGCCCTATAACCTCCCTAGAGGAAGCCTAGATGTTATACCTATGATGTTTAGCAATATTAAAAGAAATTTTCAGCAACGAAAAGGATTTAAAATAGTTAAGTGTCCTAAGTGTCACCAAAAGCTAAGATTACCTAAAGGTCAGGGTAAAATCATAGTGACCTGTAAAAAATGCAATAATGAATTTAAATTAAAAACTTAATATGCTATGAAATTTGACTAACCACTTTGGTGGAGTTTAAACTCCAC